>NZ_CP054699.1:2245000-2901975 GCF_022558445.1 Candidatus Contubernalis alkalaceticus
TGCCTTTGCTTCGTAACGCTGACCTTTTGTCCGTGATAAGGACTATTGATCCCTACCATTTTTGAATCGGTCGTTATTAGGAATTGAAAGGGATTTATTAATGATTCATCAATAAATCGCCTTCTTGGCTTAAAAACTTTTTGACTCATGATTTATAAAAAAACCAGAGTCTAGTGAGTCCTGTTTAGTTTTCAAAGAACAGTGCCCTTTTTTGCGGGCAAGAGTTATAATAACACAGTAAATTTTTATTGTCAAGATTTAATGAAAATTGTTTAAAAAACAATTAACGAGCCTGAACAACTTCCGTATAGACTTATATTTTACCATGAATTGCTTAAATAATCAAGGTCGCTAAGGACAAAACACCAATAATTCTCAACATTTTTACTACTGTAACCAGACGCCAGATATAATGGACCCAGGAAATGAGACACGATTTGGCAGAGGAAAAGCGACACCGATGTTGAAGTATTACGACAAACCGGAAAGGAGCATATCCCAATGCCAAAGAACCAATATTCACCAGAAGAAAAATTAAAAATAGTCCTTGAGGCCCTTAAAGAAGAACGCCTTGTTACTGATATTGCTTCAGATTATGATATCCATCCCAGCGTGATCCACCGCTGGAAGAAGGAATTGCTGGAAAATCCGGATAGAGTTTTTGCCGCCTCTAAGAACGCTAAAGCTGCTGCTAAAGAGAAACAACAGCAGGAAGAAGAAATTGAAAACCTATACTCTCAAGTTGGCCGTCTAACTACGCAGTTGGAATGGCTGAAAAAAAAATCTAAAGGAATTATACCCCGTCAGGGACCGGGCAGCAATGGTAGACTGGGATAATTCAGACCCTAACATTAAGGAACAAGCTGAGCTTCTCAGCTTAAACCGCACAGGGCTGTATCGTAAAGTGAAAGAACCGTCGGAACTGGAAGTTAAGATTAAGCACCTGATCGACAGAATTCACACAAAACATCCATTTAAAGGAACCAGGCGCATCAGGGATGACATCAATGACATGAAACTGGGCTTTAAGGTAAACCGCAAACGCATCCAACGCTATATGAGGGATATGGGCATAAAAGTCATTTGCCCCGGCCCCAATCTGAGCAAACGCAACAGGGCACAATATGTTTACCCTTACCTGCTGCGGAGCGTTACGCCGGCTCACCCCAATCATGTTTGGGGAATAGACATTACATACTGTGCTATGCAGGGCCGATGGATGTATCTTGTCATAATCATTGACTGGTATTCACGGAAAATTGTGGGACATGAATTATCTCAAACCATGAATAAAGAATTTGTAATCAAAGCTGTCAATAAAGCAGTTAACAACCACGGAGCGCCGATCATTCTTAATTCAGATCAGGGCAGTCAATTCACCAGCTCCACCTATGTCGATACATTAAAACAACACGGCATCAAGATAAGTATGGACGGTAAAGGCAGGGCTCTCGATAACGCGATTACAGAAAGGTTTTTTAGAACTATTAAATGGGAAGATATCTACATTAAGCAATATGAAACACCAAAAGCTCTCCGCCAGGGAATCGATGATTTTATCCGCTACTACAATTATGAGCGAGGGCATCAATCTCTGAATAAGTGCAAACCCGCAGATATCTACTATGCCCATTCTTATTGGCAGCAGAAACAGATTGCGTAACCTGGGCCGTGGATATGCCGCAGGCGTGGATTTATGGATAACCCAAAAAGCAGGGTTATCCACAAGCTCCACACCTGCTTGGACAACACTGCGTGTTGCCCACATATCCACAGCCTCTGCTACTTACAAAAAGACTTTTATATTTTAAAAGATTTAAAGACCTAAAGACTAAACAAGAAAGGAGGTCCCCGTGTCGCTTAAAAAGTTAAAAATCGTGTCTTGACATTGGGGTCCATCATAAGACACCAGACACTAGAAGAATCCTTAGCTCATTTTATATTCTTTTTTCATATATGAGATTGATATAAACAAGTAATAAATAATTACACTGAAAATTACTCCTAAAATATTAGACTGCACAAATACATGAATCATAATTGCAGGTAAAATTGAATTAGTCCATTTTCTTAATAAGGCGAGCACATAACCTATCATGAAAATTGTTGTCATATTAGTACCGTATTCTGGCAGAAAAGTCTGTGTATGTACTAGTGCAAAAAGTAAACTAGATAAAAAGATTGCCCATAACCAGGGTTTATTTTCATGCTTAAATATTTTTATTATTAGCGTATACAGAAACCCCCTAAAAAATAATTCTTCTCCTGTTCTAGCAAAAACCTGGATCAGTTAAGGTTCCGGTTCCGACCGAGCATCGTTGATATCGAAATGGCCATAAAGATATGAGTTACGGTTCGCCGAAAGCATTTTTTTGATTCTTCTTTAGCCCCATCTGACTACCTATTGCTGTTAACAGAGAAATAATAACAAATGTTCCGATAACAATACTGTAATAACTTCGATTTTCTGGAATAACTCTAATAATCCCAGTTAAAGGTGCAACCCATGGGGTAGTATTTGAACAATTTAAAATCTTCGAAATACAAGAAAGTATAACACCTATTCCTGCAGCTATTCCTCCAATTTTGATGCCATTGAGAAAGCCCTCGCACAGTTTATATCCATAATAAAACCAAGAGCTTAAATAGGCAATGCTAATAGTAATTTCCAGTATTATTTCGTGTCTTAACAATGGAGGTTGGTTTACAATTATATTTGAATATATAATGAATACAAATGAAATTAAATATAGTTTTATTGATTTTGCAAACATTCTTATACCTCGCTTATGGAGAAGTCAATTACCTGTTTCCTCAATTTGTAGTGTGTCAACTCCTAAAGCTTAGTAAATTAATTTTGAAGAGACAAGTTTTCGGAGTTACTTCCTTCTTTATATAATAATACCTATTTATAAAACAATTACAATACCTTGGGCATAACTGGTCCAAAGTGGGTTATAACATGCTCATTTTCATGCCTGAAAATGTAATTTTGAGTATTAAAAAAACCCTTCCATATCGGCTGGGTCATAGCAGTCAATTGACATCTAAACAGCTTCCCCCTTATTAGTCAAATTAACGTGTGTTTTTTGACCTTATTAAAATTGACTAAATTCAGAAGTTTAATTTAAAAATTTACAATTATTTTGCAGTGTGATTTTTTAAGTTTATTCCATAGAAACCTTTACTCTTTCAATGAGTGTATCTTTTGTTGTGTTTAAATTGCTGTCCTGATTTATGGCTTTATCATTGTTTAACGAGTACTTTCCTTGATAAAAACCGTAAATTATATACGTATCGGAACCCACATAATTGATACTGCCTTCTCATGATGGCTGCAAAAAGAGAAGTACTTTTTCTCCTTCCGTCAATGTGGGCGAATCTTCAAAAATATAGGTGTGGTTTCTCACAGTTCCGCCGAGAAGTCCTACAGTTATTTCTTTCGGGCCATCTCCTTTCAGGTATTCTTCTATTTCTACGGTGTAGTACGTAACGATATACTTAAGGTCATATCTTACTTTGTCACTTTCCCAACCTTCCACTTGAATTCGTTTGCTTGTGTTGTGGAACCATGAAGTATCTTCTGACTTGACAGTCCCTGTAATAATGATATCTGATTCATCGGTAATTTGTTCTACGGTTTGCTGTGTAAGGGATGCAGATATAATATTTTCTCGAGGTAAAACATAATGAAAATAAAGCAGAGCAAAAACCACAACCACAATGAGTGTTAAGCTAATATGTATTATCCGTTTCTTCATTTACTAACACCCACCCTCCCTCTATAAATCCAGACCTTGAGTGATATATAACAGCTTGCTATCTATAGTTTTTAGAAGGTAATTCTTGAATGTCCTGCATTACTAAGTGTTTGGAAAGATCACCTGGGAACAGAGGACGTTATAACGGAAAACACATCAGTCTAAATATTAATTCAGCCCTGGCGAATGATGCAGCCCATTTTTTCCATGTCTCTCAGCAAACGGATCGGCTCAACAAAATAGCCCATCATCCATAATCCAGGCTTACGGGCAGAACCATCCAAGTACTGAAGTAAAGTCGCAACCACAGGGATGGCTGTTAACCCGTAACCATCAGGATATGCAACGCTCGTCCGGAAATTTGAGACGTTTCCATCCTTAAGGCCGGCTGCATGAATTTGAAGCTCGACCCGATAAGGCGGCTTGTGAAAGGTACTCAAACCCCACCATAGAAACTTTCCAATGGGACGAATAAAATGAGGCATGATTTTCAACAACATCCAGGTAATCGGGATAATGACCCGGTCTGTCATCCAGTGTGACTCTGATAAGTAAAATCCGACTTCTTTGAGTGAGGGATATATTTCTGGTAAAGGACGTAGCTCCTCAAGGAACATTGAGTAACATTGCTTCAAACCAATGTCGCTTCCAAAATCGATGCTGCGCAATTGAAAAGTACCGCCCTTTGTCCATTGGTTATTTTTGTAGACCTGTGCTTGAGATATCCTTAAACTCTCGATTAATTCGTTAACAGCCTCGGTGTAGGGAAGGTCTCTACCCGTATTAAAATATTCGGCGGTAATGGCATTCTGGATGGTATCCAAATTAGCAGCGGCATAACGCACCAATGCAGCAGGCAGCCCGGGGTGGAACCCGGCCTCGGTGATAAAGCACCGTCCGGCACGCTTTATTTCTCCGGCAGTTGATTGTAAGATGGCAAATTTCTTGGCACAGAGTTGCACATCAAGATAGTCTACTCCCGTCTCCAGCGCAGCATAGATGACTGTTTCAGCATAAACAGTGGTCGGCGCAGCAATTACAACAAGATTCTGGCCACGAAATGCTGCTCTTAAAGATTCCAAATTCGCCGTATCAGCATAAACAGCACCGGCACATTGGCCGGAATACTGCTGATTCAACTCCCGGACAAATGTTTGTGCTTTATCAACGTTTCGTGCCGCAACTGTAACTTCTGCTTCGGATTGCTCAAGCAGATGCCGTGCTATCAATCTTCCGGTATAACCGGTACCGCCAAGTATTAGTATTTTTGACATGATTTGTTTTATACCCACTTCTTTATAATTTATTTGCTTGCCGCAGTCTAATATCAAACAGCACCACATATAAACTTGCAGGGCAGAGGTTCATGTACACTTACAAATTCTTTCTTTTAAGGTAAAAAACCTTTTTTTCTCATAAGCTTTTTTGAGCAGATCCGGCTGGTAGTAGAGATTTACCATACTATAAATTTACGAAAAAAAAGAAATAAGAATATCGTTTATTTATAAGCAGTATGCCCCTTACCATTGACAGTGGCCTCAAATGTTTATATTATTGGTATAAACAATGCTGTCCGGTCAATCAGGATTATATATTTTTTAATAAATACACATGTGGTAAACGAATAATTTATTAAAGTGGGGAAAAAAAGAAAATGAAACAAAAAAAGGCTTGATTTTTTTAAAATTATGGAGCTAAAATACCTACCTTTCAGCGGGAATATTTGGACTTTTTTATGTTTTATTTTCCCTTCAAGATTTTTACTGCCGTTCCAAACACAATAATTTCAGCTATATTCAATCCGATTTGGGCGGAAGAAAAGCGGATGCCAAAGCTATTTCAGGGTCAGACCACTTATGGGAAAAAACTGTAAGTCCCTTAGGGCTCCGGTTCCGACCAGCAAACGGTTTGTACTTAGGGAATTTCGGTAAGTGGCATCTGTAAACCAGTGGATGGAAACTGCATATTAATTACTGTATCCGGAACTTCTCCCTGATATAGACACTCAGCGATAGGCACCTTGGTTGCCACCTCTGTAGAAGAAGAAACAAAAGGGATAACTACCTGAATTTCTACAATAATGTCCAAATAGATCTTATGCCTGGTTTGGTTTATCCCGGCTTCTTCAAAAACATCTATAATATTTGTGTTAACCCTTCCCACAGGAACAAGGGACACCGGAATCCGAGGGCCTAAATTCGCCAGGAAATAACTCCCCAGAGCCTGCCCCAAAGGCAGCCGGATTACCTCGCCCTGTAAGGACCTGAGGCTTTCCTGAACCTTTAAGGTGGTAAGGCTCATCACTCGATTCACTTCAGGAGTATTAACCTGAGCCATGGTAATTTTACCTGTATTATCCTTTTGAATTTTTACCAGATCGTCATAAAGCATGCTCTGAGCCACTTCATGATAAACAGCCTCGTTAATAGCTTCTATAGCGGCCATATCCGCATAATAAACTGCTGCTGCCAAAAAAGTAGGGCGAAGTCTATGTTCCATATAGCTCATCAGCCTTAAAAATAAAAATAACATTAAAGCCATTAGTAAAAAAGCGGCCTTTTTACGATTTAAAGAAAACATAGACTTTCTTTTAAACATTATAAATCCCTCCACTATAATCCTATGCAGAGGGACCTATGATTTTTCATTATTATTTTTAAAAACCTTCAGCTAGAAATCAAATTATCCTTTCTTCCCTTGAACCTGCTAAAAAAAATTATTTTAGGAGAACACGAACAAATTTCCTTTTTCCTACCTGCAATACTGCTCCATCTTCCATCCTAAGCATTCCTTCAATATCCGTGACTTTTTCTCCATTAAATTTAACTGCCCCCTGTTTTACCATTCGACGGGCTTCGCTTTTGGAGGGTACCAGTCCAGTTTCGGTCAGTAATTTAACTATCCAGACACTTTCTTTTTCCAGGATTACTTCAGGTATTTCTGAAGGTATTTCTTTCTGTTTAAAAACTTTTTGAAAGTTTTGTTCCGCCAATAATGCATCTGATTCACTGTAATACATGGCAACCAATTCCCGGGCTAACTTCATTTTTAAATCCCTGGGATGGAGCTCTCCAGATTTTAGCCCCTCCTCAAACTTCAATATCTCCTGTGAGTCCAGACGGGTAGCTAAACGAAAGTATTCCATCATGAACTCATCAGCAATCGACATAGCCTTTCCATATATTTCTGCTGGGGGTTCACTGATCCCAATGTAATTACCCAAACTTTTACTCATTTTTTTAACCCCATCCAGTCCTACCAGAATGGGCATAGTAATGGCTATTTGGGGCTGCTGTCCGTATTCTTTTTGCAAATGCCTTCCCATTAAAAGATTGAATTTTTGCTCTGTAGCTCCAAATTCAACATCTGCCTCTATTGCCACAGAATCATACCCCTGCATTAAGGGATAAAAAAATTCATGTATGCTGATGGGGTAATTTTCTTTAAAACGTTTAGAAAAATCATCCCTTTCCAGCATTCTGGCCACTGTATATTTAGATGAAAGCTCTATTACATCAACAAAATTAAGTTCTTGCAGCCATTCACTATTAAAAACTAACCGGGTCTTATCTGGGTCTAATATTTTAAAAATTTGTTCCTGATAAGTTTTAGCATTAACAATTACCTCTTCTTCTGTCAACTGCTTCCGAGTCTCTGACCTTCCGGTAGGGTCGCCAATCCGTCCAGTGAAATCCCCCAGAATAATCACCACATCGTGGCCCAAATCCTGAAAATCTTTAATCTTATGTAAGACCACCGCATGTCCCAGGTGCAAATCCGGAGCTGAAGGATCAAACCCCAGCTTACCAATAAGAGGTTTCCCGGTTTTAATTGATTTTTCCAGCTTCTTTAGAAGATCATCCTCTTGAAGGATTTCAACGGTGCCGCCTTTTATAATTTCAAATTGCTGCTGTGCGTTCATTTATCTTCCTCCTGCCTGAAAATTATATATAATTAGGTAATATTAAACATTTAAGCAGAATAATTTTAACATATGGAAAATTCTTTTGCAAACCCGTACTCAACTAACAACATATGCCCTTTCATATTCGTCTTGAATAAATGAAAGTATCTTTTCCTTACATAGTTTAAGTTATTTTAAACAATAAGTTAGTTTAACAAAATCTCACATTATGGTATAATTCTATAAGTATATAAACAAAAGGGGGTCTCAAAATGGCGAAGGTTGATGAGCCCAAGGACAACCAGAAAAAAGGTAATGAAAAAAAAGAAAATAGTACAGGCGGGTTGATGGGCAAAGTCCTTCGTTTGTCTTTTCGGACTTTATTTATCTTATTATTAATTGTAATATTTGTTGCAGGAGGATGTGGACTTAATATAGTTCTATCCAGCTTTAAAGATGCTCCAGATTTTGATCCAAGGAATTTTCAGCAGCCACTAACTTCGTATATCTATGATATGAACGAAATTGAAGTTGCTAGATTACACGACGGTCACAACCGCATTGAAATGCCGCTTCGTGAAATGCCATTATACTTACAACAAGCTTTTATCGCTATTGAAGACGAAAGTTTTTATGATCACATAGGAATCAGTCCCAAAGATATCATAAGAGCAGCTTATAATAACTTTCGTAAGCGGGATTTAACAGACCACGGCGGCAGCACCATTACCCAGCAGCTGATAAAAAACGCTTTTCTTACACCGGACAAAAACTATACCAGAAAACTTCAGGAAGCATGGCTGGCCATTAAAATGGAACAGCAGTTCAGCAAGGAAGAAATTCTTGAATTTTATTTAAACATCATTTATTTTGATTACCAGAATTATGGCGTACAAGCAGCTGCCCAGGATTATTTTGAAAAAGATGTAGGAGAATTATCCCTGGCTGAAGCTGCTATGCTGGCAGGGATTCCAAGAAATCCGGGTTTTTATTCTCCCCGAAGAAATTTCCAGGAATCAAAAAAACGCCAGGAACTAGTTCTAAATCAAATGGTAGAGTATAACTATATTTCCCAGCAGGAAGCAGATAAAGCCAAGAAAGAAGAAATAGAAATATTTCCTTCTAAAAGAAAATCTTATGACAATCCATATTTTATAGATTACGTTGAACTGGAAGCCCGCAGAATACTGGCGGATCTAGATATTTATGAAGACCCGTATTTAGCTATGAACCGGGGAGGTTTAAAAATATATACTACCCTGGAACCAGAAATTCAAAAAATAGTAGAGGATGTCTTGGATAACGAGAAATATTACCCCCGGACTATTGAAGACGAAAAGGGGAAACTGCAGCCCCAGGCAGCAGCAGTTCTGGCTGAACCGGAAACAGGACATATTAAGGCCCTGGTAGGGGGTAGAGATTACGGCCTGCACAATCAAGACCTGAGATACTTAAGCGAACGACAGCCTGGCTCCTCCACCAAACCAGTTTTAGGCTATGCACCGGCTTTTGAAGAGAATCTCTTATTCCCGGGTTCCGTACTGGATGATGCCCCTACTGCCTTTGGCAATTACTTCCCTGAAAACTACGGTTTAACTTTTCAGGGGCTGATGACAGTAAGGCATGCTGTAGCTCGTTCTCGGAACGTTCCAGCAGTAAAGGCTTATGAAATTGTAACTCCTGAAGTTGGAATGGCCTACGCTGAAAAATTAGGTATAACTACCTTTCGCCCACAGGACGAAGGAGGACTTGCCTTGGTATTAGGAGGTTTTACCACCGGGGTAATGCCTATAGACATGGCCCAGGTTTTTGCAGTCTTTGCCAACAAAGGAGTAAAAATACCCATTACTACTATTCTGCATATAGAAGACCACCAGGGAAAAGAGATATACAGTTATAGGCCAAAGTCTGAAGTAGTGCTCAGTGAAGTTACATCGTTTCTAATAACCGATGTGTTACGGGATGTTACCCGGGGTATTGGAACAGCCGCAAGACTCAGCGCAGTAGGTAGGCCCATTGCTGGAAAAACCGGTACCACCAGCGATAATAAAGACGGCTGGATGGTTTCTTATACTCCAGACTATGTGCTCTCTACCTGGATTGGTTATGACCTGCTGACCATGGGAAGCATAGACGGCGCCCCTGGATATTGTGTCTCTATGTCCATTGATATTATGAAACAAGTTCATGAAGGTCTGCCGGTACGAAACTTTGAATCCCCAGGAGGAATATCCAGGGTAAGCATATGCACTAAATCAGGACATCTTCCCTCGGAGCACTGTCCTGCGGAGCACATCGCCAGCGAACTGTTCCCCCGGGGATATGAGCCTAAAGAAACCTGTAATGTCCACGTTGCCGTGGAAGTATGTGCTGAATCAGGCCTCCTGGCCGGAGAATACTGTCCAAATATAACAATACAGTACTTTTTTCAAAGGGTCATACCTTTTATAGCTACAGACCATCGTTGGAGAGGGGCTGTGGGTAGAATACCTGCCGATGCTGGTGACGGATCTCAACCTCCTACGGAAACCTGTAATATACATGATGAAAGATCTTTAGCTCCCGTTGGATTATCTTTATCCAGCAATCCTGAGGGGAATCAAGTTCATCTCACATGGAGTTACCCCAGCGCACATTACTTTGGTTTTAATATTTATCGAAGCACAGATAATGTTAATTTCCAACGACTGAACGGTAATATTATTCATTCTAACAGCTTTACTGATTCAACAACAGCACCCCAAACAACCTATTATTACCGAATTATGGCAGTTAATGAACATGGAGTGGAATCCCAACCTCTACACGGTTCTATTACTACTACCAAAGAGACTCCAACCCCACCGCCGGATCCTGATCCACCGGTAGAACCAGATCCTGATCCACCAGTGGATCCACCAATAGATCCGCCTGATAATGGCAATGGAAATGATAATGGTGATGAAAATGGGAACGGCAATGGAAGTGGTAATAGATAAACGAAAGTTAGTCCATTAACAAAAAAGGAACCGCATTTTTAAAGTGCGGTTCCTGTTTCTTTATATCTATACTTAGTTAAACCTAAAAACCTTAACGCTCCTCAGGGCAGGCCAATAAAGATTTATTATTTAACTAATATAAGTGTTTACATTTACCTCAGACTCACAACAGTAACCCCGCTGCCCCCTTCTCCATATTCACTCAACTTGAATGACTCAACCTGATTATGAGAAACTAAATATTCATGTAGTCCTTTCCGCAGAGCCCCTGTCCCCTTACCGTGAATCAAATAAACCTTGCCCAATCCAGCTAAACAAGCGTCATCAAAATATTTATCTACCAATTCTACCGCCTCTTGAAGAGTAGTCCCACGTAAATCCAGTTCAGTCTTTATCTCCATAGTTTTTTGAAACAGCAGCCCGGGAGCAGCACTACTTTCCAGAGTCTGTGGCAACTGGGATTTATCGTGAACCCCTTTTAAATCAGAAAAATCAGTGCAAATTTTCATGATCCCCACCTGGACAACAACTTCTTGACTATCTTCATTTAACTCCAGCACTCTCCCTTTTTGTTTCATACTTTTAATAAAAACTAAATCTCCAATATCTAAATTCTCCAGAGGAACCTGACACTGGCGCTCCATACTGTCCATTTCATCAATCAATTGTTTTTGAGAATTCTTGAATTCTTCTTTTAATCTTTGGAAAACTTCATTCCTTTTCTTCCAATCCTGCTCCCGGGACACTTTCCCCATTTCCTTAATCATACTTTCGGTTTTTCTTTTCGCCTGATTAACAATTAAAAGTGCCTCTTCCCTGGCCTTTTGAATAATTTCCTTTTTTCTCTGCTCCAAGAATAAGGAATCCTGTTCCAGCTGCCTTTTAAGGCGAATAATTTCATTCCTTTCCTCCTCCATGGACCGCTGGTTCTGATGAATTTTTCTCTGACTCTCTTCTAAGTTTTCCATCAATTTTTTTAATTTTAACTGTTCATCCCCTAAAAACATTTTGGCTTTCTCAATCACTTCTTCCTCAAGACCCAAACGAGATGCCACCTCAAAGGCATTACTGCTTCCAGCTACCCCCTGAAGAACTCTGAAAGTAGGTTGCAAAGTAAGAGAATCAAATTCCACAGAAGCATTCTCCATCTCCTGGTGGTCGTAAGCAAAACTCTTTAGACTGCTGTAATGGGTTGTAGCTATAGTCCGAACTTTCAACATATGCAGCTGCTCCAATATCCCCATAGCCAGCGCGGCCCCCTCCGCAGGGTCAGTCCCAGCCCCCAGTTCATCTAAAAGAACTATAGAATTGGCTGAAGCTTTACGCAATATTTCTACAATATTTTTCATGTGGCCCGAAAAGGTGCTCAAAGACTGTTCAATGTTCTGTTCATCTCCAATATCTGCCAAAACACTGTCAAATACAGCTATAATAGTTCCTGCTTCCGCGGGCACATGAAGACCCGCTTGAGTCATCAAGACTAACAATCCTACCGTTTTCAAAGCAACAGTCTTGCCACCGGTATTAGGCCCGGTCATTACCATAGTACGGTGCCTGTCTCCCAAATCCAGCGATATCGGCACAACCTCTACCTTCAAAAGGGGATGCCGGGCATTCACCATTCTAAAATAACCGTTTTCATTTAACAGCGGTTCATTAGCGTCCATCTCCAAGCTCAGCCTGGCCTTAGATAAGATAAAATCTAGTTCAGCTATTATGTTTAGTACTTCCCTTATGCTTTCTACCCAGTGAGATACCTGAACACTGAGAGAAACCAGTATCCTCTCAATCTCTTTAAGTTCACTGCTCCTCAACTGATTTAATTGATTATTGGCTTCCACCACTGCCATCGGTTCAATAAAAAGAGTGGCACCACTGGCAGATTGGTCATGAACAATACCAGGCACCTGTGCTTTATTTTCTATCTTCACCGGAACCACATACCGGTCATTACGCTGAGTAACAATATTCTCTTGTAAATACTTGCTGGTAATACTGCTCCTTAGAAACTTTTCCAACTCTCTTTGGATTCGAACCTGGGAAATTTTTTTCTGCCTCCGGACAAAAGCAAGTTCTACAGAGGCAGCGTCCGTCACTTCCCCCTCCTCATTAATGCTCCGGACAAGAAGAGCTTCCAGTGATGAAAAATCCTCTATAACCTTAGTCATAGACAGAATACTACCGGTCCCATATTCCTGAATTTGTTTTTTTATTCTCTTACATGCCGTTAAATTATCTGCAATTTCCCGCAGCTGTCTGGCGTTAAGAGTTCCTCCCCTTTGACTTCGAACCAAACTAGAACGAATGTCTGTCACTCCCGACAGACGAATACTAATTTGGCCCAACAAACTACAGCCTTCCGTAGTTTCTTTCTGCCATCTCTCCACAATACTTAAATCTGATACCGGCCGCAGGTCTTCGGCCAGTTCTTTTCCAAGTATCGTGTCACACTTAGAAGAAAGCATCGCAAGAATTTTATCAAATTCCATTATTTGCAGATTTTTTTCCATAACTTTCTCCGCCCTCCTCAAGTTGTGCCAAGGGAATTGTTTTCTTGACACAAAATAAATGAAATAAGTGAATAAAAGTAAAATTGGTGTGTCAAGAGAACCGTCCCCTTGGCACGCTTGGCATACTTGACACAAAAGGGTTGTTAGATATATAAAAACGCAACAATAAATCCTTACCGGTTTTTATGCCGATGCGGGGACTTGATGCAATTTCAAAAGTCTTAGCATTTGCTTTAGTATCCATAATAAAAAGTTCACTATCGGTTAAACTTATTCCGTTGTGCAGCTTATTTATGCCCATAGCTTGACACAGCTTTCCAGGGCCATTGGTCAAATTCTCTACCTTTGAAATTCCTCGTCTTTTTAGCATCTCCATAATTCCCTCCAGAGGTTCCATTGCTCTAATTAAAACTGCCTCTCCTACCCCTTCTTTCCGGGTTACTACATTGAAACAGTAATACATCCCATAAATTAAATAAACATAAGCGTTCCCAGGTGGGCCAAACATGACTTCATTCCGCTTTGTTTTCCCCTTTGCAGCATGACAGGCGGGATCATCCCTGCTGAGATACGCTTCTGTCTCCACAATCTTACCCATTAATAACCCCTCCGACGTTGAGTGAACTAAAATCTTCCCTAAAAGCCTGCGGGCTACATCAACTGTATTGTCGTAATAAAAATTTTTCAAAATTTTTTTCATAAATGTCACCTTTTAAATTTTCTGAAGCTTTTATACAGTTAAAGACTCCAGGCCCAGATCAATTATTTCCATTGCATATTTCTCAAAGGAAGAAAACCAAGTCGAAGTCTCTTTTGCCTCTATAATAGCTGGAAGTGGTAAAAAGTTTAGAATAATAATAATAAAAAGGATAGACAGTATCCCTTTTGCTCCCCCTAATACAGCGCCTAAGGCTGAATTAACCTGCTTAATAAAGGGCAGTGAGTTGACCAGGCATAGGATTCTCCCCAATAACATAAAAAAGATTCCGCATAAAGACAAAACCCAAAATACTCCCATCAGCGTAACCACATACTCCTCAAATTGAAGAAAACTAAAAATTTCATTGTCTATATTCCTTAAGAAAATACTAATATCAAAAATACTATCAAGCCACTCCCCTACCCCAGGGCCCAGTTTTAGAGCTAAAACCCAGGAAACAATAAAACCAATCAAATCACAAAGCTGTCGGATCATTCCTCTTTTTAAGCCGGAAAATACACTCAGCAAAAAAATTGCTAAGAAAGCAATATCCAGCCAACTGCTCATTCTAAATCACCAGGCTTTATATTTTTCTCCTCCAGCTTGTTATTTAGTTTTTTTACTTCCCGTTTTAAATTATAGATTTCGTCACTTAAATTAAGGGCAGCCAGAATGGCAATCTTGTGCATCCCAATACCGCTGGTGCTGGAACCGGAAACCTCATTCATTTTTGAATTCACGTAATCTGCCAATCTTTTCATATAATTGACAGGCAGGCTGCTTCTTATGGTGTAATCTTCCCCGTAAATATTCACTTTGACCTTGTTTTTATTTTCACTCATAGATAACCCTCCAGGGAGATAAAATTATTACTTATTTCGAGAGAAAACAACAAATTCCTTCCTTTTAAAAAACCCCCGAAGATATGGGGGTTAAAAAAAATAATGATTATTCCCGTATACGGGCCTCAAAGTGATTCACTAGAGAATCTATAATCTTTTGATGAAGACGGTTAACTTCATGGTCCGTTAAGGTTTTATCCCTGGAACGATAGACAATGGAGTAAGCCAAACTTCGGCATCCAGAAGGGACCTGTTCTCCGTGATAAAGATCAAACAAAGTCAAATTCTCTACCAGTTCGCCTCCTGTTTTCATAATTTCCCGGCTGATCTCATCTGCCGGAACAGCTTCTTTGATGATGAGGGCAATATCCCTCAAAACAGCAGGGTATCTGGGTAGTGCCTTAAAGTTTATATTAATATCTGCATGTTTGTAAACAGAGGAAAAATCAATTTCTGCAGCATAAATTTTTCCATCCAGGTCAAACTCAGACATCACGTCCCCATGAACTTCACCCAATATCCCTATTCTTTCTCCATCAATTAAAAGCTCCGCAGCTCTGCCGGGATGAAAGGATGGATGACTTACCGGAGAAAACCTACAGTTACTTAATCCCATTTTTTCAAAAAATAATTCCAAAATCCCTTTTAAATGATAATAGTTAACATGATTTGGTTTTTGACCCCAGCTCTCCATCCCCCACTTCCCTGTAATGGCCATGGTTAGTGTATTTCTTTCCTGGGGAAGGGCCTCCTTGCAGTCCTCCTGAGGGATAAATACAGAACCAAGTTCAAATATTTTAATATCATAAAGATTTCTATTATGATTATATTTTATCACATTGAACAAATTTCCTAAAATAGTGCTTCTCATTACACTCTGTTCTTCAGAAAGGGGATTATAGATCCTAACTACTTTTCTTAAAGGATCATCTGGATCCAGCAGCAAATCATCATACTGACGAGGATGAATAAAAGAGTAGGTAATGACTTCAAAAAGACCACATGAAGTCAGAAATTTCTTTGCCATATCCTCAAGCTTTTGTTCCCTGGTTTTCCTCCCTTGGGTTATAACCCCCCGGGGCAGACTGGCCTCAATATATTCATATCCATATATTCGAGCAATTTCTTCTATTAAATCAATCTCTCCAGTTATATCCGGCCTCCGGGTTGGTATCTTAATTTCTAACAGGCCTTCTGATTCCTGGCTTTCAAAATGTAAATTATTCATGATTTCTTTGATTTTTGCATCAGAAATATCCAGGCCAATAATTTTTCTGGCCCTTTCCGGCCTTAACTGGACCAATGTATTTAATACCGGCCTCGGATATTCATCTATAGTACTCTCGACAACCTGACCGGAAGAAAGTTCTGCCATAAGCTGGGCTGCTCTATCAACGGCTATACGGGTGCCCATTGGATCTGTTCCCCTTTCAAATCTTAGAGAAGACTCAGATCTGAGACCCAGGTTCCGAGATGTCCTGCGAATAGAACCTGGCTCAAAACAGGCAGACTCTATTAGTACAGTTCGGGTCTGCTCTGTAATTTCCGTGCTTAGTCCACCCATCACCCCTGCCAAAGCCACGGGGCCAGAGGGATCAGCAATAACCAGCATGGTTTCATCCAGTTTTCTTTCCTGTTCATCCAGGGTCACCAGCTTTTCTCCGGCTTTAGCTTTTCTTACTATAATGCTTTTATCCTTAATCCGATCATAATCAAACCCGTGAAGAGGCTGATTGCATTCCCACATTACATAGTTAGTTACATCTACTATATTATTGATGGGCCTAATACCCACCGCCAGCAGCCTTGTCTGCAGCCACAGAGGGGATGGTTTAATTGTTATGTTCCGCACTATTCTCGCGGTATAACGAGAGCATAAATCTTCATCCATAATTTTTACCGCTGCCAAATCATCTATATTTTCTTTCAGGGTAGAAAATATAGGAAAATCAATTTTCAAGGCTGCTCCGGTAACGGCAGAAACTTCATAAGCAACCCCCAATAACCCCAGACAATCAGAACGGTTAGGAGTAAGTCCCAGTTCCAGAACACAGTCATCCAGCCCTAGGACTTTTTCAATCTCCATGCCTACGGGATAATCTCCCTCCAGGATCAGAATGCCGTAACTATGGACCATTTCCAACCCCAATTCTTGGGCGGAACACAGCATTCCGGAGGAGGCCACTCCCTTAAGTTTTCTCTTTTTGATTTTAAAACCCCCGGGCAGCACTGCTCCCGGTTTTGCCACCGGAACCAAATCACCCACCTGAAAATTATCAATTCCCGCCACAATCTGAGATATCTCATCCTTTATGTCCACCTGTACAATGAACAATTTATCTGCTTCAGGGTGTTTTTTTACAGACAAGACTTTCCCCACCACCATATTTGAGATTCCCGGATTACAGGAGCAGACAGACTCTACTTCAATTCCAGACATAGTTAATTTTTCTGCCAGTTCCTCCGGACCCATCTGCAAATCTACATAATCTTTTAACCACTGGTATGATACAAGCATAACCAAACCTCCCGTTTTCGCTAATCATATAATTTAATATATTATTTATCTTTAACTCTCTTTTGGCTATCAAACTAGACCCTTCTCTAACGAAAGTTATTGGCCTCTTAAAACTGCCTGAGCATCCTCAAGTCATTGCTGAAGAAAAGCCTCAGGTCATCAAAACCATATTTTAGCATAGCAATTCTCTCTACTCCCATGCCAAAAGCATATCCGGTTACCTCTTCAGGATCGTAACCTGAAATTTCTAAAACTTTAGGGTGTATCATTCCTGCTCCCAGAACCTCCAACCAACCGCTATGGCTGCAAACCCGGCATCCCTTGCCCTGACAGATTACACAGGAAATATCCACTTCCGCGCTGGGTTCTGTAAAGGGGAAAAAACTGGGACGCAATCTTATCTTAAGTTCTTTACCAAACATCTGTCTGGCAAACAAAAGAAGAGTTCCTTTCAAATCACCCATGGATATATCTTTATCCACGGCTAAACCCTCCACCTGATGGAACATAGGAGAATGAGTAGCATCATCATCCCTTCGGTAAACCCTACCGGGGGCTATAATTCTCAAGGGAACTTCGGGAGCCACTTTTTCCATGGTCCTGATCTGCACCGGTGAAGTATGGGTTCTTAATACTATTTCCTCAGATATGTAGAAAGAATCCTGCATATCCCTGGCCGGATGCTCCTTAGGCATATTCAATGCCTCAAAGTTATAAAAGTCTGTTTCTATCTCAGGCCCATGGGCAATAGTAAATCCCATCCCTAAAAATATTTCTTTTATTTCCTCCATAACCAGGGTTAAAGGATGATTCTGGCCTATCAGGGGCATACTTCCCGGAAGAGTAACATCTATTTTTTCAGTTTCCCACTGAGCTGCTTTTTCCTTTTGAGCCAACTCTAGTTTTCTGTTTTCAATAAGTGAGTTAATCTCAACTTTCAACTGGTTAGCCAGGTTCCCCATGATGGGCCTTTCTTCCTTGGAAAGAGAACCCATACTGCGCAGCACTTGAGTTATTTCTCCCTTTTTACCCAAATATTTTACCTGCACATCTTTTAACCTGCTGGAATCAACAACCTCTAAAACATCCCTCTCTGCTCTTGTTTTGATATTATGCAATTTTTCCTTCAAAACGTATATCCTCCTAACATATCTTTATTTAATAAAACTTTTTAGGTACAGAAATAGTAAGATAAGGGGACAATTAGTTTACAATCGAAGCGGAGCGAAGGACCGAAGGGTTAACCTTTGACTTTGAAAAGACAAAAATAAAAAACCTTCGTCTAAGGGACGAAAGTTTTCTTCCGCGGTACCACCCAGTTTAGTTTAACTGATTTTTTAGTTAAACTCTACTTTAATCCTCTTAACGCTGAGTCGGCGTCCTTGCTTACACAGGAAATAAAACTAATCCCCTTCAGCAGGCGGTATCAGGAGTGAACTTCAGATAACTTTCACCAGAGAAGCTTTCAGTCAATGACTTCTCCTCCCTTAGGGTCCGGTTAACATACTCTTCTCCTTCATAACCTTTCCTTTTTACAATACAATCATCCTCTTATAAATCAAATAAGCAGCCACAGAACCTGTGTTCACAAATAACTTCCAAAAAAAATCGGCGGTAAGCAAAATAAGCACTTCCCTTCCGTAGTTTCGGAACTCATTAACTCAACAGAATTATAACACACGATTTTTGAAAAAACAAGTTGAAGCTGTTAAAATGAAGAAAAGTGCCTCTGTCTGACTGCTTCATATATAATTATCCCTGCAGAAACTGATACATTAAGAGACTCCGCTGCCCCTAAAAGCGGTATTTTTAATCGTAAGTCTGCCTCTACTTTAAACTCATCACTCACCCCAAAGGCCTCACTGCCAAAAACAACAGCTGTGGGACCGGTTAAATCCCCCTGAAAACAGTTCGCTTCTGCCTCCAGATCCGTAACTACAATCTTTATATTGCAGTGCCGCAAATAATTTATTATGCTCATTGCGTCTTTAATTACTATTACCGGTAAATGGAAAATAGCTCCCATAGTCCCTCTCAAAGTCTTGGGATTAAATATATCCACTGTACCCCGGGAAACAATCACTCCCGAAACACAGGCTGCTGAAGCTGTCCTGATCATTGAGCCCAGGTTTCCCGGGTCCTGAAGCCCCGATATAACCATAACTAAAGGTTTTTCTGTTTCTGATATCTGACTGAGATTATAATCCGGCTTCTTTACCACCGCCAGAATTCCTTGAGGGTTTTCCGTATCAGCCGTCTCCCTTAACAGCCCTTTAGCAATATATACGGTTTTTACGCCGGGATTCCCTATGGATATGGACTGGAGCAGCTCTCGCCCCTTCAATCCCTTCAACAATTCTTCAGAGTATAAAACAGAAGTGAATTCTATTCCGCAGGACAATGCCTCTCTAATGAGTCGAACACCCTCCAGTGGAATCAGCCCCATCTTGTCCCTATATTTCTTTTTTAAAAGAGAGGTATACAGTTTTACCTCCGGGTTTTGTCTGCTGGTTATTAAGGCCACTGTTTCACCACTCCTACAATGTCTCCAATTTACGGATATTTTTATTCTTTCCTGCAACAATCATAATATCACCCTGTGCTATTAAATTCTCAGCTTTTGGTGTAAGATTGATTTCTCCCCCGGCTTTCTTGATGGCAATAACATTGACACCATATCTAACCCTCATATCTAACTCAGACAAACTTTTACCGGCAATGGACTCAGGCACCACAATTTCAACTATACTGAAATCCGGAGAAAGCTCAATATAATCAATGATATTTGCTGCCACCAGATTGTGGGCTACCCGAATGCCCATATCCCTTTCAGGAAAAATCACCCGGTCAGCGCCAATTCGGTACAGTACTTTACCATGCAGTTCCGTGCGGGCTTTGGCCACCACCTGTTTTACCCCAATCTCTTTTAGAATCAATGTGGTAAGTATATTGGCCTGAATATCCTGGCCAATACTTACAATGGCCACATCAAAATTCTTTATCCCTAGAGCTAACAGGGCATCCTCATTGGTAGAGTCCGCCTGTACTGCATGGGTCACCAGATCAGTAATCTCCTGGATTTTGCCTTCATTTTTATCCATTGCCAGGACATCATGCCCCATTTCAAAAAGTGTTGTGGCTATACTGGCCCCAAAAATACCCATGCCGATAACCGCAAACTGTCTCATGGTAACACCTCCTTATCCCACCAGAATCTTTTCTTCCGGATATCTGAAGGGAGCCTTCTTTTTTATGGCCTGAGCCAACGCCAGGGTTAAGGTCAAAGGCCCTACCCGGCCGGCAAACATAGTAATTATTATGAATAATCTTCCCACAGGACTTAATTCAGGTGTCAGCCCTGCAGACAGCCCCACTGTTCCAAAGGCTGAAATGGTTTCAAATAATACTCCCATAAAATCAGCGCTCTCGGTTATGGTCAAAATAATTGACACAACAAATACCAAAAGGATTGAAACTACGATGATAGACAGGGCTTTGTTGACAATGACAAATGGAAGTCTGCGGCGA
Organism: Candidatus Contubernalis alkalaceticus; assembly: GCF_022558445.1. Lineage (NCBI taxonomy): Bacteria > Bacillati > Bacillota > Dethiobacteria > Dethiobacterales > Dethiobacteraceae > Candidatus Contubernalis > Candidatus Contubernalis alkaliaceticus. The sequence goes on from NZ_CP054699.1 coordinate 2,265,742, forward strand.
AAAACAAAAACCTCCTCCTGTCCCCGGATGATCGAAAGTACAGCAATGATTATAGTGCTGAAGGTAGTGGTCTTTATCCCTCCCCCGGTTGAAGCGGGAGAAGCTCCGATAAACATAAGGGCCAGCAAAAAATACAAAGTAGCATCATAAAGTCTGTCTGTGGGAATTACATTAAACCCCGCCGTTCTGGGAGTAACCGCCGTAAAGAGGGCACTAGCCAGCTTGGAGGTAATACCCAGGGAAGCCAGAGTTTCGGGGTTTGAGTATTCCAGGATTAAAACTACTAATGTCCCCAGAACAATTAATACAAAACTGGTAAACAGGACGATTTTGGAGTGAAGAGACAGCTTCCTAAGATTTCTTTTTTCAGAGAGCTCTAAAAGCACTGTAAAACCAAGCCCCCCGATAATAAAAAGAAACATAATAATTCCCATCACTACATAATCATTATTAAAAATCGTAAGGCTTCGAAAACCTCCTATTAAATCAAAACCGGCGTTACAGAAAGCGGAAATGGAGTGAAACACGCTGTAGTACAGCCCGGTCTGCCAACCGTACAAGGGAACGAATCGAGTGCTTAATACAAGAGCTCCCACGGCCTCCAGGATAAAGGTAAATAGAATAATTCTTTTGGTCAGCCTGACCAATCCCGCAAGAGTAAGCTGATTTAGAGATTCCTGAATAACCAGTCGTTCCTTCAAGGTTATCTTTCTTCCCAAGACAACAAATATGATGGTACCCGCTGTCATGAAACCCAGGCCGCCAATTTGAATCAAGCACATGATTACAATTTGCCCAAAGGGAGTGAAAAATGTCCCCGTATCCACCACCACCAGGCCAGTAACACAAACCGCCGACGTAGCAGTAAAAAGGGCATCTAAAAAATTAATCTCTGTATAAGTGGAAACCGGCAAAGTCAATAATATGGCTCCCGCCAAAATAAGTAAGGCAAAACCCAACACCAAAACCCTGGCAGGAGTAAGCTTATCACCCTGTTTTTGCATATTTTTCACTCCAGTACAGTTCCCAATAATAAAATATTGTAAATAAAATAAAGGCCTGAGATACTATCTTTCAAGAAGGAGCAGCGATCATTCCTCATGTTCAGGCCTTAGATGGTTAATTATTAAGTTTTTCCCTGGCAACATCCACCAACTGGCTGAAAGCCTGTGAATCAGAAATAGCCAGTTCCGCCAGCATCTTACGATTGATTTCTACTCCAGCTTTTTTTAGGCCATTTACCATGGTGCTGTAAGACATGCCGTTCAGGCGGGCCGCTGCATTGATGCGGGTAATCCAAAGGCGCCTGAAATCTCTTTTTCGAGCCCTTCTATCTCTATAAGCATAAGCTAATGACTTCATCACCGCTTGATTGGCAATTTTAAATATTTTACTGTTTGAACCCCGATAACCTTTGGCCATCTTTAATATTTTTTTGTGTCTGCGTTTAACATTAACGCCCCTTTTAACTCTAGGCATTAATTATTCCCCCTTACATTGTCTGTAAAAGACAGTTATTTATCTTTTAGAAATTCCCAAATTAAGGCAAAAGCTTCTGTACTCTTTTCATATCTGAAGAACTAATCAAAGTAGATTTGCGCAGTCTTCTTTTTCTCTTTGCCGTCTTCTTAGTCAAAATATGACTCTTATAAGCTCGCATTCTCTTCACTTTTCCTGTTTTCGTTTTTTTAAAACGTTTTGCAGCCCCTCTATGGGTTTTCATTTTTGGCATTTTTATCCCCCCTGTTTTGTATAGGAGTAAGAATCATAATCATGTTTCTTCCTTCTACTCTTGCCTTTTTCTCTACCACTGCATAATCCTTTAATTCTTCGGCGATTCTATCACAAATGACTTTTCCCAGTTGTGAATGAGTAATCTCCCTACCCCTGAACATTACGGTAACTTTCACCTTATCTTCATTTTCTAAAAAACGTTTTGCATTTCTTACTTTAACATTCAAATCATGATCTTCAATATTAGGACGGACTTTTACCTCTTTCACCGTAATAATTTTTTGATTCTTACGGGCTTCCTTCTCTCTTTTACTCTGTTCATACTTATATTTGCCGTAATCCATAATCCTGCAGACAGGAGGCTTTGCGTTAGGAGCCACATTAACCAGGTCCAGGTTCTTTTCCCTGGCCATATTAAGAGCCTCTTTTAAAGGTACTATTCCCATTTGTTCACCCTCGCTGTCAATTAACCTTACTTCCTTAGCCCGAATCTGTTCATTAATAAATGAATCTCTACTAATATTATTTCACCTCCAGAATATATATAGTCCAGATTGAACGGTACTAAAATAATAAATAAAAAAGCAGGCAAAAACCACCTGCTTACCTGTAAATATTAGTACCCGGCGACAGCTGTAAGCGTCTTGGGGTGAGAAGCGGCGGCTTCTTCTTGAAATTTTATTATTATATTACATCTTATATAATATACCATAATTAAACTATCTAGTCAAAGTTTTTTCTTTTCTCTCCTTTTTTAAGGTCTCAAGTAAAACACCTAACAACTGCGGGCCCATATCACCTTCTCCTCGTTTCCTGACGGATACCTGATTTGTTTCCATCTCTTTATCCCCTACAACCAGCATATAAGGAATTTTCTGAACCTGGGCCTCCCTTATCTTATAACCAACTTTTTCATTACGTTCATCTACTTCTACCCGGAAACCTCCATCCCGTAAATAATTGGCATTCTGCCGGGCATACTCAAAGTGCCTGTCGGCAATAGGTAAAAGGATGACCTGTACCGGCGCCAACCAGAGAGGAAATGCCCCGGCGTATTGTTCTATTAAAAGAGCAAAAAACCTTTCTATAGCCCCGTAAACTACCCGGTGTATAATAACCGGCCTATGCTTTTGTCCGTCTTCACCAATATACGAGAGGTCAAATTTTTCAGGCATCTGAAAATCTAATTGAGCTGTGCCGCACTGCCATTTTCTCCCCAGGCAGTCCTCTAAAATAAAGTCAATTTTGGGCCCGTAAAAAGCTCCATCACCTTCATTAATGTTAAAAGGTATTTCATTCTCCACCAACACCTCCCGAAGAGCATGGGTAGCAGTCTCCCAGAGCTCCTGGGAGCCCATGGCCTTCTCAGGTTTTGTGCTCAGTTCTACATGATAGGTAAATCCGAAAACTTTATAAAAAGTGTCAATCAAATCTATCACCTTTTTTACTTCCCCCTTTACCTGAGAGGGCAGCATAAAAATATGGGCATCATCCTGGGTAAAGTTCCTTACCCGCAGCAATCCGTGTAAGGTACCGGAGAGTTCATGACGATGGACCAATCCCAGTTCTGCATATCGGAGGGGAAATTCCCGGTAACTGTGCATTCGGTTACCATAGATCAGCATGGCCCCGGGACAATTCATAGGCTTGATGGCAAAATCCTGGTCATCGATTTTGGTAAAGTACATATTCTCCTTATAGTGATCCCAGTGCCCAGACTGCTCCCAAAGCTTACGGTTTAAAATAATAGGGGTTTTAATCTCTTGATAACCGGCCTTCTGGTGTTCCTGCCTCCAAAATTTCAAAAGCTCCTCCCTAAGTATCATGCCCTTGGGATGAAAGAAGGGAAACCCCGGAGCCTCATCATGCATACTGTAAAGGTCCAATTCTCTGCCCAGTTTACGATGGTCTCTCTTTTTGGCCTCCTCCAAACGATTCAAATATTCCTCCAGCAGAGATTGCTTGATAAAGGAGGTCCCATATATGCGCTGCAGCATAGGGTTTCGCTCATCACCCCTCCAGTACGCTCCAGCCAGGCTCAACAATTTCACGGTCTTAATTTTTCCTGTAGAAGGAACATGGGGGCCGGCACACAAGTCCAGAAATTCTCCCTGTTGATAAAAACTGATGGTCTGATCAACGGGTAAATCTTGGATCAGTTCCACCTTATAATCTTCTCCCTTTTCCTTAAACAGGGATAAAGCTTCCTCCCGGCTCAGCTCTTTTCTTACAATAGGAAGATTCTCTTTTATAATTTTTTTCATTTCTTTTTCTATTTTTTCCAGATCTTCAGGAGTAAAGGATTGGGGAACCTCAAAATCATAATAAAAACCGTTCTCTATAGAAGGTCCTATCCCCAGCTTCACCTTACCGAACAACCTCTGCACCGCCTGGGCCAATATATGGCTTGAGCTGTGACGGTATACACTGCTGCCTTCAGGGTCATCGAATCTGATGAAGGAAAGGTGAGTGTCACTAGATATAGGACAGCTCAAGTCAACTAACTTTCCGTCAATTTGGGCCGCCAGCGCTTCTTTCTTTAATCGGCCTCCCATCTGGTTTAATATTTCCTGTGGAGTAATCCCCTTAAGAAATTCTTTTTGAGTGTCATCTGGAAAGGTAATTTTAATATTATTATTCATAAACATCTCCCTCTTAAAAAAATTTTTAACTCAAAATAATAAAACCCACCCCTAAAGGGGCAGGAAAACTTCCCACGGTTCCACCCTAATTAAACTAACTTTCACAAGAACTCAAGCTCTCCGTAACGGGGAGAAAACGGCACAGATTATTTACCGGAGGGCTTTCACCTGTACTGCTCAGAGATGGTTTTCAGTCAGATATTCTAAAGGCGTTTTCAGCCGAGACGCCTTTCTCTTTTTTAGAAGTAATCTAACCTACTCTTTCTCATCATAGCTTTTTTATTTAAATTTAAAAAAATTATAATGCTTATTCTAAAGCATGTCAAGTTACTGTAGAATATAAACCACCCCAGCCTGAACTATGCCGATGAAAAAACCCAGAGCTGCCCCCAAATATTCAATATGTTTAAGCTCCTTAGAAGCTATAAATATTATCATCTGTTCTACCCTTTCAAGGGAAAGCTTGTTCATTTTATCTTCTACCATTTTACTAATATTAACTTCATCCCAGGCCTTATGAATCATATCTCTCATGATTACTTTTACATGGATACTCAATTCTTTTTTTACCAGGTCAGCAATATATTCATGTAGGATTTTTTTAATTCCAGGAGGAATAAAATTGGTCAGCTTCTCCTCAGTCCAACCTTTAATTATCCTCTCTGAAGCCGACAAAACTTCCCTTTCCATTGAATCATAATTAACCTGCTGGAGAATATCTCTTCGGGACAGCAGTTCTTTTTCCACAATATCCCCAATAGAACGGGAAAGCGCCAGCTTCCTCTTAGGGATTAAACCCTGAAAACTATATTTAGAAAAAGGTATTGTTACAGGAGTCAAGGGACGGAACAGAAGCCTTAAAGCAATTATATTGGTAAGCCAACCAATCAACCCGCCGATTACAGGTAAAAATATAAACAAATACATGCAGGAAACGTCTCCTTTGCCATTCTATGTCTCTATTTTAACAAAAAGAAACATAAAAAAAAACCTTTACGGTTTTTTAATAGCTGAACAGCAAACCTTTCTATAGAAAAATTTATAATTGGAGCTTCTGCCCCTGACACAGTTTACATTTCTTGCAAATCACTACTCTTTCACTGAATATGTTTAAAATAGCCTCCACCGCCTTGGGATAATAACAGCACAAGACCTGATGAACTATAATTTTTTTAGGAGCAAAGTTAACCAAAAAACTAATTATAAAATCCTCTTTTTGTATCTTTGAACTAAATAAATTCAGGCCATTACTTACGGGGAAAGAATAGTCTAATAGTCGCTGTTCAGCATCTCTAAGTTGTAAAGACCCCTCCTGATCCGCTGTAATGTGAACCTGTTCAATTTTAGGCTCTTGAAGGGTAACAAAATATTTTAACAACTTTAGAAATTCTTGGTATTCCTGTTCCATCAAAAGTTCATCTATGGAAGACTCAACACTATATTTTAAGCCTGCAATAATTTTCTTAAGGCGGAAATTAACAAAACCCTCTAGGTTCATATATTCTTTTTCCTGAAAATAATGCTGTATGCTATCTATAATATAGACCTTTTTCTCATTAAACTTTTTAGCACTGTTTTGTTCATTTAATTCTTGTTGAGTTAATTCAAGTATAATCTCCCTTTCCCGTTGGCTGAAATAGGAATAATTCCTCTTTATCAGATTCTCCAATACCGTATCTCTCATATAATTCATGATAAAATCACAAATGAAATGAGACATATGTTGTTTTAATAAGTTGTTATAATCTTTACTTAAGGGCTTTTTAACATCTAAGAAAAAAAACAAAAAAGGAATACCATCTCTATGCATCTCTTTAAACCTTACCGCGGCCATATTTCTTTTTACATTATTTTTGTATGAAATGAACTTTTCTTTAAATTTAGAATGGTATTTATCTGTTACAACAATTATCCCACCAGTACTGCTCATGATTCCTTCTCCCTCCTTTATCAATTTATTATATGTTTCAAAAAAATTTTGTATACTTTAATAGAAGGGAAGAAAAAACATATTTATAATTTTCTATTTAATTTGGGGAAGTTAACCCCGAAAAGTGTCACCGGTGAACTCGTTTCAGCAAGCTTTAAAATCGGGGAATCAGGTGGAGCTCTACTCCACCTGATTAAAAGCCCCACCTACGCTAACGCTTAGAGGTGGGGGCTTATACCCTAAAAAAAAGAGATAAAAACAAAAAAACACCTGTAATGGTGTTATTTTATAAGTGGTGGGTCGTGCAGGTATTGAACCTGCGGCCCCCTCCGCGTCAGGGAGGTGCTCTCCCACTGAGCTAACGACCCACATTTTCTTATTCAACTACTATTCATTATACAAGCTGTGACAATAAAAATCAAGTTTGGTTTTTCCCCAAACAGATTAACAGCTCGGGTCTTTGACAGTTGAATAATGAACACGGGTCTTTGACAGTTTAATAATAAAAAATCGCTCAAGCCTTTGAAAAGGCTTATTTTTTTTGTCAAATTTGCCAAGTTTATCTTTCGTAATGCCTCGTAATGTGGTATAATATAAGGGATTGGAGGAGTTGACTTTATGAGATTATCGTTTTCAAAATCTAAAAATGCCACTTCACTTTATGTAATAAAAGATGTTATTGAAAAGAATAAGCGCACTACTAAAATTGTAGAAAAACTCGGAACCATTACAGAGTTAGAGAAAAAATTAAACGGCCAAGATCCCATTGAATGGGCAAAAAAGTATATTGAGGAGCTTAACGAGAAAGAAAAAGAAACAAAACGAGAAGTGCTGGTTAAATATTCTCCCTCAAAACTGATCAACAAAGATGAACAGCACTCTTTTAACGGTGGATATCTTTTCCTGCAAAAAATTTACTATGAACTCGGAATACATAAGATTTGTAAGAAAATAACTCAGAAGTATAAATTCAATTTTGATTTGGATTCAATTCTTTCCAGACTGATTTATGGCAGGGTTATCTTCCCTTCTTCAAAACTCGCGACTTATCAACTTTCTAAGAAGTTTATAGAGCAGCCGAATTTTGATCTCCATCAAATATATAGAGCTCTTGAAGTTTTGGCTAAGGAAACAGATTTTATACAATCCTCATTATATGAAAACAGTTTAAAGGTTTCCAAGAGGAATACCGGTATTCTTTACTATGATTGCACCAATTACTTTTTTGAAATTGAACAAGAAGAAGGCAAAAAGCAATACGGCCCATCAAAAGAGCATAAACCAAACCCTATTGTTCAAATGGGTCTATTTATGGATGGGGACGGTATTCCTCTTGCTTTTAGTATTAATAGGGGAAATATGAATGAACAGCTCACATTAAAACCTTTAGAAAAGATGATTTTATCCGATTTTGAGCTTTCTAAGTTTATCGTCTGCACCGATGCCGGTCTTGCTTCTGAGGCTAATCGAAAGTTTAATGATAAGGATGATCGAGCTTTCATTACAACCCAGTCTATAAAAAAATTAAAAAAACACCTTAAAAAATGGGCACTTGCTACAGATGGCTGGCAACGTTCGGGAGATATGAAATCTTATGATATCTCCAAACTTGATGAGAATAAGGATAAAAACAAAGTCTTTTACAAGGAGCGCTGGATTAAAGAGAACGGTTTTGAGCAAAAACTTATTGTAACATACTCCATTAAATACAGGGATTATCAGCGCAAAATCCGCAATTCTCAAATAGAACGAGCTCAAAAAACAATAGATACTAACCCTGCAAAAATAAAGAAATGCAGGCAAAACGATTACAAAAGATTTATTCATAAAACAAACTGCACTCCAGACGGTGAAGTTGCAGAAAATGAAATATATCATATTGATACCGTTCTTATCCAAAAAGAAGAAGCATTTGATGGTTTTTATGGGGTTTGTACCAATCTTGATGATGATGCCACTGAAATAATTAAGGTGAATCATAGAAGATGGGAAATAGAAGAATGTTTTAGAATTATGAAAAGCGAGTTTAAAGCAAGACCTGTATATTTAAGTAATGATGATAGGATAGAAGCACATTTCAACACTTGCTTTATATCATTAATTATTTATAGATTACTGGAAAAGAAGCTTAGTGAAAATTTTACATGTCATGAAATTATTAGTGAATTGCGCGAAATGAATTTCAAAGTAATTAAGGGTGAAGGTTATGAACCAATATATACAAGAACAGATTTTACTGATGCCTTACATGAAGCTTTTGGCTTTCGCACTGACTATCAGATTGTTACTACAAGTATGATGAAAAAAATTTTTAAAAGTACAAAATCATAAAAACATTACGCACTTTTTACATTAACATGAAATCCTGCAAATACCCTAATATCAAGGTGTTGCAGGATTTTTATTTCTATCAAGTGTCAAATACGGGATTATACAAGCTGTGACAATAAAAATCAAGTTTGGTTTTTCCCCAAACAGATTAACAGCTAATCAATGTTTTTAAATCTATCCCCAGTCTTGGCCTGGAAGCCAATATTGATTAATTCTACTTAGTAACAACAAACCTTTGCCTCCAGATGAGAAACGTCCTGAGGATCATGAGTTACTAACACTACAGGTATGTTAGAGTTCCGTAAAAAATCCTTGACCTCATCCCTCAAGATCTGTCTCATTGGAGCGTCAACCGCAGTAAAGGGTTCATCCAAAAGAAGAACCCTGGGCTTTGCCGCTATAGCCCTGATCAGGGACACCCTCTGCTTTTCCCCACCAGAAAGCTGCCCTGGGAATTTATGCTTTAAATCAACCAGCCCCACACTCTGCAGTAATTGCTCAATAATTAGCTCCCTGACTCCCCTGTCTCTCTCTTGTAACCCGAAAGAAACATTTGCAGCTACAGAAAGATGTGGGAAAAGAGCGTAATTCTGAGGAACATATCCTATCTTTCTTTTTCTAGCAGAAAGATTAATTCCAGCCCCGGTATCTAAAAGAACCTGGTCGTCAACAGTAATCTTCCCCAGTTCAGGCTCAATAAGCCCGGCGATACATTTCAAGGTCAAGCTTTTGCCGGCACCAGAAGGACCCAAAAGGGTGATTACCTCTCCTTTATCCACCGACCATTCCTTTTGCAATTTAAAACAACCAAATTTCTTATTTATTTTAATTTTTAACAAAATACTCACCACTTTTTTAATTGATCTAAAAAGTTAAGACTCATCAAAATAACTACGGTTGAAATACTGATTAGTAATACTAAAAACCCCGCCAACTGGCTGTTCCCAGACTGCACAGCATCATAAATAGCAATGGATAAGGTCTGGGTTTTACCCGGAATATTTCCAGCAACCATCAAAGTTGCTCCAAACTCTCCCATAGAACGGGCAAAGGCCAGCACCACACCAGCTAACAGCCCCCTTCTTGCCAGGGGAAGGGTTATGGTAAAGAAAATCTGTATTTCCGTTTTTCCAAGGGTGCGGGCCACATCCTCCAGGTCTTTATCTACTGTCTCCACCGCGGCCTGGAAATTTCTTGACAGCAGGGGAAAAGCAACAACGGCTGCGGCAATAACCGCCGCCTGCCAGGTAAACACCAGACTTATCCCCAACTGCTCCTGAAGAAAACGACCTGGAAAGCTCTGCCTTCCTAAAAGAACCAGTAAATAATAACCCAAAACCGTAGGGGGCAGTACCATAGGCAGAGCTGCCAGAGAGGATAAGAGAGATTTTCCGGGTATTTTCCCCCGGGCCATCAGCCATCCAAAGGGCACTCCTGTGAGGACCACAATTAGAGTGGAACATACGGCTATTTTTAGAGTCAATAGAATTGGAAACCAGTTCACAGCCTTTCCCTCCCTGATAACTTTATTTTTAAGCTGCACCATTGTGATCTTAACAAATTCAAGGTAGGAAAAAGCAGTAACTCTTCATAATAGTCCTGCCTGTATCACTCTCCATAAACTGGATGAATTTCAAAGCCTCCTCCTGATTAGGGGAACCTGCTACCACCGCCATCATCTGCTCCAAAGGTTTGTGTAGAGACTCATCAATTATATAATAATCAATATCTAAAACATCCACTAATGACAAGGCTATAATTCCCACCGGGGCATTACCGCTCTGTATAAACTTAAGCGTCTGAGACACGTTTTCCCCATATACCATTTTTTCCTCTAAAACCTGCCAAACCTCTGCGCTCTCCAGGGCTTCCTTAGCTGCCTGGCCATAGGGAGCATGGTTGGGATTGGCTATAGCCATCCGTTCAATATCAGAGAACAATAAATCTTCCAGTGAAGTTATTTTCAGTCCGGATTTTTTGTTGACCGCAAGCACAATCCTGCCTCTAGCATACAATTTCTGGGATTTTTCAATCAAATGACCCGATTGCTCCAGTTGCTCTACCCATTGCCTGTTTGCAGAAAAAAATAGGTCTATGGGTGCTCCATGCATAATTTGCTGAGACAAATTTCCTGACGACCCGAAAAGAAAGGTGACGGTAACCCCGGTTTGTTCCTCAAACAAACCACCCAATTCTTGAAAAGCAAAATATAGGTCCGAAGCTGCAGCTACAGTTAATTCTTTCTGATGGCCCTCGGCCTCTCCAGGGAAGAAGCGGGTATAGCTTCCTATGAGAATAATAACAAAAACCGTTATTAATGTGATCAAAATCATTTTTCGCAGCACAACCCACCCCTCCTAACCTTTGTCTACAGTATCTATTTTTCATCACAGGTCTTTTTTGTAATCGTTATTTTTATTTCATTTTCACTAACCTGATCCACCCTGCTGTTCAAGTCATTAACCATCAGGTCCCCCTCCAACCAGGGAGGGACATGGCCGGCAGTAACCTCCAGTTCATAGAACCTGCCCTTCTGCAAATAGGGCCGTAGCACCTGCTTGCTGGTTATCCCCAGGTCTTTTTCTTGGATTTCCTTTATGGAAATAATATAGCGTCCTGGAAAAACCTCTAAGGGGATCGGCAAAATATCCTTTAATTTTCTTTCTGACTCCCTGCTTTTTTCCTCTTCTTCACTTTCAATAATTAAATCTAAAAAATCTTGTGGTCTTCCTTCAATTTCCCAGAGATTACATCCATGTTTCTCTAATGAAAAATAGGGAATACCGGCTATGGATGCGCCTACAAAAATTCTGCATTCCCCTAAAAAATCCGTAATGTTGTCCATTCGCTTTCGCAGCTCCTTAAGGCTTAATATTTTATCCCCAAAAAGCCCTTTTTCTCGAAGCACTTTCCATGCACCTTTAATTTTCCGATAAATTACAATTTTCCCATCCTGTTCAAAAGAAGCAGTAACTCCTGATTGATCTTCATACACCGCGATTTCTCTGGTCATTCACCCTCTCCCCTTTCCATAGAGCCAGTTCACTTTTATAGTGTAAAGTAACCCTTTTTTAAGACATTCAATTTATTTCCAGGGATTTTACTGGACTTCCCCCTTCAATATGTTCATCCATGATTACCTCTATATCATCACTTGTTACTCCACCGTACCAAACGTTATGAGGATAGACTACAACCACAGGGCCTTTTTCACAAATTCCAAAGCAGCCGGTATGGGTCACAAGAACATCTCCCCCCAGCCCCCGTTCTTCAATTTCCTCCATGAATTCCTCCAGCAGATTTACAGAGTTTTTAGAATGACAAAAACCCTTCTGCTGCCCATTTATTCTGGAACTGGAACAAATAAATACATGATATTTTGGTTTTTTCACCTAAAAATCACTCCTCATATGATTTTGAACCGTCACCTGGCATCACATCATCTTCTCTTCGGCCCATAGCCCACTTTAGAGAACACTGTAAACATCCCCATGTTTTACTGGCTAATCGCTTTTTCAGTCTGCATAAACTCCACAGATCGATCCTCTCCCAATAAGCCGACAGCATCAGCCCGGCACTGCCTGCAGTGACGCATCTGCTTCAGATCTGTTTCACAAAGATTCCTCATATTGTCCAGCTCGTCTAAGCTGGTCTGTGGATAATTTTCAAAGGGGCTGCCAAAAGCTGGAATTAGCGGCATAATATTATTTATGAAAACACCCGCCTTCTTTAAACCCTTAACAGTATCCGGAATATGATGGGTATTGATATCTTTAATCATGACTATGTTTGCTTTCACCACCACCCCTTCATCCACCAGCTGCCTTATCCCTTGAAATTGATTATTAACCAGCAGTTCAGCACCCTCTAAGCCTTTATAAACCATTCTTTTATAACTGACATAACTGTAAATCTTCCTTCCCACCCGGGGGTCCAAACAATTAACCGTAACCGTTATATGACTCACTCCTAAGTCTACTATTTTTTGAGCCAGGTCCGGAAGCATTAGTCCATTGGTGGACAGACAGAAAATAATTTCCGGATCAACCTTTTTAATCAATTTTATAGTCTCTTTTGTATTCTCCCAGTTGGCCAGGGCATCTCCCGGGCCGGCTATTCCCACCACACTGAGCCGCGGAATTTTATTTCTTACTTGAATAAATTTTTTTTGGGCAGAAGTAGGAGAAAGAACTGTACTGGTTACCCCCGGCCGGCTTTCATTTGCACAATCATATTTACGGCTGCAGTAATTACATTTAATATTACACCGGGGTGCCACTGGAAGATGCATTCTGGCATATTTATGATGGGCTTCATAAGAAAAACAGGGATGCTTTCCAGTTTTAATCAATTTTTCTGGATTACTTTTTTTAACATCTGTGAAACAGGTTTCACGACAGTTCATTCTTTCCACCTCAATTCTGCTCCAATTAATTCCTTGTTTTCTCCCCGATAAAAACTTTCATACATTTTTCTCCGATAGTTATTTAGCTTATTTTCCAGCAAAGTGTTAGTAATTCTGTCTAAAAACATGGCCGTTCCGTTGTACCCTACCGAAAGCAGCCGCTGTCCCCCTACCCGGTCGTGAATGGGAAATCCAAACCTGACCAGAGGAATTCCCTCTTTTTCTGTGAGATATTTGCCTTCAGAAGAACCTATAGCAATATTTGCCTTGTACTCCACCGCTTTCTCCCGGATACTAACAAAGTCAGCCCCCGTTAGAAAACAAGCTTCTCTATTTAATTGGTTAAACCGGGGCTGAAGCAGCTGCTGCAGCCTGGTATTCTTACTGCCGGAGGCCACCACCACTGGAAACACTCCATTTTCCAGACAAACACCGACAGCAGCCAGAACCAGTTCTGGATCTCCAAATAGGATACTTCTTCCCTGGAAATTGTATTTATGGGAGTCAATCATGGCATCCAATAGTCGTCCTCTTTCTTCCCCCAGGCTCCGGGGAATTTCTTTCCCGGTTATTCTTTTGACTGTATTAAGGAAAATATCGGTATTTTCCAATCCCAGCGGAATTGGGGTCTCGTATAGGGGTACACCAAATTCCTTTTCCAGATAAGCTCCTGCCGTAGGTTGTTTTCCAGCTGTAAGTACTGTCTGTACTGTAGCTACAGCTCCCGACATACTTTGAATATCAGAGATTTTAGTGCCACCGGTGGGCATTTTTTGATATGGTTTAACAAAAGATTGGTCCAAGGTATTGGAATAATCTGGAAAAAGGGTAAAATCAACCCCCATTATATTTAGAATTCTCTTAATCTCCCGGATATCTGCCGGGCTAATATTAGGCACAATTACATTTATTTTGTTATGTCCAGGACTCTTTTTGGCCAGGGCCGCCACAATTTGATGACAAGCTTTTAAATATCCCTCACTGTGGCTTCCCCCATAGCCCGGAGTAGATACCGCTGCTGCCGAAAGGTGGACAAGTCCTTTCTCCTTCAAATAGGCCGATACAATTCTATCAACATCCTCTCCGATGGTCTCTGCCAGGCAGGTGGTCAGCACCCCTATAAATTTTGGATTATATATTTTAATGACATTATCTAGTCCCTGCTTTAAATTCTTTTCCCCTCCATAGATGGTCCCCTTTTCATTTAAAGAGGAGGAAGCTACATCCACCGGTTCATTGAAATGCTCGGCAATATGCCTGCGCATATATGTAGCACAGCCCTGGGAACCATGAAGAATTACCATAGACTTTTCCACCCCTTTAAAGGAGAAAATGCCACCCATAGGCATGCACATATGACATGAGTTCTCGTTTACTTTTTTCATTTCCCTTCTCTCCTTCCTGACTAATAACAAAACAAGGGGAGGTTTCTTTTGTCTTATTTTCATGACTGGGTGGTGCTGCTGCTTTATAATAGCAGCAGCAGTCTCTATCCAAAAATAATACCCAGGCGAAAAAAACAATTACTTCAAATACTTCCATACCGGAGAACATAGTGTAGAATATACCTCCCCGGCGAAATTAACAGCTCCGGCAAAGCCGCTTAAAGGGTGTTTTCGATCATGATTATGGTCGATAAAAGCAATCCCCAACTTGTAAGCCAGAGGCCTTTCCTTCACTCCTCCCACCAAAAGATGAGCTTCCTTTTCCATCATAAACTTTTCCAGTTCAGTGGGATTGGCATCATCCAGGACCACCGTTCCCTCCTCCACCATATCACTGATAGTCTCATATTCCTCCGGCCTCCCGGTCTGGGTCCCAACCATCACTACTTCGATGCCAATCTCCCGGAACTGCTTGATTAAAGAGATGGCTTTAAAACCTCCCCCCACGTAAACCGCGGCCTTTTTCCCCTGAAATTCCCTCCGGTAACCTTCTATCAGAGGTTTTACGATTTCTTCTTCCCTATTAATCAACTCCTCCGCCGCTTTCACGGCCTTATGGCTGTTAAAAAACTCAGCGATTCTCAAAAGAGAACCAGATGTATCCTCCACCCCTAGAAAAGAAATATTCATATAGGGGATTCCAAACATCTCCTCCATTTCTTTAGCCAAAAAAGCCATGGAACCAGCACACTGAATAATGTTTAAAGATGCTTTAGGTGCATCCTTTAAAGACCTGTAGGTGGAATCTCCTGTAAAGTTTGTATTCACCTTTATTCCCAAAGGGTGGAGATAATTTTGAATAATCCAGGCCTCCCCCGCCAGGTTAAAATCCCCCAGGTAGTTAACACTCATTGGTATTTTCTCTACTTTATTATTGTCCTGATTAACTCCCGAATTAATCAAGCGGAGCAGAGCATGGCAGGCGGCCCGGTATCCGGCGGCCTTGTTTCCGATAAAACCGCTGGACTCCACAGGAATTACCTCTATCCCATGCCTTAAGGAGGCGTTTTTACAGACGGCTTCCAGATCATCCCCGATCACCCCCACAATACAGGTGGCATATACAAAAACCAGTTTTGTCGGGTATTTTTCCACCAGCTGGTCGATGGCTGCTGTCAACTTTTTTTCTCCGCCAAAGATTACATCTTCCTCCTGCAGGTCGGTAGAAAAACTGTTCCGGTACAGTTCCGAACCGCTGCTGAGGCTGCCCCGAATATCCCAGGTATAGCTGGCACAGCCGATGGGGCCGTGCACCAGGTGTACCGCATCTGTAACAGGATTCAATACCACCCGGGCACCGCAGTAAACACAGGCCCGCTGGCTGACACAGCCGGCGATGCTGTCGCTATCACATTTTAGACTCTTCTTCTGCCTTCCTTTAGTATGAATAAAGTCTTTCCTTTCTTCAACAATTGAACCGGGCTCAAACACACTCATCTTTTACCTCTCCTTTATGATAGGCGAAATATGGAATTAAAGCAGAGCAGTATTGCCTTATATCTGGTTTCTCATCCCGCTGAATTAATAAAACTACCTGATTAAAATGGATCTATTCCAACACCTCACTTCCCACTTCCCACTTCCCACTTCTCAATGGAGCTACATAACCAGTTCAAAGTCCTCTTCTGCCGCATCCCGGTCAGCTCTATCCAATAGAGCTCCGCTTATCATTTCTATTAATCTCATGGCTCCCCGGTATCCTACCACCGGAAGATAAGAATGAACACTGCGGTCCATCACCGGAAATCCCAGCCGGACAAAGGGAATATCCTCCGCCCGGGCAATATACTTACCGTAAGTATTTCCTATCAGCAGGTCTACCGGGCCGTTTTTAATCCACTGATGCAGTTCAAACAGATCCCCGGCCGCCCTAACCTTTCCTTCCACCCCGGCCGCTTTCAGCATGGTGTTTATTTCTTTCTCAAAAAGCGCTCCGGGTGAACCGGTGAGAACGTAAGCAGGAATCATCCCCAGGCTCAACAAAAATTCTGTCATAGCAGTTAACATATCCGGATCCCCGAAAAGGGCCACTTTCCTGCCGTGGAAATGAAAATGGGTATCTGTCATTATATCCACCAGCTGTCCCCGCTCCTCCTCCAGCTCATAGGGAATATCCTGGATAAATCGATTTCGTAGAGTCATTAAAAATTCATCAGTAGCTTTAATACCAACAGGTGTCCTTAAAACTACCGGCGGAACACTACATTTTCGGTCCAACAGGAAAGCTGCTTCACTGGAGGCAAAAAATCCTAAGGCTATGGTAAATTTAGAACTGCCAGAATCTTGGATATCCTTAACCCGGGCGCCACCCCGGGGAAACATTTGGTACCTACCGGTCATAGGAGAATCTACTACCCCGGTGGTATCGGGAAACATAATAAATTTTATTCCCAATTCTTTTAACATCCTTTTAATCTCTCTCATATCTCCGGGATTTACAAAACCTGGTAAGACGTTTACCTGTTCTTTCTTCTCTTTTTCCCCAGGCTCCACCAGACAGTTGACCATCCCTGTGGTCATATTAGAAAAACCGGTTATATGAGAGCCCACATAACTGGGAGTGCTGGCGTAAATAACCCGTTTACCTTCAGGCACCTCAGCAGTGCTGAGAATGGAAGGAATATCATCACCGATGGTCTCCGTCAAACAGGTGGTATGAACAGCCATAATGTCCGGGTCATAGATTTCAAATACATTTTTTATAGAAGTCTTCAAATTGGCGCCGCCTCCGAAAACCGAAGCTCCCTCTGTAAAAGAACTGGAGGAGGCCATGATAGGGTCTCTAAAATGCCGGGTAAGATGCGAACGGTGATAAGAACAGCACCCTTGAGAACCATGGCTGTGAGGAAGACATCGGTAAATACCCAGAGCCGCATACATAGCCCCGATGGGCTGACAGGTCTTGGCAGGGTTAATCAGGCCGACTTTACGCTGAATCATTTCCTTAGGTGTAGAATCTAACATTTTGTTCCCTCCTCTTCAATGGTTCCACTCTAAAGCGGGTCTTTCTTCCAGGGAGGTAGGATAAAATTCCAGGTAGGGGATACAAACCCCATAGCTACATCCTCTGCAAACTTCACTGCACCCCTGAACCCTTCATAGGGACCACTGTAATCGTAAGAATGCAGCTGTTTGGAAGGGATGCCCATCTTCTGGGCTACATATTTATCCTTCACTCCCGAAGCAAATAAATCGGGCTTTAACAGCCGAATAAATTCCTCCGTCTCAAAATGATTCAGGTCATCCACCACCAGGCTGCCGTCCTTCATCTCCTGGATCATCCCTTGATAATTGCTTAAGGGTATCTTATCCTGCAGCTCTTTTTTCTTCTCCGGTGTAATTTTAAGGCGAAATAGTTCCTTGTCCGGAGTTACCTTCAGGTCAGGAATATTTCGGGAATCTGCGTCCAATTTGATATCCGGGATTATCTCCCGTCCTTCATAATCATCTCGATGGGCAAATTCATATCCAGCCAATACCGTATCCATGCCCATTTCACCGAAAAGCCCCTGGTAATGGTGTCCCCTGGACCCTCCCACAAAACAAAAAGCCGTTTTACCCTGACATATTTTTTTATACTGTTCCATAACCGGTTCAATCATAGCCAGTTCCCTTGCGATAAACTCCTCTGTTCTCTGAGTTAATTCCCGATCTCCGAAATAAAGAGCCATATCTCGTAGAGAATCTATAGTGTTTTGAATACCGATAAAGTTAACTTTTAACCAGGGAGTGCCATATTTTGTTTCCAGCATTTCTGCAATGTAGTTTATAGAACGATGGCACTGTACCAGGTTCAATTCCGCTACATGGGCATTCTTTAAGGTTTCAAAGGAGCCGTCCCCGGTCATGGGCGCTACCAGATAGTAACCGATCCCCTGCAAAATCCTATCAATCTCCCAGCTATCCCCACCAATATTGTATTCCCCCAGCAGGTTTATAGAAAACCGGTGAGGTGGTTCCGTCATTTCCCCCTGCCCCACGATCCCCTCCATCAACCCATTGTTGGCAATGTGGTGTCCGGCAGACTGGCTTACCCCCTTGTATCCCTCACAGCTGAAAGCCAAAATGGGTATTTTATGTTTCTCCTGAGCTTCCCGGGCAATAGCATTGATATCATCACCAATAAGGCCCACAGGACAAGTTGCAGAAACGGTGATAGCGTTGGGTTTAAAAATCTCCACTACTTCATCAATCATCCCGGAAAGTTTTTTCTCCCCTCCAAAAACTATATCACTCTCCTGCATATCAGTAGTAACACAGTAATGAAGAAAATTCTTTTTCGGATCTTCGGCCCGTGCCTTATTCCGCCGGGTCAGCCAGGCATAATATCCACAGCCTACAGGACCATGGACGATATGAACCATATCCTTAAGGGGTCCCAGCACCACCCCCTTGCAGCCGGCAAAAGCACATCCCCTGGTGGTAATTATTCCTGGGATAGTACGGGTATTGGCTTCAATCTGCTGCCTTTCTTGAGAGGTATCTTTCACCACCAGGATATGTTTTTTCCGGTTCCGCCTCACCTTGGCCGGATATCGTTCAAATATAGCATTCAGGTCTTTTTCATGTAACCCCATGTTAATCCCCCTCCTTCTTTAAATAGCTTCTTCGCCCCGTTCACTGGTACGAACTCTTACAGCGTCATTTACTGGTAATACAAAGATTTTTCCGTCACCGCTGTGGCCTTCCTTGTTCACGGAAATAATGATTTCCACTACTTTCTTTACTTCTTCATCGGGAACAATAATGTTCAGCAGACGTTTGGGAATCAGCCTCCCCCCCTTCAACATGCTTTCCAAAATCATATCCCGGGCTTCTTCACCTACTTTATCGATTACACTTAAATCTTTCAGCATTTTCCCCCGGCCCACGGCCCGGATTGCAGTTAAACTGTTATATCCGGCCTCCACCAGAACTCTTTTGGTCTCAGCTACCTTGTGCATCCGGATTACTGCCATCACTTCTTTCATAAGCCATCCCTCCTACAGTTCCATTTTCCCAGTGCTGATGGTATATACTTCCTCCACCGGGAATACAAATATTTTTCCGTCACCAAAGGTGCCACTTTCGCCGGTTTTCGCATATCTCATGATGGTGCTAATCACATCTTCCCTGTCTTCATCCCGTACCACCATAATCAGCATTTCTTTGGGTATTTCATCATAAATCACATCCCCCACCTTAACTCCCCTCTGCTTACCCCGGCCAACCACATCAACCTTGGTTACCGAGGGGAACCCGGCATCATTCAACTCCGACAAAATTTGATTTGACTTTTCCGGCCTCACAATGGCTTTTATCATCAGCATAAATTTCCCTCCTTAATTTTAATTAACCCTTACCCCAAAATCCCGTGATCCATCATAAGCTCTTCCAACCGGTCCTGGCTCATGGGCTCAGGAACTATGAACATCTGATTTTCATCTATACTCTTGGCCAAATTGCGGTACTCCTCAGCCTGGGCTTCCTCAGGATTAAAATCAATTACCGTCTTCCTGTTAATCTCCGCCCTCTGTACCACATTGTCCCTGGGGATAAAATAAATCAGCTGGGAACCCAACTCTTCCGCAAAGGAAGTCAATAATTCCAGTTCATTATCAACCTTCCGGCTGTTGCATATTATTCCACCAACCCGCACTCCCCCGGAATGAGCATATTTTTTCACCCCTTTGCAGATGTTGTTGGCTGCATACAGCGCCATCATTTCCCCCGAGGCCACGATATAAATCTCTTTCGCTTTACCCTCCCGGATGGGCATGGCAAACCCCCCACATACCACATCCCCCAGGACATCGTAAAAAACGTATTCCAAATCCTCTGTGTAAGCTCCCAGGGATTCCAACAGGTTGATGGAGGTAATAATTCCCCGGCCGGCACAACCCACTCCCGGCTCCGGGCCCCCGGACTCTACACAACGGGCCCCTTCAAAACCGGTAATAAGGATATCCTCCAGATCAATGTCTTCCCCCTCGTCCCTTAAGGTATCTAAAACCGTTTTCTGGTTCATCCCGTGCAGTAAAAGCCGGGTAGAATCAGCTTTAGGATCACAGCCCACCACCATAACCTGTTTCCCCATCTCCGCCAGGGCCGCCACCGTGTTTTGTTGGGTAGTAGACTTGCCGATACCACCCTTTCCGTAAATGGCTATTTGTCTCATCTCTTTTACTCCCCCTAGTTTTAATTTGTTTTAACCCTTTACCATTCCTTAAAATAAAATGTTCTACATATTCTGATACTTTATTTCCTTTTAAAAAAACATCACTCCCTTCAAAGGAATCGTTGTTTGGTCAAATACAATTTACATGTTAAAAAAAACAGGGCCGCTTCATAACCAATGAGCGACCCTGCCCGGTAGAAAACGTAAGAAGCCCCCCGGTAGGCCGGAAGGCATCTGTGCCACTACTGTACAAACGATGTACTTAATATGAATTTTTTATCTCACCATCTTATTATGTGCTATATCATAGCACGGACTAATCAGAGGTGTCAATAGTTTTTTTTGCATTGTGGAATATGTTTTCACATTGCAAAAAATAACGTAATAAAGATTACTTTTTAAAAAAAATAAACCTTATGTACTATATTTTTAATTAACCCGGTAAACATAAAAGTGAAAATTAAAAGGAGGAGACTGTCATAAATAAACTTCGAGTAGGTATTATTGGAACAGGGATGGCCTTTGAGCGGTTGCACTATCCCGCCTTTGAAGAACTGTCGGATTATTATGATATAACCGCTATCTGCAATTCAACCCCGGAAAAACTACAGTACTGGGCTCAGTATCTCCAATTGGACGACAAAAATGTTTATACCGATTACAAAAAAATGTTTCAGGACAAAAACATAGACCTGGTAGATATCATGGTACCCATTGAAGAAAATTATCCAATTACTGAGGAGGCCGCCAAGGCAGGTATACCCATTATTTGTGAAAAACCACTGGCGGCAGATCGGGAACAAGCCAAAGCGCACCGGGACCTGGCTAAAAAATTCAATGTTCCCATTATGATTGCAGAAAACTACCGTTACAGCGAAGAGACCAGTATTATAAAAAGCTTAATTGACCAAAAAAAGTTAGGAGAGCCAGTATTTTTTATTCATACTAAGGTAACAGACTTTCCTCAGGAACGCTGGGAAAACCAGTTTCCCGCCAAAGAATGGCGTCAGCACCCAAAATACCAGGGCGGCGCTATCCTGGATATGGCGGTGCACAACCTGTCTGCCTTAAGGCATATATTCGGTTCAGTGGACAAAGTCCATGGGCTGGGGAAAAAGCAAAATGCCGACTGGAGCCCCTATTCTGTAATTAATGTGAACATTCTTTTTAAAAGTGGAATGCCCGGTCAATTTACTTTTTACTGTGGAGGCCCAGAAGTACAGCGTCCATTAATTGGTCTTCGTATTTTCTGCACCCGAGGCACCATCTATTTAGAAGAAAATACCTGCGGTGTAATTAACCTGTTCTATAACGACGAAAGCCAGGAACAAATACCCTTTCGAACGCAGCGGGGCTTCTACAATGAATTGTTGAACTTTTACCGGGCGGCTCAAGGGCAGGAGGAAATTACCGTAACACCGGAAATCGAATATGGAGACGCGAAAATGGTTTTTGACATCTTAGAATCCATAGAAACAGGGAATCCTGTTCAGATAGACCAGGATCCGGTTTTATCCAGACTGTAAGAAGGGAATCCAACTTGACCTCAGGTAAATCACCGCCTATTACCGATAATCATACTGGTAGTAAGAGGCACAGGCACCTTCTGGAGATGCCATACAGAGGCCAACCGGTCGTGAAGGTATACATTCCCTGCCAAAGAGGTCGCATTGAGTAGGCAGTATTTTTCCTGTAAGCACCTCTCTACAGCTGCAACCCGACTGATTTAAAGGCCTGGACACCTCCACAGGAAAACGTTTAGCGGCATTATAAACCTGCAGTTCTTTTTTTAAAGCCAGGCCGCTGTCGGGAATTTTACCCAAACCTCTCCAGGATACCTCACAGGGGTCAAAATATTCCTGGATAACCCTTTGTGCCGTAATGTTTCCCTCTTCTCGAACTACCCGGGTATAATTATTGTCTACCCGACAGGTTTTCTTAAGAAGCTGCTGAGTTAAGTTCTCCACTGCTCCCAACAGATCCATGGGCTCATAACCTGCGATGACCCCGGGGATTTCGTTATCTAACGCTAAAAAATCAAAGGGTTTTCTGCCGACAACCACACTTACATGGCCAGGAAGTATAAACCCATCTACTCTCAATTCACTGTCCTTAAGCAGGGTTTTCAGTGCAGGTATAATTCTCTTATGGACAGAATATACGGAATAATTTTTAATCCCTTGATCCTCTGCCTCCAGTATGCTCAGAGCAACTACTGAAGCCGTGGGTTCAAAGCCAACCCCCAGAAAGACAATGTGCTTCAGCGGATTCCTCCAGGCCCACCGAACCGCCTCAGAGGGAGAATTAAACATTAGTGCCCGGGCACCCCGGGCCCTCTCTTGTTCCAGAGAAGAGCGACTCCCGGGCACTTTTAACACGTTCCCCAAAGTCCCCAACACCACATTTTCCTGAGTGCTTAACTCAATAATTCTATCTATATCCCCCTGGTCAGTAACACACAATGGACATCCTGGGCCGCTCCTTAAGTCTACTGTCTCCTCCAGGGCTCTCCTTAAACCTGTCTGAGAAAAGTTTACAGAATGAGTACCGCAAACCTCTATGAACACCGGACGTCTTCCTAGCCGCTCTTTCAATTCCTGGCCTATGCTCTTAACCTCCTGGAGCAGCCGACCGGAAAGATGCCGATCCCTAAACTTAACAAGACATTCCCTCTCTTCTTCCTCCTGCTTTAAAATCCATTTAGCCACACCGTAGGGCCTCCTTCCCTTTGGATTTCATTTCTTACGTTAACATTTCCTCCCAAAGCCTAATTCTCTCCTCTGCATCCTGAAGATCAATTTTTTCCAGAGCGTATCCCGCATGTATCAAAACATATTCATTCACTTGTAAATCAGGAATTAGGGTAATTCCCACCCAACTGGGTACCCCGAAGGAATCTACCAGAGCAGTTCGGTTTTCATCATCAATCATCATCACTTTGGCCGTAACCGCAAGACACATGATTTTCCACCTCCAAGTACGTAATTACCACCCCTCCAGTACTATTTGCCTTAACAGTTATTCGCCAAAAGGACTGCTTTTTCCTTTTATATATCTCTAATCCATGCAAAACCCTCACCTATTCAATTCTTCATATACATATACAAATACATATACATATACGTATACATATACAGCGGGAACAATTTAAAACTTCCTCTTTGAATTTTAAAGAAAATACCATTAAAAACTATATATTAACTATATTATTTACTTATATTTTTATTTATCGTTATTGAAAAATTTATATTTTTATTATAAGCTAGTAAAGAATCTCTGTCTCAATATAATATAAATAATTGTATGTTTCAAACAAATATTTTAAAATTCTCTCTCAGAAAGGACTCAATACTTATGAATTACATCTATGAAATAACTTTGATTGGTTTCCTGGCCGGCATTATAGGGACCGGTTCAGGAGGATTAATTTCCCTGATTCTTAAAAAGCCTAAAAATGAACTACTAAGCTTTTTTTTAGGTTTTGCCGGCGGCATTATGCTGGCCATCGTTTTCTCGGACCTCCTCCCGGAAGCCGTGGAATTTGGAGGCATCATCCCGGCTGTGCTGGGTCTGGTAATTGGGACGCTGCTGATTTTGATGTTGGATCTGTATCTTCCTCACACTCATTTTTTCCAAGGAACTGATGAATATGCCTGTTATGTCAGGACTGGTGCTATGCTGGGACTGGGTATTGCTATGCACAACCTGCCTGAAGGAATGGCCATTGGAGCCGGATATATGGCTTCTCCATCACTGGGCTTAGGCCTGGCCATAACAATTGCCATTCACAATATTCCTGAAGGTATGGCCATGGCTGCCCCTATGTGTGCCGGAGGGGTCAGCATCAAAAAGATTTTATTTTATACAGGAATGGCAGGACTACCTATGGGTGTTGGCGCTTTCATAGGAGCATCCATCAGCAACATTTCACCTATCGTGTTATCAGTAGCATTGGGTTTTGCCGGAGGGGCCATGCTCTACATTGTTTTTGATGAACTTATTCCCGACGCGCAAAAATTGGCCAAAGGTCATTCAGGAACCTTTGGAGCCGTATTTGGCGCCATCTTTGGCACAGTAATACTTTACTTTTTACATTAGCCCATATGTTTTCAGGGTCGATTATTAAAATTATTTAAATTCTAAGAAATTTATAATTAAAAGATAAAAAACCGGATCAATAGAAAATATCTCTTGTCCGGTTTTTTTATCTTCTAAGCCCTATTTTATCTCTTTTTTTTAGGGTATAAGACTCCCATTTCTAAGCGCTAGCGTAGGTGGGGCTTAGAATCGAATTACAGGAATTACAGGGGGAATTACAGATTACAGAGAATTACAGGGACAGCATACCGAATTACAAGGTTGGCATACTGCTGCTCAATAATTAAGTAAGCTGTCCCCAGAATTTCAGAATTTCCTTGACAACTTGACAATCCAATTGTTCAATTTACATTGACATTAATACATTGATAAAATATAATGAATACGAGAAATACCCCTTAGGGGTATGGGGTATAGGGTAAGATTTATAAGTAAATTGATTAATTTAAAACAGGAGGTAGATTACTATGACCAAGACTATTTCACTCAAGCACAAAGTTTTATGGGGAATCCTTGCCGGTATTGCTGCAGGGATGATTATGGGAGCTGTAGGTTATACTCTGCATGCCCTGGGAATTATGACTGTTTCAGGTATGAAGTTAAACGCCAGCATGATATTACCCTCAGAATTAATGGATACTAACTGGGTCATTCCCGCTGGGATGCTGGTTCACATGTTTTTTTCAACTTTTTTTGCCCTGATATTCGTTTTCCTGGCAGAATTACTTAAGTACAAAAACTATACTGTTTTAGGGTTTATGTACGGAGTAATTATATTTGTGGTTAATGCAGGGATAATGGCCCCCCTGATGGCCCTTCACGCTCCATTTTGGAATATGCCCATAAAAGGAATGCTTTCTACCTTATCTGTCCGTCTGATTTATGGTGGTTTTTTAGGGTACTATTCCGGTCGCTGGGTCTTTTCTGACAAAAAAGAAAAGAAGAGTGCTGCTGTTTAAAAGTTCTCCCCTTGAAAATAGTCAAAGCAGTGAATGAAAAATTTCCCTCAAATCAAAGGAAATTTTTATTCACTGCTTTGACTGGCGGTATAAGGAAGGGAAAAAGAAAAAGTGCTGCCCCTCTGGGTATTGTTCTTTACCCAAATATAACCTCCATGAGCCTCAATAAAACTCCTGGCTATAGCCAGGCCCAGCCCACTACCCCCGTCTTTTTTGGGATATTCTTTTCTGGAGCGATAAAAACGCTCAAAAATGTAGGGCAAATCCTCTGAATTTATTCCAGGACCGCTGTCGGATACATTAATAACAACATGGGCCCCTTTTATTTCTGCCCCTAAAACAATTTTACCCCCCTTGGGCGTATAGCGAAGAGCATTTCCTAAAAGATTAATCAATACCTGCATAATCTTATCCCTGTCAATTTTCAAGATAAGGTGTTCCTGGAAAACATTTTTTTCAAATTTAATTCTTTTTAAAAATATTTCATACTGAAAAGTCTGAAATACTTTATTAAATAGATCCTCTACGTCTGTCTTCAAAAGATTTAAGTTCAGCTTTCCTGCCTCCGCCAAGCTAATATCTTGAAGGTCATTAACCAACATCGAAATTCTAATTATTTCATCATGAAGGGAAGAAATAACCTGAGGATCCGGCTCAATTACCCCCGCCTGAAGCGACTCCAGGTTCCCCCGTAATATTGACAACGGGGTTCTCAGCTCATGGGCTACATCAGCTGTCATATTTCTTTTTAACTCTTCACTTTTTTCCACACTGTCAGCCATGAAATTAAACGCTTCCCCCAACTTACCGATCTCATCCTGAGAATCTACAATCACCCTGGTTTTGTAATTACCCCGGGCAAACTCCTTTACCCCGGCGTTAAGCCTGTAGAGAGGTGAAACAATTTTTCGTGTAAAGAACAAGCTTATAACTGCCGCCAAGCCTACTGCAATTACTCCCCCCCCAAGAATAGCACCAGTTACCGAGCGGGAGAATTCCTCCTCCAGGGACAGAGTTCCCTGGGGCGCGGCAGGATTTAAAAACAGAGTGCCAACCCTTATGCCTGCTACTTGTATGGGAAAACCACCCGCCAGGGCAGTTTTGGATAACATTCTGTTATCTGATACAGGATCCCGGGTATCCAGTATTACCCTTCCCCCGTCATCGGCCAACATTATCTGGTCACCGGGGAGCAGCCTTCCCCCCCTTCCCCTTCTATGCCCGGGTTCTTCAAAGATATCTTCTATCCCTTCCCAGCCACCTTTTTGAATATAATGAACTGTAAAAATATCCGCCCACTGTTCTAACCTGACAGTACGGTACTGAACCACAAAATCTTTGAAAATAAAATTAGTTGAGATATTGGCTATAATTATTATTATCATGGCTGTTATAATTACTGTTGTAACAAAAGCAAAAGTAATCTTTGGATGAAGCCTCATGTTTTTAAACATTTTTATTAATTGCACCTGTTCCTTTTTTCAAATAAATTTCTTAGTTTACCAAAACAATGTCAGAAGAACGTCCCCTTGACAATTCTTGATAATTTTTACGTATTTAACTCGGCAGCATTAAATTTATAGCCAAGCCCATATACTGTCATAATATACTCAGGATCAGCAGCATTTTTCTCAATTTTGTGTCTTAAATTGCTAATATGAGTATCTATAGACCTTTCATATCCCCCGTATGATTCTCCCAGGGCAGCATTTAATATCTGCAGACGGCTGTAAACCCTCCCGGGGTTTTGTGATAATAAAGCCAAAATTTTAAATTCTGTAGCCGTCAAAGGAATATCCTTACCTTTCACCTTTACCTGATAACGATCAAAATTTATAAGTAAGCCGCCCCTGACAATGGATTCTTCCTTTTCTAAACTTCCAAAATCGCTTCTGCGCAGGGCTGCCCTGATTCTTGCTGTTAATTCTGCCAGACTAAAAGGTTTGGTAATGTAATCGTCAGCTCCTATTTCCAAACCTAATATTTTATCTGTCTCCTGAGCCTTCGCCGTAAGCATGATTATAGGGACGTTACTCGTCTTTCTTATCTCCCGACAGAGGTCTAGACCATTCATTTCCGGCAGCATTAAATCCAACAATACTAAATCCGGCTCAGTATTCTTTAATAATTCCCTGGCCTTGTCTCCACTGTCAGCCGTCAAAACTTCAAACCTTTCCTGCTCCAGATATTTTTTTACCAATATAAGTATTTTCTGTTCATCCTCAATAAACAGTATTTTTTTGAGGGACATCAAAATCACCCCTGGCTTTTTATTATTCAGCTATGCGGAGCCTAGCCTGCTAAATTTTAATCACATTCTATCAAAAATATCTTATCATGTCTATTTTTACTAAAGAATCCTCCCCTTATTTATCTCTTTTTTTAGGGTATAACACCACCGCCTCTAAGCATTAGCGTAGGTAAGGCTTTTAATCAGGTGGAGTAGAGTCTCCACCTGATTCCCCGATGTTTTTAGCTTACTGAAACGAGTTTCACTTATAAATTAACCCGGGCCAAATAAGCCCGGGTTAATTTATAATTTTCTATTTATTTACATTTAGAAATTTCCTCGTTTCTGTAGAGGCCTGCTGCCATCTGCAGCTCTCTGCCGAAACATATGAACCCGGTTTAATCTTTCGGTAATCCTTTGTTCCACCTGAGCCAGGCATTGATTTATTTTTTCTTCTGATATCATGCCCTGTTCAAACCTTTCGGAAATATGAGCATTTTGGTCCTCAACTACAGATTTTGTTAAATCTTCACTGCTGATACCTTTTTCTTCGGCTACTTCAACAATGGTCTTTCCATCCCTTAACTGTTCCCTCAGTTCTTCCACTTTCATCTGTAGAATATCGCTGACCCTAACCATCCAGTTACCTGCTTTCTTCCCCTGCCAACTGCTCTGAACCTCCGAGGAAACTGACTCATTGGCATAAATGGGACCGACGGCCAGTGACATTGCCAGAGCCACTACGACCATTAAAATGATTGTTTTTTTCATTACTTACCTCCTTTCCTAAATGACTTGGACTCTAGTATACCCAATAGTTCTCCAGAACCTTTTAAGCAAATGTCAAGATTTTATCAAGAAATATCAAAAGGGCTGAGGGGTTTTAAATCCCACAGCCCTTTTGATGTAATTATAGGTTTCCTAAAAAATTAACCTTGACCTTCTGGTTTGGCATCTACGTTGCTTTTTACAAACAAAAAATACGCATTATAAAGTGCGACTACAATACCCAGCACAACGTTGTTACTCAACAGTGTACCAGGGGTTAGGATATTAGTAAAGTTTACGATTGCCAACCACGCACCAACTACAATGTGGATTAAATGAAATGTAGTCATAAGTGTCATAACCTCCTTTTTACGTATATACTGTCCCTGATACACTTATTTTATACATTTTTTTATCTCTTTTTTAGAGTATAAGTCCCCCACCTCTAAGCGTTAGCGTAGGTGGGTCTTATAATCAGTTGGAGTAGAGTCTCCACCTGATTCCTCGATGTTTCAGCTTTCTGAAACCAGTGCACTTTATAACTTTTGAAAAATATGTCCCCGAACTTTTTTGCCTCTCAAGACATAGGTTATTAACGCTCCGGATAAAGAAATAAAGGAAGCCAAAAAAAATGGAAGGCTAAAATTGGCAGTCAAATCTAACAGTAATCCTGAAACCCAGGGCGCTAAGGACTGTCCCACTCCTAAACCTAAAGTAATAAAACCCAAAGCGGCTGGTGCCTGTCTGGGGCCCATAGTATCTCCACAAATCGCAGCCATAATCCCGGGAATGCTCCAGGCAGTTAACCCAAACAAAACACTGGAGAACAAAAATCCGGCCATACTCTGAGATCCCCCCATTATTCCAAAAGAGACTGATTGAAAAAGAAAAACCATAGCCAATGTCTTTTCACGACCTAAAAAATCAGAAATGGAACCCCATAAAAAACCGCTAAAAATACTAATGATTCCCACAATGGCCCAAAGGTTCCCTGCCGCTACCTCCTCCAGGCCTCTTCCATCTACCAGGTATGCAATAAAAAACGTGGAATAAACAATATATGAAAAACCAAATAGCGAATAGGTCCCGGCCAACAACCATAAAAATTTATGAGTACAAACCTGTTTAAAACTAAATAAAACTGCAGTTTCTTTAACAGTAGAAGGTTTATCAAAAACAGTTTCCTTTTGATTCTCTATTATTGAATCTCCCAAAGGAAGCATATTCATTTCCCTGGGGTGGTTTCGTAAAAAAATGTATGCCGCTGCAGCAATTAAAACAACGATACTTCCCAGAACAAACCAACTATAGCGCCAACCCATCCCCTGATAACCCGTTAATAACTTGGGGACCAAATAACCAGTACTCAGAAGGCCCAAGCCGGATCCTCCCACCATAAGCCCTGTGGCCATTCCCCTTCGATTTCCTGAAAACCAGGAACTGGCCAGACCCATGATAGGAATATTGCTGCCCCCACTTCCAATTCCCGTAATCACCCTAAAAATAAGTGCGGATAAAAAAGTATTTGAGAGTCCCGTAAAAAACATAGCTGCTCCTGTTAACAGAAGCGCAAAAAATACAACCAGCCTTGGCCCATATTTAACCGCCAATATCCCTCCGGCAAGAGCAAATAACAAATAACCAATAAAATTCCCTGAAGCTAAAAGCCCCATTTGAGTGTAGCTGAGATCTAGCCCTTCCTTCATAGAAGGTAAAATTGCCGTATACCCAAAACGGCCATAGCCTAAAGAAGCCATCACCGTAAGAACACTCATAACAAGTATTACATAGGCGTAATGAAAGGAAAAATGTATTTTACCTTTTTGATTGCCAGAGGCTTTTACCATAGAATTAATCTCCTGATTCCAATGAACCAAACATTGTCTTTATTTTAATCAGTCTCATCATATCTGTATTACTGAGGATCCCCAGTAAACTGTCCCCCTTAACAACCAATGCCCTTCCTGCACCCTCAGAAGCCATTTTCATCATAGCATCCACTGCTTCTTCATCAGGGTCAACTGCCAAACAGTGCTCCAGGGGCACCATCACCTCACCTACCACTGTTTTGACCCACTGAGACACAGGAATATCTTTTACCCTGTTCATGGTAATTAGACCTTTGAGGGTAGAGTCCTCCAAAACCGGAAAGGCTCCAAATTTATACTTATAAAATTCTTCGATTAATTTTTCAATGCTTATACTTGTATCTACCACCTGAACCTGGTCACTCATGACATCTTTGACCTTAATTCCCGAGAGGGTTTCTTTTAATGCCACCTGGCTGTAACTGGACTGTCCCGCCTGATACAGCAGCCATCCTAAAAAAATATACCAAAGGCCCCATACAGAACCGGAAAAAAACAGCATTACAAAACCAATGCCCATAGCAAAAAAAGCAAAGTAGCTGCCTGCTGCCACGGCAATCCTGGTGGCACTTAAAAGACTGCCCTTACGCATCCATAAAAGAGCCCTTAATATCCTACCGCCATCCAGGGGAAAGGCAGGAATAAGATTCAAAATGCCCACCAATAGATTCATTCTGGCTAAAAACCAAACAAATTCACTGCAGGGAATACCTCTGGGAAAAACCAAAAACAATACTCCAAACCCTACTGATAAACCAATACTGGATAGTGGTCCTACCACAGAAATTTTTAATTCTGCTTGAGGCAGCTCAGGCTCTTTCTTCATTTGAGCTACCCCTCCAAAAATAAATAAAGTAATTTTATTGATAGGAATACCCTCATTTATAGCCATTAAAGAATGAGCCAATTCATGAATCAAAACGGAAATAAAAACGATTATGGTTGTGCTTATCCCCAATATCCAATAAACTGTATCCTGGATTTCGGGAAGTGCCTGTGGATAGTAATGGCGAGAAAGGGTGAAGCTGAAAAGAAAAAATACTAAAAACCAGCTGATATCCAGCTCCACATCTATGCCAAAAATTTTAAATATCTTAACCGTATTGCGAAACAAACTATCATCTCCTTATATTTTATCTTCTAATCAAACTATGCCTGATATAATAATAGTCAAACACAATAAAAATATTTACTATTATGCATGATAAGCTCCAAAAGTTAAGTTCTAACTTAAGAACCATATTTTAAAAACAATTCTCTCTTTTTTATAAACTTCCTGCTGTCCCTTAAGAAAAAAAATAAGCACCCCTCTCTAAGCAAAAAGGTGCTTACCTTAGATTATTAATTATTTTTTTTTAAAGTAGTGAAATAATTGAAAAAAATTAATGCTGCCAGTTTACTAATCTCAACAGATTGTAATAATTCTCATGCAAATCCTCCAGTTCCCTGCTTTTTTCCAAGACTTCATTATCTATACAGTCTTTTTCTACTACCATTTCCTGCAGTTCATCTCTAACCCTTGATATTTCACCCAAAACTTCTTCAATATTAACCATCTGATCACCCCTTAAGCAGTCTGCCCATATATACTTTTTTTATTACCTGGTTTTTAAGGTAATCTAAGGGAGACAAAGGCTTTTCCCTTAAATGATAAATTAAAAAACCCCCTTCACTTTTTGCGAAGAGGACAAATCTAATAACTTCTGTTTTAATATACTCGTTTCAAATTGTTAAAAAAACCTTAAACCCAATTAAAGTCTGTTCTTATTAAGTGGTGCCGGAGACCGGAATTGAACCGGTACGGGCGTTAAAGCCCGAGGGATTTTAAGTCCCTTGCGTCTGCCATTTCCGCCACTCCGGCAGATTTGGAGGCGACACCCGGATTTGAACCGGGGAATAAAGGATTTGCAGTCCTCTGCCTTACCACTTGGCTATGTCGCCAAAAAAAATGGAGCGGAAGACGGGAATTGAACCCGCGACCCTCGCCTTGGCAAGGCGATGCTCTACCGCTGAGCTACTTCCGCATGGTGGCGAGACCCAGAATTGAACTGGGGACACGCGGATTTTCAGTCCGCTGCTCTACCAACTGAGCTATCTCGCCTGGCGGAGCTGACGGGGATTGAACCCGCGATCTCCGGCTTGACAGGCCGGCATGTTAACCGCTACACCACAGCTCCTACTACTATTATATTATGGTGGGCGATGACGGGCTTGAACCGCCGACATCCTGCTTGTAAGGCAGGCGCTCTCCCAACTGAGCTAATCACCCGGCACTTAACAAGTATACACAAATAATTTTTAAAAGTCAATAGCCTTTAATTTCTTTTTAAATTAAGTTAAATATCTAAATATCTTTTTCTGTTTCAAGGGTGGTATAGTAGAACAGGCTCTGCAGTTCAATAGTGAGATCAATATTGTGTACATGAACATGCTCTGGCACGTTCAATTTGGTAGGCGCAAAATTAAGTATCGCCACGATTCCTAATTTCACCAGTTTGTTCACCACCAGTTGAGCCTGTGGCGAAGGAATGGTCAGTATAGCCACCCTGACATTATACTCTTTAATCACTTCCGGCATAAAGTCAATATGCTTAATGGTCAAACCTTCCACCTGGCAGCCAATAACCTCATCTGATATATCAAACATCCCTACCACTGAAATATAAGGATTTTTGGTAAGATTATATCGGCCAAATGCTTTACCCAGATGCCCGGAACCAATTACTACAGTATTATTTTCTTTATCTAAAGCAATAATTTTTAATAATTTATCCCTCAAATAGACAGTGTTATATCCAGTTCCCCGGGTTCCAAAAGCACCAAAATAAGCAAGGTCTTTTCTAATCTGTTCCGCTGTAAACCCGGTTCTAAAACTTAAAGTCCTTGAAGAAATAATATCCACATCTTTTTTTATTAAATTATCTAATATTCTTAAATAGATAGGAAGACGTCTAATAATTGAAAAAGGCGCATTGCGTCGCGGCATTTCATCAAGGCCTCCTTACTCCTTGAAGATAGCTGAAAATTTACTAGTAAAATCTCTTAAGTATATATCTTGCAACAAATTCCAACGTCTGTTTGGTAGGACTATCCGGAAATATTGTCAGCTCTCGGACGGCCTGATCTATATACTTTTCAGCAAGACGAAAAGTGCTCTCATAAGCATTAGTAATTTTGATTTCTTGGATAATTGCATCTATAAGTTTGTAGTCAATCTGTCTGTTCATGATTTTGTCCTTAAAAAATTCCCTCTCGGGGCATTTTTTAAGCATATAAATGACAGGCAGCGTAATTGTACCGTACCGTAAATCATTGCCAACCGGTTTTCCTGTTTTATCAGCTTCCCCTAAGAAATCTAAAAGGTCATCAGTAATCTGAAAGGCCATACCTAGATTATGACCATAGTTGGCCATAGCTTCTATTTCCTGCTCACTGGCTCCTGTCACAACCCCTCCACTGCGGCAGCTGGCAGAAATAAATAGAGCGGTTTTTTTCTTAACCCTGTCCAAATAAACCTGCTCGGTAAGATTAGCCTCAAAAATTTCGTTCTGCTGCTGTATTTCCCCCTCAGACATCTTCTCCACCACGTTAGACATAATGTCAATCAGGGATAATGACCTGAAACCGGTTAATATAGCAAAAGCTTTGGCAAACAAATAATCTCCCATCAAAACAGACACCTGGTTACCCCATCTTGAATTAACTGAAGGAAGCCCCCGGCGAAAATCAGAATTATCAACTACATCATCGTGAACTAAAGTGGCAGAATGAATTAATTCAATAGCTACAGCCACAGGGATACAGCTTTCCAAATCCGTTCGTTTTAATTTCGCACATAAAAAGAATAATGCTGGCCTTAGTCTTTTACCAGCAGAACTTAATAAATGCGAAGAAATCTCTGCAACTAATCTGTCTTCAGAGTTTAAAGACTTTCCCAGCTCTATTTCAAATTTATGAAGTTCTCTTTCTATTCCGGCAAATACTTGATTTACCCTCATCCAATCACCACCCTGGTCAATAGACGTATAGCTAATTTAACTGCTCATAAAGAAAGGTTTATGGAGAGTGCCAAAACCCGGATCATTGGACTAGAGCTTAAATCAACAAATAATAAACATTCATGACAGCCCTATCCAGAAATAATAGATTATCTGTATAGAGTAACAATATTTCTTCAATCTTTTGCAACTACTCAGGCCAAAAGGCAATTAATTATTGATGAGACCCGTGATACAAAGGGACGGGTCTCATTAATTTCTCTCTGGCCCGTAGTTCCGCTCAAATAACGCTCTAATCGTTCCCTGAGCCATTTATTTCTATATCTTTATAGTTTCTTTAATTTAGGCTAATTTTTTCTCTTTTAAGAAAGCATCATTTTTAACAAAATGCTTGTTGATACCAAGTTCTTTTGGACTGAAACCAAAACTTAAACCAACCAACTCCGAAATTTCGAACACAGGCATATTATACTTAACCTTGTATTCCTTTTCAGTGGCCGCCTGACGTAATTCCAGGTTAAGCTGACACATGGGACAGGCGGTTACCAGACAATCCGCCCCACTGGCCACGGCCATTGAGAAAATATCATTGCTCAGTTTTAATATTACTTCGGTCTTAGAAATAGCCAGCCCACCGCCACAGCACTCTGTTTTATAAGGCCATACAATGGGTTCTGCACCCAGTGCTTCCACAATCCTATCTAATGACTGAGGGTTTTCAGGATTGTCATATTTTGTCAATGCAGGAGGCTTCACTAAAAGACAGCCATAGTAACAGGCTACTTTCAACCCGGAAAGCTTTTTTTGTATCTGGGCAGAAATCTTATCGATGCCAACCATATCATGCAAAAACTGTACCATGTTAACAGCGGTATTAGTTCCCTTATAATCACGACCTATGCTTTCATTTACCTTTTTCCTCATGTCCTCATCATTGTTTACTGCCTCTACAGCAGCCAGCATCCTGTTGTAACAGGCAGCACAGGGTGCCAGAACATCTAAGCCCTCTTCTTCTGCGATGGCCAGGTTACGGGCATTAAGGCCTATGGGTAAAAAAAGGTCTGACTGGTGAGCAGGTGATGCTCCGCAGCAGTTCCAGTTGGGTATTTCCCAAAGTTCAATTCCCAGCTTTTTAGCAATTAACTTATTGGAAAAATGATACTCTTTACCTGTTGATTCCAGAGAACAACCGGGATAATATGCTATCTTCATTATTTCGCTCCTTTCATTTCCCGCATTTTCTTAAAGATATTGGCTACTTCTTTTCTACCTTTAATCAGGTGGGGGAAAGGACTAATTTTCCCTAGCATAAACATTCCAGGGGCCACGTCCATACCGGCCATAAAATGACCTGAACGTGTATTGTAAAGCATTGTTAAACCTGCTTCATAAAGCCTGCCGGTATACTGCACTGTTTTCAGGAAAGAATCGTTAAATATATCTACATCCTTTTCAGCACAGGGGTAACCTTTTTCCTTGGAAAGAATCCTTAATGTGTCATGAAGGTGGGGAATATTTAAGTTCCGCGGACAGCGAGCAACACAGTTGCCGCATCCGATACACAGCCAAATCATGTGAGACTTAAAAACTTCATCAATGAGTCCAGTCTGCAGCATTTTAACCACCTGACGAGGGGTAAAATCACTTACATAAGAGACTGGACAACCAGCTGCACAGGTCCCGCATTGATAGCATTTTTTAACATCTACATGGCTTTTATGTTCTATCTCTGAAAGCAAAGATTCAGATTCCTTCAATGCCGTGTTCATAACTACCTGTTCCATATAATTCCTCCTTTTGATAATTATTAAAAAATAAATTTTTTAAGTTTACTCACCCCTCCACAGGTATGTACATTAAAAAATAATAACCAAAAAATAAAACCATTGAAGAGGATATAGCACTTTCGTTCCCCAATATTTTGTTAATAAATATAGTTTCGACATATTTTTAAGTTTCCCTTTTTAATAAGTGAATTTTTTATTTAATTTTAATATTTTGCTAAAAAATCTCTACCCACACCAATTGAACATGCCATATTTTGGGTCTTTTCGTAAACCTCCCGGGATTTAATCTCACGCTCGGCCACTCCAGTCTCCACTGCAGCGGCAGCTACAGCGGCAGCAACGTTAGGAGCTACCCTGGGATCAAATACTTCCGGCACGATAATTCCAGCACTTAACTCCTGGTCAGTAACTAAATTTGCGATAGCTTTTGCTGCTCTGACCTTCATCTCATTGTTAATATCTTTTGCCCGGACTTCCATGGCCCCCCTCAAAACCCCTGGGAAAACCAGTACATTATTGATTTGATTTGTAAAATCTGACCGGCCGGTGGCCACTACCCCACATCCAGCGGCCAGAGCCTCCTGGGGCATTATTTCCGGAATGGGGTTGGCCAGAGCAAAAATTATGGGCTTGGGAGCCATTAGCTGTACCATTTCACCGGTTAACACTCCTGGTGCCGAAACCCCAATAAAAACATCAGAATTTTTTAAAGCAGCTTTCAACGTCCTTTGTTCCTCATTAATATTTTTATGCTCCCCTAGTGGAAAAGTCAACCCGGCTAATTCTTCTTTATATGGATTCATATCCCGGGAACGTCCAGGGTAAATTATACCTGCAGAATCACAAATAGTTATTCTTTTCACTCCCAAGTACAATAACAGCTTAGTTATTGCGGTTCCTGCAGCCCCGGCCCCATTTATTACTACCTTGAGAGATTCCATGTCCCTTCCAGTCATTTTTACAGCATTGTACAGCCCCGCAGTTACCACCACAGCTGTTCCATGCTGATCATCATGGAATACAGGAACATCTGTTTCCTGCTTTAATCGTTCTTCAATATAAAAACATCTTGGAGCAGAAATATCTTCCAAGTTAATGCCACCAAAAGTAGGAATAAGAAGTTTTACAGTTTCTACAATTATATCGGCATCCTGAGTATTCAAACAGATGGGAAACGCATCCAGTCCTCCAAAAAACTTAAATAAAACGGCCTTCCCCTCCATTACGGGAAGAGCCGCTTCCGGGCCTATATTCCCCAAACCTAAAACGGCTGAACCATCCGTCACCACAGCGACCATATTGCCCTTTGTGGTGTACTCATAAACCATTTCCCTTTCCCGATATATTTCTTTGCAGGGTTCCGCTACCCCAGGCGTATAGGCCAGACTTAAGTCTGCTTTATCCTTGATGCTGACTTTACTGATCACCTCTATCTTACCCTGATGCTTACTATGAAAATTTAAAGAATCCCTTACAAAATTTTTTTCTGATGTCAATATATTACTACCTCCCTGTGTTCAACACCTTATGCATTCTTTTTGTTCATATCTTTGACAAAAAAACATCAAATCCTGCCGTCTAAAAGATTATTATCATTTTTATAGTTATGTATATGACCTGGCTTTAATTACCGCACCTTTAGTTAAGATTACCTTAAAACTTCTCTACCACTACCAGGAAAGGGGACTTTTTTAAATTCAAATACTTGCAAAGAAAAACCCGAAAGTTTTTCTTATCCAGCTTCTTCAAATAGCTTTCTAACCCATCCCATTCCTCCTGCCCTCCGGGGTGACCTGTGTATACAACCACAGTTAAAACCCCCCCTGAAAACAGCAGGCTAAGGGCCGCCTTAACTCCCTGCAGTGTTGTATCTGAACGGGTAATGATGCTTTGATCTGACCCTGGAAGATAACCCAGATTAAACATCACTGCAGATACACAAGTCTTAATATAATTCTGCATGTTCTCATGTCCATCCTGTACTAAATGAACCCGGGACAACAACCCCTCCTGCAACAAATATTCTTTAGTAGCGGTTATGGCCTTCTCCTGAATATCAAAGGCAATCACTCTTCCTTCTTCCCCTACTAATTTTGCCAAAAAGACAGAATCCTGACCATTTCCTGCCGTCGCATCAATAACCATATCCCCCGCCTTGACAAACCGGCCCACAATCAGGTGGGCAAAATCCAGGGTCTTTAAAAACTGCACAACTGCACACCCCTTAGCAATCATTTTAATTATTTCCTTTAATTCCTGCACCTGTATCTATTATACATTCTAAAAACCCATAATTAAAATTTTTAAAAACAAAACCCTGCTTTCACAGGGTTTTTAAGATTTTTCCTTTTTACTCACATAAAGATTGCCTTGGCTGTCAATAGTGGCTAACAAAACCTCCTTGAAATCATTCACATTGTTCTTTTTTAATTCATCCTTCAACCATTGGGAATCTAATTTTACTTTTTTTAAGTTATCAGTATTTACATTACCATCAATAATTAAAGGATGTGATAACCCCTCGTAGCTGGGGCGGAGGTTTAAATCTTTAGGGATCACCGGCCTACTCTGAGATTTCAACACTACACTTATTTTTCCTGAAGTTTCTAAAATAGCAAATTCTACATCAGAAATATTAAATACATCTTTTTCTCTTAACTGTCTTAGCAGATCATTAATATTATATCTTAATTTCCTCAGTTCACCTTCTAATATATTACCATTTTCTATAAGGACAGACGGCACTCCATTAATTACCGATCTAGCTATTTTACTTTTTAAACTCACCCCAGCCAACATTACCTCTAAAATAGCCAGAGTCAATATGGGAAGAATCCCTACATATATGGGAATCTCAATCTTATCCATAGGAATTGCCGCCAGCTCTGCAATCATTATAGCTACTACCAGATCAAAAGAAGAAAGCTGACCCACTTCCCTTTTACCCAACAAGCGGATTACAATTAGTACCGTCACATAAAAAACGACTGTTCGCATAACAACTTGAAAAGCCATGCTTTTTACCTCTATTGTTTTTTTCCTACAAGATTTTTCTTAAAATAACTACTTTGAACCTATAAAAATTAGATTCTTTACTATTTTTAGAATAAAGAGGAAAATTTATTCTAAAAATCTTTTTTAAAAAAGTCATTGGAGACTTCTCCAATGTTTGATATAATTTTAATTAATATTTTATTACTTAAAAGGGGTTAATTATATTGAGGCGTTTTATTACAGTATTGATCATATCTTGTTTATTAGTTTTAATTATACCTACGGCAGATTATTTTCTATCTGAGGGAAACCTGTTTGGTCTATGGACGGGGATGTTCGGTGTTTTTGTAGGGGGTACTCTAACAATTGTCGGTCTTATATTTATCATTTTTGCCAGTCCATTTTTCTTTTTCAAAAAACATTTGGCCAAAAATATCTCTTTGAACGGACTTTCTATTATTGGGATAGGAGTTCTTACAGCGATTTCCACACTTATATTTTGGTTAATTCTAGGACAACCGATGCTTAAATTATAGGAATTAATAAATCAAAAAACTTAGTTTAGTTAACTGTCTTTTTTTAGGGTATAAGACCCCCACTCTGAGCGTTAGCGTAGGTGGGGGTCTTAATCAGATTGAGTAGAGTCTTCACCTGATTCCCGATGTTTTGAGTTTGCTGAAACGAGTTCACTATGTCTGCATTTTATGACTGTCAAGTTTACCGGTAGAGATAGAGACCTCGCCAGCCCCCATCAAAGCATATCTGGTGGCCAAAGGGCCAATTATTTCATAGAAGGTTACTGCAGCCAACTCTATCGCTGTTACCAAAGCTGCCAGTTCAGTACCGGGAAATCTGGATTGAACAAAAAGAATCAATCCTATGCTGACTCCTGCTTTGGGAAGCATAGCAAAGCCCATATATTTCCTAACTACAGCATCAGCACCAGATATTAGTGCTCCGTAATAACAGCCAGATATTTTTCCCAATGCTCGGGTTATAATATATATTAATGCCGGAAACCAGTTAGCTAACAACAGGTCTAAGTGCAAACTGGCGCC
Source organism: Candidatus Contubernalis alkalaceticus (assembly GCF_022558445.1). Lineage (NCBI taxonomy): Bacteria > Bacillati > Bacillota > Dethiobacteria > Dethiobacterales > Dethiobacteraceae > Candidatus Contubernalis > Candidatus Contubernalis alkaliaceticus. The sequence continues at coordinate 2,306,146 of NZ_CP054699.1, forward strand.
CGCTAATGTAAAAAAGATTACAAATATAGGCAAATCAATATCATCTAAGACATTAATTACAACAGGATTTTTTAAATATAAATTTGCCACAACGGCTCCGCTGACCATGTTGACCAGCAAAGAGGAGAGATCCAAATATGTAGAAATACCACTATTAATTAACACAAAAGCCAATAATATCACGATAGTCTCATGTTTATCTTGAATATACTTTAAAACAAAAGAGAGAATCAATCCTGTAAAAAACCCCAACCCTAAAGAACCTGCCAGCTCCCAGGCAGGATGCGCCAAATCTGCTATTTCAAAAGTGGCTCCCATCTCCATTAACCCTTTAGCAAAAGCTAAAGCAAAACCTACCAATATGATACAGAGCGCATCATCTAAGGCGATCACTCCCAAAAGAGTGGTAGAAAATTTTCCCTTAGATTTATACTCCTTCATTACTGCCAATGTAGCTGCCGGTGCTGTAGCTGTGGCCATGGCGGCCATAATTAATGCAACACTCAAATCTTTTCCCATAAGCAAAAACATGCCCAAAAAAACAATCAGTAAAGTGGTAAATATTTGCGCAAAAGTAATCACCACAATGCTTTTACCAATTTTTTTTAATACACGCAAGTTAAGTTCTCCACCAATGATCATAGCAATCATGCTCAGTCCCAAAACTTTTAAAGCCTCAAGTTCCATGTTTAAGTCATAGGGAATAATGTTGAAAACAGATGGGCTTAACAGGATACCTGTTAAGCAGTAACCGGCTACTGCCGGTAATTTTGCCTTCTTTGCCAGCTGTCCTCCTGCATAACCCAGAATTAATAATACTCCTACCCCTAAAATCTGATCCGTAATAGCCATTATTTTTCCTCCGTATAAGTTATGTAATCTAGTAATATGCTGTATTTAATCATACCCAACCCTTTTACTGTTGTCAAACTAGATATTTAAAAATAGTAAAAGCTCCTGGCTTTTTTTGCCGGAGCTTTTGTAAACAAAATTATTAATTTCCTAATGTATGAGCTCATCAATTTTTTCCTGGTCAAAACCTACAATTACTTCATTATTGATGACCATGGTGGGGACAGCCATCCTCCCTGACTTATCCATCATTTCCTGGCGGGCATTTTCATCTTCTGAAACATCATATTCTACATAGGACACTCCTTTTTTTGAAAGAAATTCTTTCACCGTATCACAAAAAGGACAGGTTGGAGTGGTATATACAATCACTTTTTCATTCATTTGATTCCCTCCATATATTTTTTTCATAGATGGCCAGTACCATTAACTTTAAGTTATGGATTTTCAAAAATATTATACCTTTTTAAATTCCCTGGAACCCATTTCCCGTTATCTGTTATATGAATACAGCAGATTTGTTATAAACTCGTTTCAGCAAGCTTTAACATCGGGGAATCAGGTGGAGCCTCAACTCCACCTGATTCTAAGCCCCTCCTACGCTAACGCTTAAGAGGTGGGAGTCTATACCCTAAAAAAAAGAGATAAAAAAAAAGGAAATAACCATATATTGCAGAAAATATCATAGAATATATAGACCTGGGGGTGGGGAGAAACATGGCAATGATTACTATATCCCGAGAATTCGGAAGCCGGGGAGAAGAAATTGCCTGGCTTACTGCTGAAAAATTAAATTTCCTCCGGGTGAACAAAAAAATGATTGAAGAAGGCCTTCTAAATCAGCTGTCCCAAGAAAATAAGTTGGTAATCCTGGAAAGTGGCGGTCACCTTCTCTTTAAGAACCATTCCCCAGCGCTTCATGTAAGAATTATATGTCCACGAGAAAAGAGAATCCTTCGGGTTAAAGAAACGTATTCATTAAGCGATAAAGCTGCAGCTGCACTGATCAGACAAAAGGACAGAGACATACAAAAATATATAGAAGAAATTTTCAATGAAGACTGGTCGAACTTAGATCTTTATGATTTAATTATAAATACGGATAAAATAACTATTGAAAGCGCTTCTGAAATCATAGCAAATTCATTTTTAATAAAAGAGAAATGTAAAAATACAACTACTCCTTACCAAAAAGAAGATTCAGGAACAAAAATTGAACTCTCCTCAAAAGCAAAAAAGGAAATTAAATTTATGCATCCCAGTGAAAAAGAATTCGCTAAAATGCTGGACTTCTACCGTATAAAATGGGAGTATGAGCCCAAGACATTTCCCCTGGGATGGGACAGCGAAGGAAATATTACCGAAGCCTTTTCCCCAGATTTTTACCTACCGGATTACGACCTTTACGTAGAAATTACCACCCAAAGGCAAAAGCTAGTTTGGAAAAAAAATAAAAAAGTACGACGGCTAAAAGAATTTTATCCAGAGATTAATATTAAAATTATCTATAATAAGGATTTTAAAAGTCTTTTGAGAAAATTTGGTTTAGAAAGCGGTTAACCTAAGAAAAAGAAGAAAAAGATAAATAAGGAGCAATCATGAACAACAAACTAAAAGAAATAATCTCTCCAGAGGAAATCTGCTCCCGGGTGAAAAAAATGGGAGAAACAATATCAAGTGATTACCTTGGAAAAGAACTGATATTGATCAGCGTGCTTAGGGGAAGCGTATATTTCGCTGTGGACTTGAGCCGCTCTCTCAGCATCCCCTTTTCAATAGACTTTATCAGTATCTCCCGTTACGGAGGCAATACAGAGCCTGCCGGTGTAGTACGTATTACTAAAAACCTGGACGTAAATATTGGAAATAAGGATGTCCTGATAGTTGAAGACATTGTTGATACTGGACTCAGCCTCAGTTATCTACTTCAAAACTTAAAAACCCGGAATCCCAAAACTTTGAAAGTATGTACCTTTTTAAATGTAGAGTCCCGAAGAATTGTTAATGTACCTGTGGATTACAAAGGCTTTGACCTGCCGGATATCTATGTGGTTGGTTATGGACTGGATCATGATGAACAATACAGAGGGTTACCATTTGTTGCGGAATTTGTTAAAACCTAAAACAAAACAAAAAAAAACAAATTAATACCAGATTCCAACAGGCCTTCCAACTCCCCGCTCCGACCCTAATGACTTTGCCTTTCAATGAATGACTTCCACCCCTTCAATTAGAATCGGGCTTCACTCAATCTCCAGGCAGTTCACCGAGCCTGATTTTTGACCCTCATGCCTTTCGCTGAATGACCTCCACCCCTTCAATTAGAATTGGGCTTCACTCGATCTCCAGACAATTCAATGGGCCCCTCCGCGGCTGCCGATGTTTCCCGGCTTCGTCCCCAACACCGAAATATTGAAGATTAACCTTTCCACTCCGGACCTACGATGGTCACGACTCTTTTGGACGCTCCAGGAACGATTCCAACTTACGCCTTCATCAATCCCCTAACATTTTCCATCGGAGCCACATTCGGTTCGTTTTCTTGTCTCTCGGAATCTGGTAATATAATTATGCCATGACTCGATTAATTTGTCAATACAATTATCAGAATTTTTAAAATATTTTTATTAAGTATTTTAGTTCACTATTATTTAAGGCCGGTATGAAGACCAACTTCTGTACTCCTCTCTTTTCTCTTTTTAGGTTTCGGACCGTAATACTGATAATAGTGGACTTTGATATTTCCGTTGTATAGTTTTCTCCTTTTGGTGGCCCTTTCACCCAAAAGACTTTCAAAATCCGGATGAGAGCTTAAAATATAATAAGACCAAGTATCAAATTCTTTTAAAAACTTTCCCAGCTCCCGATACATACTCTCTACCTCTTTTAATTGACCCAGACGTTCTCCATAGGGGGGGTTGCATATAAATTTACCATATTTTTTCCTGGAACGAAATTCATTAAAAGACATTTTTTGAAAGTGGATCCCTTGATCTACTCCGGCTTCAAAGGCATTCTTGCGGGCTAACCCTAAAACCTTCTCATTAATGTCTGTACCTATTATTTCTAACGGCTGGTCAAATTTTGCCAGGTCATGAGTCTCCTTTCTAGCCGTTCTCCACACCTGACGGGGTATGTTGGGCCAGCTTTCTGAAACGAACTCCCGGTTCATGCCGGGTGCCACATTTTGCCCAATTAGAGCCGCTTCAATAGGAATAGTCCCGGAACCACAAAAAGGATCTACCAGAATCATGTCGGCCCTCCAATGGGACAGTTTAATCAAGGCTGCTGCCAGGGTCTCCTTTAACGGGGCAAAACTGGAAAGTTCCCGATATCCTCTTTTGTGAAGTCCTGCACCGGTGGTATCCAGAGTTAAAACAGCAGTATCTTTTAAAAGAGCCACTTCTATCTTGTAAAGAGGGCCTTTTTCTTCGAACCACTGACTTCTATATTTTTTTTTCATACTTTCTACTACAGCCTTTTTAACGATAGCCTGACAGTCCGACACACTGAACAAACCGGACTTCACCGACTTACCCTCTACTGGAAATTCTGCATCCCCGGGAATCAGTTCCGGCCAAGGAAGAGCTTTAGTCTGCTCAAAAAGCTCTTCAAAGGTCACCGCTTTAAACTCTCCTACTTTTAGGCGAACCCGGTCTGCCACCCGCAGCCATAAATTAGCCCGGCACAGCGCCTCCCAGTCACCTAAAAAGGTGACTTTACCGTTTTCTACCTTAATATCCTTATAACCTAAGTCTTTTACCTCTTCAGCCACAACGGCCTCTAAACCAAAGGTAGAGGTTGCAATCAGTTCCAGGTAAGACATTGTAGTTACACTCCTGACAGTCTTATATATTTTGTATTTCCAAAAAAATAAGCAATTAAAAATTTAATGATCCAATTTGCCTTTGGATGGATTTACCAGTTTCTTATACAGTTCCACATACTCTGCGGCAGATTTTTCCCAGCTGTAATCTACTTTGGTAGCATTTGTTATAATCTTTGTCCAAACTTTCTTTTGGTGATAAAAATAAACTGCCCTCCTTATAGTATGAAGCATGTCATGGGCATTTATGTTAGAAAAGCTAAAACCATTACCTTCCCCGGTATATTCATTATAAGATTGTATTGTATCTTTTAACCCCCCGGTTTCCCTGACTATCGGTATAGATCCATAGCGTAAAGCGATTAACTGTCCAATACCACAGGGCTCAAAAATAGAAGGCATAAGAAACAAATCAGACCCGGCATATATCTTACGAGCTAAGGAATCAGCAAACATAATATTTACAGACATTTTATCTGAAAACAGACGGGACTTCTCCAGTAATTTTTTTTCATAACCATATTCCCCGGTTCCTAGCACTACCAGTTGAACATCCATATCCAATATTTCATCTAGAACTCCAATAATAAGGTCCAAACCCTTTTGCTCCACTAATCGGGATACTAAAGCAATCATCGGTATGTCGGCATTTTGAGGAAGGTTTAATAATTCCTGGAGCTTTAACTTGTTTTTTTGTTTTTTTTGAAGTGACCTGCGGAAAGGGAAAAAAACTTCAGGGTCAGTCAAGGGATCATAGACTTCATAATCTATTCCATTAATAATACCGTATAGATCCTGGCTCCTTTTTTTAAGTATGCCCTCCATTTTTACTCCATAGAATGGACTTTTTATCTCCTGGGCATAAGTTCTGCTTACAGTGGTTAAACAGTCGGAAAATACCAGACCGGCTTTTAAAAAATTTACTTGACCAAAAAATTCTACTCCCTCTGGAGTAAAAAATTCATCTCCTAAATCCAACAGCTCATATAATACCTTTTTCGGGTAAATCCCCTGATAGTTTAAATTATGTATGGTGCAGACAGTACGAATATTTTTATAAAAAGGATTATCGATAAAATGGGTTTTTAAAAAAAGACTGATTAACCCCGCATGCCAATCATGACAGTGAATAATATCTGGAGATAAACCCAAGTAAGGAAGGCTCTCCAAAACACCTCTACAAAAAAAGGAAAACCGTTCTGCCTCATCCCAGTACCCATACAACCCTTCCCTGCCAAAATAATATTCGTTATCTATAAAATAAAAAGTTACCCCCTCATGGGTTGTCTCTTCTATTCCGCAATACTGGCTCTTCCATCCTACAGGAACACTAATCATTCTCTTAAATATAATATCCTCTTTCAAGTGGGATGGAATATTTCTGTATTTGGGCATAATTACCCTGACATCAAAACCCTGTTTTATTAATTCTTTGGGGAGAGACCCTACCACATCAGCCAGACCACCTGTTTTTGCAAAGGGTACCGCCTCCGCGGCAACATGCAAAATTTTCATTACCGGTTACCTCCCTATATCCCTGCCATCTTCCATAACTTTAGGGTACAATTTTTTTACCAATTAGCAGCGGCTGACTTTTCTCACCGATTAGTTCTTTTCCTTCCGAAACATACACTTCTTTATCCAATATGGCGTTTTCAATTACAGCATTTTTCCCCACTTCGTTTCTCTGCATCACGATACTGTTTTTGATATAAGCCCCCTGGCGAACCTTTACCCCCCGAGATAATATACTATTTTCTATCCTGCCTTCAATCAAGCAGCCGTTGGCAACCAAGCAGTTCACTGCACTGGCCTGATCCATATATTTAGCCGGGGGTTCGTCTTTGACCTTTGTATAAATTAAACCAGGCCTATAAAATAACTCCTGCCAAACATCCTTCTTAAGCAGATCCATATTGTGTTTAAAAAAATTATTAACAGAATTGACGATGGCCAAATAACCCGAATAATGAAAAGCAAATATATTCAATCGATTTATATTTCGAATCAACCCATCTCTGATCAGGTTAGAATACTCCATTTTATTGCTCTCTTCAATAATATCGATAAACAGTGTTTTTTTCATGATAAACATTTCTATAAAAACTTTTTTAGATTTCAACCTGCCGGTTTTATCTTCTATATCCGTCACCCTGCCATATTCATCCACTTCAATTCTTCTGCACTGGGCAAACTCTTCTTCTTCATTTTTAATCTCTTTATAAAAAACAGTTATATCGGCTTTGGTCTCTTGATGAACAGCAAAAGCCTGGTTAAAATTAATATTACAGACAATATTGCTCCCAGCAATAATTACATATTCCTGCTTGCTCCGGTGAAAATAGTCAATATGACTATAAAAATTCTGCATATCACCCCGATAATAGCCAAAAGGATAGTTAATGGGAGGCGGCAGGATGAACAGCCCATCCCTCTTCCGGTTTAAATCCCACTCTTTACCAAACCCTAGATGGTCCATTAAAGAACGATATTTGTTTAAAGTGAAAACTCCTACATTATAAATACCGGAATTCACCATGCTGGAGAGCACAAAATCAATCAGGCGGTATCTGCCGCCAAAAGGAACGGAAGCAATACACCTGAGTGAAGTAAGTTCTTTTAATAGTTCATCTCTTCTGCTGACATTGATTATTCCCATTACATTCTTCATGCCAGGCTCTGCTCCTCTCCGTTCTCCTGTAAATCCCGCAAACTGACCAAAGTACTTTTTACCACAGAATTAACAGGTATGGTGATATCCCCTTTAAGAAGTATAATCTCAGGATTTTTAGCGTCCGGGACGATTCTACAATTATCCTTTATAGTAGTGCCTTCTCCTATGATGGCCTTCTCTATTTTAACATTATTACCTATTTTAACGTTGGACATAATCACGGAATCTTTTATATCCGAACCTTCACCCACATACACCCCCGTAAATAAAACAGACTGATGGACCGTCCCAAAAACCATACCGCCTTCGTTGACCATAGAACGGTGAACATGGGCATTGGGTCCCAAAAAGTGAGGTGGCCGGTTAGGGTTCACAGAATAAATTCTCCAATCCCGATCATACAAATCCAACTCTGGATTCTCGGAAAGCAAATCCATATTGGCTTCCCAAAGGCTTTCTATGGTCCCAACGTCCTTCCAATAACCATTGAAAGGATAGGCAACCATGGAACAGTTTTCCCGCAGCATCAGAGGAATTATGTCCTTTCCAAAATCATTGCTGGACTTTGAATTATCATCATCCTTATGCAGATACTTTTTTAAGACCGGCCAGCTAAATATATAAACCCCCATGGAAGCCATGTTATTTTTGGGTTTATCCGGTTTTTCCTCAAACTCTAAAATACTGCCGTCTTCTGCAGTATTCATAATGCCAAAGCGGCCGGCATCTTCCCAAGGAACTTCAATTACAGCTATGGTGGCATCCGCCTTTTTTTCCTGATGATACTCAAGCATTAAGGAATAATCCATTTTGTAGATATGATCTCCGGAAATCACCAGCACATACTCCGGATTATATCTCTCAATAAAATATATATTTTGGAAAATTGCATTGGCTGTTCCTTTGTACCACTTACCCTTTTCCCCCTTTAATACATAAGGGGGTAGAATGCTGACCCCTCCATTCTTACGGTCAAAATCCCAAGGAATACCGATGCCGATATGAGCATTGAGTATTAACGGCTGGTACTGGGTTAGTACTCCTACAGAGTAAATACCGGAGTTGGTACAGTTGCTGAGGGTGAAATCAATAATACGATATTTCCCGCCAAAGGGTACTGCGGGTTTAGCCATATCCCTGGTCAATATTCCCAATCTCTTTCCTGCGCCCCCTGCCAAAAGCATGGCAATACACTTTTTTTGCATGTAGTCCTCACCCTCTCTGTTTTAAGTAAACCTCTTTGGTTCTAATTAAATTCCTATGATTTTTTTGTCTAGACTTTCATACTGCAAAGGGGGAACCATCAAAAATTACTAATGATTATTAATAAAAAGCATTTTACCGGCGGAGTTTTATAAAGACAACTGCCAAAGGAGGAATTTTTATTTCCAGGCTGAATGGTTTGTTATGGTAAGGTTGTTTCATAGAATTCATGTTTTCGTTCACCCACTGACCGGTTCCACCATAAATACCCAAATCGCTGCTAAAAATTTCTTCGTATTCTCCCTCTTCAGGCACCCCTACCCGGTAGTTTTCATATACTTTAGGAGTTAAGTTGCATATGATCACCATAAAATCCCTTTTATTTTTACCCTTTCTTATAAAAGAAATAATACTTTGACTGTAATCATGGGGGTCTATCCATTCAAAGCCTTCCTGATTGTAGTCATTTTCCCACAACGTATTTTCCCTGCGATAAAACCAGTTCAGGTCCTTTAAAAATAAGTTGAGGTTTCTGTGCATATCGTAAGCCAGTATATTCCAGTCTAGACCGGTTCCGTACCTCCATTCAATAAACTGTCCAATATCTCCACCCATAAATAAAAGCTTTTTTCCCGGATGTGCCATCATATAGCCGTACAACAATCGCAAATTAGCAAATTTCTGCCAATAATCTCCAGGCATTTTTTGCAGCAGAGAATTCTTTAAGTGGACAACTTCATCGTGGGAAAGAGGTAAAATAAAATTTTCAGAAAAAGCATACCAGAAAGAAAAAGTAAGTAAGTCATGATGCCATTTTCGGTTCATAGAGTCAAGTTCCATGTATTTTAGAGTGTCATTCATCCAACCCATATTCCACTTAAAATTGAACCCCAGGCCCCCCAGATATGTAGGAGCACTCACCAAAGGCCAATCGGAGGACTCTTCCGCCATCATTAAGGCATGAGGGAAATATCGAAAAACTGCTTCATTTAACTTGCGGAGAAAACTAATGGCTTCAAGATTCTCCCTGCCTCCATATTGATTAGCAGTCCACTGGTCCAGCTCTTTAGCATGGTCCAGATAGAGCATGCTGGCCACGGCGTCCACTCTCAGCCCATCGATGTGAAAGATTTCCATCCAGAAAATAGCGTTAGATATCAGAAAACTCTGTACCTCCGGCCTTCCCAGGTCAAAATTCATAGTTCCCCATTGGAAATTTTCACCCTTCAAGAAATCCTGGTATTCAAAAAGAGCTGAACCATCAAACCTTCTCAACCCATGGGCATCCCGGCAAAAATGACCAGGGACCCAATCTAATATGACCCCAATACCCTTTTGATGACAGCAATCTACAAAATACATAAAATCATGAGGAGTACCATATCGACTGGTTACTGAATAATAACCCGTAGCCTGGTACCCCCAAGAACCATCATAAGGATGTTCCGCCAGGGGCATAAGTTCCACATGAGTGAAACCCATGTCTGCCACATAATCCACCAGCTCCTGGGCCAGTTCCCGGTATGTATAAAAATCTCCATCCTCTTTTATTTTCCATGAACCCAGATGCACTTCAAAGATGGACATGGGGCGGTCATAGATTGGTTCACTCTTCCTGTTCTGCCATTGTTGATCCTGCCATTCATATCCCTGAAGTGAATATACTATAGATGCGGTCTCCGGCCTTTTCTCAGAATAAACAGCAAAAGGGTCGGACTTTAACAGCACCTCTCCATCACAGGCATATATCTCATATTTATAGAGCGAACCTTCTCCCAATCCTGAAATAAAAATAGACCAGATACCGGAATCCTGAGTCTTGCTCATGGAGTGAGAATGTCCCTGCCAGTTATTAAAATTTCCCACCAGTCTCACTTCCCTGGCATTAGGAGCCCATAAGGAAAACCTTACTCCACTTATTCCATTTTCCTGGCACGGATGTGCTCCCAACACTCGATAGATGTGAAAGTGATTACCCTCATGAAAAAGATAAAGGTCAAAATCGTTGGGTGCATTCCCAGGCATGAAACCGCTTCCCTTCTTTTGTCAGTACATTATATTATATTTCTAATAGATAAATTCTTCATTTTTCCAGTAAGTCCTTTCTACTCCTTAAGTTTTAATCTGATTATTACCAAATCTTAAAACACATTTTATCTTCGTTCACACTAAAAAATTACTATTTTAAAACACGAAAACGTCTCTTTAGTTCCACCGCCTCATGAGGGCAGAGTTCTTGACAGCAGTAACACTGAATACAGCCGTCCTGCTTTATATATGCTTTCTTTCCCATACTTATGACTTCGGCAGGACAGCGTTCAGCACAAACCCCGCATCCGCAGCATTTTTCAGGTATTATCTGAAGTTTAGGAACAAAACATTTCCTTAAAAATCCCGCTACAAAAGGAGGCATAAACCCTGTAGACGTAATTGAACCAGAAGCCTGTTTAAAACCCTTTACCTTAATTTCACTCAAGGGATCTCCCACCAAATCCAGTTGATTTATTAAATTTGAACCACGGCCCATTTCTCCGGCATATTTCAAATGCAGCACCTGTTCAGGATCTATCCCCACCAGGCGGCAGGCTGTAACGTCTGCCGCTACCGCATCTTCACTCATCACCATAAAGCCTGTTTTTCGAGGATTCCCGGAGCGGGGCCCAGGACCCTCCATTGAAACAACAGCATCCACAATGGAAAGTGCTGGTTTAATCAGCCCCAACAAATCTGCCAACATTCTGCTGAAATTCTCTATTTTATTGTAACGTAAATGCAGCGCAGCTTTATCCTTTCCCGGGATGCAGCCGTAAAGATTTTTTACCGCCCCGGTGTACCGGGTAAGGCTGTGAGTCTTAAGCCGGGCAATACTGACCAGTATATCTGTCTCCACCACCGGCCGGGCCAAGGGAAAGTTTATACAGAGCCTGCCTTCAGGATACTTTACCTCCACAGGATTCTCAAAAGAAACCAGGGGCACCTGCAGATTTTCTAGAACTCGGTCTGCACCACATGAACCGGCCACCTTAAAAACGGAACCTAAGCCGGGGCTGTCTCCTACCTTGACTATTCCACCCATCTCTAAAATTAAAGCTGCCGTCTCACCAATAACTACGGGATGGCTGCACACGGCCCTTTCTATTGGGGAGGGTGCCAAAAAGTTAGGCTTTAATAAAACATTTTTTTCTTTAAAAAAATTTTCGCTCAAGCCCAACAACATAAGTCCCCTACTTACTGCTTCCTTTACACTTTTTTCTTGGTAGTCTGCTACCTTTAAAACGGCTACTCGGCTCAACTGCTCCACCCCTTGTTCACTATTTGAACTAACTGTTATACCTTTAGTAAAAGTTCAAGAATTTAAATTATGGTTATATTCTAACAAAGCTTGACTCAGGATAGCAAACATTTTAACTTCCTATATTAAAAATTATAACTTAATATTATTAGTTTTTTATTTAATCAGGTGGAGTAGGGTCTCCGCCTGATTCCCCGATGTTTCAGCTTGCTGAAACGAGTTCACTACCCGTAACAAAATTGTCTCCACAATAATACTATGATATGGAAACAAAAAAATAAGGAGAGGAATAAAGAGATGAAAAAAATTATTAGTTTACTGTTATGTCTTCTGATTTTAACGGCAGCAGCATCTGTACTGGTTGGATGCCAAGACCAATCTCTGACCCGGGTAAGACTAAATGAAGTTACCCATTCCGTTTTCTACGCCCCATTATATGCAGCCATAAACCAGGGATACTTTGAACAGGAGGGCATAAACCTGGAATTAACCACAGGTCAAGGGGCTGATAAGGTAATGACCGCTATGCTCTCCGGTCAAGCGGATGTTGGATTTATGGGGCCTGAAGCTACTATCTACGTTTATAACCAGGGACAGGAGGATTATGCCGTCAACTTTGCACAGTTAACCAAGAGGGACGGTTCCTTCCTGGTAGCCCGGGAACCAGACCCAGACTTTGACTGGGATAAGGTGAAAGGCAAAACCATTATAGGGGGCCGACAAGGGGGAATGCCCCTGATGACCCTGGAATATGTACTTAAGAATAAAGGGATTACCCCTGGAGAAGATGTTGATGTTCTAACCAACATACAATTCGCCTTGATGGCTGGAGCCTTTACCGGCGGGACCGGTGATTTTGTGACTTTGTTTGAACCGGTAGCTGCCGCTTTAGAATTGGAGGGTTCAGGGTTCGTGGTTGCCTCCGTAGGAGAAGAGAGCGGAGAAATACCCTATACAGTATTTTCCGCCCGAAAAAGCTTCATAGAAGAAAATCCGGATATTATCCAGCGTTTTACCAACGCCATCTACCTGGGACAGCGATGGGTAGAAAACAGCACACCAGAAGAAATCGCCCTGGTCATCAGCCCTTCATTCCCTGACGTAAATGAAGAAATTCTGACAGCGGTAGCTACACGCTACAAAGATATTGATGCCTGGGCATATAGTCCCATTTTTACCGAAGAATCCTTTGAACGGCTGCAGGATGTCATGGAAACCGCCGGAGAATTAGACAAAAGAGCTCCTTTTGAAAAGCTAGTCTCAAATATATATGCGGAAAAAGCCATTGAAAAAGTAAAATAATTGAAAGGAGAGGAAAGCATGAGGGCAGAACCCCTGGTAGAAATAAAGAATATATCTCTAAATTATCACAGCGATGAAGGTGAAATTGCTGCCCTTAAAAACCTCTCCCTGGAAATTTTTCCGGGAGAATTTGTGAGCATAGTGGGCCCCAGCGGCTGTGGAAAGTCTACCCTGCTCAATATCGTAGCCGGCCTTATTCTGCCCACCAACGGAAAAGTTTTTTTGAAAAACAAAGAGGTAAAAGGACCCAGTTCCTTGGTAGGATACATGCCCCAAAGCGACCAGCTGTTTGAATGGCGAACCATATGGAAAAACGTGCTGTTGGGTTTAGAAGTACAGCACAAAATAAACAGCCAAACTGAAGCTTTCGCCCAAAAACTGCTGAAAAATTACGGTCTATTGAACTTTAAGGATAGTTTCCCCCGCCAGCTTTCAGGAGGCATGAGACAAAGAGTTGCTCTAATTCGTACTCTAGCCGTTAACCCGGAGATCCTTCTTTTAGACGAAGCTTTTTCCGCCCTGGATTATCAGACCAGACTGGTTGTATCCGATGAAGTGAAACAAATTATAAAAAAAGAAAAGAAAACTACAATATTGGTAACCCACGATATTGCCGAAGCCATTAGTATGGCTGATAAGGTAATCGTCCTGACCCAAAGGCCTGCAGGCATTAAAAGCAAACATTCCATAACACTTTCCTGTGAAGAGAATACCCCATTGAAATGCCGAAAAGCCCCGGAATTCAGTTATTATTTTAACACCATCTGGAAGGAGTTGGAGATGCATGTCAGGTAATATTTCCCATTCGTCCATAACCAAAGAACACCAGGCTTATCTGCGCTCTAAAAAAATTTATAAAGCCCGGGTGTTATTTGCTCAAATTTTTTTATTGACAGCCTTTATATTTCTTTGGGAGTTAGCAGCCAACTTCAGATGGATAGACCCCTTTATTACCAGTCAACCCTCTCGAATTATCAGGACCCTCTCTTCGCTGCACGGTGAAGGAGTATTATATTATCACATCGCAGTTACTGTTTTCGAAACTGTAGTAGGATTTGTCCTGGGGACCATTATAGGAACTGCTATGGCCATGGTTCTTTGGTGGTCAGACTTTATTTCAAAAGTCCTGGACCCTTACCTGGTGATATTGAACAGCCTGCCTAAAATTGCCCTGGGCCCCATTTTAATCGTCTGGATCGGAAACGGAATCCCGGCAATTATTACCATGGCCCTTTTGATCTCTGTAGTCGTAACGGTTCTAGGTGTTTACACCGGGTTCTCCCAGGTAGACCCCCACAAAATAAGGCTGCTAAAAACCTTTGGTGCTGCCAAGTGGCAGGTATTTCAAAAGGTAATCTTTCCCGCCAGTGTACCAACAATCGTATCAGCCTTAAAAATAAACGTCGGCCTTTCCTGGGTGGGTGTCATTGTGGGTGAATTCTTAGTATCCAGGGCGGGTCTGGGCTATTTAATTGTTTACGGTGGTCAGGTATTTCGACTGGACTTAGTTATGACCAGCGTAATCATTTTATCTGCAGCCGCAGCAGTGATGTACCAAGGAGTAGTGCTGTTAGAAAGGATCATTGTTAAATGGCAGTAGCTTTGCTCCCAAATTAGTTACTTTTGGACCTGGTCCAGTACTTCCGCCAGGTCCTCAATAATATAAGGTTTAAGGACAAAACCCTTAAAACCATATTCCTTATAATTAGATACTACCGGGTCATCATAATAACCGCTGGTAACAATAGCCTTAACCTTGGGATCAATTTCCAGTAATTTTTGAATCGTCTGCTTGCCTCCCATTCCACCGGGTATAGTTAAATCTATAATCACCGCATCAAAAATATGTCCGGCACCCAGATAACTTTGGTACAGATCTACCGCTTCTGCACCATCCCGGGCAAAAACCGCCTCATAACCGATTAGAGAGAGCATTTCCCCTATCACCTCCCTGAGCATCTCCTCGTCATCCATCACCAGAACACTACCCCGGCGTTGGGAGATATCATTATCATCTTTTTCTACCTGCGTTCCTTCCTCCTTAAGGGTAGAAGCCGGAAGATAAATATAGAAGGTGGTACCGACACCCACTTCGGAATCTACGGAGATAAGCCCTCCATGCCGTTTAATTATAGCGTAGGAAGTGGCCAACCCCAGGCCGCTTCCCTTCTCTTTGGTAGTAAAGAAGGGATCGAAAATTTTCTGCCGCTGCTCTTTGGGAATTCCCATCCCTTCATCCCGGATAAAGACCCTTACATAGGGCCCATTTTTTAAAGGAACCCTGCTGTCATGGCCCCTTCCTTCAATTACCGCATTCTCAGCCCATATGTAGATGGTGCCCCCGTCGGGCATGGCCTGTAAAGCATTTATAATTATGTTGTTTATAACCTGCTTGATCTGCCCCTGATCCACCTCTACCATATAAAGGTTTCTAGGGAAAGAATACTGGCATCGCACATTAGAACCACTTAAAATTAAGCTGGCTGCATCATGAACCAATTCCTCAACAGATACAGTCGTTATTAACGGCTCTCCTCCCCTGGCAAAGGTATGAAGCTGGTGAGTTAGCTCTTTAGCCATGACTGTAGCTTTTTCAATTTCTTTTAACTTTTGTGACATCTTCTCTTTCTGCCCTTGGTACAACCTGGCCAGGGAAATATTACCTAAAATGATGGACAAAATATTATTAAAATCATGGGCGATGCCCCCGGCTAACAGTCCCAGGGATTCAAGTTTACTGGCTTTAAAAAATTCTTCTTCCATTTTTTTACGCTTGGTAACATTTCTCAAAACCAGTAAATTAGATGGTCTACCTTTATACATAATGGAATTTATGAAAGCCTCCACATCCACTGCTCTTCCGTTGGGAAGGGAGAGCTGTTCCTGGAGCATGCTTGCCTCTCTTTGTTCTTCAGATATGTTATTTATTTCCCCCCGTATTTTTTCCCAAAAATCCGGGGAAAGAAAAGTTTTTGCATTTTTTTCCAGAAGTTCTTCCGGGCTTTTTGCCCCGGTCAGGTCGGCAGCAGCCTGATTTGCATAGACTATCTCCCTCTTCTGCAAAATAAACACTGCATCAGGCAATAAATCCACCAACAGGCGATAACGCTGTTCGCTGTCCCGCAGCGCCTCCTCCGTTGCCTTGTTATTGGTAATATCCTCTAACATCTCTATGGTAAACTGAGGACGGCCCTCCCGGTCCCGGACAAGAGTTGCTGTCAGCCGTACCCAGATCATCTGCCCATCCTTTTTATAATAACGCTTTTCCATACAAAAATAATCCTGACTATCAACCTTAACCATCATCTGCCTAAGTTCCCGGTTTCTTTGAACATCCTCTGGATGAGTAAACTTATTAAAAAATTCACCCCTAAGTTCCTCCTCCTCATACCCCAACATTCGACAGACAGCAGGGTTTACCGTAAGCAATTTTCCTTCGAGATCGCAAATGCCAATTCCCATGGCTGCTTTTTCATATAAAGCTCTAAACCAGGCTTCACTCTTACGCAGTTCATCCTCTGCCTGCTTCCATTCAGTGATGTCAATACCCGAACAAATTATATATTTAAGAGAACCCCCGCTGTCCCAAAAATGTCTACCTGACCACTTAATAAGGTGTTTTTTCCCTTCTTTAGATAACAACCAGTTTTCATTTTTTAAGGATTTTCCATCCCTTAATGTATTAACAGCTGCTTCAACTTCCTGCTTATCTTCCGGCGATAACAGCAGCAGCAACAAATCCAAAACAGGTTTCCCCTGCACTTCCTTTAAATGGCAACCTATAATTCTTTCCGTGGCCAGGTTATACCTGATAATGTTTCCCAGGGAATCTAAAATAATAACCAAACCGTCAATAGTGTCAATTATAGCTTGACTGAAGCTTTTTTCATCCACCAACCGGTTCTGCACTTTTTCTAATTCATCACTTTGAAAAAAATTCCAAATCCCCTTGCTCTTCATCAATACCCCGGGATATTTAAAAGCTATTGATAAAATATCTAGAACATCTAAACGATCCAGAGCATAACTACAAACAGTTTTTGTTTTGTATTTTTTTGCAATTTCCTGAAAAAAAATATCATACTCTTTACTCTCTTTTTCCAGCTGCTCCCCCGCAGAATTATAAATCACAGCCACCTGCACCCGGGTAAAATTCTTGTGAGAACAATTCTCCAGGTGATTTTTTAATTCATGAATTGCCTCACTAAAAGAAACTGCTCCCTGTTCAAAGTCCCAGGTTCCATAGGGAACAATTCTTATCTGTCCTTTACCTACATATTGAAGAAAATCAGGAATAGCCTGTGCCAATGTGTTTTCAGCTTCCCTGGGGGTTAATAATGAAGGGATTACCCATAAACATATACAATCGTCCTTTAACCCAGCATTAAAATAAGGGGCCAATATTTCAATAAGTTCCTCTTTACTGCGGTAAAACAGACAAAACTGCGTTCCCCAAATAATGTTATTGGTCAAACTGTAAAAATCCTTATTTTTATCAATACCCATATTACACCTCGTTTACAGTAACCGCCCCACCTATATATAATACTTAGGATAACTTTGTTTTATTTAATTCGATAAAAAAGTTTTTAATCCTGTTAACTAATGTATAAATTAACAAAATAGCCAATTAAAAACCAATTTAAAAACCCCTACTTTTTTGGTTAGGGAATAACGTTTATTTTCATATTGCACTCCAAACATATGTATGGTATAATGGGGCAAAGACATATATTGCCATAACCAGTAAATTTTTAGATATTTAGGTATGGGGGCCACTGTTATAAATAAGCTTAGATTAATAAAAATTTTTTTAAAACATTCAAGTATAGAGATAGGAGGTTTTTAGGGTGTATTACATAGGTGTAATCGGAACAGCTTCCTGCAGTCCTGAGGTTTACAGGTTGGCGGAGGAAGTGGGTAAAGAAGTAGCCAGGAAAAGTGCAGTACTGCTGTGCGGGGGCCGGGGAGGAGTGATGGAGGCGGCTTCCCGGGGAGCCAGCCTTTGGGGTGGAACGGTTATAGGGATTCTACCGGGCACTGACCGGGAAGATCAGAACCCTTACTTAACCTATTCCATTGTAACAGGCTTAAATGATGCTCGAAATGCAGTGATTGCCAGGTCTTCCCACGCAGTAATTGCCGTCTGCGGTGGTTATGGCACTCTTTCGGAAATTGGCTTAGCATTGAAGGCTGGAATCCCGGTGATAGGTTTAAAAACTTGGAACATTAAGAATTCTCATGGAGAGAAAATCATACAGGAGACAGACCAACCGACTAAAGCGGTAGCAATGGCACTGCAGTTAGCACAAAAGAAGTGGGGTGAAATATAAATATGCTTTCAAAAGTCAAGAGCAGGACAATATTAGGAATAGACAGCTTTCCTGTGGAGGTAGAGGTGGATATCTCCAACGGCCTTCCGGCTTTTGAACTGGTAGGATTTGCACATTCTACCGTAAAAGAGTCCCGGGAAAGGGTAAGGGCTGCCATTAAAAATAGCGGCTTTGAATTTCCTAACCGTAGAATAACCGTAAATTTGGCTCCGGCAGACATAAGAAAAGAGGCTCCCCTTTTCGATCTTCCCATAGCTTTAGGAATTTTAGCCGCCACCCATCAGATGGAAAGCAAAGAACTAGAGGACCTGGTTGTAATCGGAGAACTTTCTCTGGATGGTCGGGTTAAACCAGTAAAAGGGGTTCTTCCTATTGCCCTGGGGATTATTGAAGAGGATGGAAATAGATTGTTGGTGCCCCGGGAAAATTCCCAGGAAGCAGCACTGACTAATAAAATTGAGGTTCTGGCCGCCGGCAGCCTGCAGGAGCTGGTGAGTCTCTTAAGAGAGAACAGAGAATCTCTTACGGTTAAATGCCAGGAAACTTCAAAAACACCAAAACCGCTGGAAATATCAACCTTTGATTATTCTCAAGTGAAAGGGCAGTATCATGCCAAAAGGGCCATGGAAATAGCGGCAGCCGGTGGTCATAACTTAATTATGGTAGGTTCTCCCGGCTCTGGAAAGACCATGCTGGCCAAAGGGTTTCCTTCTATCCTACCGGAATTGACATTAGAAGAAAGCCTGGAGGTAACGAGAATTTACAGCATTTCCGGTTTACTCAAAGAAAAAAAGCTGCTGGTAAGAGAAAGACCTTTCAGAAGCCCACACCACAACATTTCTAAAGATACGTTTAAATTAGGGTAGATTATTATACCTCTATTATACCACTCACAAATCTCCAGTCAATACTTATCCGCTTGCCTTTTAAATTCCACGCACTTGAAACATTTAATCTCCTTAAATATAAATCTCTACTCAGATTCATCTCTTCTAATTTACCATCACTAACATCATCAGCAATTTGTTTAGTTGTGGTAATTGTAATTCTGTCAACTAATTGTTTCAATATAGCATTACTCAAATTATTTATATCAACCTCTTTTAAACTTTTGCAGTATTCCCTAAATTTTACTTTTGCTAATTCCAATTCCTGCTCCAGATGGTCTAATTTATTTTTCTCTCCCTTTAATTCTGACAACTTATTTTGAAGTATATCATTCCTAATTTTATATTCTTCCTGCTTAATAGTCTTGTCCGATAATAGATCAAAATTCAAATCAACTTTTTTATGTAGCTTATCAATTTCTTTATTTATTTCCTCTAGCCTTTTGTCAGAATCCTCATAGGTAAAATTGTTCTCAATATATTTATCAAAATTATCATCTAAAATATGTTTTTCCTTCTGCATAATGTAAATCCGCTGCTTAATTTTCTCAATCAAATCTTCTTCCACAACCATATTAGTAAAGGGACACTTGGCCTTTCCATACATATCGTTTTTTTGGCATGTCCAAGAATAGCCAATATCTTTATATTCTTTTGTCCCGTCTTTTTTTCTGGTATATGAATTTCTTTTTTTTCTTCTCATGGCACTATTACAGTTTCCACAATATAGTAGATTGCTCAACAAATGTCTGTCTGAAAATTTCTGATTTCTTTTATTTAATTCTTTTTTTTCCTGCCTTAGCTTTTTTGCCTTTAAAAATGTTTCATCATCAATAATTTTTAATTCTGATTTTTGATTGATAATCCATTTTTCAGGGCTTATAACCTCTTTTAAATTTCTGTTGATGTCATCGGTTCTGATTGTGTGAGTTATTTGTTTTCCGGTATATATCTCATTATCCAGTATTTTACATACTTGAGTTTGAGACCATTGAACATTGTTTTTTGTCGGGATGTTTTCTTTATTCAAGATTCTGCAAATTTTACTAGTTCCAAAATTTTCATTAACATATAAATCATATATTTTTTTAACTATCTTAATTTCAGATTCATTTTTTTGTAAATACCCATCAATAATATCATATCCAAATGGAGGCTGAGAGTTCCATTTCCCTACTTCTTGTGCTTTTCTAATTCCCCATTGTATAGATTCGCTTTTTTGTCTCGATTCTTCTTGTGCTAAATTTAAAAACATATTTACAAAAAATTCCTGGTCTCGATAGTTTAAATTACCTTCCTCAAAAAATACGTTAATACCTAATTCCTTCAAGTCTTTTAAAGCTTTAACTCCATCTTCAACACTCCTTCCCCAACGTCGAACATCCTTAACAAAAATAACATCAAACTCTTTCTTTTTTGCACAATCCATTAGATATTCAAAGGCTTTTCTGTTTTTTAATTTAGTTCCGCTAATCCCTTCATCAGCAAAAATACCGTTATCTAATAGATTTTTTATTTCTTTCCTCCCCTCCTTTTTAAAGAACATTCCTAACTTTGGGGGATTGAAACCTTTCTGCTGAAAAAGTTTGCTGTAATGCTGAATCTGATTGGTTAAACTATTTTTTTGGTCATCCGTATCCGTTGAAACTCTACAATAAGCCACTGCTCTCATTTATATCATTCCTCCTATAAACTTAGTATGACTTATGTTTTATTATAATATACACAGGAAAGATTTACAAGTTTTTTTCTAATCTGTTCGATAACTGTTCGTAAAACTCCTTTTCCGAACATATGTTTAATATAAAACACTCTCCCTGTCGTAGTTGTCGTTCCTCCAACCTCCTATACCGGCTCCCCAGCTCCCAAAAAATCACCACTTTAACTTGTACACCATATCCTCCGCACCCTAACCTCACCTATAGCCAAACCCATAACTAAACCTAGTATCTTAACTCAACAAATTTAAAGAAAAAAAATATCTCCCTGCCAAATATGTGACAGGGAGATATCTACCAATTGTGTTCATCCTCACTATACGTCAAAAATGCTCTAAACGGGAGTCCATTACTGCCGCCGGAAGCAAAAATATCATCATCACCAATAGAGTAAGGATTCATTGGTATCATTTCTTCACTATTCACTTTGACAAATACATTTACGGATAGTATTTTATTTAAGCCATTTGTGATACCATGATCAAACCTTGCTTCTCCATTTGACTCACAAGTGCCGGTTATTCTTTTTGTTCTATGGTAAACATTCCCAGTATTTGCATAGCCTAAAAAATCCATATTGCAATCACTAGCACCGAGAGCAATTGTTTTTGCTCCTGTTACCTCATTATAACTGGGACTAAAATTACCGATTACTCTTTCATCTTCCGTACCAGCCTTCCATAAAAACCTCCAACGAATACCATCGAAGTAAGATGCATAATTGTCTGTTTTCATTAGAATATAAGGAGTCCCGAATACCGGATGTTCTTTACCGATTGTTATTTTGTGGAAACCTTCTCCTGCTTCCATTGTTTCAAACGTTCCAGAGATGGATTCTAGCAAGCCTTTTATATTTAAAATCTCTCCATCCCACCGAATATAATTATTTTCATCACCGATATCAAATTTAGCTTTCTGCGCATCGTGCTGCCCTAACCAAAAACCAGCACCTTCCCCGTAGTCACTTTTACCAGCAGAACGAATAATTCCTCTGCTTGATGCTGAATCATAACCCATAACAAGTGTTTTTAAGATATTAGCATCTTCAGCAAGCAAAAGTTTAGTAGCTACACTAGAAAAAGTAGCACCAAAATTAATCCATTGAGCAATAACCCAACTTGAAATAGTAGTTCCGTTTTCGTCAGTTTCTACATTAAATAAATAATAAGTATCATTATATCTGACTACATCTCTCCTATGTTCAGTAAAAACATAAATCTCACTTTCCTCAAAATCTCCTCTAAATACCAAACCAGGCCCAGTATCGCCCTTTTCTCCATCTGCTCCATCATTGCCATCTTGACCATCTAAGCCATCTGCTCCATCTTCCCCGACAATGCGAATAGCATCAGTCCAAGAACCAGAAATTCCAATTTTAGTCCTCATGTATAAATCGCCTTCTACATATGGAAAGTGCCAATTCGTTTCTCCATCTATAGAGAACTCTACATAGACAGAATCTCCTGGACTTCCGTCTTGTCCGTCTTGTCCGTCATTCCCATCTAAGCCATCATTTCCATCTTCTCCATCATTCCCATCATTGCCACGGGATGCATACGTTGTCCAATATACATTCTCAGCCGGATGATTGCCGGTTGAGCTATCATCATTCATATATAGCCATGTTGAACCATTAAAAGTAACAACATCGCCTCTAAAATATTCAGCCGATACACTAAAGTTTCCCCTGAATACAGGGAGTGGAAAAGTATCTTCCGATGGAGATTGAATCAAAACGCCTCTAAAGCAAATATTACCTTCCGCATCTACCCAAAACTTGTAATTGTTGTCGGCATCTTTAATCAATATGTTATTTTCTCTGTCAAGGAGAGTCTGAACGCCATTTTGCCCAACAATCCTAATTCCGTATTTATCCTCTTCACCATCTAAATATTTGCCAATATTGATACCTACTTCTTCACCATCTAAAATATCAATACCCTCAAATATACCCTGCTCTCCAACTATCATCTTTCCATAGACCACTTGTGAATTCACACCAGCAGGACTGATAGCAGTTTTAGCTGTCTGGAAATAATCATCAGACAAAACAATCATATTGTTGATTATTCTCATTTGCTCAGGCTCAATAATCTCATTTAATCTCTTGGTTAACCATATACCCTGTCTATCAATCTGAACATCTTGATTAGAACCTGCCAACACTTTTTGAGTTGCGGTATTTAGATTGTTATTAATTAAATTGTTGATTAGAGATTCGTTTTCCTCAGATTTATCCCATTGATGTTTACTCACATCAACAGTTTTTGAGGTTTTAATTGCGTTTTTTTGTAAATCAACAAAATAATTATATGGATCATCTAAACTATCTTTATTAGAAAATTCTAAAGTTAATTTTTTGTTATCATAATCGTGGATATATCCAACCAATCTGACTTTAATATCAATTCCAAATTTCTTAAAGCATATATTAATTAAATCACCCAAAATCAATTTACTTTTATCTAGATTTTTTTCTAATATTTGTAAGAAGTCAATCGAATCAATGCTAAATTGAATCTTAGGTTGACTTAATTTTTGGAGTTTAATTTTTCCTTCATTAAATAAATCTTCAGCATTTTCTATGGAAGAATCTTGCCAAACCTCTTCTCGTACGAAATAATCTAATTCAGCTAATTGCTCCGGTGTAAAATGATTTTCCTTTTTTAAATAATTTCTAACATTTAATATTTCTATTATTTTTTCATTTATATTATTATCAATCGGGGAAATTCCCTCATAATCAAACTCAGGATGCTTTTGGAGCATTTCTTTAACTTCTAATCCTGAAGCTGTATTTTGTGTTTCCTCAAATGTCGAATGATTTATTTCCGATTGAATAGTTAATACCTCAATTTCTTTCGCTGCCAAATCAATATTCAAGTCACTGTAGCTTTCATTTGACGCAATTCTATCGTTTATATCATCTTGAATTTCGTGTAATTCATTAATTTTATCTACCAAATCATTTTCTAAATTATCTTTTGTTGATAAATGAATTCCAAGTTCATTTTTTTTTGTGGTGAATATCTCAAATTCAGTTTCTAACAAAACATCATAATTGTTTAAGGCATCAATCAAATCTTGACTCATAAATTCAGTAGTTTTATAAAAAGAAAAATCTTCAATATATGGCTCACCTGTAATATTTACATTACAAAAATTTATATTATCCTTACCAAAGCAATACAATCTAGTTATTATCTCATCATGATTTATCTGTTTATTTATTGCTTTGATATAGTTTTTTTCCGACAAATATAAGCCTCTATTTACTCCTATCTCCTCAATACTTCTTAAAATTATTTTTTTCTGTTCTGTATCAAAAAGAAATACACAACCAAAATTAGTTTGTATTTCTTCAATTAAAAACTCAAATATATTAGTTTCTTTGACCTCAATATTTCTGATTTTATTAATTAAATCTGGTCTAGCAGAAAAACTATCAACATCTAAACTCCAACTCGTTAGAGTTGTAATATAATTCATCACACCTACCGGAAAACCTTGAGTATCTAATTCATTCACTAGACTAAAAAGTTTTCTTGATGGATACTCATATTCCAAGATACATTTTTTGTTTAACTCATATTCTCTACTCAAACAAATGACTTGTTTTTTTTGGATATTATTGGATGAATCAGGATTAGCTTCAACAATGATAAAAAATTTAGTGCTAATTATGTCGTTGTTAATTCCTGTAGTGATTAATTTAATTAAATAATCTCCCTGGACATAATCAAAGTTCTCATTTATATTCCCTCGTTCTAGATGTAGAGGAATAAAAAAAGACAACTCATCAGTTGTCGGAAATTTTGGAGCGTATATTATGTCCTGGGCTTCACTCAAAACTGCTAGTTCTTTCTCATTTGGATGGCAGAGAATTAGTCTATACTTTATATTCTTTTTTGATATATTATCTATTAAAATTTATAACACCTCCCCTTAAACAAAAATCGGAAATTGATATCTTATTTTTACTTTACATTTTTTGTTAACTTTAATTTGATTAACACCTGGAACTAATTCTAACCAACCTTTGTTAAAATTGCCTAATCTACTTAGGACTGATTCTTTGTCTGAAATTATTTTTTGATTTTCATTATCGACATAAATATTTTCATCAACCTCTATAGCTTCAAATTTAAACAATTGATCTTCATTGGTTAAGTTAATTAATTCAATCTCTGTTTCTTTTGCTTCAATCTGTATTTCAGGATAATATTGTTTTGATATATTCGATTTATTTTCTAGTTCCATTAAAGCAAAAGATTCTGTATCAAAAATCGTATCAAAAAACTCAACCGCATCATTTTCCTCATCGAATTCAGTGTCCAAATCTAACTCATGATTAAGGTCAACTTCAGTATCCGCAAAATATACTTTATTTGAACTATCAATTTCGCTAAAATCAAACTCTTCCTCAAATACAGGACTCCAAGCCCAAGGAGCATCAGTTTGAAAGGTTAAGGTAAAATATCCTTGGCCATTACCAGCACTGTA
This sequence comes from Candidatus Contubernalis alkalaceticus, assembly GCF_022558445.1. Taxonomy (NCBI): domain Bacteria; kingdom Bacillati; phylum Bacillota; class Dethiobacteria; order Dethiobacterales; family Dethiobacteraceae; genus Candidatus Contubernalis; species Candidatus Contubernalis alkaliaceticus. The sequence goes on from NZ_CP054699.1 coordinate 2,331,736, forward strand.
AAAATCTGATTGATTTATGGCTATCACATAATATATTTTTTCTAAATCGTCCAAAGTTTGAAATGGTTTATAATCTTCATGAATAAGCCATTTAGCAATCTCATATTTTTTTTCTGGAGTAAACTCTTCATCCAAAGAAAAAGTAACATCAAAAATTAATGGTTCTTTCTTAGTGCCATAAAAATAATTTAAATGTTTTGAAGGAACACTATCTTCTATAATTTGTTGTCCTGAGATATATGGTGAGGGATAAAAGCCAGATTCTAGTTTGACTATACTCAAACCGTATTCCTCACTGGCAATCCCATTAAATATAAAATTTGTATTGTCCAATATTTTTCCTCCTTTAATTTAAAAAGGAGAGTATCTAAACTCTCCTTTTGTATCCGCTCATTTTAAATGTTTTATTAATTCTGGAAACTGTCTCTTTTGCTATTTTCTCAATATCAGGAATAACGCTCTTATCAACATTGCCTTCAATGTTTATTAATTTATCAATCCTTAAACTAACTCCATCAGATTCCTCTTTAAAATCATCAACAAAACCAACGCCAGCAACAGCATAGTTTAAATCAGGCATCACGTTTCCAATATTGATTGCTTTATCGGTCATATTAGATACAGCATCCATAACGTCTTTGGCTTTTGCTGAAATACCTTGACTTAGACCGATAGAAACAAACTCCCCAAACTCAAACATTACCTTTGATGGAGATGAAAGTTTTAATGCGTTTTTAATCCGGTCAGTAATGTTGGTTTTGATAAAGTTAGTTACCGAACTTCCTACAGAGCCAGCCAAACTAAGTATACCATTCCTAAGACCATCAATGATATCTCTACCCCACTGTCTAGCCTGTGAAGGTAAGTTTTTAAAATAAGTCCATATCTCATCAAACTTAGATTTAACATTGGTATAAGTCTCAGATGCCTTTTGAACTGCTGCACTTCTTAAAGATTCAAATATATCTCTTCCCCAGGTTGAAGCTTGTGAGGGAATACCTTTTATCCAATTCCAGAGTTGTTCTAGCCTGGTTTTTACATTGTTATACAATTCTAATGCTTTAGATACAGCATTTGACCTAATATTTTCCCAAATTTCTCTTACTTTGGCAAGCATATTACCCCATAAATTTGACAATGTCTCTCTCAAATTTGTAATCCTATTAGAAACACTCTCAGCCATACTCCTGGCTCTTTCCTCTAAGCTGTTTTTGAGATTTGTCCATATTTCTTCTGCTTTATTTTTTATGTTTGTCCAAATACCAGAAAGGAAAATTGCTAAAGCTTCAAAAATATTCTGAACTGTCTGAGAAATAAAGTTCCAAATCGTCAATCCAATTTCTTTAATATTTTCCCAAACTTCTTCCCAGTCTCCCCGAATTAAAGCTAAAACAATATTGATAATTGAAGAGATTAACTCAATGGCTGTGGTAATAGCTAGTTCAATCTGATTCCAAATCACAGTTGCTACACCTAAAATAGTCTCTCCCCAGTTATCCCAAAAAACAGCTATACCATCTAAAACAAATTCTATTGTTTGTTTGATAGATTCAAAAACAGATGTTAAAGTTTCCTTTAATGTCTCAAATATATTAATACCTGATTGTTTGAGATTTTCCCATATTTCTAAGACAGTATCTCTAAAACCCTCGTTCGTTTCCCACAAGTGTTTAAATATCGCAATTAACCCTATAATAGCACCTACAACTAAAGCTATCGGGCCTAACGCTATCCCTGACAAAGCACCGGCAACAGTGCCGATTGAGGTAATTAATGTCCCCAAAACAACTAATATTGGCCCAATTGCAGCCAACAATCCAGCAATAGTGACAATCATTGTTTTAGTTCCGGAATCAAGGTTTCTAAACCACTCAACGACTTTTTGGACTCTAGGAATCAATTCCTGTGCTATCGGCATAACTAATTCCTTAACAGCGTCACCTATCTCTTGGAGAACTACAACTCCTGCTTGTTTCATCTGCTCCCACTGGAAAGCCATAGTTTGAGATTGGATTTCAAAGGCATTAGCTGTCTCTCCGGCAACATCGCCCATCTCACCTATCTTTTCAGACCATGTTTCAGCCTGTCCACCTGTTAGAGCTAATACAGCAGTACCAGCTTCAATCTGTCCCCACAATCCTGCTAATTCCTCCGAGTTACCGCCTGTGGTTTCTTCTAGTGCTTTCAAAACACCCTCTAAGCCTAATGTCTCAATAGCAGCAGTGCCAGACTCAAAACCGATTGCTTTAAGTGCTTTCTGCATATCGCCAGAAGGCTTCATCAACCCTTGAAGAACTGCTCTTAGTTGAGTAGTGACCTCAGCAGTTGAGCCAGTGACACCTGTTAGAGTAGCCATCGTTCCCCATAATTCTTCCTGTCCTAAATTCATGCTTGCTGCTAAAGGAATAACTTTTCCCATGGATGATGCTAATTCATCGAATGTTGTCTGGCCTAATGCAACAGTCTTGAAGGCATAATCAGATACTTGTTCAGCTTCTTTTACATCAAGATTGTAACCCTTTATAACAGCACTCAACAAATTAATACTAGATTCCGTCGAGGAAAGTCCTGCTGCTCCTGCTTTGGCTGCTGTTTCTAATATGTTAATTGATTCAGCGGTATCGCCAAAAGCACTTACAACCTGATACATACCATCGGTCAAATCAGACGTTGACTTTCCTGTAACCATAGCCAAATCCTGGATACCAGTTTTAAACTCATCTATTCTTTTTGCGTTTCCACCAAGAAGAGTATCAACATTAGCCAAACCCTTCTCAAAGTCAGCCGACATTTTGAGGGCAGCACCGCCAACTAAAGCTAAAGGAGCAGTTATATATTTGCTCATTGTGGTTCCGGCATTAACCATTGACGTTCCAATTTGCTGAGTTTTCTCCTGAAAACCTTTTAAAAAACTCTCAGAAGTATTTTTTGCATCATTAATACCCTTAACAAAATCAGTAGTTTTTGCTATTAAATTGGTAACAACATTATATTGTTTACTTATTTTTTCTCACCACCTTAAATAAAAAAGAGGCATCGTTAGATACCTCAATTTTTAGAGTTAAACTGCATTTTAGCCTTATCCAAAGCACTAAAATCAGTTTTTTGATTAATATTTATTGTTGATTTTTTGTTTTCTTCTTTAAAAATTTCTAAGATTTCTTTTCTTGATTTTTCCTCCATATGCGGGAAGGAATTAATTTGAATTTGCATTAGAAATTCCTGATTTTTTCTTTTCTTGATGTTTTCTAGAATGAAAAATACTTCATCTATGTAAATCTCATATAAGATATAATCCTTTGTCCAACCATATTCTGAAGCCAAACTGTCAACTACATTAAAAAGTATTTTTTGTATTCTTTCTTCAAGCGAAATTGGCTCTCCATCATCAATTGCTACTTCTGACTTTGGAGAACCTTCCCCAAGTTTTTTAGTTTATTGAACACCGCCTGGAAATTATTTAGTTCTAAAATTATAGTAATTAAATCAACAAACTCTTCAAAATCTGCTGATTCAATTTCTTCTTTTTCGATTCCACTAGCAACACTGACCAAACTAAAAATATCATCCTGCATCTCAGCAATTAATTTAGGAATCTTTGTCAACATTGCTTCATTGGTTAGATTTGCTAATTCATCAAATGTAAATACTTTCTGAAATTTTGCTGGTAGATTGTCCACCGACAGCATCAAGCTGGCGAATTGACCAATAGAAAGTTTTGTGATTTCATAATTTTTATCTTGTATTTTAATTTTTTTGGTATTCTTCAATTTGTAGAATATCCTCCTTTGTGGTTGTTATATTTTGGTATTTACTTCTTCACAAGTTCCGCATTTTCCGCATGGTTTACCGTTTCTTAATGGTCTCCGGCAATACCAGGTTAAATCGAATAAATCTTTAGGTAATGATTGAGTGATCTCAAATTTTGAGATCTCCTTAATAGGAAAAATAAACTCAATATCCCTATCAACCATATCTTTAAATACTTTGAATCTAGTCAACTCCATATTTTCATAGTCTTTTCTGCTAAAATCATTTTTGTTATTTGGCATAATGATTTTTTTGATATTATTGCGTTTAGGATTTTTTAACATTACACCAGTGATAAACATAACGATAACAACATCTTTGATTGTATATCCAAAACTTTTATAATCGAATGTAGTTTCTAAATATTCAAAATTATTTAATTTGTTTTGTTTGAACCAATTAAGAATATTGTTAACTGCAATTGACTCCTTTTTATGTCTCCTAACCGCTTCAGGAGAAATTAAGTTAATATGATGCAGTAACAATTTATCTTCAGGATTATTTCTCAAAAACTCAAAAGCGGTATAGGTTGAATCTACACCGCCTGAAAAGTTAATTAATGTGTCCAATCTTTAATATCCACCAATTTGGAAGAAGTTTCCTGCTTCTGTATAGTCTAAAGTTTTAGCTAATGCTTGGAATGTGATTTCGTATTTGGATACCTCTTTACCATATTTTCTTTCATAGGTTCCAGTAGCAATTGCTTTAAATATAGTAACATCGTAAGTTTTATTATCAGCAGGTAAATCTGCTGGATGAACTGTGATTTCTAACGCTTTATCCCTTGCTCGTTGGAATAACTTTCCATCCTCAAGCCAATTATCTGAACCAGCGGAATATTTGTTGATGAATGGTAAAGCAGCCTCTATTTGCTCGTAAGATTCGCTCTCTAAAACAATCTTTAATTGGACATTCCAACCAACTAATAATTGGTCAAAATGTGGCATAGTATACAAATCAACAGCCTCAGTCATCGGCTCAACAGTTAACACCGCAGCATCCCCCTGAACTTCAACTTCTAGTGGAGTCTCACCACTTCCGCTTCCAATAGTTATATCGGCTAAACCGATAGGTATTCTAATTTCTTCACTCATGTATAACACCTTCCTTTACTTAATTTTTTATTTGTTTTAATCTAAACGTTTAAATTAAACTCTTTTTACTAAAAATGCTAACTCTAGGCTAAACTCATCTCTATTCTGTTTGTCAGAATATAGATAGGATAAATCTGAATAAGCATAACTACTTAAAATAAAAAAACTACCTAATTGGTAGTTCTCTCTCGAATGAAACAAGTCGTATATTTGATTTCCTAGACTCATACCTTCATTGTAATCTGAAGCTCTAATTTTAATCTCAATCGTTGGCTCTCTTGTAACATCATATCTATCAGGAGGAAAGCCACCTGAAGCAATAACTGATACTATTGTGTCAGGATCATCTGGATAGTAGTTCTTAAACAAATTAACGTTCTCTGTTAATTCAGCTATTTCAGATTCTATTTTTTGTGTAATATCATCAATCATCTATATCCAACACCCCCGAACTATCCCAATCGCCAATGAAAAAGTAAGACAATTTGTCATTTCTCATAACAGGTCTACCCAAAAAATGAACATTGATTTTGTCAACTCTTTTGTCGTATGTCCTGACAAAAGGTTTCTCAGGATTTAATATAGCATCCAAAATCACAATGTCGTATTCTTTGGTTTCTCCTGCTTCTGATGGATGAATGATTAAAGGTTTACCTTCCATGTTTGGATTGTTAGGATTGTCATAAAAACCTTGTTCATAGGTTTCAAGATATGGTATAGACAGTTTTAAAGTATCATAGTTTTCCTCTGTTAAACTAACAATCATTGAAACATCATATTTTTCTAACAGATATTTTTGAGTAGTATTCCCTTTTCCCCCAAACAATTGTTTATATTTAGGAATCGCCTGGAATACTGCTCTATCCGCTAGATTGTTTAATGTTTGTGTGCCATATATTAATTTACATAATCCAATAGGAATTCTAATTTCTTCCATTATTTTTCACCTACCCTACAACAAATGGATTTTCTTCCGTTCCATCGCCACTAATAATACCTAATACACCAGGCAACGAAAGAGATTTCCTGATAGAATAAACAGTTGACTTCACATCGTTAGAAAAACTACCTGTAGTTGAAACATACCAACCATCAGCACCGGCAACAGATCTTGTCCAATAGGCAGTTTCATCTAATTCTCTTAACTCATTTGTCCAAACTCCACCCTCTAATTCTGCCTTTAAAGGTCTACTTGTAGCATCACTCCACACACCTTCACCATCAAACTCAGTTTCTATAACTCTACTATTTTCACCTGTTAATTTTTGGTAAAGTTCTCCATTATATTCAACATAGCTACCACCATCAATAGAACCAATAGGCTCTAACCCAATCCTAAAATAATTAGAAATATCGGTCTCTAAACCTTTTGCTAAAGCAATAAATTCAACCTCATACTTTGAAATTTCTTTTCCGTATTTTCTCTCATAGGAAGAGACAGGGAATCCCCTGTAAATTAAAACATCATATTTTAAACTATCAGCGTCTTGCGGCCTAACATGTATAGTTTTCGCAAAATTCCTACCTCTTTTGAATAATTGTTCATCCGTTAACCAATTATCCATACCTTGCTCAACATGTTTTAACATCGGTAGAGCTAATTTTAGTTTTGAATAATTTTCTTGATTGACAACTACTTTTAATCTAACATTCCAACCAACTAATACTTTATCAAAATGTGGTATAGTGAACAAATCAACATCTTGATATTGTTGCTCAACGGAGAAAATACATCCATCTCCAATCAAGCCGACATCCTCACCGCCAACATATATATCAGCCATTCCAATCGGTATTTTTGTGATTTAAAACACCTCCTCTAATTTCTTCATTATGTAATTTGCATAATTATCTGTATTTGCTTTTGTTGCTCTTTCAAGATACTTTCTTCCTGCTCCTGGTTTCTTGCTGGTCAACGGGCCAGGCTTATATACATCTTCATGGAGTCTAAGAGCATACTCCTTTGAATATCCTACCCTTGCCTTGATTTCTCCGCTAAGAGTTGTAGCAGGGTCAACACTTCCTGACTCCATTAATCCACCTTCAAGTAAAGGAGTTAATTTTTCTGATTCATTCAATAAATCCTCAGCACATTCATTAATTCCTTCTTGTGCTTTTTTTACACCATCATCTGATATTTGAGATAACTTCCCAATGAATTGCTCTAGTGTTAAATCCACTAAACAAACACCACCTTATATATCACATCACCATTCAAATCTTTTTTTGATTTAATATTAATGATGGTATGTTTTTTAGATTTATGATTAATTAGATAATCAAGTTCAATATCTAAATCAGGATTAAACCAAAACTCAATTTCTGAAACCTTCTCAATTCCAGCTTTATTTTTAACCTGTTTAATATCCTCTTTGGCTCTACATTTCGTGGGGATTGGAGTAGATTCTATATATTTGCCATAAGAATCTCTGGCAGTAGGAATGATTTCACAATCTTCATTCAAAAAATCATTAATCAATTAAACCACTCTCCCAACATTTTTATAAATGTAGGGTTTAAGGATACCTTTAACAACGGGAGAGATTAAACTATTACTCATAGTGATAGATATATCATCAACTTTATAGTTAGTTACCCCTTCTTGTTGTAATTGGTATCTGTCTCTGCCAAAGTTTAACAAATGTATTGCTTGTTCATATACTGCATGGTCATAAGCATCAGATTCTAAAACATCTTCTCTCAGGTCAAATTGATTTATGATAATTTGTTCTGCTGTTTTTAGTGCTTTTTCTTTTTTTGTAGTAGTTGAATTATCCCAACTATCACTAAACAATCTATTCTCAAAATATTCATTTGCCTTTTGAATACTAATAGGTATCACCACCTCTTCAATTTCTGGTAGTATAAATAATTTCGCATATTCATCAATTTCTTCCCCATTCGCATTAATTAAATCTCTTAATTCGGGGTATGTAGGTCTATCTATATTGTTTTCATCACAGTAATTCAGATAAAGAATCAACAATCCAGCAAAAAATGGATTAGCACAACTTGTTCCTGAGAAATAAACTCCACCACCAGCATTATAATCTTTAACAAATCCGTCAGTGAGCAGCAGGTTAGCAAAACCATATACATCTAACAATTCACCATCATTAGAATACCCAAATTTAGTAATCACACCACTAGGAGTAAAAACTGCACCCACAGAAATTGTAGATGATAAGCCAGCCAATTCATCAGGAGGAATTGTTGAGTTATCGTTTCCGGCAGATACAGTAAAATATAGGCCATTCTCAATGACAGTATCTATTAAAATATCTTCAAAGTCGGGGTTGACTTTTTTTTTCTCACTCAAAACTAACATATCAAAACCTTCATTTACCAAAGATTGATAATAGTCAGTTATGTTATTCAATGACTCTTGAGGGATTTCTCCCGTATCGACATTATAGTTGTAAAAAACGTGATTCCTAAAGTGTATTTCTGCTTCAGGAGCAATCTGCCAAAGCAGATTTTCTACTTTTTTGGCATGATCTTCTGGATCTGCTTCATCCTCCAAAATTGCTACTTTTATATTTTGTCCTTTAAATCCCAAATCGTGATAATTTAAAATTCCGCAATAATTAAATTTTTCTAGATTTTGCTCTAACATTTTATCACCTACTTTATAAAAATAGAGGGAGAGGTTAATCTCCCCCTACTTAGATTCTAAATCAAAAAATCAAAGACTAAACGCCTTCTCCTTCACCCTCACCTACTGCCTCTCCTTCACCTTCTCCTTCGCCTTCTCCAGCACCGGCATCAATCGCAGGAACGATAACTTTAACGACTTTACTATCATCTTTTAAATGAGCAACAAAATGCTGATCTGCGGTTATGACAGTTAATTTTGCTACAATGTCTCTTTCTTTTTCGACCATAACATTCCTTTTGAGGAATATGGAGAGTGCGTCCAATTTCACGATGTAGCACGTATATGTGTTAGTATCCGCATCTAAAGCAATTTTTTTACTTGCCACGACCTGGCAACCGCCAATTTCTCCGAACACGCCATCCATTAATGGAGTAGAATCCATATTTTTTAGCTTCGTGAACTCTAAACTTCTTCTAATCATAGACTTCATTTTAGTATTAACGAACAATACTTTAACCTCATCATCTTCATCATCGAATAAATCGGCAGCAGCATAAATCGCATCTTCCCAACTTTCATCTTCTTCATCGACAGTGTAAGTAAACACGGCATTATCAAGAGCAGCTAGACAGGCATTGTCCACACCCGCAGAAATAGATTTTAACAGTTGGTCTTTAGCACTTCCAACAGGATCGCCATATCCAGATAATACACATTCATCAGTCAGCTCTACACCTTTACCAACTTTAACTATGGTAGCAGTGTCAGTATCAGATTCGAGTTTAGTCAGGTCAATGTTTACACCCTCACCCACTACGGTAGCATCACCAATATATACCCATTTTGGCAGGGTAATAGTGTTACCAGGTTGTCCTTGGAGAGTAAAATCAATCTCCGCTAGAGGAGCAAACCTAATTTTCTTCGGCAACTCGGCCGCAATCATATCTGCCATCACTTGAGGATTAATCAAATTACTTAAATGTGTTGTATTTGTAGTCATTTTTAAATACCATCCTTTTTCTTTTTTTTAGTTTAATTTAATTTAAAAAACTACTTCAATAGAAGTAGTTAGTTTACAGTTTAGATAATCGTTCGTATAATTTGGGATTGCTGATACTTAACTCAAGTCTCTGCTTATAACCCAATTTGTTAAAATCTTCTAGTGTCATCTCTGAACTGTGATTAGGATTATCGCCTTTGTTACCAAAGTCTTTGATTTGTTCTTTAGAAAATAATCCTTTAGAATTGGCTGACTCTATCCATTGTAATTTCTCAATCTCTGTGGTATTGGGAATTAATTCCCGGTATTCTTCGGGTATTTGCTTTAATTTGGTTTCTAAGATTGAGTTGAATACTGATTTAATTTGTTCGTGTTCTTGTTTTAATGGGTCATATTCAGCCTTAACCTGCTCATATAACTGCTGATATTCACCCTGTTTCTTTTTTGATTCTTCTTCATCTTCTTTTTGCTTCTTAATCAAATCATCTAATTGTTGCTTAACATTTTTGTAGTTGTCATTTACCTCTTTGAATCTGGAATAGGGAATGGTATTACCCGTATTTTGCGAATCGTCATTCGTGTTATTCCCATTATCGTTTTCGTTTTCATTTTGGTTCTGATTTTTATTTTCTTCCATTGATTAAATCTCCTTTCATTTTTACGTGTTTAGTCACGATATAATTTCTAATAAAAAACAAGTAGTAAACCTTAAAATTTGCTTCAAATTCAATCCAAATTATCTTGCCTATACATTACCCTTCTTAATTTCTAAATGTTGAAATTTGAGGGTAATTTATCGGTTTTCATAGTGTTTTTGAACATTCTAAGATGCCTTCCTAATGTGGTAATCTTGTTTATTTAGTTCTTTTACAGATTTTCCAATATAACTATCAGAAACAATATCACCCTTTCCTCTCAAAGCAGGAATGTAAGGTAAAAATACATGTTTACAATTAGGATGTAAAGTTGAATATCCATTTGGCAGAGAACTAACAGGAGGGTATTCCTGACTCCTGCCTGAGATACTCCAAACCGTTCCCTCAAAATTTCTGCACCAATCTTCTGCTCCATGAGATGAGATTTGAACATAATCAAAATTAGGATTAGCAGGGTATCTTATTTGATATTCCTTTAATCTATTTAAAGTCCCATCATTATGTAGGATACGAGATTTAGTTCTTACTGCCATATCAGTGTATTTATCAATTTTCCATCTTTTATTTGATGAATCAATGAACGAATGAATGCCATCTTTTTGGAGTTGATTTCTTAATTCAGACTTAATTTTTTTCTGACTTTCACCTGTGATAATACTTCTATTAATTATCTCAGAGGCATTATTTCTGATAATACGTTTAGCTTCTGCTTCCATATAGAATGTATTTTTTGCTAAATCTAAATATAAATCATTAGCAGCATTTTCTATTGCTTTTCTATGTAGAATATTAAGATTAATGCTATCTCCTAACAAAGAAATGTCACTCAATAGGGCAACATCTATATCAGTTGTAGAGATACCTAATTTGTAATATTCAGGTAATACATTGTGACTCCATTTGAAGGCTTCTTCATCTAGTTTTTTTAACTCAGATTGAATTTCTTTTAACATTGTCCTTTGATGCCTGTCAGAGAGTCCTAAATCAATCTTACGCTGGATTTCAGACAAAATATATCTATAAGTAGATTTATAGAGATTAATTAATTTATTAGCTGATTTATCTAAATCGTTTAGATTCATTACTCACCAACTCCACCTCTATCACCTAAAAACATTTGAAGAGATTTTTCGTTTTCCTCATTTATGATTTCTAGGAATTCATTTTCTACTTCAGCAGATGTGTAATGAGGATTGATTCTAGCAATAGCAGATTTTACAGAAGTTAAACCAGATACAGTCTTTAATTGCTCTTCTTGTGCTTGTTCATAGGAATCTCTAGGCAAACTAACGTAAATCTCAATGTTAGGTATTTCAGGTTTATATTTTTGATTACCTGAGATAATTTCTAATTGCTGTGATAAATATAATATTTTTTTGAGAGATTGCTTCCAATAGAGTAAACTACGCTCAACCATACACTCAGTCCTGAATGCTTTGAGTTTTTGGACTCTGCCTGATGTTCCTGAGCCTACCTTATCTAGTCCATAAAGAGAAGGTTTTAATGGAGATACCATATATAAGATTTTAAACAGGACTTCCTCAATAAACTTGAAATTGGATTCAAGTTCAGATTTCCAGGTTAAATAACCTGGCTTTTCCTCTCCGGTTTCTACAGGAAAAAATTTTCCTCCTGAAGCTATATTATTTTTTTCATCTAAGAATGATGGGTCTCCATACATATTAGGGTCAGAGTGTTTATCGAGTATTTTGGAGATTTGACTACACCGATGATTTAGTTCATCAAACAGAGGTTCTAAACCGTCATATATACTGTAACCCCAAAACTCACCACCTGAGCGGAAATAGGGTATGTAGGTCAATGGAGATTCGGTTAGTTTAATGTTAATTTCTTCTGAGGATATTTGTTTTCCGATTCTACCGTTATACCAATTATTGATTTTGGTTATGCACCAATACTGACTATTTGCATCAGGTTCATATATCTCACGATAGAGGAATTCCCCTTTACCATCATCAAATGTATAAGCTATAGTCTCTTTAACTATTTTCCTTTTATCGAATTTACTAAATTCAGGGAAATAGAAGTCTGGTTGAATATAGGTTATTTTTGATTTACCATTGTCAAGATAGTTTTTGAATACCACACCGCCTTTGATAGCTGTATCTATGCTTGCCTCTGACAGTAAAGAGTCAAGACTATTCTCGTTGATTAGTCTGTCTAGAGCTGTATTTGCATCAGTGTTATTGACTGTGGCATTGATATTGTTTCTAAATGATAAGTCAGAATATAGGAGAGGTAGCTCTCTCGGAATTGCTAATGCTAAATAAACGTCTGACTGATTAAAACCTGGGATTCTATGAAGGAATACTTCTTCTGGTTTATTTTTAAACAAATTTAAATAATCATCGTATTTGTGATGTCGAGTTGTATCAAATTGAATTTCTATTTGCTCTCACCTTCTTTCTAATCTACCAGCCTTGAGGCTTGTCATAGATTTTTTTAGGTTTCTTTATTTTTTGTATTAGTTCAAAACATCCTTGGAGTGAATCAGCTGCATCATCATTCTTAACTTTTTTGTGATAGTCTTTTACTTGATTGTTGTAGAGGATGTTTGAATTGTTGAATAATATCTCACCCCTGGAGATGAATGGTTCTAGGTTCATTATTCTATTATGTTTGTTTGATCTAGGTTTAACAGATTTAGGAAGAACATGGTAGAGTTCTTCTTTACTTAATCTTTTCTTTAAGTCATCTAGTAAATATTCTTGGAAGTTGACACTCTCGAAGCCTAATTTATTAATTGGATATTTTTTACAGAGATTAACTATTTCGTTTAATAATTTGTCAGGTTTGATTCTATAGAGCAAACCTTCTATGATGTATTTATAGTTAGTTGAAGTATGCTTTCCTAAGATAGTGATAGCTGAATAATCTCCACCTTTTTTACCCATTGCGGGGTCAACGAACATACATATGTCTAGTTCTTCAAGTTTGGGGAGTTCTGTCCAATATGTTAAGGATTGGAATATGTAGTCAGAACTACTTCTTGGATTATTCATTTGTTCTGCCCAAAATGCTGTTTCCCCTGAATCTATTCGTTGCTTCATCAAGGAATAGTAATCATTCTTCTCTTCCCATAGAACGCTTGTATCTTTAAGCATCTCTTGTTTGTGCTTGTTGAAGAATCTATCTGCATCGTCTACACAATTTATGTTTGATAGGTCAGTATATATTTTTTGCCAATGTTCCCACAAAGGGGAATCTGAGAAATTGATTACTGCCTGGTAAAATAACTTATTCCAACCTGTAGCTGATTTGTAGAGTTCGTTTATAAGCGTATTCTCACTGATGATTGTCCCTAAATAAACAAAATCAGTATAAGAATCACCTGAACTTAATACGGTGTTAAAGAATATTGACTTTATTTCCTCAGTTGAGATTTCTGACTTAGATTGTCTATCATCTTCAATATCATCTAAAACTATTAGAGTAGGTCTCCATTGTTTATATGTTAAGCCTCTTATTTTTGATTTGATACCTTTAGCAATTAGAGAACTACCGTTTCTTAGTTCGATTTGAGATACGTTCCAAATACCTCTGTCTTTTTTTAGATTACCGAAATCTTCTAAAATAAGATCATTTGAAACAATCTCATCCTTAATTTTTTGAAGGAAATCTTGAGCCAGGGCTTCATTAGCTGAGATACAAACTATAAATGGGGATTTATTGAAGCATAGACTCCACAAGATAATCAAGAAATTAAGCAACATACTTTTTCCATGTCCCCTTGGAGCAATGGTGATAAGTTTTTGTCCTTGTTTGTTAGAACGGAAATCTTGGATTTGCTGTGAGTTTTGACAGGAATATTCTAGAGTTAAATTTTTGATTTGCTTTATTAAGTCTTTGTGAAATTGACAAAATGGTTTATCAAAGAAATCAGGGAGATAAGTCAAAGCAAAAAACTCAATGTCAAATTCTGCTAGTTGTTTACGCAAACCTTTTGGGCCTGTTAAAGGATAAGATTCTATTAGGTTTATGATTTCTTCATCTGAGAAATATTTTTTTAGGTATTTTAGGAACAATTCGTTTTTGTCGATTTTGTATCACCTTCTTTTTGTTTCGGAATTAAAAAAATAGTAAAAAAATTTGTGAGGGATAGGGGCTGGGCTATACGATTTCCAGAAAAAGGGTATACCCCCCTATCAAATCCCATAATAAGTAAAAGACTCAATAGGGAAGATAATATTCCGAATTGAGTCTTTCTTAAATATCTGTATAAAAACTTTCTTTTGTTAAAACTTAAACCAAACTTATGTTCTTTAAGTCTACATAAGATTTATTACCAGACGTTCAAACAAGAAAACAGCCCAATAATGTTATTAATTTAATATATAATAACACAATCTACATACTTTACTTTAATTTATAGTAACATTGTAACACTATTTTAAAGCCAATCTCCATTTATGTAAGTAATTGTTAACTAGCTTTTTTGTTTTGAAGTATATCCATTAAATCATTTTTAGAGTCATCTTCTTTGCCATGACTAACTGTTATTTCCTGCTTGGTTCCAGGATCTAGACCAATAATTCCTAATAATTTCGTCACGGCTGTCACACGGGCCATGTCGTTCTTAGATTTTTTAGCAACATCTTCTAAGATAAGAATATATTCTTTTGCCCTACCTCTAATTTGTTGCTTCATTTCTTTTACTCTTAATTCTAATGCTTCTTCTATTGCTTTTTGGAATTCATCTTTTTTAAACCAATCATAAAAAGTTTTTCTTGTTATTCCAATTTGTTCACTTAATTCAGTTACAGGCATTCCGCTAACATACATCTCTACTGCTTGTAACTGATTATCTTTTAGCATTTAATCACCCCCTAAAATTTTAAGTAATGTTTATTTGTGTGTAGCTTTTCTCTTATTTCCTACCACAACATATAGTATAACCACCAAAACAATACCACAATATATGGTATATCAATAAATCTAATACCTACATATTGTGCTAATATTAAAATCTCATTATTTAATTATTTATTGGTTCTCTGGTTATCGTAACTGTATGCATTGGATTCAAAGCATAAATTTTGTTTTCTACTTTTTGACAAATTCGTAAATGATACCTCACCAAAATACGAGGCTCTTCATTTTCGTCAAACTCTTTAGTTGTTAATTCAAAACTTAGCTTTAATCCGTGAACCTCTTTTTCATTAATCTTTTTAATAATCTCATCATCTACACTAAACCATAATTCTTTCACCTTGTCCTTGCTATTATAATAATAATCAACATGTAAATCTTTATCACCTATATCTCCTATTACAGCCCAATCTTCAATAGTTTTAATTTTTAATTCCCATACAACAGCTTGGTATAACAATAACCCATCACCTCCCTTCTGCCCACTAATTCAACAAAAGGAAGGTTTTCCCTGCTATTTAATCTAAATTATTACAAATAAATATAATAATTTCCACTATCAACTAACCACTAAACACTACACTTCAACTTCAATTCATCCTGCATCTTCAAAATAATATCCTTATTTCCTTCATATTCTTCCAATAAATCCTCATACTTATCATAATCTTCAGCCTCTAACGCCAAATGTCTTAACATCTGTAACTCTTTCTGCTTCAGCAACAATTTCTCAATCTCTTCATCAACTATCATATAGTAATATTTCTCTCCACACTCATAACAACAAAAATAATGACGACTCACATTCTCGTCCACCTTTTCCACTAAAACACTCTCAATCCTAAAATCATACCCACACTTATCACAAATAGCATCCATTAAACCAAACCCCCTTGAAGAAGGTCAAAAAACATTTCCTCCCACATATCCATCAATACATCATACCTACTATCTAAACACTCTAACTTATCCTTCAATTTGAATATATCATTATTCAATTCAAAAGCACTTTCCTTATCGCCCAACCTCAAACTAATCTCTTGCTCAACCTTCTGCTCTTCAATAATCCTACTAACTTCCATCATCTCATCACTCACAACATTCATCTGCTCTATCAAATAATTCCACTGGCACTGAACTTCCCAACCAGCCCATTCCAAAGCTTCTGACAATCTATCTCCAACACATTTCTTTTCCTTTTTTACTTCCTTTTTAATCTCACCGCAACCTACATCTTGTCCACACTCACCGCAAACAAATGTTAATTTAACAACATCATCCAACACTTCTTCTTCTATAACCATTTGAACATCAACAAATAAACTTCCGCATTTATCGCATTTATTTATTTCCTTATTATCTTTTATAAAAGCCTCAATTTTTTTAGCCATCTATTTCCCCTCTCTCTTAATCAATATCTCAACCAAATCAACTAAACCTTCAAAATACTTGTCCACTCTATCACCTAATTCATCAACCTTTTTCTCATATTCGCATATCTTATAATCAATATCCTTAAACAAACTATCCATCCTACTACCCAATTCATCAAACTTACTATCAGAATACTCAACATTAGCTTCCAAAATATCACAAATCTCTGTTTTATCCATAGTCATCTCCTAACTAAACCACTTAGGTTTTTTAACATAAACAATATTATTTATCTTATTCCCCAGCAAATCATCTAAATCCAGCTGGAAATTATTTTCGTTTATTAATTTTCTAATCAAATCATTCTTTTTCTTATCATCATCTGAAATACTTCCACTTCTTTTCTCAATATAATCCTCAAACTTTTTATAAAACTTCTTAGCACCATCCGTATAAGAAGCAAACATCTTACAAACACATTCACAAATCTCTTTCAACTCATCCATATCCTCAATACTATCCAAATACTCCAATAACTCACCCTCAACTTGTTCCCAACCTTGCCTAGCTGCCTTGATTTCTTCCTCAAAAAATTGTTTTAAGTAAATATTCATTAATTTTTCTCCCCCTTGGTAGGTATTTTACTTATTTGAAATTCTATTTGTTTAATCCGTTTGTTCAATCCATCGTAAAGATGTTTATTAGCCTCCCTACTGGCCTTTAAAATCAACTTTTCTAAATCCTCAACACTCAAATCAGATACTTTCTTAGATTCAACTACTTCCTCCACAATCTCATCAACAACACTATCCTTCAAATCACTCATTCGTTTTAAAAGATCGCTCAACTTT
This sequence comes from Candidatus Contubernalis alkalaceticus, assembly GCF_022558445.1. Lineage (NCBI taxonomy): Bacteria > Bacillati > Bacillota > Dethiobacteria > Dethiobacterales > Dethiobacteraceae > Candidatus Contubernalis > Candidatus Contubernalis alkaliaceticus. The sequence goes on from NZ_CP054699.1 coordinate 2,349,009, forward strand.
TATCCCCCTCTTCCTTAACTCCCTAACTTTAATTTCCTGCTGTCTAATTTTTGACTCTTCCATGAAATCTTTTAACATCTCATCAAAACTAATATTTAATTTTTTCTTAACAAAATACCGAAAAGGAACATGCTTAATCTCATATTTGTCTTTTATTTAAAACACCTCTTTATATAAAAAATAGGGGAGCGACCAACTCCCCATTTGAATCGTGAGCGTAAATCAATTACTCAACAAACAAATAGCAACGTTAAGCAGAACGTTAACTATCTTCCTAATTTTTTACCATTTAAAATAAATTCAACTTAAAAAACCCTTTAAACATGGGGATCACAGGGTTAGATAACTCGGCTCCTATATCACTCTACCCTCCTTCCTCAAGGATTTAGGTTCAATTAGCCAATTTGATTATAAAAAAATGCTGCATCGAGTGACACAACATATACCTATCATATATTAACTTACATTTGCTTCTTCTAATGCTTCAGCATTCTTTAAATCTTCCTCATCCCAATGTATCGGAACAACTACTCCATTCAACAATTTACTATTTTCCATCCACTTTATATAGTCTAACACCTGGTCAATCTTCCATTCGACAGGCCATGGCATCCCGTTGTAATCCATATCCAACAGATACTTTCTAACATAACCATCATATTTTTCCTCATGTTTGATATGCTCCAATTTTAATTCATTATTTTTTTCCGATTTCTCATCAATATAACGCTTGTCTCTAAGATTGAAATAAAACAAACTATCATTAACCAAAGTGACTAAATTAATATTCATCCTCTTACCCTTAACTTTAACCTTGTAATCAATCCTAAACCGCCAACCTTGATTACTTAGATACCGACACACAGCATATACAATTTTGTCTTTGTCAGTAATCACATTATAGATTTTATATAACTGGTCATACCCAAATATATTATCCAATTCCTTCCACCTTAAATATCTCTCATCAACCTCATCAATTATTTTAAACTCAAAACTATCCTTACCCAAATCGTTAAAATCAGCCTGCAATTCCTGATTATAATGTTTGCCATTCTCAAGTTGACTCATATGCGTATCAAATCTAGCAAACGCATTTTTCGCACTACCAATATATACCATCCCGTTTTCTATGTTCTTGATTTTATAAATCTGACCCATTGTTTTATATTTCCTCCTTTTAAATTTTTATTGGTTTTATTTTTTATATTTTTTAATTAAAAAAGAGACCTCATTTATGAAGTCTCTTAACTATCTGAATCCATATATCTAAAACTAGCCTGTTTCAATGGAAAGTTAGAAAACAAATATACCTTACTATCATTTCTTAACAGTCTGGCTCTTCCGACAGCCTGTTCTAATTCTGATTCTATAAACCACAACTGAATATTCCTTAGTTCTTTATTCTCATAAGTCATAAACCAGAAATTGTAATATCTCCAATTTATCTCTTGATACTTCATTTCTGCATCGTTAATCTCTACACCCAAAGCAATAGCAAACATCATGTAAACTATCTCATTTAGATGGGGAGTTCCAACGACAGCAATATCTTGTCCGTTGTAACAATCATTTCCATCTAAACCACCAAAATTCAATTCAGATTCAGATTCTTTGTGTGATTTATAAGTGATGATTGATATATCTCCAACAAGATTTTTTACTTTCTCAAACAATTCTTCATCATTCTTTAAACAATCTCTGGAAAAACTTCTCTCAGGATATTGAAGTAATTCTCCTTGATACTCAGCTTCCCTACAGAGATGGTATCTTAATCTATCACCAAAAACTTTTTGATAAATCTGCTCATTAGCAGTAGCACTTAGGATTATTATTTTAGTCTTTGGTAATTCGTGTTTAACTATATATTGGATGATGTCTGATTCAGAATAAAATCCTTCAACAGTCATCTTATTTTTATCGGGATTATACCTATATGCAGCACAACTTTTTAAAAACCCAATGACATTAGAATTAATCTCATTACCTACGTCTGCCACCTGGCTCTCAAAGTTATGTTCGTTATCTAAATTTATAGGTTTTACTTTAGAATACGTCATATAAAAAGTATCTAATAAAATATCTCTATATTTTTGACTAACTTCTCTTTTGTCGTAACTAGATATATATTCAATCTTCTGTATCTTCAGCAAATCCTTAACAGTCACTTTTTGTATTTTAAATAACGTCTTAATAATGTCCTCATCAATTATGATATTATGATTGCTAAATTGATCTTCCTGGAAATATAACAACCTATCATGAGTTGTTATAATATGGCCTTTAAACTCCTTCAGCAAATCAAGTTTATTAATATAATCAATTAAACTAGATATATTCTTCTCTTTTGCCATTTTTCTAATAAATTTACTGGCAATATATGTAGCTCCCAAAGCATAAAGTCTCTCAATTTCTAACTTCACATTTTGAGGTAATTTTTCCGGCAAAACAGGAGTTTTTAATACATCATACCCCTGTTCCTTACACCTATCATAAATCTCATCTTTGAGTTTATGGGTAGGAACCGCAATTATATAAGGTTTATCTGAAGATTCTAATAATTCAATATATAACTGTGACTTTCCTATTCCAGTTTGAGCTACTAAAACATGAATATTATCATCTTTTGCTTTCTGGATATTAACAAACTTCTCTTTTAAATCCCTCTCGGCTTCCTGTAAACTAACAAAATCTAAATCATTATCTAACTTAACGATAGTATTCCTTTTTGTCTTAGCTGTTAAGATCATATTTTTAGCATGTTCACAATCATCAGCAAGCGGACAAAAGTTTTCACAACGCATAGGAGCATAATCCATCTTTTGGATATAATTTACATAATAACCCCAGTCTTTTTCGGTATAACTATCAAATTCAATATTATTTAGAATTTCCAAAAACTTCTTGGAACCACTCTTAACCTGACATAGATTTGTAGCCATTCCAAAAAGTTCATTGTGATAACACCATCTTTCACCCTCGGCAAATTGCCGGTATAATTGACATCGATTAGATAAATCATCGAAGTTAAAATTTCTAATCAAATCTCTCCTGCCAGTTTTAGTATTGGTAGGAGAAAAAGTTACAGAACCATCTTTTTTTACTTTCTTGATTTTTTCAGTAAAATAAACAACATATTTATTTTTTGAAATTCTGGGGGCATCTTCTATATTATATATATATATAGGACTTGCCCCTGAAATTTCAATTTTTGTATTTTCATAATCTTCATCTATCAATTCTACCCAAGGCAAACCATTTTTTAACTCAATTCCTACTTGTTCAGCATATTTCTTTATAAGCCTTAAATAATTAATTTTGTCTGTGTCTCTATAATATTCCACTAAAGACAACATCAAATCACTTATATTAAATACTGCTTTGTCAATATTCTCATTAGTATAAATTAAACCTTTTCCACCAAAAAACATCCTACAGCAATCCTTACAACTTATATCACACTCTGGAAATATTTCCATCAAAGCCAACTGAATTATTTTAGCAATTCTACTGTCAGTGATTACTACATCGTTACAGAGTGCCACCCTAAATTTATTTTTATTAACTGAGGAAAAGGTCTCATAAGCAAAACTAATAGGTAATCTATACCTATCAGCTCTGGTTTTAACATCTTCCCAAGTTATGCCATTGTCAAAATCTAAAGCGAATACTTGTTGACTCCTAAAATTAGCAATTTTCCTTTTTCCATCTGTGAAAGTGGAAGGACACCAACTTAATCCTTTCTCTCCAGTCAAAACTGCTAGATTTTTTAATTTGTTGTTATTAATTAACTTTGGTATTCTGCTGCTTATTATTGCGATTGATTTTTTGGCAGGTTTACTGTAAAATCTCTGATTGTCTAAACTTACATTAATCATTAGTTCATTTGTTGTTGCGACGTTTAACATTCAAACCTCCTTTTTTTACGCTGTTTTTAATTTAAAATTTTTAATTTCCTCCAAAATTCCATCATCAAACCGAAATACGAAAACTGTATCATGCATTTTTTTTCGGTCTGGCTTAATATCAATAATCTGATAACCATTTTTTAATAAATGTCTTGCCAGTTGTGGAGTAAAAACTAATTTTGCTTCCTTAATCATTTTTTTTCTCCTCCAACCCAATCTCATCTAAATCTTCCTCCAACCCACTCACATTCTCAAAAACAAATACTATTCTCTCAGGATTATCTTTATTTTTTTTAATATCAATAACCTCATAACCCATTCCCAACAACCTCCTAGCAATCTTTGGATTAAAAATCAATTTAGCATTTGCTGTTTGTTGCTTTAGATTTTTTTTGAGTCCTCTCAGATTTCCTAATTTACGTATTGTTTTTAAATCTTCTTCTAATCCATCCATATCTTTAAAAACGAATATTGTTTTATCCGGCTGATGCTTATTTTGCTTAACGTCTAAAATTTGATAGTTTAATCTCAATAAACCACTTGCTAATTTACCACTAAAAATTAATTTGACATCTGAACCTTGATATGCCATTGACCATCTCTCCATTCTTTTTTTAATATAAAACTTGACTATCTATTTTAAATCTGTTATACTAATGTTAGGTATTTATGCCTAAATCACAAAAAAGTTTTTTTTATTAGAGAGCATACTTTCTTGTTCTCTTTTTTGTATTTTTGTTATCATTTTGGAATACTTTAGATTCTAAACTATCTAATCTCTTTCCAGTATCTCGCAATTCATCTTTCATCACTTTTGCGTTTTTGTTCAAACAATCCAAATTCACATTAATCTTCTTCAACACCTTCCCAACGTCAGCCAAAGTATTATTTATACCTCTAAACATCTCTTCTTCTTTTTTTGCTCTTTCCGCTGCATCCACAAACCATTTGTCCACCATTTGTTCGTATCTATCACACATTTTATCAAGCCTAGTCTCTAAACTCTCTATCCTCTCAGTATTTGTCTTTGTCATTTTTCTCACCTCACTTTCTTAGTTTAGTTATATTTTGAATCTTTGTTTTAAAAAATAATGGCAGCTGAAATGACTAGTTCCAGCCACCACCGACATTTAACAATGTCTCAGAAAAATCAATTAGTATTTTAATCTCCTAAACAGGAGAATAAAACCATTAAAAAAGTTGGCGGCAGCATCAACTACCGCCCATTATCAAATAAAAATTTAAGGAGTATTTTGTTGACAATGGGTTTTAGCCAACAAAAACGGGTTTATTAAATCCCAAAACTACTAAGAAATAGTTTCAGGTTTTAAACTTTTTAAAGGTTTTGCGGGCAGTATTAACCACCCGCAAAGAGGAAAATAATATAATGTTAAAATTGTAACATACCGGATATGTTACAAACTCTATAAACTTTTTTGTTTTTGTTGTTCAAATAAATCTACAAAATAATATGTTAGCTTTAAAAAATTGCTATTCGATAAATTTTCTCTGCCTGCTTTGAAATGACTCAATCTAGTTTCATGTATCCCTAATTTATTGCAGAGCCATCTAGCTTTGATTCCGTTTTCTTTTAAATATTTATCTAATTTTTTTCTCAGGCAAGATTGATCCTGGAAAGTATACATTTTTAATTCATTCCTTTCTAATTAATTAATTTTGAGTAATCGTAAAAAACTTGCATTAAAATATATTAAAACTTTATATATTATCACTGTTATTGTTAAAAGTCAAGCAAAAATTTTTTTAAAAAGAGAATGTGGTACCATCGCAATAATCTAAGTATTGCTCCCACATTCCCTTCTCATATTGTAAAAAGTAAAATAATGGCTGTAACTCCCATTCTATAAGGGTTTATAACACTTTTTCTAAAAATTAATTTGTGTTAAAAATCGCTGAAACCCTTGTATTTATTGACTTTTTGACAGTTTCCTAAATAAAACTTTAAGCTGTTTTCTTTTTTCTTAATTTAGCATTTAATCTATTTATTTTTTCAGCACACCCAGGACACATTTTTTGTCTATTGCTTTTCTTCTTTGCTCTGGCCCCACAACAATTACACATAATAGTTCCATTTAAGTTTTTGGTTAAATTTTCTACAATCACATCACCAAAAACTTTAAACAATAATTCCTTTCTTCCATCTCTTTCTTTTTTGTTAGATTTGTAGATGTATTTTATAATCATATCTACAGCATCTTCAAGTTTAACATTTATAGATTCGCAAAATAAGGAAAATTCATCCTTCATAATACTCCAAACTGCAATACCTATTTCCTCTTTTTTTGCTGAATCTTCATTAAAGAAATACTTCTGAGATTCTTCTTTCATCCTCATATATTCATTTATTACCCTACCATCAATTTCTATTTTCTTATTATTGATTAATTTATCATATCTAAATTTTCCAGTGCCACTAAAATCAAAATCACCTTGTTTAATATCCTCAATATTTTTACATATCCTATTAACAGTTGAATCATTAATTTTTGAAACATTGTCTTTATCTTTAGCAAACCTAAAGAAATAAGGCATTTTTAAATTATGTAGTTTAATTTTAGAAGCCATCTCTCCTTCAATCTCAGGCATCTCTAATGTTTTTGCTGCATCAATGGAGAAGTTATTTAAAGCTGTAATTGCTTTAAGTAAGTCTAAGTCAATACTCTCACAATTCCAGCCAACAGATAAAGCATTAGAGTATTTACCAATATTACTATATTTAAAGGCTAATTTTAAACTATTAATTATGTTTTTGTTGTTTATAATTTGTGGTTCAGCACTTCCCATCTCATAATACAAGGGCAGAACCCCTTTCATATTCCTTTTGGCTACTTTGATTAATGTAGAATCAGCCACAACAAGACTAGTATCACCATCTACATCAAACTGAAGCATCTTTGAAATTAAATCATGACAAGATGTATAAATACCATTAGTGGTGAACCATTTATTTATATCTTTAGAAAATACGTTATCCCTCACCGCATGTTCTCTGTATAAATGAGGACTCCGATTTACTAACAATTCATTGTTATTTTTATACAGCTTACATGATACCTGACCATTCTCTAATAAACCTTCTGGATTATCAATATTACCTAATGAATACTGCATCCAGGCATATACATCAGGAATAATATATGTATTTTTTGCATTTATCGAAAACTTACCATATTTTGACTTCTTTTTGGTTGAATTAATTATGCCGGATAGTTTGTGTTTGACGTGATTGTCATTCAAAAGTTCTGGATAAATGCTTAATGCCTCCTGAAGATAATTTTTATTTTCATTTTTTATTGAAGCTCCTAAAATATCTAACATAGTTTCTTTTTTTGTATAAGCATTAGTTATTTTTTTATCTATAGGATCAGTGAATTTCTTAATCTCATCATCTGTCATATCAGTTAAAGTCTGCCACATTTGATAGTTAAATGATTTATTTTTAAAATTATCAGGCTCTACATTGCAGATTGAAGCATGACAGTTGTATAACTTAAACTTATCTTTATAATCCTGCCAATTCTCATAAAATCCCGACATTTTGAATTGTGATTTAGAGAAAACATATTTGATATTATCTTCTTTTAAATCCCACTCTTTACCATATATATCTGTTACCTTGTAATTGCCTTCATTTTCTTCTTTGCAGTATTCTAGATAGTCCACTGGGGTTAGGATGCCCTTTATCCAGGGAAGCCTTACCATGAAGGTTTTTGTTGATTCTGAAGCCAATATCCAACCGCAACCATCCGAATGTTCAATTTCTATATCCATTGGTTTTGATTCACTCTTGAATGTTTTATTGTCGATATAATCAACTTCACCTGTTACTGTAGTCTTAAAATCTTCTATAACTATTGCCTTATCAATATTAAAATTTTCCCATTTGTTTGTAGCTGAATTATTCAATGCTAAATAACTTAAATATTTATTAATATTACAACCACCGGATTTATTAATATTTTTATCTGTTAAACCACACATCAATGATTTCTGATATTCTTTAAATACTGATTCTTTAATCATTACTATTTTTTTTGTCCTAATCTGCCCTGCTGAGGCAGTATAAAAAATATATTTTTCATTATTATATAGGAACCCATCATCTATGATTTGCTCCATGACAGGATAATGATATACTCTCACAATCATAATATCTTTAGTTAATTTACTATAATCTAAGTTTAATGTTCTGGTTAATGAACCATCAAACATTCCAACAATGTTGTATTTAGAAACCTTCTCAGGATTTAATGATCTGGTTTTCTTGTTTTGGTTTAATAATTCATTTAACTCTTTCTTTAGTTTAGTAATTTCTTGCTGATAATTTTTATATAATACATTTTCTTTCAATAATTTCTGAAATTCCTTTGATTTAAAGGTTTCTTTATTATCTTTAAAACATTTATTTACTTGCTTTCGAAAGTGCTTATTCCTAAATCTAATTTTTTTGCCATCCTTATTGACAATATAAAATTTGTTCCTATAGAATTGGCATATATTGTTAAAATCAAAATCATCTAAGCATAAATATGTAAATAATAAATATTCCTCCAATGTTCTCCTTTTAATTTCAAACCAAATTTTTCTTTTGTTCACCTTTTCTTCTTCTTTGCTATAGAAACTCTGAGTATCAATACTATAAACTTGAATTAATTTGTTTTTCTCACTACCCATTTTTTAAATCCTCCTTTAAATTTTTTATTTTTTTATTTCTATATATTTCTTTTTTTTTACATATAAAAAGGTAGCCAACTGTTACCTGGCCACCTCAAAACTCAAAACTCAGGATTTTGATTCTATTCATTTTATATAAAAAGTTAAAACGCCACTCCCTTTTTTTTTACAAAACTGATTTTATAAAATTTTTAAGGTGATGTCAAGTTTTACAAATTGCTCTTCTCCTTGCTAAAAAAACTTGCTTTAAAAAAAATAAAACAACAGGCTGAGTTATCTTTTTCTTGCTCTATACTATCCATATAAGCGTCTCTTGCTTGTCGGCTGTGACCCTTTATTTACGGGGTTTACAGAGGATTTTAAAACGGTTAGATTTGCATTTTTGACACTTTTTTGATTTAGAAATTCTAGTTTACATAACTCTTTAAGGGTAGTTATAAACCCTTTATTCATAATGGTTTCAGGGAATTTTAAAACCATGTGAAATTTATTTTTGTCATTTATTAGTCATTACTAAAAAAAACCAACAATCTCAAAAAATCCTTGATTTATGGGAATTAGGGGGAGTAGTTTGCTTTCAACAATTTTGATTTTGTTATTTCTATTCTAATTAAATAAGATGGTAATTTTAAATCAAAAAACCCTTTATTCATGGAGTCTACAGAGAATTCCTACTACTTCACATTTGTTTTTTTTGTCTCTTTACCATAGTATAAAAAACCAACAATTTCAAATAGTCCTTTATCTATGGGAGTTTTTAGATTTTCCTACTACTCTAGCAAAAACTATTTTTGTAATTTATCTTCACTCTTATACGTTCATAAACCAAATATTAACAATCCTTTATTCATGGGGGTTTTTAGGATTTTTAAAATGCTAACAAAATCACTTTCTTACTTTTCTCATAAGAAATTTTTGATATTCATTTCTATTTTTCTTCCAGCAACTCCGGCAATATCTCAAATTATTGCTTGTAATTTTCACAGGAACCCCACATTCCTCACATCTCTTATATCTATCTGGATACCATATCTAAAAAATACACAAGTGTCAGAACAACCCTTTTAATATAGGATTTTTGGAAGTTTTTAAAAAGTGGTAATGAATTTTATTTTTGCTCTAAATCCTCTATAATAGACTCTCTTTAAGGGTATCTGCAACCCCTTTATTTATAGGGGTTTTGGAGATTTTGATTTTCAAACTTTTTAAAATTTACTATCCTTTTCATAATATAACCAAAAACTTAACAACCAGTAAACTTGAAGTGATGTGATTTTTTCTTCTTGCTCTCTTTCATAACTAAAAAAAACTTAATGATTAATAAACCCTTTATTTGCGGGATTGTTAAGTATCAGGAGTTTTCCTAGTATTAATATCATAAACAGCAATAATATTTTTTATTTACTGTTTTTAAAAATGTCACCCATATATATTAATACCATAATTAGCAACAATATTTTTTTTTGCTAAATATGTCTAATAATAGGGTACCTTTAACGTCTGCTGTGAGCCTTTATTTATGGGACTTAGGAATACTTGATTGCTTATACAGAATTGTATTTTTGTTATTTATTAGTCATTACTTATACTTTCGTAATCTTGAATTAAAAAACCCTTTACTTGTGGTAGTTTGGAAGATTTTTAACTTGGTTAGAATCTTGTTTTTTTAGATTATTACCACTACTAAAAAATATATAATTTTTAGATAATCCTTTATTTATAAGAGTTTTTGGAGAATTCCTAAAAATACACATTTGAGTTTTATTATCACATTATAAAAAAAATATAATTTTCAGATAGCCTTTATTTATATGAATAATCTGCATAATCCTAAGTGTCCACATTTTAGTTTTAATTTTAATATCTTATACCCTATACCTATCCCTCTACAATGTTCAAAACCTATATATAATCCTTAAAATCGCACTCAAATTTCGACGTTTAGAATTTGCGAAGGGTAAGGGTTAGGGGGAGATAAGTTGAATTAAAATAGAGGCTTTTAAATGGATTTAAAATATCATTTCTAACAATATATTAGTAAATTATATTAGTAAAAATCATAATTTAAATTTTAATCAATTTGGCAGGTTATACTACTCTATTTTAATACTCCAAAACATAGGGGTAATACGTGATATTAGAGTCTGTATTGGATTTTAAATTTAAACGAAGGGTAATGTATGGGTTGGATAAATACGGGGCATTTTGGAGGGGATTTAAAGGAGTTTTAATTGGTTTAGACAAAGAAAAAAACGTCATTTAGACGTTTGAAGGGAAAAGATATTTTACTTGATTTGTTAGGATGTCATAGAATACTAATATCTCTTGGTTGTGGCAGTCTATTACTCTGATACCGAATGGTAGGAAGGGAAAGTCTTTGAGAGTGATAGATTGTTCGTTGAAATTTTGATTGATCCAATTTAGAACTATCTCACGTTTTCCAGGCATTAGGGAAGCCTCCTTTTATCTTCCCTAGATTAAACATTTCAAATACTGCACTTATCGGAGGGGGTAAATATCCCAAGCCGGGGGAAGTGAGCCTGGCCCATCACGGAGTTCTTTTTCTAGATGAACTTACGGAATTTCGGAAAGAAGCTCTAGAAATGTTACGGCAGCCTATGGAGGATGGTGAAGTGACCATCTCTCGAATGAATGCCACTTATACCTATCCCGCCCGGTTCACCTTTATTTCCAGCATGAATCCATGTCTTTGCGGGTATTACAATGACCCTCACAGAGAATGCACCTGTTCTTATCTTGAACTAAGGCGTTACCGAAAAAAACTGTCCGGACCATTGTTGGACCGCATCGACCTGCACATCCAAATCTCCAGGCCCTCCTTTGAAGAACTGACGGAAAACTTAGATGTAGAGAGCTCAAAAAGCATACGGAACAGAGTAACTGCAGCTAGAAACATACAAAATAAAAGATTTAAAGGTACCGGCATTTACTATAATTCTCAAATGAACACATGTCTTTTAAAAAAGCACTGTATGCTGGATCACATCAGTCAAAAGCTTATAAAGCAAGCCTTTCAAACATTCAAACTCAGCGGGAGAGCTTATCACCGCCTGATTAAAGTAGCTCGCACCATAGCCGACCTGGAGGGATCAGAAAAAATTCGTCCTGAATATATGGGAGAAGCCCTGCAGTACCGCCCCACTGAACATATCTCCGGTTAAACGACTTCTTTTTGTCCTTGCCTTTTCTTCTGCCACAACAGGTCGATAAAAGCCTCCAACCGGGTTTCTACCCCGGTTTTCCCCGTCTGTTCGTCAATAAACAGAGTTAAAACAGGGATATCTAAATCTCTGCTCAGCTTGGGCATAATACTCTTTGCCACAATTTCTGGAATACAGGTAAAGGGCGCCAACTGAATAACTCCATCATAACCCTGTGCTGCATAATGCACTGTCTCCCCAATACTGTTTTGGCCATGACCCCCGATTTTCTGGGAAAGGTAAGGAGCAGCTAGTTTCTTTATATCCTTAGATCCTGTAGCAAATACATCATCCCGCATAAATTGGGTTAAAAATATACTACGCCTTACAACCGCACCCATATTTCCTAGAGTTTCTTCTATAGTAAAGTTAACAAAAGGCTCCAACTGCACATAAATTTCTCCGATAATTCCAATTTTTAATACTTCCCGGTTAGGATTTTGAGCTACCTTTGCCAGTTCTCTCAGGCCGGACTCCCGGGCTTCCAATATTTCTGACATGGTACGGGCTTCCTTTATATACTTAAGTCCCTTTTCCATAGCCCTGGTGGCTTCTCCCCGTTTTAATTCCCGAGGTCTAAGCTGATGTGCCCCCAATTCTACATCATCTAGAGCTTTTAACTTTTCCCAGTTGATTTTTAAATAGTGCCACAGAGCCTTCCAAGAATTATTGCCCTTTAAACGTTTCACCTTTTTCATAAAATCAATTGGTGTTTTTAAAGGCGGCCAAAAAAAAATCATTTCCGGATCATAACCCAAATCTCTAATAATTCTAATATGAAGCTCCCCATAATATCCTGCCCTACAGGGGCCTTTACCTCCACCGCTTACAATAGTGTCCACACCCTTTGGCAGTGTCTCCAAGTAATTTCCTAACACAATTTTAAAGGGAATACAGGCAAATTCCGGGGAGTATTGAGTGCCCAAACTTAAGGTCTTTTTTGTAGGTTGAGGAGGGACAATTACTTCATGCCCTAAATCCTCCAATAGACTTTGAAAAACGATAGAAGAAGTTCCCATGTGAGCATAAGTAGTCTTCATAACTAAACCAATCCTTTCTTCTTCTTCAGCATATCTGTAAAGGCCTCCAGACGGGTATGCAGTCCTGTGTCCCCGGTGTGCTCATCTATAGTCACGGTCATAAAAGGCATTCCGGCTTTTTTTGCCTCTAGTTCTACGAGTTTATCCACCATAGCATCAGGACCACAGCCAAATGCCGTAACATGTATTATGCCATCCACCTTTTCCTTATCAAGATAATGCAGGCAGGCCCAGATCACCTGATTGCTGTAATACCAAAAAAGATCCAGAGGTAAACGGCGCTTTGCCAATTTTAAATCTCCAGGAGATATATCATCAGCAACACAGGGTATAACATTCATATCCTCTAACTTTTTTATCAGATTAACGCTCATAAAACCATCATAAAGCACATAAGGATAAGCTAGTACTGCCAGCTTTAAAGATTTACATCCTTGATTTCTGCGGGGAATCATAGCAATTTCTCTATCCTGACTCTCCGCTGATGTTGGATACAACCCTTTCAACAACTGTTTTTTATATCTTTTCCAGGCGTAAAGCCCCTTAAAATAAGCCCACCAGATACGCCAAACATTGCTCGTGAATTTTCGTCCTAACCTATAATAAAAACGGGAAAAATCAAACCAGTGCCGATTAAAATTTAAGTTTTCTACAATTAACTCAGGAAGGTTATCTATAGAACATTTAACCATATCCGGAAGGCCTAAAAATTTGGGACAAAGAGTAGCTTTACCATCAATACTAATCAGACGGGGAATAAAAATATAGTCAACTTTGTTTTTTAAAGCCATAACATGGCCATGAAAAACCTTTATAGGGATACAAGCATCATTAACCGTTTCCTTTACTCCGTAGTCCATAATGGCTTTATTAGTAGGAGAAGAGATGACTACCTTTAAACCCAACTCCTCAAAAAAAGTCGTCCACAAAGGAAAATAAGTATAAAAGTATAAAGTTCTGGGAATGCCTATTTTGATAGATTCTGCCATATTTATCACCTGCCATCATTAAAATGCCAAAAATATTAACCTCACTCTTTCTTTTAATAAAGAGTCTGCCTATAAAAGAATAAATACTTCTTCAAAAGAGATTTTAACACAGCTTACTATATATTTACATACATAAATTATAAATAATGTTTAAGTTGATAATTATTTTTTAAATTTTTAAGTCTCTAATTCTTTTTCTTTCCTTTTTAAGTGGACTGCTTCCTTTTTTCTTTAAAATAATTTTCTTTAAAAAAAAATAACAATTCTTTAATGAGTGAACTCGTTTCAGTAAGCTTTAACATCGGGGAATCAGGTGGAGACTCTACTCCACCTGATTATGAGCCCCACCTGAGCTAACGCTTAGAGGTGGGATCTTATACCCTAAAAAAAAGAGATAAACTACCCATATTGGATAGTTTATTCACTGCTTGACTGTGAGTTACCTTGAGTTTAGTACATATCTCTATTTTTCAGTAAAAATTAAACGGCTGTCTTTGCGATCAACCAAAACCCGGCTTCCCTCCTGATAATCTCCAGCCAATATTCCTTTAGCCAAGGGATTTTCCAGTTCTTTTTGGATGGCCCTTTTCAAGGGCCGGGCACCAAATAAGGGGTCATAACCGGTATCCGCCAGAAACTCTTTGGCCTCAAATGTCAGCTCAATTTCAATGTTCTGGTCTCTCAACCTACGGGAAAGCCGCTCCAGCTGGATATCCACAATGTGAACCAAGTGCTCCCGGTTCAAGGGATGAAATACTACTATATCATCCACCCGATTTAGAAATTCCGGTCTAAAAGAAGTCCTGAGTTTTTGCATTACTTTTTCTTTAATTAGGGTAAAGGATTCTTGGCCTTTAGCTGTATCTTCCATAATAATTTCACTGCCCAGGTTACTGGTCATAATAATAACTGTATTCCTAAAATCTACAGTCCTGCCCTGAGAATCAGTAAGTCGTCCTTCATCTAAAAACTGCAGCAGCACGTTAAAAACATCAGCATGGGCCTTTTCAATTTCATCAAATAAAATAACTGAGAAAGGCCGTCGGCGTATAGCATTGGTCAACTGTCCCCCCTCCTCATATCCCACATATCCTGGGGGAGCTCCCGTAAGCCTGGCTACTGAATGTTTCTCCATATACTCAGACATATCCATCCGAATCATAGCACTTTCATCATCAAATAAAAGATGTGCCAGGGAACGGGCCAGCTCTGTTTTTCCTACACCGGTGGGCCCGAGAAAGATAAAAGAACCAATGGGACGGTCAGGATCCTTGATGCCGGAGCGGGCCCGAATCACCGCATCACTGACCAGTTGAACCGCCTCATCCTGACCCACCACCCTCTGATGCAGGCGCTCGCCCAGGTGCAAAAGCTTCTGCCGTTCCCCCTCCATCAACTTACTGATAGGAATCTTGGTCCATCGGGAAACCACTAAAGCAATATCCTCTTCGTCCACCTCTTCTTTTAACAGTCGAGAGTCCCCGGAACGTTTTTCAGCCGTTTTCTTTTCGGCTTCTGCCAGCTGACTCTCCAGTTGGGCCAGACGTCCATATTTCAACTCTGCCAAACGATTCAAATCATAGGTCCGTTCCGCCTGTTCAATTTCCAGCTTAGTCTCTTCGATCTGCTCTCTCAGCTCCCTGAGACGGGTGATATAGCTTTTCTCCTCCTCCCAGCGGGCTCGAAGCAGGTCTGCTTCTTCCTTTAACCTCTGCAGTTCATCATCAATTTTGCTTAATCGTCCACGGGAAGCATCGTCTACTTCTTTTTTTAGTGCCTCCTTTTCAATCTCCAACTGAAGCACCCTTCTAGAAACTTCATCCAGGTCTGAAGGCATACTGTCAATTTCCGCTCTAATCAGCGCTGCCGCCTCATCTATTAGATCTATGGCTTTATCCGGAAGAAAACGATCGGTAATATAGCGGCTGCTCAAAGCAGCCGCAGAAACCAATGCTGAGTCTTTAATCCGTACACCGTGGTGAACTTCATATCTTTCCTTTAACCCTCTCAAAATAGATATGGTATCGGAAAGACTGGGTTCTCCCACCACCACCGGCTGAAAGCGACGTTCTAAAGCTGCATCCTTTTCAATATGTTTACGGTACTCACTCAAAGTAGTAGCACCGATACAGTGCAGTTCGCCCCTTGCCAGCAAAGGCTTAAGTAAATTGCTGGCATCCATAGCTCCCTCCGCTGCACCAGCACCCACTACCGTATGCAGTTCATCAATGAAAAGTATAATTTCCCCCTGGGACTCCTGAATCTCTTTCAATACCGCTTTTAGCCTTTCCTCAAACTCACCCCGATATTTGGCTCCGGCAATAAGAGACCCCATGTCCAGAGAAAAAATCAGCTTATTCTTCAAGCCCTCCGGAACATCATTTTTAGCAATCCGTTGAGCCAAACCTTCTGCAATAGCCGTTTTTCCCACTCCAGGCTCCCCAATCAAAACCGGGTTATTTTTGGTGCGCCGGGAAAGAACCTGAACAATACGCCGAATCTCTTCGTCCCTACCAATCACCGGATCCAGTTTGCCGGACCGGGCTGATTCCGTAAGGTCCCGACCATAACGGGTAAGAGCCTCAAAGGTTCCTTCCGGATCTGGACTGGTAACTCTCTGATGTCCCCTGATTTTCTGCAATACTTCTAAAACCTGAGTTCTACCCAACCCCTCCTGCCGTAATATTTTAGCTGCATCGTTGGCTTCCGCGGAGAGCAGTGCCAAAAACAAATGCTCCACACTAATATACTCGTCTTTAAAAGCTTCCGCTTCGCTTTTTGCTTTTTCAATAATTCTGCCCACACTGGGGCTCATGTATATTTGTTCCTGACCAGTCTTGGAATAAACCTGAGGCATTTTCTTCAGATGTTCTTCCACCTTTTCCAACAAAGCATTAGGGTTAGCTTCTAACAAATTCAGAATTCTTCCAGCCATACCCTCCGGCTGCTCCAAGAGAGCAAACAAGAGATGTTCTGGCTCAATTCTCTGGTGGTTATATTTAAGCGCAGCATTCTGAGCGCCTAGCACAGCTTCTTGTGCCTTGTGAGTAAATTTATTTAAGTCCATTATGTCACTCCCTTTCGAATTTTATCTCCTTTTTTTAGGGTATAAGACCCCCACCTCTAAGCGTTAGCGTAGGTGAGGCTTTTAATCAGGTGGAGGAGAGTCTCCACCTGATTCCCCGATTTTAAAGCTTGCTGAAACGAGTTCACTAATAAAATTGGAATATTTATTATTAGTCAATAGCTATTATAGCACAAACTAATGCTTTGTTCTTTTAAATAATTTTAAAATATTATACCGAACTGCCCCGTGAATATTCCTAAAAGAAATTTTAATCTACCGGGCATGAACCCACCCATAAAAAAACCGGGGAAAAATTCCCCGGTTTTTTTACTCCTGTTTTTAAAAATCACTATTGCAATAGTTTATAAAACTTGAACTTGAACTACTGCTGCCTGACCTCGCCGCCAACCAGTTTTAACAAAACTCCCCGGCTTAGCGGACAAAAACGTGATTTCCAATAACTGTAGTTCTAGGACGGCTCAAAATCCATGCATTGCTAGTATATCTAGGGTTATAGAAAGATAATGCTCCTTTTGAAGGGTCCGAACCATTTATGGCTTCCTCAACCGCCCTGCGGGTCGAAGCATTGGCCGGTTGATTAATAGTTCCGTTTCGTACTGGACAGTACTGTATGTATCCCCCTGACACCTGATAGATAACTCCCCGTATAGTATTAGGATATTGACTGCTTTTGACTCGGTTTAAAACCGTGGCTGCCACAGCCACCTGACCCAGGTAAGACTCCCCTCCGGCTTCCGCCCGAACCAATCTGGCCAAAAGATCCAAGTCTGAGGCTGAATACCGGGAGGCATTACTTGTCCCACTTCTGGATAAAAGTTCCGGTTGGCTTATGTTTAATGCCCCAAAAGTTTGAGGCCCTGCAATGCCATCGATTCTGATTTTTTTGGCAATCTGAAAGTTAATGACTCCCCCTTCGGTAAGTTTACCGTAAATACCATCCACTGGGCCTGTCCAAAAACCTAAACCATTAAGAGTCTTTTGCAGTTCTGCCACATCATCTCCCCTGGAACCGAATTGTAAGGTCCGGCTTCCCAGGGTCGATGCCTCCAAAGTACCGCCCATTAACACCATAGAAATTAACACAACAGTTAGAATCATTACATACTTACGACTCATAAAATCCTTCCTCCTTTTTGCCTGGAAAGTTACCATTAGGCTTAGGGCCGGAGCAGCCCCACCTGTTAAGGTTTAACCAACCTTTGGTTTCCTCCGCACTCAAAAAATTGAGATTCGGCATTTTTTAAGATACCTTAATATTATGTTAACAATTATAAACACAATAATGGCTTCTGGCAATTACGGTAAGGCCCTCTATAAAAACAATTCTTTTCCATGCACACTATTTATGTAAACTAGTAGCTTTGTTATTACTATTTTGTTTTTTTCCCAGTGAATATAAGGGAATGGTAATATAAAACATTTTTTAAAAGGCTCTCACTTCTGCCATTACTTAAACTTTAGGGAAAAAAATAACCCGTCACACATGTGACGGGGCTATAAATTACAATTTATGTAATTTGTGTTTCTCGTTGTGTCAAGGTATCAAAGGGACGGTTCTTCTGACAAGTTATTTCTTTCTATCATTTACATTAATTGGGTTGTCAGAAGAACCGTCCCCTTGACAAGGTTGTTACTAATAAAAAGCATTTTCAATTAACTTAATCTCCTTTACGTCCCAGGATTCATCCAGCAGCACAGATACCACGTCAAACCTGACATTTACCTGACTGATTTTATAATAATTCATATAATACTGGGCAAGTTTTATCATTTTTTTCTGCTTCCTGATATCTACCGATTCAAAGGGCTCACCGAACCGTAAAGACCGGCGGGTTTTAACTTCAATGAAAACCAGGTCATCCTGATTTTTGGCGATTAAATCTATTTCCCCCCGGGGGCATCTGAATTTTTCATGACATATTGTATACCCTTTATTTATTAGGTATTTTTTTGCCATCTCCTCACCGAAGTCACCCAATTTTTTTCGATCTTCCGTTACTTTATCTCGATTAATAAATCACTACCCTCTTTCTGCTTCTAATCTAAAAGAACGCCGGTGTATAGGAGAAATTCCGTATTTTTTGATTGCTGCATAATGCTCACCGGTGCCATATCCCTTATGTTGAGCAAAACCATATTGAGGATACTGCCGGTCATAATCCTCCATAAGCTTGTCCCGGGTGACTTTAGCTAAAATAGAAGCACAGGCTATAGTAAGACTCAAAGTATCCCCCTTGACCAGAGGAGTTTGACTTATAGTTATGTTAGGAACTGCAAAAGCATCTATTAATATGTGCTCCGGCTTCTTTTCTAAACCATTAAGGGCTCTCCTCATGGCTTCCAAACCCGCCTGGGATATATTAAATTGATCTATGTACAAAACATCTACGATACCCAGACTATAACAAACTGCTTCTTTCTTGATACAAAAATAAAGCTGCTCTCTCTTCTTTGGACTTAGCTGCTTAGAATCCCGGACTTCATAAATTTTTTTGTTTACAGGTAGAATAACTGCCGCTGCTACCACAGGCCCCGCCAGTGGACCTCTCCCCACCTCATCTACTCCAGCTATTAATTGAAGGCCCCTGTTCCAAAGCTCTCTCTCAAACAGCATTAACCGTTCCAAACGATTTTCCTCGTCTTCTTTTCTTCTTATCAACCTTAATCTTTTCTGTATAAGTTCCCTGACACCCTTACGCCCATCCATTTGAAGAAAGCTCTCCAGGGTTTTCTCATCAATGGAACTCTCCTCCAGCCAGCTTTTCATTTCCCTCAGGGTCATTTTGGACAGATTCATTTTTTCCCACTCATTTCAAAATATTTCATTCTACTTTTCAAGGTCAAAGTTTAAAAATCTTTCTGTGGAACAACATCCAGAGTAAACCTGCCCAAAAGACCCTCTCGAAATTCCTTTAAAAGAACTTCTGAAGTCCTGGAAAAGTCAATATCTCCTCCGGAAAGTAAAAACCCTCTCCTGCGGCCGATGGCTTCCAGGAGCTCAGGCATGGTGAAAGGTATTTCCGACAATTTATACCGAAGTTTCAATCTTTCTGGAAAATCTTTGGATAAAAAATCCAATAACTGAAGAGACATCTCCTGGTTATTTATCAATTCAAATTTAATAGCTCCGGTGACAGCCAAATGAAAACCCATCTGTGCACTACTTATCTTTGGCCACAAAATCCCCGGGGTATCTAAAAGTTCAATATTCGGAGGAATTTTAATCCACTGCTTACCCCGGGTTATACCGGGTATTCCTCCGGTCCTGGCCGCGGCTCTGCCGGAAAGGGTATTAATTAAAGACGACTTACCTACATTGGGAATGCCCACCACCAGGGCTCTTACCGGTCTCTTTCCCCTCAAGCTGGAAGGCTTAAAATTCTGCAGTATAGTTTTCATACCCTTAATGCCATGACCTTTTGGCGAGTTTACAGGAACAGCACTGACTCCCTGCTCCTTAAAATAATGAACCCAGCGGATGGTAGATTTTTCCTCCGCCAGGTCTTCTTTATTTAGAATTATAATCCTATTTTTATTTTGAATTAAACTCTGCAGCTCAGGATTTTGGCTGCTCATTGGAATTCGGGCATCTAAAATTTCAATTACTACATTAACCAGCCTGATATTTTTCTTAAGCATATCCATGGTCTTCTTCATATGCCCGGGATACCACTGAATGTCCAATGTTACAGCTCCTTTGAAATTATTTAGTGGAGAATACGTACTTGATCCAGAGGCCAGTATACAAAAAAAGCTTTTCCCTTTATCCGTTCAGAAGAAATAAAACCCACACTGGACTCCCTGCTATCCCAACTGTTGTTACGGTTGTCCCCCAGCACAAAATAATGCCCCTGGGGAACCTCTACCGGACCATATTCGCCATGGGGGTATTCTTTAATATAATCTTCATCCAAAGGAACCCCATTTAAATATACTTGTTCTCCGTTAACCCTAACAGTATCTCCACCTTTGGCTATAACCCTTTTAATAAAATCCCTGTCTTCAGAGTAGGAGAACACAATAATATCCCCATAATCCGGCTCTCTTAAGCGGTATATAAATTTATTAGCAATCAGCCTATCATAATCATCCAGGGTAGGCATCATAGATAAACCATCAACAAGAAATGTCTCCACTACATAACCCCTGATCAAAAGGGCTATAATCACAGCAATTATAATGGACTTAACCCATTCCCAAGCTTCATTTTGTTTTTTTACCATGAATAAGCCCCCAACAGAAATACATACTTATTAAAAAGGAATTTACCGAAGCTCTTTAATACGGGCAGCCTTACCGGTTAACTTCCTCAGATAATATAGTTTTGCCCTTCGCACTTTACCTCTCCTAATAATCTCTAACTTTTCAATTTTCGGAGAATGCACCGGAAAAGTTCTCTCTGTCCCAATTCCATAGGAAACCCGGCGGACGGTGAAGGTTTCTTTAATACCACTGCCTTGTCTTTTAATCACCGTTCCTTCAAAAGTCTGAATTCTTTCCCTGGTTCCCTCAATTACTTTAACATGTACTCTTACTGTATCACCAGGAGAAAAACGGGGTAGGCCCTCTTTCATCTGTTCCTTTTCAATTTCCTTAATAATATCCACTTTGTTCAAACCTCCTTTCAAAAAAAATTATATAAATTAATATTGTTAAATACTTTTACTTGTTCTTTAATAGCGGAACTATTATAGCACAATTTATTTTCCAAAACAACTAACAGGTTATCATTTAGTTTCTGTAAATAACTCTTGCAGAATCTCTTTATCTTCAGGATTCAGCGAAACCTTTTGAAGAAGATCAGGCCTTTTCTTAAAAGTCATAACTAAAGCCTGCTTCCTACGCCAGAGACGAATATTTTCATGGTTCCCGGAGAGCAATATTTGCGGCACCTGAAGACTTCGGAATAATTCCGGCCTTGTATACTGAGGATATTCCAGAAGATGATCAAAGAAGGATTCCTCCTGTACACTCTCCTTAGAAGACAAAACCCCCGGTAAAAGACGAATCACAGCATCTGTTATCACCATGGCCGGAATCTCACCTCCAGTTAGGACATAGTCCCCGATAGAGATTTCCTCATCCACCAGGTGATCCTTAACCCTCTGGTCCACTCCTTCATAATGGCCGCAGATTAAAATTAGTTGGCTCATGGAGGCCAAATCTACAGCCTTTTTTTGGTCAAATGGTTCCCCCTGGGGGCACAACAGAATTACTCGGGGCTTTTCCTGCTGGCTGAGTAAAGATTCCACCGCCTCAAAAACAGGTTCAGGTTTTATTAGCATTCCCTTTCCCCCCCCGTAGGGGTAATCATCCACCTGTCGGTGCTTCTGCCTGCTGTAGTCCCTCAAGTTTACCAGGTTCAACTGGACTCTATTTTGGTCTCTGGCCCTCTTTATAATGCTGCTGTCAAAGGGGCCCTGAAACATTTCTGGAAATAGAGTTATGATATCTATACGCATGTAACCACCTAATCCAATAGCCCTTCCGGCAGTTTAACCCGCACCAGTTTTTCTCTTAGATCTACCTCTTTTATAACCTCTTTTAGGGCAGGAATAAGTATGTCCTTGGAGCAAGAAAGATCTTCAGGCTTTACCACAAACACGTCGTTACCGCCCGCTTGAAGGACATCTGTAATTTCACCCAGCTTGTTTTCCTCTGTATACACCATTAGGCCAATAAGATCATCAATATAAAAATGGTCTTGAGGCAGAGTCATCCTCTCTTCCCTGGGAATCATAAGATAACTGTTTTTTAATTCCTTTACTTCTTCTAAAGAATTAAAGTTTTTCAGCTTGATAACCCATATGTTTTTCTGCTCTCTGCCTTTTTCCACCTCTGTCTCGATAACTCTCTGCCCTAAAACCAGCTGTACTTTCTTCAATGTTTTAAACCTTTGGGGGTGATCTGTTAAGGGAATTACTTTTACTTCTCCCTTTAACCCTTGAGAACCTACTATTTTTCCTACCGCAACTAAATCCTCAGACATAACTTCCCTCCATAAAACTACTGGATGATTTCCACAATCACTCTTTTTTCGTCTTTCACCGCTGCAGCATTTATCACAGTACGAATTGCTTTAGCAATCCTTCCCTGTTTTCCAATCACTTTGCCCATATCGTCTTCAGCTACTTTGAGTTCCAGGATTAATGAACGTTCCCCTTCAACCTGATGTACTGTAACTTCATCAGGGTTGTCTACTAGAGATTTTGCTATAAACTCTAATAACTCCTTCATCCTAACGGCTATACCTCCTATGATAATATTCTAGGAAAGAAAGAAACAATATCTTTGTCTACTTCTTAATCCCGGCTTTGTTAAGCAGTGCCCGAACAGTGTCGGAGGGTTGTGCCCCTTTTTGAAGCCACTGAACAGCCTTTTCTTCATCAATTTTTAAGGTTGTAGGATCCGTCAGCGGATTGTAATAACCAATCTCCTCAATGAAACGACCGTCTCTTGGAAAGCGAGAATCTGCCACCACGATCCGGTAAAAAGGGCTCTTTTTAGCTCCTAATCTTTTTAGACGTATTTTTACTGCCATTTTTTCACCTCCACTCGTTATAATTTGTTATATATTTATTATTTGCAGCAAACTTTTGTATTGTATAATTTAAGGTAGAAAAGGAAAGCTTTTCTTTCCTTTTCTTTTTCCCTTTTCCATCTTAGTTAATTGTTTCATCATCTTCTTCATCTGATCAAATTGTTTTAACAATTTATTAACATCCTGAACCTTTGTGCCGCTTCCCAGAGCTATCCTTCTGCGGCGGCTGCTGTTAATAATTTCCGGGTTATTTCTCTCCTCCCGGTTCATTGATTTTATAATAGCCTCCACTTGACCTAATTGCTTTTCGTCAACGGACAAATTTTTAAGTTTCTTGTTCATTCCACCCATGCCAGGCATCATATCCATAATCTGATCCAAAGGCCCCATGCTCTTCACCTGCTGCAGTTGATCTAAGAAATCCTCCAGGGTAAACTGCTGTGTCCTAATCTTTCCCTCCAGAACTTTAGCTTTCTCTTCATCCATAGTGAATTGAGCCTTTTCAATCAGGGAGAGCACATCCCCCATACCCAAAATCCGAGAAGCCATTCTTTCCGGATGAAAAGGTTCCAGAGCATCCAGTTTCTCTCCCATACCAACAAACTTTATGGGACAACCAGTAACAGCATTCACTGATAAGGCCGCACCACCCCGGGTATCCCCGTCCAGTTTGGTCAGAACAACTCCTGTCAGGCCAAGCTGTTGGTGAAAACTTTCGGCTACATTAACAGCATCCTGACCGGTCATAGAATCAACCACCAACAGGATTTCTGAAGGATCAACCGCCGTTTTGATTCTCTGCAGTTCATCCATCAGTTCCTGGTTTACATGCAGTCTTCCCGCCGTATCTACTATTACCACATTGCGATTATCAGCTGCTGCAGTCTTCAGGGCTTCCTGTACAATCTTTACGGGATCCCCCTGCCCCATAGAAAAGACCGGCATATCCAGCTGTTCTCCCAGGTATTCTATCTGATCGACTGCCGCCGGACGATAAACGTCAGCCGCCACCATCATAGGATTTACATTTAATTTCTTCAGATATTTTGCCAGTTTGGCTGAGGTGGTAGTTTTTCCCGAACCCTGAAGCCCAACCATCATGATAACCGTAATGCCTCCGGCATTAATGTTAATTTTACTGGTGGTTTCCCCCATCAATGATGTAAGTTCCTCATTTACTATCTTTATAACCTGTTGAGCTGGGGTCAGGCTTCCCAAGACCTCCTGGCCTATGCATCTGTTCTTAATCTGAGATATAAAATTTTTAACCACTTTAAAATTAACATCGGCTTCCAGAAGAGCCAGGCGCACCTCTCTCAGAGCCGCCTCCACGTCCTTTTCCGTCAGCTTTCCCTTACCCTTAAGTTTTTTAAAGGTTTCCTGTAGTTTTCCCGCCAGGCCTTCAAATAACATTATTGGTTAGAACCTCCCAACTTACAAATTACAATTCCATAAGCTCAAACAGAAACATTTTTAATTTTTTATTTTCAATTCCCTTATTTGAATCTATATATGCTAATATCTCACTTAATTTTTCCTTTTGCCCCTGATACCTGCTGCATAACTGCAGTTTGGCCTCAAATTTTTCCAGGGACCTAACTGACCTGTTTATAAGATCATAAACTGCCTGTCGACTAACCTGTTGTTCCTTGGCAATCTCTCCCAGAGATAAATTATGTTGAAAGTAAAGTTCAATAATATTTTGCTGCTTTTTGGTTAACAGCGGCCCATAAAAATCATAAAGCAGGTTAACCCGGGTTGTTTTTTCAAGCAAAGCATCACCCTCTATTAGTGTTAAGCATTTTTGCTTTACATGACAATATTAACGAATTTCCTTTATAATGTCAAGGCATTTATCTCTTGTCCACATATTTTATTGTTTTGTTTGGATTACAAAAAAAATTTTTGGATAAAATAAATACACGAAACTCTTATTCAAAGGAGGTTAACTCTAATGACCAAAAATAAAGATAAAAGTTTTCGTTCCTGTAATCAATCATGCTCCGATTCGGTGGAATTCAGTGACCCACTGGATGAAAATATTGAACGAAAGAGCATTGTAAAAGAAGAAAACACTAAGAAGCAAAACAAAAGCAAAAAGAAAAATAAAAACAAATAACTAAATGTAAAATGTAAGTCCAAGAATATAATAACCGGGTTAATTATCTACCCGGTTATTTATATTACATATTTTTAAAATTTACTCAAATAACGCCTCCACAAAATCACGGGGGTTAAACTCATGAAGATCCTCTAAAGATTCGCCAATTCCAACATATTTAATAGGGACCTTGAGGGTTTGACTTACAGCAACAACAATGCCCCCTTTTGCCGTGCCGTCCAACTTGGTCAACACAATTCCAGTGATAGGGGACGCTTCTCCAAATAATACGGCCTGGCTTAAAGCATTCTGTCCCGTAGTGGCATCTAAAACCAGCAAAACCTCCTGCGGTGCACCGGTCATAGCTTTCCCCGCTACCCTGTAAATTTTCTTTAATTCCTCCATCAGATTCATTTTTGTATGCAGTCTTCCTGCCGTGTCACAAAGGACTACATCAACCCCCCGGGCCTTGGCTGCCGAAATTGCGTCAAAAATTACTGCAGCAGGATCAGAGCCGATTTTATGTTTAATAATATCCACTCCTACTCTATCCGCCCATATTTCCAACTGCTCTATTGCCGCTGCTCTAAACGTATCTCCTGCAGCAATCATGACCCGTCTTCTTTCTTCTTTCAAAAGATAAGCCAGCTTGGCGATGCTGGTAGTTTTTCCTACACCATTTACTCCCATTACCAGAATTACGGAAAGTTCTCCAGAGATATTTAAAGGTTTACTCTCGTTGCCCAACCTCTCAATTAATATCTCCTTTAACAGTTCCTTAACCTCTAGAGTATCCCCTACTCTTTTTTCCCGGGCCCTATTTTTCAATTCTTCCACTAGGCCCAGGGTAGTTTCTACCCCAATGTCTGCACCAATGAGTATTTCTTCCAGTTCCTCATAAAATTCATCACTGATTTTTTTCCCTTTAACCAGTTTATCAATTTTTTCTACAAAGCTTTCTCTAGTTTTCTTTAATCCCCGCTTAAACTTATCCAACAATCCCATCTTACACTCTCCTTAACTTACTCTTTTTTCCTTTTCCTCTGGAAGCCTTAAGGAAAACACTTTAGATACTCCCGGCTCTTCCATAGTTACTCCATAAAGAACTCCTGCTGCCTCCATAGTATTTCGGCGGTGGGTAATTAAAATAAATTGAGTATCGGTTGATAATACCTTTAAATATTTTAAAAATCTGTTTAAGTTCATTCCATCCAGAGAAACCTCAATCTCATCCAGTATACAAAAAGGAGTAGGTTTCACCTTGATGATGGAAAACAGCAGGGCAATGGCGGTTAAAGCCTTCTCCCCACCGGACATAAGGTTTAGATTCTGCAGTTTTTTACCCGGTGGCTGGGCAATAATCTCTATACCTGACTCCAGCACATCATTGGAATCGGTAAGCTTTAAATAGGCCCGGCCTCCTTCAAAAAAATCTTTAAAAACCGAGGAAAATATAGTTTTCACCTGGTTAAAACTATTTAGGAATTTGTCCTTCATCTTGCCGTCCAATTCTTGTATTACTTTATGTATCGTATTTTTTGCCTCCCGCAGGTCATCTCTCTGCTGTTTTAAAAAGTCTACTCTCTCCAGCAGCCGATTATGTTCCTCCACAGCTCCTGTATTTACACTGCCATACTCCAGCATCGTGCTTTTTAAGTTTTCAATTTCCGAAATAGCTTCTTCCTCATCTACTTCCATAGAATAATCAGAGGCTTCCTTCAGGGAAAGGGAAAATTCTTCTCTCAGACGTCGGGAATAATTTTTAATTTCAATCTCTACCCGAGCGATTTCCAGCTCTGTCTCATGTTTCTTTTTTTCCCGACTCTGCAGCGCTCTACGGTGGGCCCTGACCTGATTTTCATTTTCTGTAAGCTTAGCAGTTAACTCCCCTGTCTGCTCTCGAAGACGGCCGAACCTGTTAGACACTGAATATTGTGTTTGTTCCAACTGCTTTATTTCTTTTTCTACCCTTTTTATCGAAAAATTTAATCCTTTAATACATTGTACCAGTTCACCGGCCTTCTGCTGAACCTTTATAATTCTGGATTTCAAGTTTTCCCTTTCCTGGTTCAAATCCTGAAGTTTTTCATTCACCATCTGTTTTTCTTTATTGGCAGAAGTAATCTCTACTTTGAGCCGGGCTGCTTCTTTGTCAATCTGTGTTCGCCTGTGATGGGACTCCTGCTGCAGCTCTTTTTCTTCAATTAAATCTGCGTCAAGGCACTCTCTTCTTCTTTTAAGCTCATGCAGCTCACTCTTCAGGACTTTTTGTTTTTCATTATTCCCCGTTATCTTTCCCACCTCTATTTTTTTTTGCTCTTCCAATTCTTTTATGCTCTTCTCTGTCTTTCTTATTATATCCTGAAGGCCCTGGAATCCTTCTTCAAAACGCTGCAGTTCCCTGGCTGATCGCTGCAGTAACTCTGCTTTCTCTTTCCCCACTTCCTCCAGAGCTTTTTTTTCTTTTATCAAATGGTCCAACTCTGCCTGCAGATTCTGAACCATGTTCTCCAGCTTTTCTTTTTTAAGTTCATTACTATTTATGGCATTCTTTCGACTGATAAATCCAGGCCTGGAATGTTTGTAACTTCCTCCGGTTATGGCCCCTCCAGGGAAAATTATTTCCCCCTCCAAAGTTACAATCTTATATTTCATCTTCAGCTTCCTGGCGGCAGCCAGTGCAGAATCCAAATCCTCAGCGATTAAGACACTTCCCAGGAGCCTATCAAATACTTTTTCATAGCCGGGATCAAAACTAACCAGATCCCTGGCCCACCCGATTACTCCTTTTTCCTTGGGAACAGGAATTTTTTGGAATGCAGAACGAATCAGAGAAAGAGGTAAAAACGTCGCCCTTCCTTTTTTTAGCTCTTTCAGCATGGAAATCATTTCTTTGGCCGTGCTTTCGTCCCGGGTTACAATATTTTGGGCAGCAGAACCTAAGCCAGCCTCTAAAGCCTTCTCTAAATTCTCCGGAACCTGCAGCAGATCGGCCACCACTCCCTCTACTCCTACAGCAGAAGAGTGATTGTTATTTTTTGCTTTTAAAACAGTCTTGACTGCTTCGTTAAATCCTTCTAGTTTCTCCTGCATTGCCCAAAGGGCCTCCAGGTATGCCCTGGATTGTTCCAACTGACCCTTAATATCCCTTAACTCATCCTGCTTTGAAGAAACACTGACCTCTCGATCTCGTAATTCCCGGTTAGATTCTTGATACTCCCTTTCCCGGTCTTGAAGAAACTCTTTTTTTTGTACTAAAATCTGATGTTCATGGATTTTTTTATTTTTCAGATCAAGCATCTCAGTTTTCTTGCCTTCGGTATCCTTTATTATTTCCTCCAACCTGCTTTTTAAATATTCCTGCTCCAACTGTGTTTTTTTAAATTTTAAAGATTTTTCTTCAAGAATACGCAAAACAATATTTAAAGCATCTTCTATCTTTTGAGTAATTTCAGTGGTGGAAGAATCCAGCTCCAAAAGCTTCTTTTCCTTCTGGACCAGCTCTTGGACCAGCCTCGCTGCCCTATGGTCCAGTTCCAACAAGTTATCTTGGATCCCGGCCTTTTTCTCTTCAACTGCCGACAATGTTTCCTTGTATTCTTCTTCAGCCAGTTCCAGTTCTTTTATTTGATTTTGCAAATTTTTTAATTTTTCCTGGTACAGTTCAGTATCTGAATTTTTAATCTTAAGAGAGCTCTCAACCTGATGCAGCTTTTCTCGAAGCTCAGATATTTCTTCTTCAGAGGTACTGCTTTTATATTTCTGTTCAGCAATCTCCGAATCCAGCCGGTTAATCAAGGAATACTTTTTAAATATCTCTAAAGACAATTTTTCCAGTTTCTCCTGCAATTTAAATTTCTTGTTAGATACCTCTTTAATTTCTAACGCCAACACACCAATTTCCAATTTTTTCAATCTATCCCGGCAGACCATATAATCCCTGGCTAAAAGTGCCTGTTCCTCCATGGGGCCCAGCTGATGATTAAGCTCTTCGATTAAATCACTTACTCTCAAAAGGTTGTCCGCTGTCTCTTTAAGACGTCGCAAGGTTTCCTTCTTACGGCTCTTATATTTATAAACCCCGGCAGCTTCTTCAAAAATACTTCTCCTGTCCTGGGGCCTGGCACTCAAAATCTGGTCAATCTTCCCCTGCCCAATGAAAGAATAAGACTCTTTGCCCACACCGGTGTCATGAAATAATTCTGTAATCTCTTTTAACCTGCAGGGGGCTTTATTTAACAGGTAATCACTTTCCCCTGACCTGAACAACCGTCTGGTAACATTTACTTCAGTGAAATCCAGATTAATCTCCGGTTTGAGATTATCAAAAAGAAGGGAAACTTCTGCAAAACTTATTGGTTTCCGTGCATCCGTCCCGTTGAAAATTACATCTTCCATCCGGCTTCCCCGCAGAGTTTTAATGCTCTGCTCCCCCAGACACCATCTGACCGCATCAGCTATGTTGCTTTTTCCACACCCATTGGGGCCAATAATTCCAGTAACCCCTGGGGAAAGCTGGATCTCCACCTTGTCAGAAAAGGATTTAAAGCCAAATATTTCGATCTTCTTTAGTAACATCCCACCCCTCCTCTGCACACTTTTACTCAGTTAATAAACAGGTCAAACAACCCGTCTGTATTATAGGCTGATAATAGTATTCTACAATAAAATACCTGCTTGTGTGAACAAGCAGGCCAATTAAAAACATGAATTAACGAGGTTCAACGATAAACTTTATAGCCGTCCTCTCCTCATTATCAATCATAATCTCCGCAAAAGCCGGAATAGTAATCAAATTAATACCGTTAGGAGCAACAAAACCTCTGGTTATAGCAATCGCCTTAATAGCCTGATTTACGGCTCCAGCTCCAACCGCCTGAACCTCAGCTCTGCCTTTGTCCCTGATTACTGCAGCCAGGGCCCCGGCAACAGACTTGGGCTTAGAATGAGCAGATACCTTCAGTATTTCCATGAATAGAAGAGCCTCCTTGAAGTACAATATTTCATCATAGTATACCTTGAGCGTAATCTTAACTGTTAGCAAGAATAATGTTTAAGTTATTATATTCTTGTCTGCCAACAAAATTCCTGCTATATCCAAAAATATTTACTCCTGAAGTTTTACCCAAGCTATACGGGCGGCCTCCTGTTCGGCATTTTTTTTGCTTTTGCCCCTGCCTTCTCCCAGAATTTTTTCTTTTAACAAAATTTGAGCTACAAAAACCTTATCATGGTCAGGTCCAAGCTCACTTACTATCTTGTATCTTGGAGTAGTATGATATTTTAACTGCGACAATTCCTGAACCATGGTTTTATAGTCCCTGTGTAAAGCTCCCTCCTTAATCACTGTAATTACAGGATTAAACAGATTAATAACTACTCTACAGGTGACATTTATCCCCTGATCCAAATATACAGCTCCAATCAAGGCCTCCAGAGCATCTGCCAGGATAGAAGGACGATCCTGGCCTCCGGTAGACTGCTCTCCCCTGCCCAAAGACAGATGTTCCCCCAGATTTAGCTCTCTGGCAACCTCCACCAGAGACGTCTCACATACAATACTGGCCCGTAATTTGGTAAGTTCTCCCTCAGGGAGCTTGGGGAAATTTCTGTAAAGATACTCACTTATAATCAACTCCAGGACTGCATCTCCTAAAAATTCCAATCTTTCATTATGACATGGTTTATCTTTGTTTTCATGGGCAAAAGAAGAATGAATCAGTGCCTGACTGACTAAAAAAGGATTATTAAGTTTTATATCTAATTTACGGGCTATAATACACTCACTATTATTAATCATTATTTTAGCCCTTACTCTAAAACCTTTCTAATAATTAAGGAAGCGTTAGTCCCTCCAAAACCAAAGGAATTGGATAGGCATGCCTTGATTTCAGTCTCCCGGCACTTTCCTGGGACATAATCCAAATCACACTCTGGGTCTGGATTTTCATAATTAACCGTAGGATGAATCATACTATGATACATGGATAACATGGAAGCAGCCAGTTCTGCTCCCCCTGCTGCTCCCAATAGATGTCCAATCATAGACTTGGTAGAACTTACAGGTATTTTTTTTGAAAGTTCTTTAAAAACTTTTTTAATGGCCATGGTTTCCAGCTTGTCATTCAAGGGAGTAGAAGTACCATGGGCATTTATATAGTCGATATCTCCCGGTTCCATGCCGGCATCTGCTAAAGCATTAGCAATACAACGGGCAGCGCCATCCCCCTGGGGATCAGGAGCAGTTATATGATAGCCATCTCCGGACATTCCAAACCCACATACCTCTGCATAAATTCTGGCATCCCTGGCACGAGCATGTTCTAAGGTTTCCATAATCAGCACTGCGGCTCCCTCTCCCATTACAAATCCATCCCTTTGGGCATCAAAGGGCCGACTGGCCTTACTGGGCTCATGGTTCCTGGTGGAAAGTGCTCTAGAAGCACAAAATCCCGCCACAGAAAGGGGAGTTATGGCTGCCTCTGAACCACCGGCAAACATCACATCTGCATCTCCCCGCTGCAGTATTTTATAAGCATCTCCCACAGAATGAGTAGATGTAGCACAGGCAGTAACTAGAGTCGTATTAGGCCCTTTAGCACCAAAAGCGATAGATACACATCCTGAAGCCATATTGGTAATCATCATGGGAACCAGGAAAGGGGAAATCCGTCTCGGACCCTTTTCTATCAGGACCCGGGCCTGTTCCTCCATGGTTTGTACCCCCCCAATGCCAGAGCCTACAGATACCCCAACCCGGTTTAAATCAACTTTTCCCAGATCCAATCCGGAATCCTCCAATGCTAAACCGGCAGAAGCTACTGCAAACTGAATAAATCGGTCCATCCTTCGGGCTTCCTTTCGGTCCATATAATTCTCCGGGTTAAAATCCTTTACCTGGGCAGCAATCTGAACAGGATATTCTGCTGTATCAAATGCTGTGATTCCATCAACTCCAGATCTGCCTTCCTTCAATCCTTCCCAGTAAGCATCCTTTCCGATGCCAATAGGCGTTATAACTCCTATTCCTGTAACAACAACTCTGTTTTTCAAAGAATCACCTCCCGCCGCCAGAGGGCGAATGAATAAATAGTTATTAAAAAATTCAAGGCCAGGACAAACCATCCTTTAGTTAAAGATTTGCCTCAAGATATTCGGTCACATCGCCCACAGTTTTAATCTTTTCCACTTGTTCATCGGAAATTTCCAGGTCAAACTCCTCTTCCATGGCCATAACCAGCTCCACAATGTCCAGGGAGTCTGCATTGAGATCCTTAAAAGCAGTCTCCTTTTTAACCTCTTCTTCGTCAACTCCCAGCTGTTCTACAATCATTCCCTTTACTTTTTCAAACACGTCCATAAACTCACCCCCTTAAATTTAAGATTTTATTTATACATTATTACATAGTCATGCCGCCGTCAACTACTATTACCTGACCTGTAATATAACTAGCCTTCAAGGAAAGAAATTTAACCGCTTCCGCGATATCTTTAGTCTGTCCCAGCCACCCCAGGGGAATATTTTTACGAATCTTTTCCCTGACTTCCTCAGGGAGGACTTCTGTCATTTCAGTTTCTATATAACCAGGGGCAATGGCATTAACCAGAATGCCCCTGGATGCCACTTCTTTAGCCAGAGCCTTCGTAAGACCAATAATTCCGGCCTTGGCCGCTGCATAATTGGTCTGACTGGAATTGCCGGAAATACCCACCACTGAAGCAATGTTAATTATCCTTCCGCTCTTTTGTTTCATCATATGACGCACCGCTGCCCGGGAACAGTTGAAAGCACCTTTCAGATTGGTATTAATTACTTTATCCCAATCCTCTTCTTTCATTCGCATAATTAATGCATCCCGGGTAATCCCGGCATTATTAATAAGTATATCTATTTTACCAAAATTATCAACACAGCTCTTAATCAATTCCTCAGATTCCTTGAAAGAGGCAACATCACCTTTGACTACCAGCGCCCGTCCCCCAAATTTTTCTACTTCAACGGCAGTTTCTTCAGCCCGATCTCTGTTTCCCACGTAATTTATAACCACATTCATGCCCTCCCCGGCCAGGGTAAGGGCTATTTCCCGGCCAATTCCCCGGGAAGCTCCCGTCACTATACAGGTTTTATCCATGATCATTTCCCTCCCATGAGGTAATCAATTTTTCCAAGGTAGAAAGGTCTTCCACCGGCATACAGTTAACATTTCTATTAATTTTTTTCATAAAATTTGTCAAGATGCTCCCGGGTCCTACTTCAATAAAATAATTATAACCCTGCTTAAACAGATATTCCATTGACTTCTGCCACAGGACCGGCTGACTTAACTGCCGGGTTAAAAGCTCCCTGACCTCCCCCGGATCTTGATATTTATCTGCTCTGACATTAGATACCACCGGAAAGTCAAAATCCCTAAGAACTGCCTTCTTTAATTCTTCATCCAGCCTTTCTCCCGCCGGCTTTAGCAGGGCACAGTGCGATGGAACACTCATAGGCAGAATCACTGCTCTTTTAGCTCCAACACCTTTAGCCAGTTCCACCGTCTTTTCCACCGCTATCCTTTCCCCGGCAATTACCACTTGGCCGGGACAATTATAATTAGCTGGACTGACCAAACCAAAGGCCTGCCCCTCCCGGCAGACTTCCCGGACTTTCTCCTCTGGCAGTCCCAAAATGGCAGCCATTGCACCTCTTCCCTCAGGTACCGCCTCCTGCATAAATTTTGCCCTCTTCTGCACCAGCGTAACGGCATCCTCCAAAGAAATAACCCCCGCTGCCGTCAGAGCAGAGTATTCCCCCAGGCTCAGTCCCGCCGAACCTTTAGGCAGTACTTTGTGGGCCTTTAATACCTCAAGCACAGCTATACTGGTTACCAACACTGCCGGTTGAGTCACCTCTGTTTTATTCAGTTCCTCTTTAGAACCCTCAAATACTAAAGATGCAATATCAAATCCTAATATTTTTCCGGCCAAATTAAAAACTTTTCTGGCCTCCTCAAATTTCTCGTAAAGTTCCATGCCCATCCCCGGATACTGAGAACCCTGACCGGGAAAAAGAAAAACTGTCTTCTTTTCCATTATTTTTTCTCTCCCAAGCATGATTTACTTACCTGGTTTAAATTCTTCATAATTTCACAAGCCTGCGCCATAACCTGCCTGACAATATCTCCCGCAGGTTCTATTTTTTCCACCAGAGCAGCAGACTGCCCGGCCATTACTGAACCCATAACGATATCCCCTTCTTTTGCTGCAGCCCTCAGCCTACCCACCCCCATTTTTTCAATTTCTTCTTTGGGAGCGTTTTCAGTTTCCAATTTTTCAATGAGCCGGAAAAGTTTGTTCTTTAATATTCTTACTGGATGACCGGTAGACCTTCCAGTCACCACCGTATCTCTATCTTTTGACTTAGCTACCATTTCTTTGTAGTTTTGATGTGCAGTACATTCCCGGGCACAAATAAACCGGGTACCTATCTGCACTGCTTCAGCTCCCAATGCTAACGCCGCAGCCATTCCTCTGCCGTCTGCAATCCCCCCGGCGGCAATCACCGGAACCTTAACCGCCTGCACTACCTGGGGAATCAATACCATGGTAGCAATATCACCAATATGCCCACCGGATTCCATGCCCTCGGCAATAATAGCATCTACCCCCTGTTTCTCCAACCTCTTGGCCAGGGCCACAGAAGCCACCACCGGTATGACCTTGACTCCCTTTTCCTTAAATGCTTCCATATATTTTCCTGGATTTCCAGCACCGGTAGTAACGATAGGCACATCTTTATCCAGTACCAGTTGAATAATATCTTCTGCATAAGCCGAAAGGAGCATAATGTTTACTCCAAAAGGTTTGTCCGTAAGGTTTTGAACCTTGTTTATTTCTTTTTCAATCAAATCGGCTGAAGCATGCCCGGCTCCTATGATACCCAGCCCCCCGCTTTGAGAAACAGCGGCAGCCAGTTCCCCTGTAGCCACCCAGGCCATACCCCCCTGAAGTATAGGAAACTCTATATTTAACAACCTGCAAAGTCTGTTTTTTTGCATTTTACCCTCCTTTTTCTAAAAAACCTCTCCCTGGTGTTCCAAAAAACCTAACAAAAAACTATTCTATTGCCAGCGAATAATATTCACTCCCCAGGTTAGCCCCCCACCGAAACCTACCAGCACCACCAAACTACCTTCTTTGATTTTTCCTGAAGAGAGAGCTTCATCCAGGGCTACTGGAATCGAAGCTGCTGATATATTGCCGTACCGATGTATGTTCACCCATACCTTTTCCAAAGGGAGTTTTAGTCGTTTTGCCCCAGAGCTAATTATTCTCAAATTTGCCTGGTGAGGAATTAAAAGATCAATATCTGAAACCTCTAATCCACAAGATTTAAGAGCATCACGGGTAGACTCCTCCATAACCTTTACAGCGAACTTAAAAATATCTTTCCCTGACATTTTTAGGAAGTGCAGCCCGTTGTCCAGTGAATGTTGGCTGCAGGGTATTTTTGAACCTCCTGCCGGCAGCTTCAGCAGGTCTCCCCCTGAGCCGTCGGACTTTAACTGAGAGAATCGAATCCCTCTTTGGGGATCCACCGGCCCTAAAACCGCCGCGCCGGCACCGTCACCAAACAGAATGCATGTATTCCGATCCGACCAATCTACGATCTTGGACATAACCTCCACACCGATTACTAAAATATATCGGTATGTTTTTGTTTTAATGAACTGTTTTGCGATAGAAAGACCATAAATAAATCCTGTGCAGGCTGCAGATATATCAAAAGCAGCCGCATTTACCGCCCCAATCCTGTCCTGAACGATACAAGCGGTAGAAGGGAAAAACATATCGGGAGTAATGGTAGCCACTATAATTAGATCTATTCTGTCCGCCGACAAACAACTTTTTTTTAGGGCCCTCCGGGCCGCTTCAACGGCCAAATCAGAAGCAGATACATCCTCCTGGGCTATTCGCCTTTCTTGAATGCCGGTTCTGGCACAAATCCATTCATTCCTTGTATCAACCAATTTTTCCAGGTCATTGTTACTCAGTACTTGATCCGGAAGAAAGGAGCCGGTACCAATGATTCCGGCAGAAACCTGTTGTTCCAATCCTACCACCCCTTCAATTTAAGACATTCTGTCAATTTCGGTACGGATGATATCGTTCACTGCTGCCCTGGACAGCGGATAAGCCTGGTTTACAACAGCATTTTTGATAGCTTTAGCATTGGAAGATCCATGGCTTTTAATACAAATACCCTTTACCCCTAAAAGCGGAGCTCCTCCGTATTCCATATAATCCAGCCGCTTTTTAATATCTTTTAAACCAGGCATTAACATAACCGCTCCCAACTTACTCCTTACATTTTTTACCATTTCCTTTTTCAATGAAGAAAAAATACCTCCCACTACCCCTTCCATCAATTTCAATACTATATTCCCGGTAAAGCCATCACAAACCACGACATCTGCCACACCTTCCAGAAGATTCCTGGCCTCGACATTTCCAATAAAATTAATTCCACAAGCCTTTAGTAGAGGAAAAGCTTCCCGGGTAAGTTGATTCCCCTTTCCTTCCTCTGTACCAATATTTAAAAGCCCTACCCTGGGCTCCTTTTTATCCAGCAATTTTTGCACATAAATATTTCCCATAATTCCGTAATGCATGAGATGTTCCGGCCGTGCCTCTGCATTGGCACCTACATCCAGAAGCATAAACCTCTCCCGGTTTATTGTGGGTATCAAAGGTGCCAGCGCGGGCCTGTTTATGCCCTTTAGACGACCGATTAGCAGCAAAGCGCCTGCCATAAAGGCTCCGGTATTTCCCGCAGATACCACAGCTTCAGCTTGTTTTTCCTTTACCATCCTCATGGCAACACTGAGAGAAGAATCCTTTTTCCTTTTAATGGCCATTCCGGCTTGTTCATCAGCGGCAATCACTTCCCTGGCATCAATTATAGTTATTCGTTTAACCGGGTAATCAGGCAACTTTTTTAATTCCTGTAATACCTTATCTTCTTGGCCCACCAGAAAAATTTCCAGGTCATCTATAACCCTTAGTGCATCAACAGCTCCCTTTACTATCTCTTGGGGGGCCAAGTCTCCTCCCATAGCATCCACCGCGATTTTAATAATGGCTCATTCCCCCTGTTTATAACCGAAAACAATATATATTTTAATATTTACTTCGCTACCCTAGAGCATTATTACCAAGTATATACTATTTTTTTTTAAAAAACAAGCTTATATAAAGTCCCTATTAATCAGCGTTTTTGGACAAAAAAAAGGTAAGCATCCTTCGAATTTTAGAGCTTACCCATGTAAAATACATTATTTTGTTGGAACAGCTTCCCTTCCTTTATAAAAACCACAATTAGGACATACTCTATGGGATAATTTCACCTCATGACATTGAGGACAATTTACTATACCCGGTAAGGTTAACTTCCAATGAGCACGTCTTTTCCTTCCCCGAGCTTTCGCTACTCTCCGCTTTGGTACCGGCAATTCATAACACCTCCTTAATCTCTCTATTTTTCAAAAAAATTCTTCAAATCTTCTAGCCGAGGATCTACCCCCGAAACCTCACACTTGCATTCCTCCAGGTTTAAATTTAATCCACAGACAGGACATAAACCCAGACAGTTACTGCTGCAGAGTGGTTTTAAAGGCAGTGATATAATCAAGATTTCTTTCAAAAGTGCTCTCAGGTTAAAGGATTCCCCTTGAAAAAAATTCTCATCAAAGTCCAAATCCTCATCATCAGATTTTCCCGGGTTCTGAAATTTATCATGAAATTCAATATCCAGAGGAAAAACAAATTCTGATACACATCTGCTGCAGGCTGTTCTCAGTTGGGTTTTAATAGTACCCTTTAAAAATAGTTCCCTGCCTTGATAAGAAGCTTCTACGTTAAAAATGGCTGGGCACTTTAAGTAGAACCCTGTATTTTCAAGGTTGATGTCTTTGGGATTGACCCGATAAGAATAGTTAAGAAAATCTCCCTGTAATTTCTTCAAATCATCAAGGTATATTTTCACTCTTGAGCACCTCTTCATTAAAACTAACATCAATTATAATCGAAACTTTTCTCCTTTGTCAAGATAAGCACATAAGGAACTATCAGCCATATATCTTAAATTTCTCCTACCTACCAAGAGAATAAGTGGTTGTATATGATAAAAGGAACCATTCTTTCTCTATATTGAGGGCCCCTTGATAAACATTAATAAGATGTTCCTGCTCAAAACTTAAACCAATATTAACCTGAATACTCTCAAGAAAATTCAAGGCATCCTGTAACGTTTTAACCTCTATAAGTTCAATTCCCCTGGCTGCTTCTTTGGCTTCCTGCATATTCTCTGAGGGCACCAAAAAAAAGTCAGCCCCTATAGCTTCCGCTGCAGCTATTTTTTGTTTTATTCCCCCAATAGGCCCTACTTCCTCCTGTATGTTTATGGTGCCGGTGCCTACAATCTTTTTCCCTTGGCTGATATCCTCCGGTTCCAACTGGTTGATTATTTCCAATACAAACATCAGCCCCGCTGAAGGTCCAGCAATAGCTCCGGTGCCTATATCAATATTTACCGGCAGATCAGGGTACCAGTTCCTAATACTTATACGGAATGCGGCCTTTTGATCATCTTCGGTATGGGAGACTGTAGAAACAGCTTCAGTTAAAACCTGTTTATCTCTCCTAAAAGTGATATTGAATTCTGCCCCCACAGGCCTTTCTTGGACTTTATTTACCAGCTCTTCAACCATCTCTATCTTCTCACCATTTAATTGAATAATTACATCTCCGGGTTGAATTTTATTTTGAAGGGGACTGCCCTCCATCACCTCCATCACCAGGGCACCTTCACTAGTTATGGGAACCTGGTAACCTAATCTTCTCAAAGCAACAATTTTAGCTTGGCGCTGACTGTCCTGCATTCTTTGTCTCTCTATCTCATAGTGCTCATCTAAATCTATATCCGGAGAATGAATCCGCCATGCAGGATATATTTCTATGGAGGGCGCCACCAGGGAAGCCATAAAAAATAAAAGGTTGGCAGGCTGCTGGGCTACTGTAACTAAGAAGAAAGAACCTTCTTCAGAATTGTCAGTTCCATTTTCCACAGTTATAATTTGTTTTAAATTTTCAGCAGAACCAGGCCTGAAAACAACATAATTTGTCTGCAAAAAAATATTTACCGCTAACAGGATAACTGCAATAATAATAAACTTTTTAATACCTTTCAATAATACACACTCTCCTAGTATCATTTACCTTTTCCATAACATATTAAGATGATTGGTTAATTAATTAATATTTCAAAAAAACCTATAGTAAACCCCGAAGAATAGTAAGTGCTTTACGGGCAGCTTTCTCCCCCTCCTGGATAGAAGCCTCCGCTTTTTGAAATTGAGTTAAGCCAATATCGCAAACATCCGGACATATTAACACATCTGCCTTGACCTTCTTTTCTTTCATGATTTCACTGCTCATAATGGATATAGATTGACTCACTACATCAAAAAAATTATTTATTTGTGTTTCTTGAATCAGTCCTCCTACATCTACAGCCACAACCACATCTGCTCCCAAATCCCGGACTTCCTCCACCGGCACCCTGCACAATACCCCTCCGTCCACCAGGGTTTTCCCCTGGTGCTGCACCGGAGGTAAAACGCCTGGCACAGAAATACTAGCCATGACAGCGGGAACCAGGAGGCCCTCCCTAATCTTAACCACTTCACCACTTATTAAATCTGTAGCCACTATGGTAAGAGGAATAATCAGATCTTGAAATGATTTACCTCTAAGCAAAAGCTTAATTAAGTCTTCTACTTTCTTTCCCCCCATGGCCCCAAGCCCTGAGAATTTCCAATCTGTCCAACGACGTTTATCTAAGGACACCGCCAGGCCTTCAATAACCTTTATTTCTATACCTGAGGCGTACAATGCTCCAATCAGGGCTCCCATGCTTGACCCGGCAATACAGTGGATGGGTATACCTTCCTCTTCAAAAACTTTAATCACTCCAATATGAGCCAGCCCCCTGGCTGCCCCAGAACTGAGAGCCAAACCTACGTTACGTCCTTTCACCATGAACACCTCAAAATTTTAGCATATTAAATGTTTCTTCAAATATATTTATACTAACTCTTATTGTTTTATACATATCGATAGAAGGGGGAAAAAAATGAATAGTAACAAAAAATCCTATTTCAGCGTTTACACCACGGCAGCAATAAGTATATTTATTACTATTTCCCTGGTTATGTTCCCTGAGCATGCCTTTGAAGCAGCAGTGAATGGTTTAAATATATGGTGGAATGTAGTATTCCCAGCCCTACTGCCATTTTTCGTTTGTGCCGAAATCCTCATGGGGCTGGGGGTAGTCCATTTTATGGGCGTATTATTAGAACCATTGATGCGTCCAGTGTTCAATGTTCCCGGGGAAGGTTCCTTCGTAATGGCCATGGGACTGGCCAGCGGCTTTCCCATAGGGTCCATCTTAACTACCCGTTTAAGAGAGCAAAACATGTGTACAAAGTTAGAAGGAGAACGGCTTATGAGTTTTACCAATACTGCTGACCCTCTGTTTATGTTTGGAGCAGTGGCCGTAGGGATGTTTGGAAATCCTGTTTTAGGAGGAACTATAGCTATAGCTCACTATCTTTCCAGCCTTTCTACAGGACTAATCATGCGTTTTCATGGACACAATCAGGAAAAAACAGTTCCTTACAAAAACAGCGGCAAGCTTTTTTATCGGGCCGTAATCCAATTATATACCGCCAGAAAAAAAGACGGCCGTCCTTTAGGACAACTCATGGGAGATGCCATACTAAAATCTATGAACACCCTTTTATTGGTTGGCGGTTTTATCATTTTATTTTCCGTTTTGATTAAAATTATGGAAGTCCTGGGTGTTCTATCTGTGCTGTCCACAGCACTATTTAAAATCCTGGCCCCCATAGGCATCCATTCTGACCTTATCCCTTCTCTCATAAACGGATTTTTTGAAGTTACCCTGGGCTGTCAGGAAGCCGGTTCAGCTTCAGCCGCCGTTCCTCTAATTCAAAAAACCATGGCTGCAGGTTTCATTATTGCCTGGAGCGGTTTGTCTGTGCACGCACAGGTAGCCAGCATTATCAGCAAAACCGACATGAGCATTCGTCCCTTTTTCTTCGCTCGTTTTATTCACGGCATTCTGGCTGCTCTTTATACCTTTCTGTTAATGAAGCCGGCACAAACTGTTTTACAAGGAATTAGTGTTCCTGTATTCTTACATACTCAGCCTCAAGGCACACTATCTTTTTGGCTGGAACGCCTGATTTTTATGAGCAGTCAAGTTTTCCTTTTTCTCCTCATCCTTTTATCCATTTCTATGGTTATTTACCTGTATACAAACATGGTAATCATCTTCCTCCGGCTAAACAAAAAAAAATATTAAACAATTTTATTACATTTCATATCCACATCAAACTTTTTTAGAATAAGATCGTACAAGGAATCTGGGACCAATCCCTTAATACAACCGCCATAACTGGCAACTTCCTTGACGATACTGGAGCTTAAGTAAGAGAATTTGCTGCTGGTCATCATAAACATGGTTTCAACCGAAGGATTAAGCTTATGATTGATCATAGCCATCTGAAATTCATACTCAAAGTCAGAAATTGCTCTCAAACCCTTAATAATAACCTGGGCATTTTTTTGTTCTGCATAATCTACTAAAAGCCCCTGATAATAATCTACTTCCACATTGGCAAAATTTTTCTCCAATAACAAATCCAGCATGTTCAGTCTTTCTTTTGCGGAAAAAACTGCGTTTTTTCTGGGATTTTCCAGCACCGCCACAATCAGTCGGTCAAATATTTTACTTCCCCTATCTATTATATCCAAATGCCCGTTGGTAACGGGATCAAAGCTTCCAGGATATATGGCAATTTTCGTCTTGGTCATATTACCCTCCCTTTGTAAAATGATAATATGTAATCATAGTATCCCCGTATTTTTTTATTTTTCCTTGTTCTAACCGGAAAACTTTTTCAGGCATTATAATTTGCTTAGAATGTTCTACAATGAGAGATCCATTTCTTTTTAAAAGTTCCCCTTCCGAAATGACTTCTAAAACTGGCACATAAAAAGACTTAAAATACGGCGGATCTAAAAAAACAAAATCAAAACACATATTCTCCCTGGAAAGCTTAGCTAACCCGCGGAAAATATCAGTTTTTATTACTACGGCTCTCTGAGCCAAACCTGTAATATTAAGGTTTTCATAGATTATTTTAACACACTCTAATTTTTTTTCAATAAAAACACACAAATCAGCGCCTCTACTCAATGCCTCTATTCCCATCCCACCAGTACCGGAAAAAAGATCCAGGAAATTACAATCTGTTAAATCTTGACCGATGGTGTTAAAAATAGCCCCTTTAACCTTATCAGAAGTAGGCCTTACTTCTATACCTGGAATAGTCTTTAGTTTTTTCCCTTTGGCTGATCCTGTATTTACTCTCATTTTTCCTCCAAAAATGTTTAAATTATATATTGGATAATATTACCTTAGCCTTTTCCGTATATTATTCCGGAAAAAAGACAAAATACTTATTAAAGAGCCAAATAATTTCCCCATAAGCTCTTCCTCCG
Source organism: Candidatus Contubernalis alkalaceticus (assembly GCF_022558445.1). Taxonomy (NCBI): domain Bacteria; kingdom Bacillati; phylum Bacillota; class Dethiobacteria; order Dethiobacterales; family Dethiobacteraceae; genus Candidatus Contubernalis; species Candidatus Contubernalis alkaliaceticus. The sequence goes on from NZ_CP054699.1 coordinate 2,392,223, forward strand.
GTTTCTCCTCTCCCAACTGGTGACTTTGTAAAAAGTCACCAGTTTTATTTTAATTGTTTTTTTAAAAAAAAGCAAAAACAAACGGGCCGCCTTTTTTGCAGCCCGTTTCATTCTCAAATTAAACTTGAGTTTGATTTTGCATTACAGATTGTTCATTGTAAGGTTGACCAGATGCTTTGCTCTGATAGTCAGCAATCATCTTTTTAACCATCAGTCCGCCAACGTAACCGTTTTGACGAGAAGTTAGATTCCCTAGATCACCATTGTAATCCAACCCCAGCTCGTTTGCTACTTCATACTTGAATTTCTCCATTGCTTGCTCGGCTCCGGGAACCAGAATTCTGTTTCTTCCGCCGGACCTGTTTTGAGTAACCATTTAAGAATTCACCTCCTTATGAGCTTGTAATGATAGTTTAACTCAATACAAGTTTTATATACTAGAAGTGTTTTCCTCAATAGTTATTAAAAATATATACTATAGCGTATATTTTTATAGATACTTTATCCGTCGACATTTTACTTATTGATCATATTTTTTAAAACAAAAAAACTGCTATCAATTAATAATAAATTAAAAAATTTTTTTAAATATTATTACAAAAAAACTCTCGCTTTAGCATCAAGCATATTTGTGATACATGGCTATTCCTACCGCACCGGGACCAACGTGGGTGCCTATGACCGCCCCCAGATTAGTAATAATAATTTCATCATTATTGAAGGTCTCCTCCACCATCGCTTTGACCTTTAAAGCCTCCTCTAAAACATTCCCGTGCAAAATTGCCACCTGGACCGGTTTTTCAGAACTAAACTCCTCTAAACAAAGTCCAATTAGCCGGTTCAGAGCTTTTTGATGACCCCTGACTTTATCCTTAGGCGTCACCACTCCATCCACCAGGGTTAAAATAGGTTTCATCTTCAAAAGTCCACCTAGCAGGGCCTGGGCTTTTCCAATCCGACCGTTCTTTTGCAGATATTCCAAGGTATCCACCATAAAGAAAAGCCTGACATTACTCAACAGATAATCTATTAAAGCCAATATGTCTTCTTTTGATTTACCTTCTTTTACAGCCCGGGCTACCTCAAAAACCACCAAACCATGAGGGATAGAGGCTAGTTTGGTATCCACCACCACAATATCCATTTCAGGCAGCATATCCTTGGCCATCATAGCGGACTGATATGTTCCACTCAACTGAGAAGAAATATGAATAGAAAAAATTGTATTACTACTATTCTGTCCTTTATATTTTTCTACAAATTCAGCAGGAGATGGCTGGGATGTTTTCGGAAGTATATCAGATTTTTGTAATTTGTCGTAAAAATTTTCTGGCCTTAAATCCACCCAGTCCAGAAACTGCTCCTCTCCAAAGTGAACTTTTAGAGGAATCACTTCTATTTTATATTCTTCCAAAATAGATTCCGGTAAATCTGCCGTACTGTCTGTAATAACTCTCATTAATTAGCCCTCCTCAAGGTCCGATGAATATTATTCAACGGATATAAAATAATAGTATAATGGCTGTCCGCCCAGGTAGTATTCGACTTCTGATTGGGGAAATAAATTCTGCAGCTTTTGACACAGCTGCTCTACTTCCTCTTTGGTTACACCTTTTCCATAATACAATGTAATTATTTCATCTCCATCTTGAAATAACTCCTGAATAAGTGAAATAACAACTTCTTCTGTATTCTGCCCTACAATTTTTAAGGTATTTTCCTCAAGGCCAATCACCGATCCATTTTTTATGGCTTTGCCTTCATAGGTGGAATCTCTCACTGCATAAGTAACCTGCCCGGTCTTCACCTGAGATAGAGACTCCTTCATAGTATAGACATTTTTATCAATATCTTTTTCAATAGAATCAAATGCCATGAGAGCAGTTATTCCCTGGGGAATCGTTTTGCTGGGCACTACCACAACCTCTTTTGTGCTCAATTTACTGCTTTGTTCGGCTGCTAAAATAATATTCTTGTTATTCGGCAGGATAATTAGCTGTTCAGCTTTAGACTTATCAATTGCCTGTAAAAAATCTTCAGTACTGGGATTCATGGTTTGTCCACCTTCAATAATTAAAGTTGGCCCCATGCTTTTAAAAATCTCACTAATGCCATCTCCAGGTGAAACGGCAATAATTTGAATGCCCCCTACTGCTTCCCTCTCTGTGTTTATATTAGGATAATAATTATTTAATTTATCATTATCTTGACTAAGATTAGTTTCCTCCTGAACAAATTCTTGTTTTTGTTCCTTCATATTATCTATTTTAATCTGACTTAGTTCTCCAAACCCGATACAAATATCTAACACTCTACCAGGGTTGTTAGTGTGAACATGAACTTTTAAAATCTCTCCTTCCCCTACCACCAGAAGGGAATCCCCCAGGTCCATAAGTTTTTCTTGAAGTTCTTCGGACTGAAGATTACTTCCCTTTACTAAAAGTTCAGTACAGTACTGAAAGATGATTTCCTCATTCTTTAGAACTTGTAACACTTCTATTTCTGTTTTTTCCTCTGCTATTACTTCACTGTCAAAATCGTAACCCTGTAACGCCTTGAGGAAACCTTCATAAATAGCGCACAATCCTTCGCCACCAGCATCTACCACCCCGGCCTGTTTTAAAACTGGAAGCATTTGTGGAGTTTTCTTCAATGTCTGCCTGGCCTGACGTAAAAAATCTTCCATTACTGGTATAAAATCTCCACACATTTCAGCCTTCCTAAGGGCAGCATCGGCGGCTTCTCTGGCTACCGTCAGCATTGTTCCCTCCACAGGTTTCATTACCGCTTTATAAGCGGTTTTAACCCCCTCCTGTAAAGCTCTAGAAAACTCTTCCGGTGTTATATCCTTCTTTTCCCCTACCCCCCGAGAAAAACCCCGAAATAGCTGAGACATTATAACTCCGGAATTTCCTCTGGCCCCCATCAATGAACCGGTGGCAATGGTTTCCACTACTTTCCCCACCGAGTTATCCTCCAGCTGCTCAAGCTGTTGAACTGCAAAATTTAGTGTCAATGACATATTTGTCCCTGTATCCCCATCAGGGACAGGGAAAACGTTTAATGAGTCTATAAACTGTTTTTTTTGATTTAGTAGTATAGGACCCCCTAAAAACATTTTTTTCAGGTTTATTCCTTCAAGAACCTGTATCCCCATCGGTGAGCAAACCTCCTCGCTGCTTATACTCCTCTAACCCCTTGAATATTAATTAGTACATGATGAACTTTAAGACCTGTTAAATTTTCAACCACATATCTCACTTTTTCCACAACATTTTGGCCCACCTCAGACATTTTGGTTCCGTAACCTACAATCACACTTAACTCAATAATCAAATTTTCTCCTTCGGTTATTACCTTAATTCCCCTACTTAAATTTTCCTTCTTCAACAATTCAGCAATGCCATCTCTCAATCTGCCGGAGGCCATTCCAACTATTCCGTAACATTCCACCGCGGCCATCCCTGCCAGCAGAGCAATAACCTCTTTGGAAATAAATATTTCTCCAAAATTAGTTTTAACTTTATTATTTTCACCCATATACTTTTTCCTGACTTAAATATCAGGAACTCACCTCCTTCCTGGTTTATCTCTTTTTTTATGCTATAAGACCCCCACTCTTTAGCGTTAGTGTAGGTGGGGCTTTTAATCAGGTGGAGTAGAGTCTCCACCTGATTCCCCGATGTGTTTTGAGCTTGCTGAATCCAGTTCACTCTGAATTAGATTAAGATATTTACAATTTGAAGCCTTTGATAATACATATTTTTAACATTTTCCATTAAAATAACCAAACTTTATTAATAAATATAAATACATGGATTTATATTTATTCAATAAACGATAAAAATATCCTGCTGTTTTCGGTAATTTTTATTGCAACTAGATAAAGCTTGTGTTAGAATTTAATAGGTTAAAAGGTATTTTCGGCAATAATTTGCCGTTAGAAAATAAATATGATTATTTAGCCTACAGCATAAAGGAGGGTATGATGATAAATGTCAAAAAAATGTTTTGTCTGTGGAAAAGGAACTACAACCGGCCATAATGTTAGTCACTCCAATATTAAAACAAAAAGGACTTGGGTCCCCAACCTTCAAAGAGTTAAAATACTGGTTGATGGAACTCCCCGGAAAGTCCCCGTATGCACCCGCTGCCTTAAGGGTGGCAAAATTAAGCGGGCGGTTTAAGTGCCCACTTAAAAATAAAGTATTTACAAAAACCCGGTTAATACCGGGTTTTTTTATTTATCATCATTATTAACTGTTTATCTCTTTTTTTTAGGGTATAAGACCCCCACCTCTAAGCGTTAGCGTAGGTGGGGCTTTTAATCAGGTGGAGTAGAGTCTCCACCTGATTCCCCGATTTTTAAAGCTTGCTGAAACGAGTTCACTATTTAAAACATCCCTGCTTTAGCCAAAGCCATGGGCCTGGGAGACTACTTTGAGAGTTACGACAGCAAAACCGAAGATGACGAGATTCTAAAATCCCTGGGTTCCTCATGGGATGAACTGGCCGCAAACGGCCTCTGGGGCGACAAGAAACCCTTTACTCCCAAAGAAGAATTTGGGACCCCCAATGGTAAGGTGGAGCTCTATACCACCCTGTTGAAAGAACACGGGTATGCTCCTCTTCCTAACTGGAGACCCCGTAAAGAAGAACCCGCCGAAGGAGATTTTATTCTGCTGCTTACCCGTCCTGCCTCTCACCGGATGTCATGTTATTATGTAATGCTGTTGGTATAAGTTTGCATTATATCTATAAGTTATCAATATGCTCCGTTGGCTGTTCATGATGTTATAATTATAACTGAATGTTTGTTTTGGATGATTTTATTATTACTATATAGCATAAACAATCCAAACAACTGAACTTATATTAGTTAACAAATTGTAACTGCTCAACCTAACAGGTTATTTGTTACACTGCATCAGGAACTTTCTCACACAGTTCTCTTGTGTCCGAAGCTCCGCTCAGGAAACGCTGGAACCCATCACCGCTTCACCAAAAAAAAGATCCTGATCACCGTTAAAATACAATTATTTACAGCCTGAGTAATTACAACAGTTTAATATAAACTTATAAAGGAGGTGAGGTAAATCCAGGTTGTTTTACCTTTATTTTTCACTATTGTACAGGCACATAAATAACAAATATATTGGAGGTTGGGTATATGTCAAATGAAAAAAAGAGAATTTTAACCAGAGAACAATTCATAAAGGGTTCATTAGCAGGTCTGGTCTTAGTCGGCGGTGCCGGAGCACTGCTTACCGGTTGTTCAGAAACAGCAGAATCAGATTCTCCCCCGGCAAATACAAACAACAACAACAACAACAATAACTCTGAAATAGCAGCAGCAGCATGGCCTTTTACCTATCAAAAGTTAGATCCTGATAAAGCAGAGGAGTTAGCCTTCCAATCATATTTGGACGGACATGGCTGAGGAACTGCTGTAGCCGACGGTTTGTTCGGCTTAGCTGCAGAAGAACACGGTTATCCTTTCAACCAAATATCCCCTAGAATGCTGTGGTGGGGACGGGGAGGCGTAGCCGGCTGGGGTTCAATTTGTGGAGCACTGCCCCCCGCCGCAATGTTTATCGCTGCTGTAACCGATGAAGAAACTCAGATAGCCATTATCAATGAAATGATGGCCTGGTACAAGGATGCCGCCTTCCCTATATACCAACCTAAGGATGAATTGCCCACCACAGTGGCTAATTCTACCCTCTGTCACGTTTCTATTACCAAATTCCTAGCCCAGGGACCATGGACCATGGATTCCACAGAGAAAAAATATCGCTGTGGTGGACTGAGTGCCGATGTAGCCAGATGGACAGTGGAGCTGCTTAACGATTTTACTGATCTTGCTTCTTTTGAAGCGAAACACAAGCTGGCTCCTGATGTTGCTGAATGTAAAGCCTGTCACGGTACCTTTACCCAGGGCAAAGACAGCTGTAATGAGTGTCACACCCTGGAAGACCCCCATCCTGATGGTTTTTAATTAATACTATATATGGGTTAAGGGTTATATTAAATAGAGATAAATTTTTTACCCGGTATCCAGGTAAAAAATAAACATAAAAAAAATTAGGGGACAAAACGTCCCCTAATTTTTTTTAAAACTATATCAATGTTTTCACACATTTCATTTAAATGAATATAATGAATTCAGACAAATGTGAGGAGTGGAGGTGGTCATGTTGAGATGGAGACGGATGAAGGGCTTCACCCGAAAAATAGCCGGAGTTGTTTTGGCCGCTGCAGGGATTGGGATCATTTTTGATACTCTTCCCTCACACCTCTGGTTCATTCTGTTAGGATTCTTTTTAATCTGGTTCGGTTGGAATTTGTTCCAGTTAGATATATGTTAAAATATTTCAATACAATCTTAAGGGGGGAAGAAAAATGAAATTTTATACCTTTAGACTTCCTGGATTCCTGGGTAAAGTGGTCAAAGGAATTCTAAATATTTTTTATAAATAGATTACTTTCCATTATTGTCAATGTTTAAAATTTTCTTTTAGTTTTGTTCCGTAAACAACATAATAGCTCTACAGCAGCCGCTGTAGAGCTATTATGTTGATAACAATATTTAAATTAACTAATTTAAAAGTGAACTCGTTTCAGCAAGCTAAAAACATCGGGGATTCAGGTGGAGACTCTACTCCACTTGATTAAAATCCCCACCTACGCTAACGCTTAGAGGGGGGTTCTTATACCCTAAAAAAACGAGATAAAACAAGAGATAAAAAACATAAAGCAAAGGACTTCACATTAGATATTTAATCAATATTTTACTCCCCACTGCCGCCCCAAAAAAAGTAAACAATCCAAAAACCCAACCCTGCAGGGACATAGAACCAACAGCGCTTAAATATGCACCGATATTACAGCCCTGAGCAATCCTAGCCCCGTATCCCATCAGTATTCCTCCCACCAGGGCAGTAATCACATGCCGGTACGATTTAATTTTCCTTACTCTGAATTCACCAGCTGCCAGGGCTGAAATAAAAGCTCCTAAAATCATTGCCAGTAATATCAGCGTTTCAGGGTTATCAAAAAAACCCTCTGTAAACACACGAGTATATCGTCCATAACTAAAATACGTCCAATCTTGAATGGAAACACCAATTCTATTTAAAAACCACCCTCCCCAGTACCCAAAGGCTGAGGAAAAACTATAAAACCTCTCGTAAGCAAATAGTATTAAGACATTAAGAACCCCCAAAACAACCCCCCCCACCCAATACGGCCAGACCTTTTTAATATATCTTTGGTAGAAAGTATTTTCCCCTTGATTCTTCACCAGGATCCCCCTTTAAACAATGAATTAAAATATTACTGTCTTTGTTCCCATTTCAAAAATGCATAGTATAATATCCCCAAAAAAAAGAGCTGAGTCAACAATGATAGAGGCCAGCCCAGTAAATCCGGCAGGATAATTTCAACAGCATTCTGGATAAGAACCCTGTGCCACCAGCCAAAAGACCAGGAACCCATTACAGAACCCATTACAAGGCCCACAAAGGCCAACCACTGCATCATGTATCCTTCCCCCATGCGCATTAAGACACCTGAGGCGCACCCCCCAGCGATCACCATTCCCAACCCAAATAAAAAGGCACCTATCGCAGTATTAATGCCCACTGGATAGAAAATTCCTACAGCATCCCCTGAAGCAAAGTAGACATTATAAACATAAAACCCCAAAGTGGAAATTACCATGGCTATGATGACCGCCCTCATTATGGTAGAGTTTTTCAGTACAATTAAGTCCCTGAAAGAGGCGGCAAAACAGAAACGAGACCTCTGCAGAACATACCCGAAACCCAAACCAAAAAACCAAATCCCCGGAAGGTAAGGCTTGTATAAAAATAAAAACAAGCAAATTACCAGGTTGATCAGCAATACCACAACGGCTATCTTTGGCTGCTTTACTTTATTTGTTTTTTTCTGTGCTGTAATTCTTTCAATTTCTCCCATGATTTTCTCCCAAGTTATGACGTCATTGTAATAAAAAACCTTATGCTCTATTGATATAATTCATAACATTATATATAATTATAATTAATGTATATTTAGCTGTAGCATTAGTTTTAATACCAACAGCGAAAACTGTCAAACAAGATCTGCCTCCAGCTTAAACGGAGGCCAAGAAGCTTGGGCGATAGAAGCGTCCCCGTGGCTTAGCGGTATATTTCAAAATAAGCAGCTTTTGGTAGTAGTGTTAATATAAAAGTAAAATGTATCCATTTAACCCAAATAACAATTTAAAAACATTTGAAAAAAATGGAGGAAACATTATGAACCTAAGCCAGGTTACCGCTTTTTGTACTGTAGTTAAAGCCGGAAGCATCTCAAAAGCGGCAAAACATCTGCATTTAACCCAACCTGCACTGAGCCTCCAAATACAAGACCTGGAAGAGCACTTTCAGACACAACTTTTGGAGAGAAGCAACCGGGGGGTAAAAGTCACCCTATCCGGTGAACTTCTTTATTCCTATGGGCAAAGAATGATGTCCCTAAACGAAAACCTGATTCAGGAAATCAATGCCCTGACCAGCCTGGGCAATGAACAGATGATGATTGGAGCCAGTTCCACCATCGGTGGGTATGCACTTCCCTGCAGCATTTATATTTTTAAAGAAAAATATCCCCAAAGCGATGTAAAAATGACCATTGCCAACACAAAAGAAATTTTAGAACAAACCGAAGACGGAGTTCTTGATATTGGATTGATCGAAGGGCCCTTGAATAAAAAACTTTTAAACCAGCAGAAACTTATAGCCAAAAACATATGCAAGGATGAACTGGTTATGATTACCCCGGCTAATGAGAAATGGATAGATAGAGAAGTTATCACCTTAGATGAGTTGACGAGACTACCTCTGATCCTTCGTGAAAAGGGCTCCGGTATACGGGAAACCGTAGAAAAAGCCCTCAATGATAATGATTTACAGATGAATGATTGTCAACTAACCATGGAATTAAGCACCTTAGAGTCTATCAAATCCTGTGTTGAAGCTGGACAAGGAATTTCAATAATTTCCCGCCTGGCGGTTCGCCGAGAACTGCGACATGGCACCTTAAAAGCCCTGCAGGTAGAAGGAATTTCTTTCCCTCATTACTTCACGGTCATCTATTCCTGTGTGAAACCTAAAACCGGCCTCCAAAAGACTTTTATTGAATTTATTAAATGTCCCCATTCCAGAAGTTTTTGTTAGTTTTTTTTGGTCATAATAATCTGCCAAATCCCTTCCTCAACTTCCTTAATTTCCACAGAACACTTCTTTTTTAAATGGTTAGGGATACTGGTCATTGCACAGCTATGATCCGTTTCTATCACCAAAACATCACCTTTTTTTAACTTTTTTAATTTTTGTTCCGCCCTTAACGCCGGAATTGGACACATATCCCCCAGGGCGTCTATGAAAAATGTTCCCATGATAATCTTCCTCCAGACTGTTTTGGTATCAATATAACTTCCTCAGCCGATCTGCCTGGACAGGTCAGCCATTTCAATGGCTGCCATGGCAGCGTCCCAACCCTTATTGCCCGCCTTACTGCCGGCTCGCTCTATAGCCTGTTCCAAATTATCCGTGGTTACAATCCCAAAGATAACCGGAACTTCAGTGTCCAGACTCACCTTAGCAATCCCCTTGGACACTTCGCTGGACACATACTCAAAATGAGGAGTGCTGCCCCGGATTACAGCCCCAAGACAGATTACGGCATCGTATTGTTTAGTTTTGGCCATTTTCTGTGCAATTAGAGGAACCTCAAAAGCTCCTGGAGTCCAGGCTACCTCAATATTCTCCGATTTGGCCCCATGCCTCTGCAGGGAATCTAAAGCACCCCCTAACAATTTGTTAGAAATAAATTCGTTAAACCTGCTGACCACAATGCCGAATCGGTATTTATCAGCAATAAGCTGTCCTTCATAAACCTTATTCATCTATTAATCATCTCCCTAATTTATATTAAAGTCTAATAATTGAATTTCTACTTACAAAAGGGCAGTTGTAAAAATGTTACCTAATACCCTAAAAGATGTCCCAATTTTTCCTTCTTGGTATTCAGATAGTTATAATTATAAATCCCCGGTTTTATTTCCAGGGGTATCCTCTCTACAATCTCCAGGCCGTACCCCTCTAATCCCTTAATTTTTCGAGGATTATTGGTCAAAAGCTTAATCTTCTTTACCCCCAGGTCTACTAATATCTGGGCACCGATACCATAATCCCTGAGATCGGCGGCAAAGCCCAACTCTTCGTTAGCCTCCACAGTATCCTTTCCTTCATCCTGAAGCTGATACGCTTTTACTTTGTTGGCAAGGCCAATCCCTCGGCCCTCCTGGCGCATATAAATCACCACTCCCTGGCCTTCGTTATTAATCTGAATCATAGCCTGGGCCAACTGGTTGCCGCAGTCACAGCGCAGAGATGCCAGGACATCCCCCGTCAGACACTCCGAATGCACCCGGACCAAAACCGGCTGTTCACTGTCAATTTCTCCTTTGACCAGGGCAACATGGGCTTCGTTATCTACGGAATTTTCATAGGCGATTAATTTAAACTCTCCGTGCCGGGTGGGCAGTTCTGCCTCCCCCGCCCGAACTACCAGCTTCTCCTTTTTCATACGGTAATTAATTAAGTTAGCAATAGTAATAATTTTTAATCCGTGCTGCTGGGCAAATTTCATAAGCTCCGGCACCCTGGCCATAGTGCCGTCTTCATTCATGATTTCACAGATTACTCCCGCCGGATACAACCCTGCCATTTCAGCCAGATCCACAGCAGCCTCAGTATGTCCCGCCCGCCGCAGAACGCCTCCCTCTTTTGCCTGCAGTGGGAATATATGACCGGGACGGTTTAAATCATGGGGTTTTGTCTCTTCGGAGATCAAAACTTTTACAGTAGCTGCCCTTTCAGGAGCGGAAATACCGGTGGTTACAGAGCTGGCATCCACCGAAACCGTAAAGGCTGTACTATGGCCCTCGGTATTTCTGTTCACCATCAGGGGAAGGTCCAGTTCATCCATGCGCTCATTGGTCAGGGGCACACAAATCAACCCCCGGCCAAATTTGGCCATAAAATTGATGGCCTCCGGAGTAACCTTTTCCGCCGCCATAATCAAATCCCCTTCGTTTTCCCGGTCCTCATCATCTACGGCAATAATCATATTGCCTTTCTTTAGCTCTTCTAAAGCTTCGTCAATAGTATTAAACTTCATTTGACATCCCTCGCTTTCTATAAAAATCCATTATCAGCCAGATCATTCATGGTAAGCCCCCTGCTCGGGCTATCCTCTTTCCTACGGGCAGACATAAAATTTTCCACATATTTTCCAATCATATCTCCTTCTAGATTCACTTGAGACCCGGCGGCTTTAAAACCCAAAGTGGTATTCTCCGCCGTATGGGGGATTAATGAAACGGTAAAACTGTCCCCTTTAACCTGCACAATAGTAAGACTTATCCCGTCAACAGCCATGGAACCCTTAGGAACAGCATATTTCATTATTTCTGGTGGTGCGTTTATTTCAATCACCAGGGCATTGGATTCCCGGTTCTTTTTCCTGATGGTTCCCACTCCATCAATGTGACCGCTGACTAGATGACCACCCAACCGATCCCCCAGGGCCAGAGCTCTTTCCAGGTTGACCCGGTCTCCCCGTTTCAGTTCATAAAGCCCGGTATTGCGCAGGGTTTCCGGCATTACCTCCACTTTGAACAAACTGCTGTCAAAAGATATTACCGTCAGACAGACCCCATTTACAGAAATACTATCTCCAATTTTAACATCTGACAAGATAATCTGAGCGTTAATTGCCAGAGCAGGATTTGAGCTGTCCAATTCCAGCCCTTGAATTACCCCCAGTTCTTCCACAATACCTGTAAACATAATCTCAACTCCCTTTTCCCAGGTATCCCGTCACCAGTATATCTTCTCCCAGGTTCTTTACCTGAAGTTCAAAAAGGTGAAATACATCTTCCATTAACTCAACCCCCTCACCACCTACCGGTGTAGGGGCTTCTACCCCACCAATTAGCTTCGGAGCGATAAAAAACATAACTTTATCTATTAAACCATCCTGCAAAAGCTGGTAATTAAGGGTTGAACCTCCCTCCACCAGCAAATTGGCAATCTGTCTTTCCCCTAAAACCTTTATCAATTCTTTCAAATCAACCCGGCCTTCCCTCCCCGAGATCTTCAAAATTTGAACCCCCAGACGGGAAAGAGACTCCAGTTTTTCCGGAGGTGCAAGTTCAGTGGTGACCAACATAACCGGGGAATCAGCAATATATTTGATAAGCCTGGCTTCCAGCGGCAATCGCCCTCGGCTGTCCACAATTATTCGTAAGGGATTTCTTACATCCTCATCCCCTTCTAATCGAGTATTCAACCGGGGATTGTCCGTTAAAACCGTGCCTATTCCCACCATAACCGCATCCACCTGGTTTCTTAGACGATGGACAAACTGCCGGGATTTCTCCGAAGATATCCAGCGGGAATGACCTTTATGGGTAGCAATTTTGCCATCCAGGCTCATAGCTGTTTTTAAGGTAACAAAGGGAAGGCCCGTGGTAATAAATTTAAAAAACACTTCATTTATTTTCCGGGCTTTTTCCTCTAACACCCCCACCTTCACCTTAATACCGGCCTCCTCCAGGATCTTGACCCCTCCACCGTTCATCAAAGGATTGGGGTCAAGCACCGATACCACTACTTTTTTTATGCCGGAAGCTATAATCTTTTCCGTACAAGGGGGTGTTCTGCCAAAATGACTGCATGGTTCAAGTGTTACATACAGAACTGCTCCCTTTGACCTTTCCCCTGCTGATTCCAGGGCGTTAATCTCGGCATGGGGTGCCCCGGCCTCATGATGATACCCGGAACCTATCACTTCTCCATCTTTAACAACAACAGCACCCACCATAGGGTTGGGACTTGTCCGTCCCAATCCCTGCACCGCCAAGTCCAACGCCAGCCACATATATTTCTCGTCGGCCTCCATAATAAAAAAGCTCACCTCTTTAATAATTAATGGCAAAATAAAATACCTTAAAGATTTCCTCCAAGGCAACAAAAGTTCCTTCTACCATCCAGACTTTACTGTCGGCCCTGGAATCTCACCAGATCAGCCTTAAAGGCTCGCGGGCTCACCCTAAAGGGATTACCGCCGGTTCGGAATTGAAAAACGCTTGAAACGCCTTTCTCACCAGACCCTGAAGGAATATTCAAATGTTCTAAAAATTATTATAGCATAAAAAAACCGGTCAAACTACTTTTTTTTCTGTGCGAAGCATATTTATGGCCTGCCTTACATCGGATCCTGAAAATACAGCAGAACCCGCCACCAAAATATCGGCCCCTGCCCCAATAACTTCTGGAGCTGTTTCAGAATTAATTCCTCCGTCTACCTGAATAAGTACAGAAAGCCTTTCCCTGTCTATCCACTCTCTTAAAGCACTGATTTTTTTTAAACTGGTGGGGATAAATTTCTGCCCCCCAAAACCGGGGTTTACGGACATAACTAAAACCATGTCCAGGTCCGTTAACACATAATCCAGCACAGAAAGAGGCGTAGCAGGATTCAAAGCCACCCCGGCCAAAACTCCCCTTTCTTTGATTAACTCAATGGTCCGGTGCAGATGTATACTGGCCTCTGCATGGACACAAATCACAGCTGCCCCCGCCTCAACAAACCTTTCAATATATTGTTCCGGATTAGAAATCATCAAATGCACATCCAAGGGAAGCCCGGTTCTGCCCCGTAATGACTCCACCACCGGAAGTCCGATACTAATATTAGGGACAAAATGTCCATCCATCACATCAATATGGATCCAGTCTGCCCCGGCTTCTTCTATTTGTTTAATCTCTTCATATAAATGAGCAAAGTCTGCTGAAAGAATTGATGGTGCGATTTTCACCATGTTTAATAACTCCTTTCCATTTCCCTGAGTTCCTGTAAAAAGACCAGGTAGTGTTTATACCTGGATTGATTAATTTCTCCCCGTTCTAAAGCCTCTTTAACGGCACAAGAGGGTTCATGCTCATGAGCACAGCTGGAAAACTTGCAATTTACACTGATTCTAGCAAACTCAGGAAATAAAAAGGGAAGCTCATCAGATTGAATATCCACCAGGTCCAGCTGACTGAATCCCGGGGAATCCGCCACCATTCCTCCAAAATCAAAGGGTAAAAGCTCCACATTCCGGGTAGTCTGTTTCCCCCTGCGGGTTTTAGAGCTGATTTTTCCAACTTTTAGCTTTAGCGCAGGTTGAACCCGGTTTAAAAATGTGGATTTCCCTGACCCCGATGGACCGGTAAAGACCGAAATTTTATCCTTCAGACATTCCTTAACTTGTTGGACTCCCTGTCCGGTGAGGGCACTGGTCAAAATAATAGAATACCCTATTGATTGATAGATCTCTTGGGCCTCAATTTCTTCTTCCTTCACCAGGTCAATTTTGTTCAAACAGATTACCGGTTCCAGATAATTACTCTCTGCCAAAACCAGTATACGGTCTAAAAGAAGTAGGTTTATAGGGGGGTCTTTCAAGGAAAAAAAAATAATTACCGTCTCCACATTTACAATAGGAGGCCTCACCAGCCGATTCTTTTTTGGAGCTACTTTTTCTACTACCCCTTCATTCTCATTAGTCTGTGTAAAATATACCCTATCCCCGACGAAGATATTTAAAGATTCTTGTTTAAAGCGGCCCCGGGCTTTACACTGGTACATCTTGTTGTCGTCGGTCCTTACATTATAAAAACCACCAACCGCTTTAACTACTATGCCTTCCAGGTAATACCCTCCTTTCTATTGGGGAAATTGCTCAACTCCCAAAGTAATATACCCGTCCTCCGTCAGCATCAGGATGGTTACCGTACCGGACCCCCATCCTTCCACCTCGATTTTGCTGCCTTCAAAAATTCCTTCAAAGACAGTCCTAACCCCTTTACTGTCTTCAATATCTACTCTAACCCCTTCTCCCTGCGGAACTCCCCACAAGCTGGGGTCAATGGTGATATTAAAACCGATTTCCGTCGGGTCCGGACCTTTACTGATCACCAGAGCCACAGATTCCTGAGGCTGAACCATATCCCCGGCCTTGGGCGACTGTTCAATAACTCTTCCCTCGGGAACACTGCTGCTGTACTGTTCATCGATATTGCCGGAGGTCAGTTTATACAGTTCAATCCAATCCAGGGCATCTGCCAGGGATCTGCCTACCAGGTTGGGCATACGGAAGGGTTCGGAACCTTTGCTCACTACAATAGTTACTATATCTCCTCTATTAGCCTCGGAGCCAGCCCTGGGGTTCTGAGAAATCACTTCTCCTACAGGGATAGTAGAACTAAATTCTTCATCAACCTCCACGACTAAATCGGCTTCCTGAAGCAATATCTTTGCTGCCGATTCCATCAATCCCTCCACCAGAGGTACCTGCAGCAGTGCAGGCCCTTTACTGACCACCAGTTCCACTTCCCGGCCTTTTTTAACACTCTTATCTGCTTCAGGAAACTGAGAAATTACATTACCCTCAGGAACTTCATCATTTTCAATTTCCTCCAGGACCACATACTCCAGCCCCGCTTCCTCCAGTATCCCTGCCGCCTCAGCAAGAGGAATATTAGTTACATCGGGAACATTAACCTCCTCCACCACCAGCATACCCCGAAGTTGACTAAATAAAAAGCTCAAAACAATCACAAACACTATAAAAGATACAAAACCTACTGCCAGCCATCTTTTCTTCCACTTTTTCTCTTTCGGTTCCTTTTCACCGGAGGGTATAATTTGTTCATGATTTCCATTACTATGATTATTATTATTCACAGGCACAAACTGATCCTGTATTTTATTTACCCCGGGTCGATCAAATCTTCCAGGACTAACATGTCCATTGTTAATCCATAAATCCAGATCCTCCAACATAACCTCTGCGCTCTCATACCTCATATCCGGATCTTTTTGTACTGCTTTAAATATAATTTTCTCTAAAGTTTGAGGAACTTCTGAATTTAACTCCTTAGGAGATTTAATATTTTCCTGCAGATGCTGCAGCGCCACAGAAATAGGGGTTTCCCCAGAAAAAGGGACTTCTCCCGTAAGCATCTCATAGAGAACAATCCCTAAAGAGTAAAGGTCAGCCTTCTCCCCCGCTATTCCTCCCTTAGCCTGTTCCGGGGCAAAATAATGAACTGAACCCATGACCACATTATTATCATAAGTTACCGTAGCTGCCGTTACCGCCTTAGCAATACCGAAGTCTGTCACCTTCACCCGCCCGTCCCGGGTAAGAAGTATGTTGTGAGGCTTAATATCCCGATGTATAATCTTATTTTTATGAGCATGTACCAAGGCTTCGCAAATCTGATGGGCAATCTTAACCGCTGCATTTACCGGAAGCTTTCCATTTTCTGTAATTAATTCCTTTAATGATTTTCCGTCTACATACTCCATCACAATATAATACGTTCCATCCTCTTCCCCTACATCAAAAATATTCACCACATTGGGGTGGGACAAACTGGCAGCTGATTGGGCTTCCCGCTTAAAACGACGAACAAAATTTTCGTCCAACGCAAACTGAGCCCGAAGTACTTTTACTGTTACCGAGCGGTTTAATATTTTGTCATATCCCCGATAAACGACGGCCATGCCCCCGTCACCAATTTTTTCTTCAATTTTATATCTATTGGCCAGAACTTTATCAATCATCTGTCTCACCTCACGGTTAAGCTAAAGTTCAATTTATTGATCTTCATTACTTAACCCTACCAAAAGAACTGTAATGTTATCAGGTCCTCCACGGGCATTGGCCGTACTTATTAAACGGTCAGCCGCTTCCGACCCCGGGCAGGAGTTAATGATATCAAGTATTTCTTCATCAGAAACCATCCGGGTAAGGCCATCGGTACATAGCAGCACATAATCCCCTGGTTTCAGGGAGTAATGATATATATCTACTTCAACCGAATAATCGGTTCCCAACGCCCTGGTCAACAAATTCTGTTTGGGGTGGTTTTTTTCCTCTCCCGCCTTCAGTTGATTTTCATTAACCAGTTTTTGAACATAGGAGTGATCTTCAGTCAATTGAATGATATTTCCCAAACTAATAATATATGCTCTGCTGTCCCCAATATGGCCGACATGCAAATGTGAACCCATTATAATTCCCAGGGTCAAAGTTGTCCCCATTCCTGCCAGGTGTTCATTTTCTAGAGCCTTATTCCAGACACTCTCATTGGCCTGTTCAAACAAATCGGTGATAAACTGGTTTACATTCTGAAAGGATAGTTCTATAAGTCGTTCCTTGTTTCGAAGGAAAAAGCTTTTCCCCAGCTCAATAGCCATAGAACTGGCCACTTCGCCCCCATTATGTCCGCCCATCCCATCAGCTACAGCAAAGAATTGAATGGAATCATCCCCATCCATAATAAGGTAACAGTCTTCATTGTTTTGCCTTCCCTGTCCAACATCGGTCCTTCCCGTTAAAAACACTAACATCACCGCCCCTCAGGCCACCTGGCCAGCATTCATCACCAATATATAATCTCCTTTTCTACTCCTAAAAACACCCGCTTAATTAAAAGCTAATTTGCCAATTTCACCGTAGATAAAAGATTATAATAGCCAGCTTTAATAGATTCGCCACAAAAAGAACTATCCCCTTTCGAGGTTTAAAAATATATAAGAAAACCTGCTGTAACTTTAAGGAAAGTATAACAAATGGCTGATAAAAAGGCAATACGCTACCTTTTCTCCCAGCGGGCTAAAAAAAATCCATCTAAATAATGTTTATGAGGGTATAATTGGAGAAAGCCTTTTGAAACTGAGTCCTCTTGCCTTAATTTTTCCGGTAAAAAAGCCGTCAGGTCTGAGAGAAAAAAGTTTGTATTTTCAGCCGTAAACTTCTTAACTACCCACGTAGTTTCCTCCGGTTCATTGGTGCATACCGAGTACACCAAGACTCCTGAGGGTTTTAAAACCTTGGCAGCTTCTTTTAAAAGCTGCAGCTGTATTTTTGCCAGGGATGAAAAATCCCCAGGCTTTCTTTTCCATTTTAAGTCAGGTTTCCTACGATTTACACCCAGGCCTGAGCAGGGAGCATCTACCAGAACCCTGTCAATTTTGTTCAAGAAATTAGCAGGAAGCCTCTGGGCATCCTGCTCCAGGGGCTCGATAATATTAATCCCCAAACGACAAGCATTTTTTCCCACCAGCTTTACTTTGTGTCCGTGAATATCACAGCTTATAACCTTTCCCCGGTTCATCATTGCTTGAGCCAAATGCGCAGATTTCCCCCCCGGGGCACTGCAGCTGTCCAGAAGTGTTTCACCTTTAACAGGGTCTACTATACGAGAAACCAGCATAGAACTCTCACTTTGTACCTGAAACAAGCCCTTTTTAAAAGAATTCAACGCAGCTAAATCTCTCACCTTCTTTAAAATCAGAGATTCTGACAATAACTTACTCTCCTCCACCACAACTCCTTCCTTAACCATGATTTCCTTCAGATCCTTTTGGCTCACCTTTAATGTATTGACCCGCACAGTCAATGGAGCTGGAGAATTCAGAGCACTCATATACTCCCAAGCTTCACCGGCTCCCCATCTCTTACACCACCTTTTCACCATCCAGGCAGGAAACGAATATTTTAATGACAGGTGTCGGTAAGGAGACTCTTCAAGATCAGGTAAGTTAATTTCATCTTTCTTCCTAAGATATCCCCGCAAAACCCCGTTTACAAATTTTGCCCCACCCTGATGGCTGAATTCTTTGGCCATTTCTACCCCCTCATGGCAGGCAGCAGGGACAGGTATTTTATCCAGAAATGCAACCTGGTATAAAGTTATCCTCAAGATATTCCTAATCCAAGGATCCATATCCTTGACTTTCCTTTTTGATACCTGCTCTATCCACCAATCCAGGGTCAACAGGTGTCTAACTACCCCATAGCACAGTTCTGTAACCAATGCCCTGTCCCGATAAGAAAGCCTGCCTTTTTGAAGATAAGACTTTAATGCCAGGTCCACATAAGTACCCCGAATATCCATTTCCCGGAGAATCATAAGAGCAGTACTGCGGGCTCCTTCTTTAACCAATATTTTACTCACCTCTACATTTCTTTTTATTTCACCTTGGTCAGAATACTTCCATCCTTTTTCACAGGTAACCAGTTCACCTTAGAATTTGGCCCCTCCTGCAAATCCCATCTGCACCTAGATTTTTACTAAAAAAATAATCGGGCAGGGGCGCTGCCCCTGCCCGATTATTTCCATTCTCCACATCTCTTCAGGAAAAAATTTATCCCCTCTTCAACCAATCCTAAATTAACACAGGTATTATGACAAGGCCCATAGGGACGTTCATTGGAAATACCCAGCACCGGCAGCGGGCTGGCCTCCAGGATTCCACTGCTCAAATCCCTTTCACAAGCCACAGCTATTATGGCTTTAGGTTTTAAAGATTCAATTTCTTTCCGGGCCAAAGTGCCCCCGGTCACCACTTTAACTTTTATCCGATATCGCTGTGCCAGGTCCATCAAACTGCCAATCATACAACCTCCACAACTGCGGCAGTTCTTAATATCTATGGTAATTCTATAAGAACAATCACTCTGCTGCAGGCAGTGGGGTAAAAGAAGCAGCAGTTCTTTGGGCTGAACCTGAATGTTTCGGACCTCCACCAGATAGTTGTTAAGTTCTATAAAAGAACGTTGAATTTTATCTTGAGTAATTTTAAAAACCTTTCCCAGCTGAATAATAAAGGGATAAAAAGCATTAACTGATATGCGAGTAATTTTTTGCCAGCTGGGGAAAAGAGGGATATTAAATACCGACAGAATTATTCCCACCAGGCCCAAAAAAGTAACCCCGGCTAAACCTACCAAAAAAATAATTAGCCCTAAAAAAATAAGCTGGCTGAAAAAAGTGGTTTTAAAAAAAGTCAAGTGCCAGATATAATAAACAAAAAGCCCTAAAATTAATAAAGCAGCCAACAATAAACCTACAAAAGTTCTTTTTTTGGTTTGAAATTTCATTTTTGATCAACTCCCCAACACAGTACCCGCCTTAAGACGGTTACCCCGAAGAAAATCTCCCACAGACATTTTCTTTCCCCCGGAGAGCTGCAGCTCCTGAATTGACAGGGCACCTCTACCGGTTGACACCAAAATACTGTCCTTTCCAAGTTCGATAATCTCTCCGGGAGCACCCTTTCCTTCATACCCTGCTGCAGAAGAACGCCAGATCTTTACCCTTTGGCCCTGCCACAGGGTATAAGCCCCGGGCCAGGGATTCATCCCCCTGACCTGGTTATGGATTTTTTGAGCATCATCTTCCCAGTTAATAACCTCTTCTTCCCCTTTTAAAGGAGGTGCATTGGTTGCCAGCGCAGAATCCTGTTCTGTTCGATGGGCACAGCCGGCTGACAATTTTTGCAGAGCTAAACCCAAAAGTCCTGCCCCCATTAAAGAAAGCCGGTCATGAAGAGAGCCTACATTCTCCTGAGAAGATATTTTTGTTTCCCTCTGCAGAATAATATCCCCGGTGTCCATACCCTCAGACATGTACATGATGGTCACCCCTGTAATTTTCTCTCCGTTCATAATAACCCGATGAACAGGGGCAGCGCCCCTGTACGCCGGCAGCAGAGAGGCATGCACATTGATACAGCCCAGGGGGGGAATTTCCAGCAGGCTTTTGGGCAGGATTTTTCCGTATGCTGCCACCACAATAACCTCTGGAGCCAAACCTTTCATCTCCTGGACAAAATCGGTAGAAAGCTTTTGAGGCTGTAATACCGGTATCCCATACTGTTGTGCTGCTTTTTTAACTGGTGAGGGAATTACCTTCTTTCCTCTTCCCCGGGGTCTGTCCGGCTGTGTTACCACCGCTAAAAGCTTATACTTACTTTTAATCATCAATTCTAAAGAAGGAACTGCAAATTCTGGAGTCCCCATAAAGACCATACCTGAACCTTCACTCATTCAAACGCATCCTTTTTTCAATTTATTGCTTTAATTTTAACACATTTATCCAAAAAATAGAAGTATTGCTGCCCACAGCGCTATTCGGAAGGCTCTAAAAAACGAATCACCTTATCAACAAAAAGTTTCCCCTCCAAATGGTCCAGCTCGTGCTGGAGTGCCCGGGCGAAGAGCCCGCTACCCGTTACCTTAATTTTTTTCCCTTCCCGATTTAGGGCTTCCACAGTAACTTTTTTGGCTCTAACTACTTCTCCCACAATACCGGGGAAACTCAGGCAGCCCTCTGCTTCCACTTCTTTTCCCTCAACCTGAATAATTTTAGGATTAACCAGCTCTATTAGACCCTCATCATCCATTAAATCTATAACCACCAGCTGCTTGGGAATACCAACCTGATTGGCCGCCAACCCCACACCGTCATTATAATACATAGTCTCCGCCATGTCTTCCAAAATAGCAATAATCTGTGGGGTAATTTCCTTAACCTCACTGCACTTCTTCCGTAAATCAGGGTCATCTTTTTTTCGGATTATTCGTATGGCCATTTTCATTCCTCCTGCCGTTACAACATATTTATTGGATTAATATCCAGTATTACTCTAAAATCTTTATTCCTCGAACCTTTATAAAATTCCTCCCATACCTGCCTGGATGCCCGGTGTATGCCTGAGAAATCTTTACTCTTTATAACCAGGTGCCAGCGGTAACGGCCCCGTATTTTGGAAAGGGGACAGGGGCAGGGACCCAACACCTCTGCCTTTATTCCTTTAAGGGACTCCATGAGCATCCCTTTAAACTCCCCAGCCTTTTGGCTCAAGTTATTTTCTGATACACTGGAAAAACCTACCCTTACCAGCTGGTTATAGGGAGGATATTGGAACTGTTCCCGTAAGCGTAATTCCTCCTGATAAAAAGCCTGATAATCGTGTTTTTTTGCCGCCATGATGCTGTAATGTTCCGGGTTAAAAGTCTGGACAATCACTTTTCCCCCCAGAGAACTGCGGCCGGTTCTTCCGGCAACCTGGGTCAGCAGTTGAAAAGTCCTTTCCCCCGCGCGGAAATCCGGTAAATTCAAAGCGGTGTCCGCTAGAATTACCCCTACCAAAGTTACCCTAGGAAAATCAAACCCCTTGGCAATCATCTGCGTGCCTATGAGAATATCAGCATCCCCCCGCTGAAAAGTCTTAAAAATATCCAGGTGAGATCCTTTGCGGGTAGTAGCATCCACATCCATACGCAGAATCCTGGCCTGGGGAAACAAATCCCTGACTCCTTTTTCAACTCTCTGAGTACCCAAACCCAAAAAACGGATATAATTACCTCCACACCCGGGGCATGCCTCCGGCACCCCTTTCTCCTGATGACAGTAATGACACTTTAACAGCTCTTGGTTGGCATGATAAGTCAAAGTAATGCTGCAGTGAGAACAGCGGAGCACATAACCGCACTCCCGGCAGACCAAAAAAGTAGCAAAACCCCTACGATTTAAAAATAGAATAACCTGTTGTTTTTTCTGCAGGGTTATTTTTATGCTTTCATAAAGTTTTTTGCTGAAGAGTGTCCTGTTTCCTCTGTTAATCTCCTCTTTAAGGTCAATCACCTCTACCGGCGGCAGAGGGCGCTTTTCTACCCTATCCCTTATGCTCAGGAGCATATCCTCCCCTTCTTGAGCTCTATAATAGGCCTCCACCGATGGGGTAGCACTGCCTAGAACAACCGGACAGGAAAAAAAACAGCTCCTCCTTTTGGCTGCATCCCTGGCATCATAGCGGGGACTCTCCTCCTGCTTATAGGTAGTCTCATGTTCCTCATCTATTATTATTATACCCAAATTTGAGAAAGGTGCAAAAACAGCAGAACGGGGCCCTATCACAATTTTAATCTCCCCCTGCCTAATTCGGCACCATTGGTCATACCTCTCTCCCTGGGAGAGGCGGCTGTGCAGCACTGTTACCAGTGATCCAAACCTTCCTCTGAACCATTTAACCATCTGAGGGGTTAAGGATATTTCCGGCACCAGCACCAGGGCTTCCTTCCCCCCCTTGACCACCTCTTCAATAACCTGAAGATAAATTTCAGTTTTTCCACTGCCGGTAACCCCATGCAGTAGAATATTACCCGAAAGGCCTCTTTGTAAATGATTTTTAATCCCTGTTAACACTTCCTCCTGCTTTGGGTTCAGCTTCAACCGCGGATTTAAACCAAACAATTTGTCTTCAAAAGGCCCCCTGATAACTCGCTTATTACTCAAATCTAAAAGATTCTTACCCTGGAGGGCTTTCACCGACTGCCGCCCTGCCTGGGAAAGGTTTAACAAATCCTTGAGGGACATCTCCCCCCCCTTTAGAAGTATATCTAAAATCCTGGACTGCCTTGGAGCCCGTTTCCTGTTCACTGCTGCGTACTTCCCGGCTTCTTCATCTGATACCGCCAGTTTCACCACAGTTATTTCCTTAGCCTTAATGGTAGTTGCATAAAAGTTAGGTAAAATCGCCTTTAAAACCTCCACCAGGGGACTGATATAGAAACTGGAAATCCAGCGGGCCAGGTCCAACAATTCCCGGGTAAGCAAAGGAATTTGGTCAACCACACTAATAATTTCCTTCACTTTATCTACATCAGGGGTGGAATCAAACCCCATCACAAAACCCAACAGTTTTCGATTACCGAAAGGCACCATAACCCGGGTACCCTCCCGGACCTGGGAGATGTATTTTGAGGGGATTAAATAATGAAAATACCTGTCTCCAATTCCCGGTGCCCATAGGTCCACCACCACCCTGGCATAAAGATTATCCATGTAACCCTTCCTTCCGTTCTACATCTTGAGTAACTTAAAAAATATTTGTATTTGATTTTCCTTGTCTTTCATATATAATAATCATAGTTCACTGGGAAGGAAAAATAAATGTTAAACTTTAATAAATTTTTAAGAATTATCAAAGAGAATTCCTCCTGGATTTTTCTGGCCGCTGTAATTTTTATCTTGGGAACTGCCGCAGGTTTTACCGCAGTAGGACAAAACCAGTCAATACTGGAAGAACTTACAGAGCCCTATTTCGGATTGCTGGAGGACCTGGCAGAGGAGGTCATGAAGGGGGGTCCCCTAAAGGGAATCTTTCTGATCTTTTCCAATAATTTGATTGCTTCTGTACGGATTATTTTTTTAGGTGTTCTGCTGGGACTGGCACCCCTTTTGGGCTTAATAGTAAACGGCGGCCTGATTGGGATATTGGCCGGCATATTTATGGTGGAGCAAAATGTAAATCCAGCTCTATTTTTTATCTTTGGACTACTGCCCCACGGTATCCTGGAAATACCGGCTTTTTTAATTAGTGCAGCCTTAGGTCTAAAGCTAGGTTACCACGCCATATTTCCAATGGAGGGGATGAACCGGCCCCAAAGCATCATTTATGTGGCCCAGGAGGCCATAAATGTAATCTTTTATCTTACCCTTATTTTTTTAGCCGCTGCTATTGTAGAAATCCTGGTGACTCCCTACCTGATTCAGTTTATGTTTCCCTAGACCACCTTTAAGTAAAAAATCGACACTGAGTCGATTTTTTTAATGCTTTATGATAAGAAAAATTACGGTTGCACTATCTTATGGTCTTATTTTTTTAATTTCGTCTAAAATTTTATCCGCCAAATCTCCTTTAGTCATAAGGGGAAACTCTATAACCTCTCCACTGCGTTTAAACACCTTAACCTGGTTGGTATCCACCTCAAACCCTGCTCCCGGCAAAGTGATATCGTTGGCAACAATCATATCCAGGTTTTTATTTTTTAATTTTTTCAGGGCGTTATCCCTAAGTTCCTCCGTCTCCGCCGCAAAACCAATCAACAGCTGTTCTTTTTTTAATTTTCCCAGTTCCCCTAAAATGTCAGGGTTTTTCTTTAACTTTAACACTAGATTTCCTTGGGTTTTTTTAATTTTCTGTTCCGATACTTCCTCTGGTCGATAATCAGCAACCGCCGCAGCCTTAATAACAATATCCGACATAGGAAATTGTTTTAAAACTACCTCTCTCATCTCCAGGCTAGTTCTAATGGGGAAAAACTGAATCCCTTGAGGAGGTTTAAGTTCCGTTGGCCCCGAAACCAGTACCACCTCAGCGCCCCTATCCCGGGCAGCTTCCGCCAGGGCAAAGCCCATTTTACCGCTGGAGTAATTTCCGATATACCGAATTGGATCCAGTGGTTCCCGGGTGGGTCCCGCTGTAATCATAAAAACCTGTCCGGCAAAATCCCTTTTCTTCTCAAGCACTTGGAGGAGAAAATCTACAATGGCCTGGGGTTCCGCCAACCTTCCCCTGCCCTGATCCCCACAAGCCAAGAAACCTGAATCCGGCTCTATAAACCAAAAGCCCAGCTTCTTCAACCGAATCATGTTTTCCTGGACAATCTTATTATTGTACATTTCTACATTCATGGCCGGAGCAAAAACCACCGGGGCCGGGGTGGCCATGATTGTGGTGGACAGCAGATCGTCTGCAATGCCGCAGGCAGTTTTACCGATAATATTGGCAGTGGCCGGGGCCACCAAAAGACATGAGGCCTCCTGGGCCCAGCTGATATGTTGAATCTCCCAACCCTCTGGACGTTTAAACATTTCCATTCCTACAGGGCCGCCGCTCAAAGTTTCAAAGGTAAGGGGATTGACAAAGGAAGTGGCCGCCCGGGTCATAATTACCCTCACTTTATACCCGGACTTCACCAACAGCCGACAAATTTCAGCCCCTTTATACGCAGCTATACCTCCAGTAATCCCCAACACCACTGTCCTGCCCACCTTTTCCTCCACCTCTCGATTCTAAAAAATTGCACATAACCCTCTGTCCTGCTATTTAAAGAGGGAAAACTTGTGCCGGCCTTTCATTGTAAGGCCGGCAGTAGATAATATTGTTTAATTCATATAATGCGTGATTGTTATTTAATACCTTGCTTGGTTTTTTCATAAATTAACTGTTTCTCAGAAATCTCCTCCAGAGCAACTGTGACATCCTTTTTGGATGAAGTATCAATTAAAATTGATGCTCCCTCCTGGATCTGCCTGGCTCTTTTTGCAGCAGCAATCACCAAAGAATACTTGCTGTCCACACTTTTCAGTAGTTTATCAATGGAAGGATAAATCATGGACATTGTATACAACCGTCCCCCCTTAAAATTTCAATCAGATGAGCATTTCTTTTCATTTTAAGCTTTTCTGCCCTTATTATATGTAATATTTCTTGAGCTGCCCTTTCCGGAAAATCATTGACCACAAAATAATCATATCCTTTTGCCTCAAGAATTTCCTGGTAGGCTGAATTAAAACGTTTATTTAGCTTTTCTTCAGTTTCTGTCCCTCTTCCGATAATGCGCAGTTTCAACTGGTTTAAAGAGGGTGGCAGCAGGAACAAGAAAACCCCATCAGGAAAATTGGATTTTATCATTCCAGCTCCCTGAGTATCTATTTCCAACAGGACATCCTGCCCTCTTTTTAAACTATTTAGAACTACTTCTTTGGGAGTGCCGTAATAATCATCATATACCCTGGCCCACTCCAACAGGTCCCCCTGTTCTATCTTTTTTTTAAACTCCTCTTCCCCCACAAAAAAATAATTAATCCCTTCTATTTCACCGGGCCGGGGAGATCGGGTGGTCATGGAAATTGAAAAAAATAAGTCTTCTTTTTCAGCGGCAAGAATTTTGCCTACCGTTCCTTTTCCAACTCCAGAGGGCCCTGACAGCACAATTAATAACCCTTCTGCCATCTCTCTCCCTCCCTTTGAAAGTTTCTATTCTTCATTTTCTTCTACAGCAGAGGACTCCTTAGTATGAAGCCTATGTTTTACAGTCTCAGGCTGCACGGCGGACAGGATTACATGTTGACTGTCGGTAACGATAACTGCTCGGGTGCGGCGACCGTAAGTAGCATCAATCAACATACCTCTATCCCGGGCTTCAGAAATTATTCTTTTTATAGGCGCTGATTCCGGACTGACTATAGCTATGATACGATTGGCGGAAACAATATTTCCAAAACCAATGTTGATTAACTTAATCTGCATAACAAAACCCCCTTAGTCTTTGTACTACATAGTATAACGGATATCAGTTAATTAATGCAAGAAATATATCAATAGAATCACAAAAATTAATCTATTCTATATTTTGCACCTGTTCTCTAATTTTTTCAAGCTCACTTTTAATCTCCACCACCCGATGAGATATTTGAAAATCGTTTGCCTTGGAACCAATGGTGTTGGTTTCCCGGTTAAGTTCTTGGACTAAAAAATCCATTTTTCTTCCCACCGGACCTCCCTCCTCTAGAGTACGGCGAAAAGCTTCTAAATGACTGGACATACGTACCGTTTCCTCGTTAATATCACTTCTTTCCGCAAAAAGAGTACATTCCATCAACAAGCGGTTTTCCTCAGTCTCCAGGTTAGGGCCCAGGTCCTTTATCCTCTCAAGGAGTCGGTTTCTATACCCCTCAACCACCAGGGGAGCTTTTTCTTTTATTTCTATCAACAGCTCTTCGATCTTTTCCATACGTAATAGCAAATCCCGGGAAAGATTTTCCCCCTCCTGCCGCCGCATAGAAATCAATCCCAAAACAGCTTCTGTCAAGGCTTTCTCCAGAGCAGACCAGTAACGAAGGGCATCCTCTTTCTCCACCTTCAGAACTTCAGGAAAACCGGAAATCAACTTTAACGTTATTTCTTCCCCCAATTTTAGTTTTTCTTTCAATTCCTTCATAGCCCGATAATAACCCTGGGCCAAGGGAAGATTAACCTCTACTTTCTTTTCCCGTTCTGAAGATTCCTTTACAATCACCGATACCTCCATACGCCCTCGAAAAACCTGCCGGCTTATCCCTTGTTTCATCTTTTCCTCCAGGGGGTTAAACTCCCTGGGCATTCGAAATATTATATCCCGGTATCGATGGTTAACAGAGCGAATTTCCACCAAAAAACTCAAACCCTCCATTTCGCCTTCTCCCCGTCCATATCCAGTCATACTGCTGATCATTGAAATTACCTCCCTGAAGCTTATTTTATCATATTTAATAATCTAAGTTAACCTTTTGATTACCGAAAGAATTGTTTAATAAAATGACTTGTTCTTTTCTTCATCCTCCAGTCCTTATCCGGAAACAGGGCAGTGGCAGCACTTTTCAATAAAGTGCCCAGGGAGGGCAGAATCGATAACACCATTACCAAAAACCATTCTTCACTGGTTAGAACTGAAGTTCGGAATATTTCCTGAAGAAACGGCCAGTAAATCACTGCTAACAACATTGCCAGAGAAGAAGCGACAGACATTACCAGCGCCAGATTGGTCCTTATACTCACTTTCCAAAAGGGAAGATGTTCCGAACGGCAGTCAAAAACATGAAACAGCTGCAGAAGAATCAAGGTAACAAAGGCCATAGTCCTGGACCGTTCTAAATCGCCGGTGGCAGACAACCCGGCGGAAAAACTGACCAGGGTTAAAAAGCCAATTACACTCCCCCTATTTAATATTTTCTGCCATAATCCCCGGGCAAATATTCCCTCATCTTTCTCCCGGGGCGGGATTTTCATGATCCCTTTCTCCGGGGGCTCCACCCCCAAAGCCATAGCCGGCAGTCCGTCCGTTACCAGGTTCACCCAAAGGATTTGTATAGGCCTTAAGGGTAAAGGAAGTCCAATCAACAGGGCAAAGAACATGGTAAAGATTTCACCGGTGTTACAGGACAAAAGAAAACGTATAAACTTACGGATATTATTATAAATATTCCTGCCCTCTTCAATGGCACTGGCAATGGTAGAAAAGTTATCATCTGCCAAGATTAAAGAAGCGGCTTCCCTGGTCACATCGGTACCGGAAATACCCATGGCAATACCTATGTCCGCTTCCTTAACCGCCGGGGCATCATTAATCCCGTCCCCAGTCATGGCCACAACATGTCCCCTGTTTTTCAGTGCCCTGACAATCCTCAGTTTGTGAGCTGGAGAAACCCGGGCATATACGTATATTCTATCCACCTTTTCCTCCAGCTGACTGTCACTAAGCCGGTTTAATTCATCCCCGGTAACCGACATTCCACCGGTGGGGGCCAGGCCTATGCTGTTAGCAATAGCCAAAGCCGTATTTTGATGGTCTCCCGTAATCATTACTGTTTTAATACCGGCCCTTTTGCATTTCTGTACCGCCGCAGGAACTTCCGGGCGGGGGGGATCAATCATCCCCATAATCCCTGCATATATTAATTCCCTTTCCAACTGTTTTTCATTTATAGAAAATTTTGACCCTGAGGGCAGCTCCCGGTAAGCAAAAGCCAGAGTCCTTAGAGCCTGGGAAGCCAGAGTAGAGTTCTTTTTAATAATCTCTTTTTTTAATGAATCATTCAGTTCCCTGACCATACCGTTATCATAATAATGAGTGCATAAACTTAAAATGACATCGGGAGCTCCCTTGGTATAAGCCCTCCGCTGTTTCTTGGAATTCTCATAGACCACCGTCATCCTTTTACGTTCAGAATCAAAGGGTAACTCCGCTATTCTTTTATCTCTCTTCTCCATATCCTCCCTCCAGAAACCGCCTTTAGCGGCGGCTGCCAGCAGGGCTCCCTCGGTGGGATCCCCCTGAATTTCCCAGGAAGAAATTTTTCCTGTACGCCATTTCGAAGCGATAGGGACATTTCCACGGATAAGGCGGGCATTGCTGCAGAGTGCACTTATTCTCATCAGAAGACGCAGATTACTGTCGCTCTTGGGCTGCACTTCCCGGGAACCCAAGAAAATTTTTCCATGGGGATCGTACCCCTCTCCCTCTACCCGATATAAATTGCCACCGGAATAAATCTGACGTACCGTCATCTTGTTTTGAGTCAAAGTTCCCGTCTTATCAGAACAGATTACCGTAGCACATCCCAGGGTTTCCACCGCCGGCAGCTTTCGTACAATAGCCTTCCTCTTAATCATACGCTGCACCCCCAGGGCTAGAGCGATGGTAACCACCGCAGGGAGGCCCTCTGGTATCGCTGCTACTGCCAGGCTGACCCCTGCCAAAAACATCTTGTACACAGACTCCCCGCGCAAAATTCCCAAAGCCACCACCGCTGCACAAATCACCAGGCAGACTGCAACTAGAATTTTCCCCAGAGAAGCCAAACGCCTCTGCAGTGGAGTAATTTCCGTTTCCGTATGCTGAATCATGTGGGCAATTTTCCCCATCTCCGTCTGCATGCCGGTAGCCACCACCACTCCGCTGCCCCGCCCCCGGGTAATTACCGTCCCCGTAAACACCATATTTTTCAGATCCCCCGGAGAAAACTGCCGGGCACTGCTTAAAGGTGCTGTATTCTTGTTTATGGGTTCCGATTCTCCAGTCAGGGCAGATTCATCCACCGCCAGATTACTAACTTCTAAAAGTCTTAGGTCCGCCGGAACTTTATCCCCCGCCTCCAGGGATATGATATCCCCAGGAACCACATCCTGAGCATTAACCATCCTGGTCTCCCGGTTCCGAAGCACCCGGGCACTGGGAGCGGTCAATTTTTTTAAAGCGTCCAGAGATTTTTCCGCCTTAAACTCCTGGAAAAAACCTAAACAAGCATTTAAGAATACAATGACAATAATAACCAATGCGTCGGAATATTCCTGTAGCAAAAAAGAAATCAGGGTGGCTCCCAAAAGCACCAGCACCATAAAATCTTTAAACTGCCCTAAAAACATGGAAATCAGGGATGGCTTTTTCTCCTCCTTCAGGATATTCAGCCCCACTTTTGTCAGCCTATTTTCCGCTTCCCTCTGGTTCAACCCCTGAACCGGGTCCACCTTTAAATACTCCAGCACTTTTCCTCCAGTAAGGGCAAACCATGGTTTTGTTTTCATTCTTTTCCTCCTTAAGTAGCTTCTACCTAAAAAGTATTCTTAAGGAGGCAAAAAAATAACTATAAAAAAACTTCCCTAAAAAGACCAGGGAAGCATTAGCTTTAAAGGTACTGCCAGGGACAGAGTTTTTTCTCTAAAAAATCAACAATAACAAAAAGGATTAAACCCAAAAGACTCATAGCCATTATCCCCGCAAAAACCTCTTCGTACCGCCCTCTCATGGAAGCATCCAGAATATAAAAACCAATTCCTTGAGTAGTGGCAAAGGTCTCTGTCAAAAACAGCACAGCCATAGCTGTCCCAAGGCTTATGCGCAGTGAAGTAAATATCTTAGGCAGGGCTGCCGGTACAAAAACATGCTTGATAAGGTCCCACTCACTCCCCCCTAAAGAAACCATGGAACAAATGATTTGTTTATTAATATCCCGGGCGGCATCCCGGGTGGTGACCAATATCTGATAATAAACAATAAGACTTATTAAAAAAATCTTAGAAGTCTCCCCAATTCCCAAGATTCCCATAAGTACCGGCAAAAGAGCAATTTTAGGAATTGGGTAGGTTAAATAAATCAGTGGGGAGGTAAAACTATCCACCCTGGACCAGCGGCCAATAAAAAGACCTGATAGAGACCCTAAAACCAGGGCTATCAACAGGCTTAGCAGCACCCGAAAGGTGCTCTGCATCAAATGAGGAAGCAGGTGCGAACGAAACTTTTCCACAAAGATCTCTATGGCCAACCAGGGAGGCGGTAGCACCGGCCTGTCTAATAGTAAAGACAGTCCTGCCCAAAAGAGCAGAAGAAAGACAAATGCCAGGAACAATTGTAATGCTTTATTGAACCCTGTTTTTTCCATTAGACTTTCCTTCCTCCAGTAGAGTGCGCACTTTATGACAAAGGGTATAGAATTCTGGACGTTCCCTCAATTTCGGATCTCCGAAATAAGGATTTTTTATATCCGATACAATATAACCGGGGACAGAGGAAAATATAATAATTCTCTGTCCCAGATAAACAGCTTCTTCAATACTGTGGGTGACCATGACAATGCTCATGGGCCTCTCATGCCAGATGGTCAAAAGAAGGCTCTGCAGTTCCTCCCGGGTTATAGCATCCAGGGCTGAAAAGGGCTCATCCATCAATAAAAGATCCGGACGCAGGGTCAGTGCCCTGGCAATGGCCACCCTTTGACGCATGCCTCCGCTAAGCTGCCCAGGAAAATAATCCTTGAACTGAAACAGATCCAGATGCTGTAAGATATTCCTTACCCTCTTTTCCTTGACATCAGGGGAAAGCCCCCTGATTGTTAAACCTAAGGCAGTGTTGTCCCAGACGTTTTTCCAGGGTAAAAGACCAAAGTCCTGAAGAATTAAAGCAGTTTTTTTCCTCTTAGAGCTGACCGGTTTTTCGTTAATCATTACGCTTCCCCGCTGAAAAGGAGTCAGCCCGGCCAACACAAATAAAAGGGTGGTCTTACCACACCCCGAGGGACCGATTATAGCACAGGTCTCCCCACTGTCCACCTCTAAATTTACCCCCTCCAGGGCTAAAAGACTGCTGTTAAAATCTTTATATTCCACAGCCATATTGTCAATTTTAATCATTTATCTACTCCACAAAATCTTTATTTATCATATCATCATAGGTCAGATCCTTTTCAATTCTTCCTTTGAGCCAATCAAGGTAGCTCTGCACCCCTTCCTCATGGGGCAGGGCAGGTTCATTAAAATGCGGTATTTCATACTTATCAAGAATTTCCTCCGGGAACCTCAACTTCTCTAAAAGCAGCTGGTTATAAACTGAAGGATCTGGATTAATTAAATCGGCTGCTTCCCGATAAGCCTGATAGAATTTTTTAATGGCCTCGGGTTTTTCAGCAATATATTCTTCGGTAAAAATAATTACCGAAGGTAAAATCCCTTCTTTATCACTGTCGGTAATCATCAATGCCCCCTGCTCCACACACAGGCTGGCCAGTGGTTCCGGCATGCAGGCAGCGTCAATTTGCCCCTGAAGCATCATCTCCCGCCGCTGGGGTATGGCAGCAATATATTCTTTTCTAACCTCCTCAGAAGTTAAACCATTTTTAGTCAGAATCTCATCCACCATAAATTCGATAATGGTGTTGTTGGAAAGTCCAATAGATTTTCCCTTTAAGTCCTTAACAGAGTTAATACCTGATTCAGGAGACGCAACAAGTGCAAAATTTCCTTCATTTAACGAGGTAATTTGAATATCAAACCCGCTGTCCAAGAAAAAGCCTGTCGCCACAATGTCTGAAACAGCCCCGTCGATCTGACCTGCCTGAATAGCCTGGTCCCTTTCCATGGCACTGGTAAAATATATCAACTCTACCTCCAACCCCAGGTTCTCATAAATACCCTCCTGTTCAGCCAATACCATGGGAAGACAGGTAACATCAGGGGTCAGGCCGAAACGCATTAGCTCCACCCCGGATTGTTCCAAAGCTTTATCACCGCAGCCCCCCAAAAGAGGTACCGTCAGCAGAAGTAATAAAAGAGTGATATAAATAACCTTCCTTTCAAAACTCCCCTTACCTTGAAACTTCTTCTTCATCCCTTACACTCTCCCTTTTTTTTGGGATTAACTCTTATCAATATCAGGTCAACAGCAAAATGTCTTCAAAAGTTACTCCCATATTTTTAATAACTGCTGTCATCTCTGCTGTCTCCTTTGCATTCAGTATTATTAATATTTGGAGTATCATCAAGATGTATTCTTTTTTAGCTTCTGTAAATCCCTTCTTTTAGTGGACTAATCAACCCCAAAAAGTAAGAATGTCTTTATATTGTTACATTTCATGAAAAACAAAGATATTTTCAAATCTGGGAAAGGGCGCTGCCCAATTCATGAATCACCTGGTCCACATCAGCCTTGGTAATAATCAGGGGAGGTTGAAAAGCCAATACATTTCGGTTATGACCGTTTTTACCGATCAGAACACCATTATTCTTTAAAGCTTCCAGAACCCGGTCAGTTTCCTCTACTGCCGGCTCCTTCCCTTCCCGCACCAACTCCGCGCCCAGCATCAAGCCAATACCCCGGACATCTCCAATTAACTCATGTTCTTCCTTCAATTCCATCAGTTTTTCTTTGAAGTAATGCCCTACCTTCGCTGCGTTATCCACCAGTTTTTCCTTTTCAATAACCTCTAACGTAGCCAGGGCTGCCACCGCTGTAACCGGATTTCCACCCAGGGTTGAAGCCCCAGGACGGGTGTAACACTCAGCCACTTCACTTTCTGCGATAAAAGCCCCCACGGGAGTACCGTTAGCCAAAGCTTTAGCCACCGTCATAATCTGAGGGCTAACCTCCCAGTTCTCTATGGCAAACATTTTTCCAGTTCGGCCAAACCCTGTCTGAATCTCGTCCACAATTAACAAAGCCCCATACCGGTCCAGGATTTCCTTCACTCTTTCAAAATAACCCGGTGGTGGAGTAATAATTCCCCCATTGCCCTGAATGGGTTCCGCAAACATGGCCGCCAGCTTTCCAGAGGTACTGGTTTGAATAATAAACTCCACTTGTTTGGCACACTCCAGGTCACAGTTTGGATAAGTTCCCTCAAAGGGACAGCGATAGCAGTAAGCGTTAGGTGCAAAACTTATCCCTCCCACCGGGGTAGGATCCGTCCTCCAAAAAGTCAGTCCCGTCAAGCTCATGGTCAGGTGGGTCCGGCCGTGCAGGCCCATCCTCAGGCTGATGAACTCCGAAGACCCGGTATGAAGTTTGGCTAGAAGAGCCGCCCCTTCATTGGCTTCTGTCCCACTGGAACAAAAAAAACTCTTCTTCAATTTGCCCGGGGTTACCTGAGCGAGTTTCTCCGCCAGGTCTACAATGGGCTGAGTTAAATATACGGTGGTGGTGTGCTGTAGAGTCTTTACCTGCTCACAAATTCGATCTGTGATTTCTGGATGACAGTGCCCTGCCGCCACCACGGAAACTCCTGCAAAAAAATCCAAATAACTTTTCCCCTGATGGTCATATAAATATTTTCCCTCACCCTTGACCATCTGTACAGGTTCCTGATAGAAATGATATACGCAGGGAATCATATATTCCTTTTTCTTGTCAATGATTTTCTCAGGTCCAATATAACCTTTCACTTTGTAAACCCTCCTGATTTATTTATTCTTAACTCAACAGGCGAATTCATGGTGAACTTTTCTTTTGGTTAACAGCAAAATCAGAGTTAATACAAGGCAAGATAATTAAATATCTTTGCTCCTGATTTTTACTCCTTTCATGTAGCCTCCGAAACCGTAGGTAGTGTTATGGCTTTTCTTCAAGTTAATCCAATCCTTAAAATCAAACCGGTAATTATCCGGATCAGCAGTAATCATATCCAGTTGTTTTCGATATAGCGATGTCACCTGCCCCACTTCCTTGGGCGGATAAGTCCTAAGTTCCAGACGAAACCCTGCAGCTCCAGCAGGGATAAAGTCCTTCATAAAAGGTAAAAGGGCTAATTCATTAGCCAAAAAAACATGGTTGCGGCAGTCTTCATCCACCTCCACAGGATGCCCCTGGCCTTTTTCATCTATAAGAGAAATCTTTTTCTCCCGACAAGAAAGGCGGCAGCCATCCGCCTGGGTTGTTCCCTCCACCAGAGCTGCCGGAAGACAGTGGTCTGTTATCATGGCTGTAAGGGGCCCGTGAGCCAAAACTTCAAAGGGCAAACCTGCTTTCTGCATCAGTGCCGCACCAAAGCGGAAGTTAATCTCCGGCTGTAAAGTCAGCTGTTTAACCCCCAGTTTTTTCAAAAGCTCTGCAGACCAGCGGTTAATAACATTTAGAGAATAATCTCCGTAAACCGTCATATTTTTAAACTGCAACGCCAGGTAAAGAGTTCCCAGATTGGCCGCCATAATTCCCGAAGGTTTTAGTTTTTCCAGGTGGGCAAAAAGTTCCTCCACCCTGGCCATCTGCCTACCCTGGGTTACCCTGGGGGTAGTTACCACCCCTTCAACTCCCTGGGTCTTGCAGTAGTTTACGGCATAATAAAGATCCGCGGCAGACCAGCCTCCCCCGGAGGAAACAAAGGATTCTCCCCCAATATATACCCGATGTGCTCCACCTTTTATCGCTTCTATCATACCTTTTATATTTCCTACCCGAACGGCCAGCTTAGGATTGGGAAACATTTTCTTCCTTTCCAGCTGTCCAGAAAAAACCTGTTGTTGTATATCCTTTTCAGTAATTTCCTTTTCCCTGACAGCATAACTAAAAAACCGGGGTTCCCGCTCACCACTATACCCTATGGAAGTAGAACCCGGGTTTTTAAAAGCATACATACTGCTGAAATCCCGAACTCGATCAGCATGTAACGCCTTCCATTCCCCGTGATGCATTTGATAACCCAGAGGATCTTTATAGTAGCGGTCTAAAGCACTTCGATATATCCTGACCACTTTACTCAGATAGTCCACAGTGCGCATCCGACCTTCAATTTTCAAGGAACAAATTCCCGACTCCTGCAGTTCAGGAATAAAGTTCAGCATGCACATATCCTTTATTGCCAGCAGGTATTTTTTATCCCGGGGAAGGGACAGCGCAGCCTCCTGGTTCCGATCCCAGAGGCTATAGGCCCAACGACATGTCTTCATGCACTTGCCTCGGTTGCTGCTTTCTCCAAAAACCATCCCACTGTGATAGCATTGACCGCTCTGGCTGAGACACATATCCCCGTGTATGAAATATTCCAATTCCATCCCTGTCTTGTCCAGCAGCTGTTTTGCCTCTGCCAGGGAAATATCCCGGGACAAAATAGTCCGGCTGACTCCCAGTTCCGAAAGCAGCTTGACAGCCGGTTCATTGTGAACATTTACCATCACACTGGCGTGCAGGGGCAATGAAACCCTCAGTTCCTGCATCAACTTAATTACGCCTAAATCCTGTATAATTAAGGCGTCAGGCTTTACTTTTCCCAGGAACCTTAAATAGGGTTTTAATTCCTCCAACTCCTGATCAAATAACAGGTTATTCAAAGTAATATATACTTTTACACCCCTTTGTCGGGCATATTTAATGGCTGCTTCAATTTCTTCTTCAGTAAAATTGAAATCACTGCGGAACATCCGCATATTGTGTTTCTTTGCCCCCAGGTAAACCGCATCGGCACCCTCCTCAATTACAGCCTCCAGGACATCCCAGCGACCCACCGGGGCTAAAAGCTCCATCTTTTGGTACATGTTATTTCACCCTCCTCCAGGAAGCAAGAAAAAATCTATACTTAATATAAAATAGATGCCTGCTCTAAAATGTGAGCAGGTATTTCTAACTTCAGATTCATAGCAGAAGTTAGATTAATAATCAAATCAGGATTCTCAGGCCGGCCTATGGCTATATCTGCAGGATCCTTCCCCTGCAGTATTTCCAAGGCCATCTTCCCGGCCATCACTCCCAAATTATAATGAGAAGCTACCAATCCCAGTAGTGCACCCTGCTTTACAGCCCCTTCATTAGGGGCCATCAAAGGCAGCTTTTGTTCCTCTGCCAGTTTAATCAGAAGAGTTATATTCTGCTCCACCAGGGGACTAACCGGCACAAAGAAACCGGTATGGGAAGAAAACTTACTTTTGGCCAGTGCCCTTATATCCTCCACCCCGGTTACTTCCACCGTCTGTACTGCCAGCCTCATCTGAGCCGCCGCTTTCAGCACATATTCCATCTCAATGTCAGCGTTGGGGTTTTTCCCTTCATAGACCACTACCAGCTTACGCAGGCCTGGATATATCTCTTTAAACCGGGCCAGCTTCTGTTCAGAAGAAACGAATCCGCTGACCCCAGTAAGATTATTTTCAGAGCTTTCCCAAGAGGCCACCAACCCCACCTTCACCGGGTCCAACACCGGAGTAAACACCACCGGAGTCCCCTTACTCACCGCAGCAGAGGCAGCAAATTTGGCCGCCGGTGTGGTACAGGCAAAAATCAGGTCCATTCCCCGGCCCACCAGTTCTTCCGCCTCCTGAGCCATTTGTGGCACTTTGCCCTCCACATTGCGGTAATCATATTCAAACTCTACATTAATCATTGTGGAAAGGCCTTCTTTAAAACCCTCCACCGTATCATCTAAGTGTGAAGTCAGCTGCAGTATTCCAATTTTATAGCTAGATTCCCTGCTCCTTCCAACCCTAACTCTTTCCGGGGACCAGGACTGATACAGGTCATGTTCTAACCTCAAATGTTCCAAAACCCTTCCGGCCACAAACTTTACCATATCCTCTATCGAACCGGGGTTATGATAAAAAGCCGGCATGGCAGGAAGAACTGTAACTCCTGCCCGGCTTAAGGCCAGAAGGTTTTCTAGATGTATACTGCTTAAAGGGGTTTCCCGGGGAACCACAATTAACGGACGGCACTCCTTAATCATAACATCCGCCGCCCTCTCTAATAGGTTCTGGGAACTACCCCGGGCTATGGAGGAAACTGCAGCCATGGAACAGGGAATCACCACCATGGCCTCCACGATGAAAGACCCACTGGCCACAGAAGCAGCGATATCCTGGTTATCCAGCAGAAAAAAGCGCCTGTCCTCTTTCAAAGGTATTTCAAAAAAATTCTTAAGTTTCCGTTCCTGAGCCTGCACATCCCCTGACAGTTTAAGATCCGATTCTTTATCCATCACAATTTTCCCAGGCTCTGTGATAATAAGATAAATGGTATAATCTTTACGATAGAGCTCCCTCACCAGTATGCGGGCATAATCAATGCCGCTGGCACCGGTAATTCCAACAATAATTTTTTTCATCTATAAACAGCTCCTCATACTGTAAAAGTAACCATAACAACCGTATCAAATATAGAACCGTCCCCATGGCACCGCTTATTTGCCAGTTTTCGCTGTAGTACTAATCTTTTAGTAATAAACTATAGAATAAACATATCCCCCAGAGTAAAGGCAAAAACAGTAACCCCAATCAGCTCGTTTACATGGTAAGAGGCAATCTTCACCCGGCTCAAGTTGTCGGGAGATACAATTTGATGTTCATAAAGCAAAAGCCCCGCTGCCGCCAAAATCCCCATAAAGTATAAAAAACCCAGGTTCAAAAATAGCGGCACGCTCAAAAGCAGCAGTATAGTGGTCAAATGAAAAGCCCGGGCAATGTACAGAGCATTTTTCAGCCCAAAACGGGCGGGGATGGAGTGAATCCTCTCCTTCCGGTCAAAGCTGATATCCTGAGTGGCATAAATGATATCAAATCCCGCCACCCAGAGGGCAACCACCAGGGTCAGTATCACTGGAGGCAGGGCCATCTGCCCGGTAATGGCAATCCAGGCTCCCAGAGGGGCCAAGCCCACCGCCAGGCCCAGAACCAAATGACAGGCCCAGGTAAAGCGTTTGGTATAAGAGTAACCCACCAGTATAATTACCGCCAGGGGCATCAGCTGGACACAGAGGTGGTTTAGACGGAAAACCGCTAAAACCATCAGAGCCAACCCAACCCCACTGAGTATCAGCACCTCCTGGGGTTTCACCAGTCCCCTGGGCATATGCCTGGAGGCGGTACGGGGATTCTTGGCATCAATCTTCCAGTCAATCAGGCGGTTTAAAGCATTAGCCGCGTTCCTGGCCCCTACCAGGGCCACCAGAATCCAAAACAAGTTTGTAAAGGGCGGCCAACCACCGCTGGCCAGAAAAGCCCCCATGAGGCCAAAAGGCAGGGCAAACAGTGTATGACGAAACATCACCAGTTCCCCGTACGTTTTTAATTTATTCCAGACCATACTCCTCCCACTTTCTGTTCACAAGTTCTTTGACTATTTCATCCATTTCAATATCTTGGGGCCATTCCCGGAAATGACCCTCGGAGGGGCCTTTTACTGTGGCATCTATTCCCAGCTTCCCCCCGTAATTAGGCAGGGGTGAAGCATGGTCCAGGGCATCCAATGGCCCGTCAACAATCATTAAATCCCTGTTGGGATCTACATTATTAAATACCTTCCACATCACCGTAGACAGGTCCTGGGGATCCACCTTTTCATCCACCACAATGATGGTCTTGGTAAACATCATCTGACCCAGGCCCCAAAGAGCGTTAATTACCTTACGGGCCTGCCCCGGAAAAGTTTTCTTGATAGAAACAATGGCACAGCTGTGAAACACTCCCTCCAAAGGAAGATTCATATCCAAAACCTCGGGAATAATCATCTTTAACAAAGGAAGAAAAATTCTCTCCGTGGCCTTAGCCAGGTAGCAGTCCTCCATGGGAGGTTTGCCTACAATAGTGGCGGGATAAACCGCATTTTTCTTATGGGTAATACAGGTCACATGAAAGACCGGATACTGATCCGCCAGAGAATAATAACCGGTGTGATCTCCAAAGGGCCCCTCAATTCTAGTTTCCTCCTGGGGGTCCACATAACCCTCCAGGATAAACTCCGCATGAGCAGGAACGTAAAGATCCACTGTTTTGCACTTAACCTCCTCCACCGCTGCTTTCCGGAGGAACCCGGCAAAAACCAGCTCATACAGATTCTTGGGCAGAGGCGCCGTAGAGGAATAAATAGTGGCAGGGTCACCTCCTAAGGCTACAGCCACCTCCATCCGGTCCCCTCTCCTCTTATGCTTGGAAAAATTACTGGCACCATCTTTATGCATGTGCCAGTGCATCCCGGTAGTCTTCTCATCAAATACCTGCAGACGGTACATACCACAGTTTCTCTCCCCGGTCTCCGGGTCCTTACTAAACACCAGGGGCAGAGTAATAAATTTTCCACCATCCAAAGGCCAACACTTTAATATGGGCAGCTTACTTAAGTCCGGGTCAGCCACCACTTCCTGGCAGGGGGCTTTTTTTACTTTTTTAGGAGGAAACCCAGCCAATTGAGTAATCATAGGGATACTTTTAAGCTTATCCATTAATTTCTTGGCTGAAAAAATGTCCACCATAGCGGTAACATCCTCCGCAATGTCGTCCAGTTTTTCCACCCCAAGTGACATGCTCATCCTCTCATAGGTCCCAAAAGTATTTATTAATAAAGGAAATTCTGAACCCTTAACATTCTCAAACAATAAAGCCGGACCGTACTTCTTAGATATCCGGTCCGTGATTTCCGTGATTTCCAGTTCTGGATCGACTTCCGTCTTAATCCTCTTTAAAAGTCCCCGTTTCTCCAAATCAGCAGCAAATTCCTGCAGGTCCTTATAAGCCAATTATCTCACTCCAATTCTAATAAATTGACATTCTTTTGGACAATCAACTAATCTAATTCGACACTGATATACTATTTCCTTCCCTTTTCTAAATACTTTTGCCCTTCACCATATTTTGGGTAAACTTGAAATAACGTCAAGCATAATGTATCATGGGAGTAGTCTAAAATAAAGGGGGAAGAACTAAAATGGCCTTCAGCGGACTGGTACTGGCTGCCACTACCCATCAGCTTCAGGAAAAAATATTGGGGAAAAAAATAGAAAGGGTACTGCAGCCCTCTAGATATGAAATTAACCTGTTAATCCGTCAACAGGACCGCCATCGGCTATTAATTTCTGCCAACCCTATGTCTCACCGCATCCACTTAACAGACAGAGTAAAAGAAAACCCGAAAAATCCCCCATCCTTCTGCATGCTTCTGCGCAAACACCTGACAGGAGGAAAGATTACTGGAATCAAGCAGGAGGGCACCGACCGTGTGCTGCGGCTGAATATCCGCACCCGGGATGAGTTCGACCTGATGGAGGAAAAAGTCCTGGTGCTGGAGTTCATGGGTAAGCACAGCAATATTATTCTCCTGGATGACCAGGAAACCATCCTGGGCAGTATTAAAACAATTCCCCCCGCTGTCAGCCGTCATCGTATTGTGCTGCCGGGAAAACCTTATGTGGCTCCTCCTTACCAAGAAAAGATCAACCTTAACGGGCTTAACAATATCCCCCGAGAGGAACTGACTGAAAAAATCCTTTCTCAAGAGGGCAAAAATATTTCTATGGCCCTTATTGGTGTTTTTAACGGCCTTGACCCACTGTTGGCAGGAGAAATTGCTCATAAAGCCTCCCTGGATCCCCGAAGTAAAGTGGAACATTTGAGTCCAGAAAAAATAGAAAAACTCTATGAAACTCTCTGCTCCTTGGGAGATACCGTACGGAACAACCTCTGGGAGCCCACTATAGTTATAAACGAAAGCGGATACTTTAAAGAATTTACCTGTTTGGACCTGAAAAGTGTGCCCTCCACTTTCAAGAA
Source organism: Candidatus Contubernalis alkalaceticus (assembly GCF_022558445.1). Taxonomy (NCBI): domain Bacteria; kingdom Bacillati; phylum Bacillota; class Dethiobacteria; order Dethiobacterales; family Dethiobacteraceae; genus Candidatus Contubernalis; species Candidatus Contubernalis alkaliaceticus. Next base: position 2,434,298 of record NZ_CP054699.1, read on the forward strand.
AAATTTTAAAAATATGAACAAACTGCTGAACACATTTTTTAGTTTTAAAGAAAAACAGCAGAAAACAGACAGTTTAAAACAGAACCTTCTAAGTATTGTGGAAGAAGAAATTAAAAAGATAAAGATTAAAGAAGAAAAACTGCAGTTGAAACTAAAATTGGCAGAAAAAGCAGAAAAGCTTCGGCTGTGGGGAGATCTGCTGACTTCCCAGATGTACCTGGTACAAAGAGGGTTTGAACAGGTTGAACTGGTCAACTTCTATGACCCAGAACAGAAAAAAATTATAATACCCTTGGATCCTAAACTCTCACCAGGGGCCAATGCTCAAAAATTGTTTAAAAGGTATCGGAAATACAAAAAGGCCCTGCCCTTATTAAAAAAAGAACTGACTAAAATCTCCCGGGAAAAGAGTTACCTGGAGGGAGTAAGGTTCAGTGTAGAAATTGTCCGCCCCGAAGACTTAGAATACATCAAAGAAGAACTGACCAAAGAGGGATATCTCAAAAAACCTTCAACCCGAAAGGGTACCCCTGAAAAGAAAAGAGATGAAAGAAAATCAGAACCAGCAAAATTTTTATCCAGCGAAGGTTTTGACATTTTTGTGGGTAAGAACAACTACCAAAATGAGCATCTGACTCTAAAGATGGCCTCCAAAGAAGACCTTTGGTTCCACGTTAAAGATATCCCCGGGTCCCACGTAGTGGTCAAGGGGAACCCTATCCCCCCACAGACGCTACAGGAAGCAGCCATTCTGGCCGCCTATTACAGCAAAGGCGCCGGCTCCTCCAACGTTCCCGTAGACTATACTCTAGTCAAACACGTAAGAAAACCCCGGGGGGCCAAACCGGGGATGGTAATTTACGACCACCACAAGACTCTATACGTAACTCCTGAAAAAAGCGTGATTGATAGTTTAAGTAGTGAGAAACAGTAAACGGAAGTCGAGAAACTCCCTTTAGTATTTTTTGCTTGGTTGGAACCGGAGCCTTAATGTACTTCCAATTTCTCTCATTAGATCTGAAACCTAAGCAAATGCTCCCCTCTCTATAACAGATTAGAAATCTAATCTGTTATAGAGAGGGGAGCATTTTAACTTTCTTATTTATATTACCGAATGAACAAAATGGAATTGCGTGCGCTATCAAAGGCAATGAACTTTCGTGCATCAAATACTGTCCCAAGGATATAGAGATGCTCGCCCGGAATCTGTTCGCTCAAAACAGCCTCCTGCCCTTCATCCAACAAACGTCCAATGATTTGGCCGGACCGCCTTTCGTTTAAAATTACCATGTCCTTTAACAAATGGAAGGAAAACAGATTGATGCTGCCGCCCGGTTTGCTGATGCACCTTAATTCATTGCTTCCCAAAGTATATGCATAGAGTGCAGGGTCTTCATATTCGTCAATCCAGACGATGTACTGGCTGTTTGCCTGAGGATTAATAATTGATTGGGAATCAGTAACCCGCAGCTGCTTGAGATACATTTGCTCATGGATATCATAGACGCACAGGTAGAGGACGCCCTTCCGACTCTCGGTAAAGACTGTAATCCCATCATTTACATAGGCTCGGGTATAGCTCGATTGGGGGGCAATTTTTTCACTTACGCAAAAAATCCGTTCTTCGTCAATAGCGTACGCATACAAGGATATTTCTTCTTGATTGTATTCATTCCATGTCAAATAATCCTGCCCGCCGGATATAATAATCTCCGGGCTTGTATCGGAAAACTCCTTCACTGTGGAAACGGTGCCATGCTCAAGATCATATCGTTCTAGCCGCATCCCCGATGCATCCTGCAAAATCCAAAACAGTGCTCCATCGGCGGCAACAAGTTCGTTTTGCCAATGCTCTCCGGTTTTTATCTGGAAGATACGCTCTGCATTTCCGGTTTTTGTATCAAGGTGAAATATATCGGTACACTCTGACCCCATACCCATGGGGATATTTTTTACAAGTGTATAATACAGGTCATTTTTCGTTCCTGCAATGCATCCCGACTCGTATCCTTTTGGAATGAATATTTCATATTCCGATACATCATTGGAAAAAGAAGATGCGTTTTCCGTGTAGGAAAGCGTCTGAGCTTCATCGTATTTTTTTAAAGTCTCCCCGGTGCTTGTCTCACATCCGGCACTTAACGCTACCATCAATAATACCAGACCAATGGAGACCATCTGTTTTAGTTTCATGTTTGAATTCTCCCTAAGATAGTTTGGAATGGCGCAAAATACCTCCCCAACCCCAAATTGCCATCAACACGCTTGCTGTCAAGCAATGATATCCGTTGATTTGTTGTACGAGGCTTGTGTTTACCCATGCGTAATTATTATTATCCTAGTGCCTTGTCCCCATGCTAGCGCTGATCTCTTGAATATATTTTTTTTCGTCGGCAGGATCTATGGAACCAAGGTTATTAACCGCATTATCCAGTACATCCATAGCGTCTGCCGGATCTGCGGCCAGATGGGCACGAAATTCAGGGTCATTCATATATGCAGATCGAATGGATTCTTCGGTGTCGGAAAAAGTGTCGGCTGCTGCAAAGACCGTTAATGGTAAAGATGTTACCAAAATCAGACAAAGCAATATTGAAAATAAATTTTTCATATTTTTTCACTAATGGTGAATTGAAAATTCAAGTGCAATAGAAAATGACAACTCATAGGAATCCAGGTAAAATATAAATATAAGCGATCAAACAAACATTTACTGGAGGGATTCCTATGAGTCAGATTAATTTTACCACGAATTAAAAACATTATACACACCTTTCTGAAGCTGATCGGGACCAAATTCAAGCTATGTTGAAATTAATGCTAAAACCCACAGCTATCGCGGCTATATTACACAGAAACCCATCAACCATATATCGTGAAATTAAACGTAATTCAGTCAAGCAATTGGACACAAACTTAAAAGAGCACAAGGCCTACTATGCTAGCACAGCTCAAATACTTTACAAGAAAGCTCGCAAGAATTGTGGACGTACATATAAGATCGCCTCTATACCGGAACTTGTCTGTAATATTGAAGATCTAATACTAAAAAAGAAGTGGTCCCCAGACGCTACTGTGGGCTACCTCAACCGAATAGGTGAAATGATCAAGCAATCAATAACAACGAAAACTATTTACAATTACATACATATTGGCCTCAGTAAAGTTAAGCCTATTGATCTTCATCTTAAAGTCCGTCGAAAATGCTCCCACAAGCCTCCTGTCATTAGGGATGATACACGGGAGAACAGTATAGATAATCGGCCAGCGGAGGTAAATAACCGTAGCGAGTTCGGCCACTGGGAAATTGACACTGTCATTAGCAAGAGGACTAAGGGTGCAGCACTTCTGACCCTCGTTGAGCGTATGACAAGACAAGAAATTATCCGAAAGCTACCGAGTAAGACCGCCTCTGCTGTTGTGATAGCTCTAGATGAGCTTGAGCAGGAATTCGGAGATCCGTTTCAAGATGTTTTCAAATCAATTACTTCCGATAATGGTTCTGAGTTTGCCTTCACATCTCTAATGGAAAAGTCAGTATTCACTGGCGCAAACCGCACCAAAATATACTATGCCCATCCATACTGCTCCGGAGAACGGGGTTCAAATGAAAACGGCAACGGGATAATCCGTAGGTTTTTGCCAAAAGGACGACCATTTGATGATGTGCCGATTGAAACGATTCAGCGAATACAAGACTGGATAAATTCACTGCCTAGACGTATCATCGGATACCAGTCTTCACAAGAGGCCTATACTAAACAGCTTGCAATCTCTACTGCCTGTTAATCTTATGGGCTCTACCCAAACCCGCCCTCGCCGGTAGCAGCCCGCCATGCGTTGCATGACGAGTACCTTCAAGGGTTTGGGTTATGTGAGGCCCTCAAGGGTAAAGACTTCGTCCCGGCTACGCCGGCCCTTGACTGCCGACTATTAGATGCCTCTCTATGAAAGACGTAGCAATACTATGGGTTCCTATGATATTTGCACTTATTTATTCAATTGGGGGTTTTTCACTAATGTTGCATTAAATAATTGGAAAATTGTCAATACCTGATTACTGACAAAATATACTAACTATTAATAACATATTTTCAATATATTAACATTAGGTATTCTCTATGAAAGCCAAAGGAACAATCAGTTATGAGTAGCCCCTGCTTCCACATTATTACAGTTATGGATTTCTTAGAGATACATAGGATCGTAAGTCACATCATATAGATGTTCGACTTCGCCTGCTATCACCAGCCTTTCTGTCTCATCAAAGATTAAATCATAGTCGATGGCTCTTCGTCCTTTTGAGATTCGAGAAGGTTTCCAATAAAGTGTAAGGACAAAGTAAGTAAATGGTTCATAAAGACAGGTTTTCAGTATCCTTTTTAGATCTAAAAGTGCTCCAATAAAACCGGTTTTGAGCTGGAGCGATACCAGCAGGCAGTAGGTAATCAGAGCGATAAGCAGCTGATTCATTACAGCTTGTTGACTCAATCCATAAAAATGTTTTACGTACATGTTCTGCTTAAGCCATTTAAAAAACAATTCGATTTGCCAGCGGTTCCGATAAATATCACTGATTTCCTCAATGTCCAGGGCGAAATTGTTGGTCATGATTATTACGGGATTTCCTTCTGTATCCACTACTTCAATTAATCTAAGGAGGTGCTTCATCTTTTTTGCTGGGGTACCCAGGTAGACTACCTGGTATTTTTGAATGCTCCCTGTAACAGGAAGGGTCTCCATCACTTGGACAACAGCATTTTTCTTAAGCCGGGTAACAAATCCAATACCTTTTTTACAGTAACGATCAAACTTATCATAGTCCACGTATGCCCGATCAAAGACATGTAACGCTTCTTTATCTTCAATCACCAGTGCATCTATCTGGGTTTTATCCGAAGGTTTTGCGGGAGTTATTATTACATCATCCGGCAGTAATACGTTATCATGAAAGACAAGCCTTAGATGAAGTTTGATTCCGGCCTTAGTTTTCCTAAAATCTGCCCATGGATACTGGGTAAGTCACAAGCTAATTTACAGTACTGGAATCAATCAAGTACAGTCAGTTCAAAGGTTGGCTTAATTTATGAAAGCCCAGGTCTTTCCCCAATTCTTTGACCAGCTCTTTAAACAAGGTATCCAGCAGTTCTGTGAGAAGATCCTTTAATCTTCTAGAGATTTGAGAAGCTTTGAAAGATTCCTGATCCATGGCTTCCTGAAAACCTTTATTATTAAAGCTGCTGCTGATATCCCTAAGACTTTTTAGTTGATTCAGTTGTGCATAGGAGATTAATTCGATCATCTGGACAGTATTGAGTTTTTTGAAATACTTATCAGACTCCAGTTGTTCCAAGTTTTCTTGAAAATTTTCATTATTAAATAGCTCAAACAGTTGAAAAAATGTGGAATTCGTGGTATCCTTGCCTTGCATATTTGATCTCCTTTATAATAGAGATTTGAGCAAGGACTACCCTATATCTCTATTATAAAGGATTTTTTCTTTTGGTACAATACTATATTACAAATTCTTTAAAATAATCGTTATTTCATCGGTTTTCGTGATTTGACATTTTAAATAATTATTTATGCAAGGCTAGTGACTTGTTATATAAAAATGCTCCCCTCTTATGTGACAGATTAGATTTATTATCTCTTACAGAAGAGGGGAGCATATATTTAGGTTTCAGTAAAAATTACAGGACCCTCCAGTAATAGCATTCTGAGTATCGATTTATTCTTTTCGACCTGTTTTTGAGTTTACGCTGCATAAATCTGAGTGCCCGGAGATTCCGGCCTTTGCCTTACGGCAATTTCCACAATCTTCTATAAGATGTCAACATCCCAATAACTTGCTCTTCTTGTGTCAATACCTTTATTAGTTTTTATATATGTAGTGTGATCCTGACCACAGTTCATAATTAAAAAGAGCATAGTTAATATCATATAACACGTAATGTTTCATATTTTGAATGTAAATACTATTTCCTGTTCCTTTCGTGATTCTCCACCCACTGTCCATTTCCCATTGATTGCTAGCTGTTGAACTGCTGCGATTGTGTTCTACATAGCCGCCAAATCGTCTTAATGAATAACTGGCTTCAGCAACATATCTTCTGTCCGGTATGTTGCCCGAAAGGCTAAAGCTTAAACCACTTCCAGAAAGACCTAACGTATACGAGTATGTCGAGGGGCCGTCCTCAGTAGTAGGACCATTCTTTTCTCCTGTATAACTGGTAGACGTCCAATGTAGCGTCTGCTGTTGTCTTGTTCTTGTATGTGTTTCTACTGGTTCTGTAGACCTGTTTGTAACATTTACCCAATAATCAGTTCCACTTACAGTTGCATAATAGTACTGTGAATAACTTCTACTTTTTAAGCTGGTTAAATAGTTACGCTCTAGCGTACGCGTTGTATTTGACCGAGTCCAATACGTCCCTGGAGTGAAACTCCTGTTTCCTATATTGGCATCTATTTCATTAAGCTCCTGAGTTGTTAATACAGCATTAGGACTATTTTCAATAATATACGCTTCTTCAGTCATATAATCTACTATATCCTGTACAACAACAGCAAATTGATCAATACTTACATTAATATCTATTGCGCCTGTGTAAATATGGGTGCCTCCAGCACGACGCCGAATTGCTGTTATCTTTCCTGATTCTCTTGGCACTAATGCTGGGGTTACCATCTCATAGTTAACAAATTTTATATTACTAAATATTTCTTTTTCAGGAACACCAAGAAAAATTACTGTTTTCCCATTTTCTATGTTATTGTTCAGATCAGTTAAGAAGCTTGAGGAATTCTTTAAACCCTGCCAACTGTTGTTAGATATAATAATATGAGATATTTCCTCTTTTGTTAAATCTGTTTTTTCTGTTACCATTGAATCAAACAGAAGTTCTAATCCTTCCACCTGTTTGTTCGTAAGTAAAAAAGTACCTTCATGAACTTTTGCTTCGTCTATTAACAATTCAGCAGATGGAGCGCTACAATAAAAATTATCTAAACTGGCAAATACTTTTGGAACACTAATAACAATTACCATGCATAGTATTAAAACAATCCCCAGAAAAAGTTGTCTTGCTTTCAAGTGTTTTTTCCTCCTCCTTCATCTTTTTTCATTCCCTCATTTTGTATAAGATTACTACATTTTTAATATAATTAATATTTTTTAATCTCCTTAATTTTTTTTTGATTCCTGTTTAATTGTTTTTCCTTGGTTCAAGTTTTCCACAAAATTCGTCCTTTTGATTTGCCGCATCACCCCTTTTTTTATTTTCGGCATCGACCTGTTATTGAGTTTACGCTACCTAAATTTGAGTGCCCAGAGATTCCAGTCTTTGCCTTACGGCAATTTCCAAATCTTCTATAAGATATCAACCTCCCAATAACTTGCTCTTCTTGTGTCAATACCATTTATTAGTTTTTTTACCGTGCATAGTATTAATAACAATCCCCAGAAAAAGTTGTCTTGCTTTCAAGTGTTTTTTCCTCCTCCTTCCACAGCAACCCCCACAGAATGTATGAGGTAATACTTATATAACATCAGAATCAACATTTTATCGGTACTGAAATCCCAAGATATGCAACATCACCGAGGACGTAGTAAAAAGCCTGACAAAAAACCTGTTTCAACTCATTGTGCCAACGGTCCAAATCAAGTGTGAATGTGGGATTATTCCGATATTAAAGTTATTCCGATCTTTCGTAAAAATGATAGATAGATAAAAGACAAGTCATTGAAAAAATCAGAACAACTTTTGCTACATATTATTTCAGTCCATAAAGACGTTTAATGGTTTCATCATCCAGGTCTACCCCATTGAATGTTTCGGTTTTACGAAGAGGATGATTTGCAGCGGTTGCTTTCTCAATGGCGGCCCTCTATTGCCGTAACCCCATCTTTAATAGGTTGTTTGCTCATACAGTCTAGCTCCTTTCTGATTTTGAACTTTTTATAGTATCAAAATCAGAATAAAAGCTATATCTGTGTAAAGCAAATGTTATTCCGATTTTTTTACAAAGAAATTGTTTATTATATTGCTTCTTAGCAAAAAAATCGGAATAACTTTTATATCGGAATAATCTCCCTTATTCTGATGTCGGGATAAGTGGGATATAACCTGGGTAGGTGGAAGTACTGCAAAACCATTGCCGCTTGATAGCAAGCCCCATCCAGTAAAAAGTTACTGTTTTAACACCTGCAGAACTAAATTGAGGAACATGACTGCCCGACCAAGTTTTACTATTGTTTACACTGCTTCCTGATTTGCTAGGAGCCCCTGTGTAGTCTAAAGTATATTGAACAAATACTATGTTAGTTGTATAATGTTCCAGTCCCATACCGATGTTCCCTTAATCATGCCTTGAACTATTACTATTACATTACCATATTTACCTTTTTTAAAAATCAGTAATTCCTACAGGTTTTAAAAAAAAATAACCCAAAAGCATATTATTTTGCTTTTGGGTCAGCGTGTCTAATCTGTTATCACTTCAAACGGGAATATTTGCTGTAAGTAAAACTCCTTTACCTGGTAAGGCATTAATTGTTACCCTGCCGTCTAACCTGGTAATCCTCTCCTTCATTCCAATTATCCCTAGATGCTTCTCCTGCAGTGCCCTCTCTTCAACCAATTTACTATCAAACCCTTTTCCATAATCTCGTAAAGACAAGCTCAACATGTTGTCTTCTAAAGAAATTTTAATTATAACCTTTTCACTACCGGAATGTTTAACTGAATTATTTAGACCCTCTTGTATAAACCGGTAAGCTGCAGTTTCTATTTCTTCATAAAACCGCTGCTCAATTGATATATTATCTAAACCCAAAGAAATGTTTATGAGATGTCTTTCCATTAGTTGTTGACACAATAGTTCCACTGCAGGGATAAGACCTAAATCTGATAAAGTAGCCGGACGCAGTTCTGTGCAGATAGAACGAAGCTGGAAGTTTAATTCATCGGCTAATTCACTGAGTTCTATGTGGGACTCACTGTTATCATGCTGAGAAATTTGTTTTACTCTTCGACTAAGCTCTACCCCCAGTTGTAACGGACCATCATGAATCTCTCTTGCTAATTTTTTCTTTTCTTCTTCCAGATTGAAAAACAAAGCTTTATTTACAACTTTCAAAACCTGCAAGCTTTGCAATTTTTCCGTCTCTGCCCCACTCGCTTTTATCCCGGCAATCCCCTTTTTATATAAGAGATAGCTAATTCCTTCTTTAACTACAACATAAATTAAAACAGCAAATAGTGCTTGAGTAAATATTATTTGATTTATATAGTAGTCACTAAATATAAGCATTATAAAAATCGAGCTGACAATTCCAGCTAGAGTTGCAGAAAATAAAAAGGTACTTACAGCTATAAAAATTTTTTTACCATCGGGCAAGTATTTATTAATAATCACATAACTAAAAGATAAAGGCAGCACCAGTAAGAACATCACACTAAACCTGGGATTTAATACCGGCTCACCAAAAAACAAAACAGGTACAGCCGTAAGAATTATAAAGGGAGAAAGACCTGCTGTTAAACCGCTTAATATTATTGCTACCTGGTTTTTTTCTTTTCTATTTCTTATTTTAAGCATTAAAATAACAAGGGAACTTAATGCAATGACCACACTAAGCATTACTGCCAACATTAAAAAATCACTTATGGTAATTATAGTAATTTGAAACAACAGCATCAAAATAGCTATAGCCGGTAACAAGGCAAATACCATAATTGACCAATCGAAAATGGTAGTTTTCCGTTCAAGAGGGAAGACAGTAATGAGCTTGAGCAGCATAACGGGAATTATAGAGAAAAATATTATCTCAAGCTCTCGACCCCACAATATTTGGCGAGCGGAGGCAGGAGCCAAAATTACTGCCATGGCTACAATCCAGTTAAACCAATATAAAACCTGAGCATGTAAAATAAACGGCCTTTTTAGCAAGGTTGCCAATCCTGTTACCCAGAAAGCGAGACTTAACAACACCTGCGGAGCCTCATGAATCAAATTTTGCAAAAATGGAGTGGGTTGAATTTCTATCAATCTTGTTACCTCTTCAGGTGAGACTATCTCTAAATATGTGGCACCTTCTACTTTTCTCCATTTTTTTACCGACGGATAAACCCCAGGATCATCCTGATCGATTTTCACAACTATATCTCCAACCTGAATTCCTTGTTTATAGCCTTCCCCCTGCAGGTCAAGCTGCATCACCACCCATTGGTCACCATCTAGTTTCTCTAAGCTTATCCCCAAATAAGGTTGCCCGGAGATTCAGGCCCTTGCCTTCGGCAATTTCCAGAATCTCCTAAATGGGGTCAGTCCCTCACCAATTTAATGTGTTAAAGCGTTATCCGGAAATGTTACACAATATTAAAATACCAACCTCACATTTGTTAAAAGGATAGAAACTATTTTAGCTCCGCACTCTTCACTGATTCCAAGTGAAATAATTAATGGATAATTATTCTAATTACATCTTATTTCTGCAAACTTGCCGAAATCCCATTGTAGTAAATTGTCTAGTTTTGTCATTTAATTGCCCGAAAATTCGGCCCCTGTTTTCGTCATTTTCTAGAATCTCCCAATAAAGGGCTATCGAAACCCCTTGTCCTTATCTTTCCAAAACGGTTTGTCCAATTTTGCCGGAACTGGTGTCCCAATTAGCCAGAATAAAAACTAGAGTATTAAATATTTACAAGAAAAATACTTTAGTGCTTTAAAGTTGTGGGGGACTGGGAACTGAAAGGAAGTTTCTGGAAATTGCCAAGGGCAAGGGCAGGAAACTCCCGGGCAGTTAAACAAATATTTATTCCAGGTATTATATTCATAAATTTAGCGGCGTTTGTCAAGTAAGTTGTCGCCTTGACTCCATTTTTTTATGGTTATGGATATGCCGGGACATGGATTTTGCTGGATAACCTCTGCGAGGTTACCCACAAAAACCACATCCCTTGGACAAAGCGTTGCCTTGCCCACATACCCACAACCACGACTGCCATTTTTTCTATTTCTTTTAAAAGACACTGTAATACTTTAAATCTCTAAAGCCCGATTCTGCCTTGTTATTGTATTTGTTTGTTCTGGATTCAACCATACTTCATCAGGTAAAGTCCCGTCCCGGGTTCCTTTTGACCACCTCTCAGGATGAACTAATTTTGCTTGTTCATAGAGCTTTTGCCGTTTAAGTAGTATTTCTTTACCGATTCCTGTATGCCGTTGATTTGGTGTCAGGAATTTCAATCCACTATGACGATGCTCTGTGTTATACCATTTTACGAACTTCAGGACCCACTCTCGAGCTTTTGTTAAGTCTGAGAATCCGGAGGCGGGATAGCTTGGTCGATATTTACAGGTTCTAAAGACGGATTCAGCATAAAGGTTATCATTGCTTACTCTGGGCCGGCTCTTTGAAGGCGTTATGCCCAGGGAATATAAGGTTTCTAAGAGCGATGCCCCCTTCAATCGACTAAAGAAAAGGGATTGCTCCCTTTCCCTCGTCTAAGGTAGGGTCGAGGTCTGGCGCGGTACCTTTTAGCCCGTTTCCAGCCCCCGCCTCGTCAAACGCAGCATGCGGATTTCCCGCACTACGCTTTCCTGTTAACTTCGTATCAAAGTTTATGTGACCTATCGTGCTGACAGCGCTTTCGTTTCCTGGTAGTAACGTACCTTATAGTCATTGTATAGACCCAAGTTTTGATACAACCAGTCCCTACTCCACCTGTTCCAACCGAAACCCTGGCGATTACGTGCGCGCATGAGATGCCGCCTTGTTTTCTTCTCCACCCAATCTTTGATATAGCCGAAACACTGACTCGAATGACCCACGCGGAAGTAGTTAACCCAGCCACGAAGAATGGGATTGATTCGCTCGAGCACCTTTTCAACAGGTTGCGACTGGTGCCGTCGGAAAATATCCTTAAGTTTGGCCAGCAGGGCAGTACGTGCCTTCATCTTTGGCGTTATGTGCACACCCCATTTTCCTCGTTTCGTTTTAGCTCTCCAAAAATCAAAACCCAGAAAACTAAAGCTCTCCCTCGTTTTTAGGTTAACTCGTCGTGTTTTATCTTCGTTTATTTGTACGTCTAGTTTTGCGAATTCTTCTGTAAGCCTTTTACAAGCAGCTTTTTCCAGCCAATCCCACTTCGAGTAGTCATCAACCAAGATGATTAGATCATCCGCAAAACGCGCATACTCAATGTATGTGTATCTCCCCAGGCGTGTCACTTCTTTTGCTTTTTCCAGCATTTTGTCTACTTCGTTCAGGTACAGATTTGAAAGAAGTGGCGAAATAACGCCACCCTGAGGCACGCCTCGCTTACCGCCGGCTTTGAGTATGAGCTTTAGCAGTCGCATGATGTCATCATCATCCACTCGTTTTGCCACCTTATTTAGTAACAAATCATGGCGGACTGTGTCAAAGTAGGCTTTAAGGTCAATGTCTATGACTCTTGTTTTGTTTTCCACCACTGCTTTTGCTACCCGGTTAATCGCTTGGTGTGCTGTACGTTTGGGTCTATAACCATGCGAGCCGTCTTGAAAGTCAGCTTCAAAGATGGGTTCCAAGATTAATTTCAGTGCTCCTTGGACTACCCGATCCCGGATTGTGGGTATACCTAATGTCCGGTATTTGCCGTTACTTTTAGGTATTTCTTTCTTCCGGTTCCGGGTGGGAAAATAGGTGTGGGAAATTAGTTCGTCATGTATCTGCTGTAGGAACTCTTCTCGTCCGTTCCCTTCAATGTCTTGAAAGGTCACACCGTCGAGTCCTGGTGCTCCTTTGTTCTCTTTAACCAGTCTATAGGCTTCTTTTAGGGTTTCCAGCTTACATACATGAACGTATAATCCCCAAAATCTCCAATCCGGTTCAGCCTTCGCCTTGATGTATATTCTCCGCCTCAGGTCTTGTAAACCAATGGACGCATTTGTCATCTCGTCCTTACCTCCCATTTTGTTGGAGACATTGTTAACAGCAGGGTCCCTTTGCTCCTTGGGAGTTACCCCGACTCATTGCTCTTACGGACCCATCCGCCACCCTCTTGCCTTCGATTCACTTCCCAGTTTTGCTGGTTATAGAATCTACCTTTCTCCTGGAATTTCTTCCAGGGGCAAGGAGGGCTTCTCCAGTTGCTTGGTGTGTCCTTGTCATCATGCTGTCGCTACCACCCCGCCGAAGCAAGCCGTTGTTTCAGCTAGTTTTCAACTGCTTATACTGCCTTCACCCTACAGTTGGGGGCTCGGCCTTCGGAGGTTCTCACTATCGAGGCCACCTATGCGTTCGCTTTCGCTACGGCCTGATGACTCGCCGCACTCTAAAAAGTGTCTTTGTCAATAGACTTCAGCGTTTCGGTTTCCCTTAACACTGCTATTCAAGCTACAGAGCTTCTAGCTTTTACCCTGGCAGGTTTGTCTCCTGCTGAACACACCAGCCTTCGCTGGACATACAACTAAACGTGAGCTTCTCAGCTCATTTAGCTCCCATTATCCAGCCGCTGGTAATATTCCCATCTTCCAATGTGCAAACAGTTGTGGTTCTTGTTTTGCTATCCTTCCCAGGTAGTGTTCCGCACGTCGCCTGTGTCGAGTGAGCTTTTTGTATTTCCTTCTTGCCCAGTGAACTAATGCCTTATTCATGTGCCTGAGCACTTTATACAACTCGGACCTATAGAAATGCCCATAGTAATTTACCCATCCACTTATGACCGGATTGAACATCCTAGATAAATCTATCAACTCCCTGTCCGGCTTTAAATGCATTCGCCAGTTCCTTATAACATTTCTCATAGCCTTACAGGCTTTGTTGCTGACTGCCGGGGTAAAGTTGATAAAATGTTTTCCATATTTGCTCTTTGACCTTCTTGGTCTAAATGTATATCCCAAAAAATCAAATTTAATTATAGGAAATTCCCCTCTGCGGTCATCGTCTTTACAGTAAATTATTCGGGTTTTGTCCGGGTGTAATTCTAACCCACATTCGTTAAACCGCTCTTCAAGTTTCTTGAGCAATTCTTCTGCTTCTTCTTTTGTACGACAGTGTGCTATTCCATCGTCAGCATATCTTGCCCATGGAGTCTGTTGAAAGTTCCTCTGCATCCAATTATCAAAGGTATAGTGCAGGAATAAATTAGCCAAAACCGGACTTATAACGCCTCCCTGAGGCGTTCCTGACTCTCTTTCTACCTCTTTACCGTCTTTGGTCTGGAATGGTGCTTTCAACCATCTCTCTATATAGAGAATAACCCATTTGCAATCAGTATGTTTCCTTACTGCCTTCATTAGCAATTCATGGTCAATACTGTCAAACAGACCTTTAATATCAAACTCAAGAACCCAGTCATATCGCCAGCATCTTTCTCTGGTGACTCGTACTGCATCTATGGCTGATTTTCCTGGCCTGTATCCATATGAATCCGGATGGAAGTATGGTTCTACTCCTGGTTCAAAGTAAATCTTTACTGTCATTTGTGCTATTCTGTCTGATACAGTTGGTATTCCCAACACTCTTACTCCACCATTTTTCTTCGGTATTTCTACCGCTTTAACCGGTGGTGGGAAGTAGCTACCGGAGGACATCCTGTTCCACAGTTTGTATAGATTATCTTTCAGATTATTTTCAAAGTCTGCTAATGATTCTTCGTCTATTCCTGCGGCTCCTCTGTTTGCTTTTACTCTTTTGTAGGCTTCATATACTACTTGTTTTGAAATATTGAACGACTTTGTTTTAATCATTTAGTTCCTCCCATAAATTGGTTGACTAAAGCTTAAAACTAGATAACACAGCCCCTTCGCTCCACCTCCATTACAGAGGTTTCTTCACTACTACTGGCTGTTCCGCCCCTATACTCTGCATTGGTACTTTCATCCTTGTGGGTCCTCCACTTGGATTTTTCCCTTATCATCAGAGTCGTAGGTTCCCACGTTCCGCACAAAAGCCTATGCTATGTTCACGCCACCTTCATGCCGGCCACCACCTGGACAGTAAGCAGGTATCCTCCAGGCTCATCCCAGGTTAACGACTCCCCCCTGGTTTTGATGACATCCCTACGCTTTCGACACCTTATCAGTGATTCACTTGTGTGATGCAGATAGTAATAGGTACTATCAAGGGATACATGCCCCATGCATTTCATTAGATACAGGATCATTGAGTCAACATTTTTTCCTTCCTGGATCCATCGATTCAAGTTAGCGAATGCGAAATGGTGCCTGAGATCGTATAACCGAACCGGTGAGGCGCTAGATTCTCTGTTGGCAATGTTCCAGATTACCTTGAAATTGGACCTTAGGTATGCGTTTCCGAAGCAATTGTGAAGGTCTTTGGGGAAAAAGTAAGTGTGCATCGGCCAGACTCTTTCAATTTCTTGTTGGTACTGAGCGAGATAGGCTGCCATCTCTTTGCTTAGGTGCAACCGCCTGTCCTTATGGTGTTTTGACTCAAGGATGTCCACGTAGCCTTCCCTTGTATTCACATGTTCTGTCTTCAGCCGGATGGCTTCGATTGGCCGCAGGCCGCAACAGTAAAGCAACCGGAATGCAGCTGGTAGAATAATTTCCCGACCAGGGTTTTCCTTGCGTGGCCGAAGGGAGTCGCAAGCATTGAAAAATCCGACGATTTCTTCGGAGCTAAAAAAATGAGGCCGACATAGAAGACTGGATGATTTTCTATTCTTCGGCAGGACATAACCTGTATCAATGCTCATCTTACGCAAGTAAATGTGAAATCCTCTTGCAGAAGAAACCCGACGATGCTGACTTTGTGGCAACTCTGATGGCTTTCGCATCATCCACAGCTGGAATTCTTTCTTTCCGGGAATATCATAGCACCCCATGCTGTAACATAGCTCTTTGAACTTAACGAGGTGGTAGGCTTCCTGCCCATAGGCATATCCCATAGAACGCTTGAAGGCAATGAACTCCTGCATTAATTCATCCAAAAGGCATTCTTTTTCACGCATGGCCCTCACCCGCCTCTCCTTTTTGGGGGAGTGGGAGTATACACTGTAGCATCCTATGTCTGTCAACTGACAAGTAGGCATGGGCGCTGTCATGATCTGAATGTCCCAGACAGGCCGCAATGTGATTGAATGAAACGCCAGCTTTCAATAAGTTTGATGCCGTTCCGCATCGGAATAATCGGGCACCGCCCGATGGATCTGTCCGTTTAATACCCGCACGATGAAACACGCTTTTAATGATAGCATAGCACGCCGCATGATCTTTTAATGGCGTGTAAGGTGCCATTGTTTTCAGAAATACATTCCGATATGGAGATGGAGGACGGTGTGTAGTAACATATTCAACTATTGCGTTTCCCACAGACGGAGCAATGGGAAGCATCAAGGGTCTTCCAGTTTTTCGCTGAACAAGATGGATCACTTCCTTTTTCCAGTTAAGGTCTTCAAGCATTAGATTCACGACATCCACTGGCCGTAGGCCTGTGACAAAAAGAAGCATGACCAAAGCCCGATCTCTGGCAGAAGTTTCATTGGCACACAAAGTGTTCCACAGCCTGTCTTCCTGATCTTCTGTAAGCACCTGCGGGATGACGGTTTTTCGTGGGCAATTCAGTGGAATTGCCTGCACAGCCTCAATAGGTGCGTTTACAAAGTCTAGGAATGACCTCAGTGCTGGTGCAGCCGTCCTCATGCTGAGGGCAGACCAAGTTTGAGACAGTTCTTTGAAAAAATTCACGACTACGGTGGGCTTAAGTGTTGAAAGATCTGATATGCTTTGTCTCTCACAGAATTGCAGAAATGAAGTAGACACGTTCCGATACCCATTAACCGTATTTTGCTTCTTCCCTTCGTCTGACAGAATAGATAGATAGGCTCTTGACAATAGCTGAAAGGATAATGAGTCCGGGGTTTTTCTGATTTGTTTGTGGTGCATGTTGTTTTTCCAGTTAATCTGCCCGGTATCAGCATACTCCCTCAGTCGTCTAACCGCAATGTTCTGCAGATGACACCTGCTTTTACAGATTGTACCGGTTCTTCGGTCAATACGATCTTTCAAAAAAGCTCTGGCAAGTTTTTCATTAAACCTGTCAATTCCCATCTGTTCTGCCAATGCTTCCAATCGGTTGTATGCGATCCTGTAAAAACTAATCGTTGAATCTTTATACCCGGCATCCGATTGCAGCTGTAGCACGCGAGATACATGTTCTTTCAGTAATAGTTCCATTTTCATACCTCCTTGAGTGTTGGATACTATTACTGTAACATGAAAGGAAGCGAGAAAACTATGCCGAAAAATCAACCGAAAAACAGTTCTGCTCAGCGATTTTCTACTCATATTTCGGCATAGTTAAAACTTCGTCATAATCAGAATGAAGTATTAGTGGCTCGAAAAACGGTACTGTAAGCTGTTCTGATAGAACGCCTCTTCTTACTAAGATACTTGCATTTTCAGCAGAGCTTGCTTCCCTCTACCAGACCAAACGAAAAAAGGAAGTCCCCCATTATACATTATTTACCATGGGAGCGCAAGACAAAAAACTCAGGGCTGAGGAACAAAGCTTATCTACATTGACGCTGGCTGCCGGCCGGAACGATAATGTCCTTGCTAATGATATTATTGCCAATCTATCCTAATCGAACTGTAATCAGTAAATCTGATGCTATCTCTAAAATTTAAGTTCGATATACCTGCACCGTATTCTTGAACTGCTCCATCAATTCGTAAATAAGCTAAATATTGTCTGCCGGGTTGTAGTGATACTAAACTTGAGCGATTGTAAGAATTATTAGGGTTTCTAGCAATGCCATCACTTGAGGTAATGTTTAAAATGCTCCTACTATCAAGTTCTGATGATGCACTTAAATCGTATACATGTAAATTAATTTGAGCATTAGAATAACCTGTAAAGCTACCTAGTAAAGAACCTCTATATGATCCAGCCATTCTTATATACGCAGTTCGATTGCTTGATCCTGATACGTTAAATCTTAATCCCACTAATCCCCAAGATTGACCACTTCCAATTCCAACTGCAGAAGCACTAGACCTTGCCCTTCTGTTCGTTATGCTATAATCTCCATTTGCAATTCCAACCCCCCAGCTATTTTGACCAGAATTACCTATATTTGCATAATAAAAAGTTCTGTTTTGTCCAACATTTACCGTTGGAATTGTTGACATAATAGAAAAGTCGTTACTTTCTTTTAATGATTTTAAATATTCTTCTACTTCTTTATCGTTTTGTTTAATCATTCTTTCATTTTCTTTAATCATTATTTCTGTGTCTATTGCTTGTTGAGGTTCAGTAATATCATCTACATCATTGTTTGTGCTTTCAGCATTCATACTAAACACCACAGAATTTGAATTAAAGCACATTAACATTACTAATAATATCATCACCATTACTTTTTTGATTTTTTTATTGTTCACCATAAATACCTCCTAGTTAGTAGTGTAATTGAAACCTTCTAACTGTCTCTTATGATCTTAAAAATTTCTATTATACTCATAAATTATTATTGTTTCCGTTTTTTTTGTTTAATTTTTCCTCAATGTCTTTTAACCTTTTGCTGATTTTAAAAAGCCAAAACAACAAGATTATTGGTATAGCTAAAAATATAAAAAAATTAATATATTGAAAAATATAGTTTATATCAAACTCCATTATTTTATTTCTCCTACTATAAATTAATTTTCTTGCACCTACTCACTTATTCTTAGAATTTCAAAACCACCAATTATCAAGGGAGCAACTTTCTTATTTATATTACCGAATGAACAAAATGGAATTGCGTGCGCTATCAAAGGCAATAAACTTTCGTGCATCAAATACTGTCCCAAGGATATAGAGATGCTCGCCCGGAATCTGTTCGCTCAAAACAGCCTCCTGCCCTTCATCCAACAAACGTCCAATGATTTGGCCGGACCGCCTATCGTTTAAAATTACCATGTCATTTAACAAATGGAAGGAAAACAGATTGATGCTGCCGCCCGGTTTGCTGATGCACCTTAATTCATTGCTTCCCAAAGTATATGCATAGAGTGCAGGGTCTTCATATCCGTCAATCCAGACGATGTACTGGCTGTTTGCCTGAGGATTAATAATTGATTGGGAATCAGTAACCCGCAGCTGCTTGAGATACATTTGCTCATGGATATCATAGACGCACAGGTAGAGGACGCCCTTCCGACTCTCGGTAAAGACTGTAATCCCATCATTTACATAGGCTCGGGTATAGCTCGATTGGGGGGCAATTTTTTCACTTACGCAAAAAATCCGTTCTTCGTCAATAGCGTACGCATACAAGGATATTTCTTCTTGATTGTATTCATACCATGTCAAATAATCCTGCCCGCCGGATATAATAATCTCCGGGCTTGTATCGGAAAACTCCTTCACTGTGGAAACGGTGCCATGCTCAAGATCATATCGTTCTAGCCGCATCCCCGATGCATCCTGCAAAATCCAAAACAGTGCTCCATCGGCGGCAACAAGTTCGTTTTGCCAATGCTCTCCGGTTTTTATCTGGAAGATACGCTCTGCATTTCCGGTTTTTGTATCAAGGTGAAATATGTCGGTACACTCTGACCCCATACCCATGGGGATATTTTTTACAAGTGTATAATACAGGTCATTTTTCGTTCCTGCAATGCATCCCGACTCGTATCCTTTTGGAATGAATATTTCATATTCCGATACATCATTGGAAAAAGAAGATGCGTTTTCCGTGTAGGAAAGCGTCTGAGCTTCATCGTATTTTTTTAAAGTCTCCCCGGTGCTTGTCTCACATCCGGCACTTAACGCTGCCATCAATAATACCAGACCAATGGAGACCATCTGTTTTAATTTCATGTTTGAATTCTCCCTAAGATAGTTTGGAATGGCGCAAAATACCTCCCCAACCCCAAATTGCCATCAACACGCTTGCTGGCCCGCAATAATATCCGTTGATTTGTTGTACGAGGCTTGTGTTTACCCATGCGTAATTATAATTATCCCAGTGCCTTGTCCCCATGCTAGCGCTGATCTCTTGAATATATTTTTTTTCGTCGGCAGGATCTATGGCACCAAGGTTATTAACCGCGTTATCCAGTACATCCATAGCATCTGCCGGATCTGCGGCCAGATGGGCACGAAATTCAGGGTCATTCATATATGCAGACCGAATGGATTCTTCGTCCTTTTGATTTGCCGCATCACCCCTTTTTTATTTTCAGCATCGACCTGTTATTGAGTTTACGCTACCTAAATCTGAATGCGCAGAGATTCCAGTCTTTGCCTTACGGCAATTTCCACAATCTTCAAAACTGCTTCCTGATTTGCTAGGAGCCCCTGTGTAGTCTAAAGTATATTGAACAAATACTATGTTAGTTGTATAATGTTCCAGTCCCATACCGATGTTCCCTTAATTATGCCTTGAACTATTACCATTACATTACCATATTTTCATTTTTTAAAAATCAGTAATTCCTACAGGTTTTTAAAAAAAATTAACCCAAAAGCATATTATTTTGCTTTTGGGTCAGCGCGTCTTATCTGTTATCACTTCAAACGGGAATATTTGCTGTAAGTAAAACTCCTTTACCTGGTAAGGCATTAATTGTTACCCTGCCGTCTAACCTGGTAATCCTCTCCTTCATTCCAATTATCCCTAGATGCTTCTCCTGCAGTGCCCGCTCTTCAACCAGCTTTCTATCAAACCCTTTGCCATAATCCTGTACAAACAAGCTCAACATGTTGTCTTCTAAGGAAATTTTAATTATAACCTTTTCACTACCGGAATGTTTAACTGAATTATTTAGACCCTCTTGTATAAACCGGTAAGCTGCAGTTTCTATTTCTTCATAAAACCGCTGCTCAATTGATATATTATCTAAACCCAAAGAAATGTTTATGAGATGTCTTTCCATTAGTTGTTGACACAATAGTTCCACTGCAGGGATAAGACCTAAATCTGATAAAGTAGCCGGACGCAGTTCTGTGCAGATAGAACGAAGCTGGAAGTTTAATTCATCGGCTAATTCACTGAGTTCTATGTGGGACTCACTGTTATCATGCTGAGAAGTTTGTTTTACTCTTCGACTAAGCTCTACCCCCATTTGTAACGGACCATCATGAATCTCTCTTGCTAATTTTTTCTTTTCTTCTTCCAGATTGAAAAACAAAGCTTTATTTACAACTTTCAAAACCTGCAAGCTTTGCAATTTTTCCGTCTCTGCCCCACTCGCTTTTATCCCGGCAATCCCCTTTTTATATAAGAGATAGCTAATTCCTTCTTTAACTACAACATAAATTAAAACAGCAAATAGTGCTTGAGTAAATATTATTTGATTTATATAGTGGTCACTAAATATAAGTGTTATAAAAATTGAGCTGACAATTCCAGCTAGAGTTGCAGAAAATAAAAAAGTACTTACAGCTATAAAAATTTTTTTACCATCGGGCAAGTATTTATTAATAATCACATAACTAAAAGATAATGGCAGCACCAGTAAGAACATCACACTAAACCTGGGATTTAATACCGGCTCACCAAAAAACAAAACAGGTACAGCCGTAAGAATTATAAAGGGAGAAAGACCCGCTGTTAAACCGCTTAATATTATTGCTACCTGGTTTTTTTCTTTTCTATTTTTTATTTTAAGCATTAAAAAAACAAGGGAACTTAATGCAATGACCACACTAAGCATTACTGCCAACATTAAAAAATCACTTATGGTAATTATAGTAATTTGAAACAACAGCATCAAAATAACTATAGCCGGTAACAAGGCAAATACCATAATTGACCAATCGAAAATGGTAGTTTTCCGTTCAAGGGGGAAGACAGAGATGAGCTTGAGCAGCATAACTGGAATTATAGAGAAAAATATTATCTCAAGCTCTCGACCCCACAATATTTGGCGAGCGGAGGCAGGAGCCAAAATTACTGCCATGGCTACAATCCAGTTAAACCAATATAAAACCTGAGCATGTAAAATAAACGGCCTTTTTAGCAAGGTTGCCAATCCTGTTACCCAGAAAGCGAGACTTAACAACACCTGCGGAGCCTCATGAATCAAATTTTGCAAAAATGGAGTGGGTTGAATTTCTATCAATCTTGTTACCTCTTCAGGTGAGACTATCTCTAAATATGTGGCACCTTCTACTTTTCTCCATTTTTTTACCGACGGATAAACCCCAGGATCATCCTGATCGATTTTCACAACTATATCTCCAACCTGAATTCCTTGTTTATAGCCTTCCCCCTGCAGGTCAAGCTGCATCACCACCCATTGGTCACCATCTAGTTTCTCTAAGCTTATCCCCAAATAAGGTTGAAAAAATGTAGCTCCAAAATAGATAAGAAAGGTTATAATAAAAACCATATGGGCAGCTGTATACTTATTGCTTCGGATTAATTTTTTTAATAACAAGACCTAAATCTCCTTTTCAAAAAAATAAAAAGCCTGCTGCCTGGTGATAGGCAGTTCAGGCGCTGACTGTTTTTATCCACTTTAGTACAGCCTCCAAACGGGTCCTTACTCCTAATTTTGTTAATATATTGCTGACATGATAATCAACTGTTCTGGTGGTAATCTTTAACTGCCGGGCAATCTCTTTATTATGTAAACTCATCGCAACCATGTTCATAATCTCTTTTTCCCTTGCTGTTAACATGTTATTTGTTGAGTTATTAATTTCTTTATGGTAAGGCGGTTCTTTACCTAATACGATAAAGATTGCAGAAATTATTTCATAATTGTGGCAATCTTTTACCAAAAAATGATCAGCCTTCTTTTTCATGGAAATATTTACATATGGACTAGGATCCTGTCCAGTTATAATAATTATTTTTACCTGGGGTTTAATCTCTTTCAGTTTTTCAATTAAATCAATGCCACAACCATCAGGCAGGTTAATATCCAGCAAAACTACATCAGGGTTGGCATCCTCAGTTAAACTTAAGCATTCTGCTCCATTCATCCCTACTCCTACCACATTAATTTGTGGTTCTCCAACCAGCAATGATGTTATACCTTGTACCACTACCGGATGGTCATCCACCACTAAGACTTTTATTTTCCTGCCATTGACCATTTCCACCTAACCACCACCTTCATCCTGACCCGAGATAACATTAATCAATTTTTTTAATTTTCTTTTTCTCTCATCCTTTGCCTGAATCTTTTCTAATATACTTAATGCTTTTTGCCGAAACATTTCTTGAAAAACCAGGCAATAATGAATTGCTCCCTCTTCCCGGATTATATTAGTCAATCTCTGCTGTTCTTTTTCAGTAAAAACTCCCTGTCCGCTACCTGCCATTTTTATAAGTTGATTAAGTTCTTTAGCCCTTTCCCCTATCAAAACATAAGTTAAGTATAAATAAGGAAGGGTTTGTTTCTTATTTTTAAAATCACTTTTATTGTGAAAATCTAAAATATCCCTTAAGTCATTACTTATCTGAGCAATAATTCCCAGATTTTCCCCAAGCTTCCCCAACTCATTAATTGCTCCTGGCGGCGCTCCTGCCAACACTCCACCAATTTTACAAGCACATTCTGTAAAACTCCCCGATTTTTTTGATACTACAGCTAAGTACTTGTCTACACTGGAATAGGATTTAGTTTGTTCAGTAAATTCTTCATACTGCCCGGCACTGGCTTTGAGACCTGTTTGATTAAAAAGTTGCATAAGGATTTTTGAAATTTCATAATTTTCGACTGACAAAAGAGTATCGTAACTTATAAAAAGTAAAGAATGAGCCAATGCGATAGCTTGAGATAAGGGTATTTTTCGCCAGGATATCAAGTGATTATCTTGATCCTGAATATCATCAAAAATATCTGCTGCAAAAGCGAATAATTCCATTGCAATAGCTCCAGGTAAAACTGCTTCTTTGGATTCATTAAATAGTTGGCCACTAACATAAGTTAACTTTGCCCATTTATACCGTTCCAATGGAGCTGAAACCCCTGTACCTGATTCTTCCCAATTTGAGATAATCATCTTTTTCATTTCATTATCTATAATTGATGTAGATAAAATTTTATTTATCTCAGCGGTAATTTGTACATCTAAAGTCATGTTGGTTCTCCAATTATTTTTATTCAATGAGCAAAATCTTTATTTTCAACCCCATCCTAATCAGCCGGAACAAACAATTATATATCGACTGGAAAAATAAAAATGTTTACTTAAGGTCAATTTCATTCATTACAACCAATAACCAGTAGGAACAATACTTGCCACTGAATCATTAACTCTTTCAGGCTGTGAAAATGCTTTTTTTATACTTAGGTATTCAAGGGAATTACAAGTTTCTCCGGATACATTTCTGCCTTTTAAAAAATCCTGACGTTCTTTCGGGTTTTTTACTAACCGATGGACTAATTTAGCCAAATTTTGACCATACATTCTATCTTCCACCTTCCTTTTCTGTTATTTCTTTCCTTATGCATTATTTTACTACAAATTTAAGCGTTTGCATACCTGGTAATTCCTACAGGTTAAGCAAGGTTGTAATTTTTAGATTATAAATTCTAAAAGCATATTCTTAAATCAAATAGAATTAAAGGATTCGACAATATATTTCTTAATTTCTCTAGCTGTCTCATGTGGTTGTGCTAAAAAAGCCTCTAGATAAGCACGGCTTTTACTTCCATAACGATATTATCAAAACATGATTACTACATTCAATGTAAGAGGACAAAGGGGACAAAAGACAAGACAAAAAACTGTTTATTTGCTAGCTAGGAAGGCAAACTCAGAACCATTATCGGAAATAATTGATTTGAAAAGGGACTAAAATACCGTTAGAGGTTCGGTTGAGACCAAGTATTATTACATGATTTTAATTCCTGTCTGTATTACTTCTCTTGCATTAGGATTGCCTTCATTAAAGTCAGCAACAGCAAAAGGGCGTGGCTCAATTCTATAATCAACTTTTCTTCGCAATTTCATTAGACGGAACGTATCCTCTATTATATCTCCGGTAAAATCATCAGAAACCACGGCAATATCAATATCACTATCGTCCGTATTGATTCCTTTTGCATATGAACCATATAAATAAATTCCTTTTATATTATATTCTTTTTTTAAGTACTCAGCGTATTTTAATATAGTTTGATTTACTTGTTTTCTAGCTCTATTATCAGCCATTTTCTCAACTCCTTTATTTCATCAATTCTTTCCTTAGTGTAACTACTTGTGCACTTTTTATAAAAACTATGCTTATAATCCGGATATCTGGCACTTATATTAAATGTTGTTATCATATCAAGTAAATCTTGTTGATTTTCACTGGGATCAATTTTAGCCCGCTTTGCTAGTAACAAAAGGTCGTGAGTTCGCGGTGGTTGATTTTCATCTTTAGTATTTTTTAAATATATTGCCTTTAAAATCTTTTCTATCACTAAATGTCCCATAAACAAACTCCAATGATAATCTTTGCTTTTTAATAAGTTCATCATGGTAATAAAATCTTTATCGGATGTAGTTTGTAGAATTACATTTTAAATTCCCTGGGATTTTAAAATTACTGCGAATTAATTTATGTTATCTTTATCCATATCTGATTTCATCGTGCCGTAGATTACGGCATTTTTTTATCTGTTGTTTCTTGACCTTAGTGTGCAGCTTTCGTATAGTTATTTAAGTAATAAGAAGAGAAAGAGTCGACCCTACCACAGTTCGACTCTTTCTCCCAACTGTCCATGCCCCTTATGTTTGGTATGCTGGGTACATGGATTAACCATACGACAGAGGCTCCAAACCACTGAGGTACAATATTATGATAAGAGTTTTTGAACTGTTTCGCAAGTTAAATTTTATCAATCTTTCTGCAGAGGATCTATTTCTTCAATCCATGGCCAAATTTCATCCGGCTGATCACAGATGCCCTTTCTGCCAAGTTGAACATCCTGACTGGAAAAAACATGCTGATTATGATCGATTCCTGATCTCCTTTGAGAAAGGATGTTCTGTAACATACAGGGTTACTATCATCAGATACAGATGCTCGTCTTGCGGATGCACCCATGCCATACTTCCGGAATGTATCATACCGTATCAATCATACAGCTTTCTTTTCATTATTGCAGTTATGAGGGATTATTTCACAAGCTTTCTTACTATACAGGGCATCTGTGCAAAATATGGTATTTCCGTTTCAACCATTTACTCGTGGAAAAAACTTTTTTTGAGACACAAAAAAATCTGGATTGGTCTCCTTGAGGATGCTTGCACATCATCTCTGCAATTCTTAGATTGCTTTTTTAACTGCAGTCTTTTATATACCCTTAAAGAATTTTTCCTCACGGCAAATATTTCGTTTCTACAAGGTTCATCCCATATGAGAAAAGCACATTTCGCTCCGCCATAACCTTTCTGCATTTTTTCATCTCCCATTTCACATAACAGCAGAATTCCTTTCCATTTTTTCCCCTGTTATGATATCTCCAGGAGGTGATTTATGTCATGAGTAATACTTTTAATGACAAATCTTACAATGAAGCCGTGCAAACCGCCCATATGCGCTTTGCAGTCATAGCTCCTGTCATCCAGGGGCTGTTTTCCGAACCCACCAAAACTGCTTACTACAAAAAGATAGCAGAAAAACCACTGAAAATGCCGGATGGTAGAGAGGTGCTTCTAAATTTTAACACTTTTGAAAAATGGGAAGCCCGCTATAAAAAAGACAGAATGGATGGCCTTATGCCAAGGTCACGCTCGGATAAAGGGGGATCCCGTGTACTTCCGGACACCGCCATAGCGGAGATATTCAGACTAAAGCAGCAGTTCCCACGCATTAATGCCACTTTAATCTATACAAAACTTATTGCCGACGGCTTTATTAAGCAGTCCGAAGTATCTGTCTCTGCCGTACAGCGGTTCATTAAGAAGAACGACCTCAAATCTGTAAACAATCTCAACATTAAAGATCGTAAAGCTTTTGAAGAGGAATTTCCAGGTGATATGTACCAGGCGGATACCTGCCACAGCATTTACATTACTGAAAACGGAACAAAGCGGAAAACGTTTCTATATCACATAGTCGATGACCACTCAAGGCTTATTGTAGGTGCAAAATTTTTTTACAATGATAATGCTTACAATTTTCAGCTGGTTTTGAAAGAAGCTGTTGCACGTCACGGTCTTTGTAAAAAAATTTATATGGATTATACCGAAGAAAAAACTATGCCGAAAGTTTTTTGAAAGGCGCATGATCACTGGGTTCTTCCTTGGAAGTTTCGGCATAGTTTTTCTGCTCTATAGCCGATAAATTTTTGGCTCTTCGCTATTTAGTGTGGAAAACTTCATTAACATTAATTAACATATTTGGCATTTATGGAGCCCTAAATTTATCTCAGCTAAGACATTATTATATCAGTGAATTTATATAAATGCCTTGGGTAAATCCATTTTAAGTTTACTGCATGTAAGATAAATAATTGTGATCAGGTTTTTAGTATTACGGTAGCCCCGGGCCTTTCTTTTGGTTGCCTGAATGAGGCTGTTGATACCTTCAAGGATGCCATTGTTGACTCTGCTGGTAATATACTGGATGATTCCATCCCAGTGTCTTTTAATGGTATAAGCAACCTCTTTGATTGGCTCAAGGCGGCTGTGGGTAGCCCAGAAATACCACTTTTTAAGATAGGCTGCAGCGGTATCTAGGTCCTCTATCGCCCAGAATTCTTGAAGGCTTAATTTGATGCTGTAAGCCCTTGCTGTTTTAAAATTCATCTTGGAAAGGGATTTAAGCTTATTATTTTGCTTTGTTGTTAAATTCTCAGGGTTTTTCAGCCAGATGTATCTTGTGCTTTTCAGATATTTGTTTTCAAGCTGTTCCTGTCTTCTTACCTGGTCAACGGCTTCGTTTAAAATTTTCATCACATGAAACTTGTCAAAAGTGATAGCTGCATGAGGGAAGTTTTCTTCTGCACCCTTGATGAAAGCGGGTGACATATCACAACAGATATCTTTAACGTTTTCTGGCTCACCGTTGTGTTTTTGCAAATCGTCTTTGAATGATTCAACGGTTTTCGCATCTTTACCTTCGGTAGCATAGAGCACACTGGATTCATCTAAATCTACAAAGACACTCACGTAATTGTGTCCACGCTTGCTGGAGGTTTCATCAATTTCCCGCATTGAAGCCGCCGGCGCTGCCCGCTCTATAATCGATGAAGCGGCTGTCCGGGCAGTTGCCGGATACTGTCAGGGAACACCTCGTATCATTAATTCCATTATGACCAGTGCCTTCATGCTCGGTGCACAGATGAAAAAGCAGAGCATTGACTCGGAAATCATTCTTGCTGCAAGCAACAGCCTTGCTTTAGGTTAGGGGGTGCATCATGACGAATACAAAAACTTCTGTATTTTCATGTCCCATAACCTTCCACTGTCGTGAAAAAATCGGCAGTAACTATGAGGAATGGGACGGTTATGTGAAACGCTTTCACAATTACGGTAGTCATTATGAAATACAGATAGAAAGCCGAAGCGGTTTCATTTTCATGGTTGGAAAATATATAAATGGCAGTTTTATCAGCATTCCCACTTTTGGTGTAGGATGCGATCTTGCAGGATACAGCGATTACTTCTGGAACAACGAACATCTGGCACAACTTATGAATCCCGTAGATGCCGCCACTGTTGCAGAAACCCTCCGGACTTTGAGCAGAAACAGATAAATATGATTAAAACGAACCACAGTGTTCCCTACATTGTGGTTCAGTTTTTCAAACTGAACCTTGACGGTAAAGTACTGTTTTACTGATATTAAAGTGAAACACTGAAATCAAAGTGTTGCTACACTATTAAATCTAACAGAAAATAATTTGCTATTTGACCGGATTCGATTTTGCCGCTCAACAGTAGTTTTCCAAAAGTCAATCAATTCTTGTTTTTCCAATTTATTCACCTACCTTACACAAATTGTTTTCAGGACATGTCCCTAGAAGTTTAGAGTTAATTAATAATAGAATATACTAATTTTTGATTTTACTCAACCTTATTTTTCCAGTTTATCTTTTGCAGTTAATACCCATGTAGGAGAACATTTTCTTGCCAGCACACAAAATATCTGTTCACAGGCATCGTTAGAACTTCTTCCCTTACGAAAACCAAAAGAAATGTGGTCTCCTGTAACTTCAGCCACTGGTTCTAATGCTAGTGCATATAGTGTCTGCATGGCTCTGTCATGCATGGTGGGTATTCCCAGCGGTCGTTTCTTGTTTTTGCCCTTCTTTTTAATGAAGACTCGCCTAAGAGGTTTTGTTCTGTAGCGCTTATCGGTACTTGTTAATACTGCTTTCATTTTCGACGCAGATGTTGACCATAGCTTTTTGTCTACACCAGAGGTGTTTTTCCCCTTATTTGAGGTAACTTTCTTTACCGCATAGGCTTTTTCATAGAATGAATGTGTTAGTAAGTATTGTAATCTTTTTACCTTGTTCTTATCACCCTTCACTGTTGCCTTGGCAATTCTGGATTGTAGCCTATTGACATTTTTTTGCACATGCATCCATTCAATGGATTCCCATTGAGCGGTTAGTGCGTTTGTGTCTTTTAGTCTCTCGGTTTTATCCGTCGTTGAATTACTAAAATTCATAGGTTTACCATCCAATCCTGCCAAGAAATACCGTAGAATAAGTCAGCACTCTTTCGAGTTAGGACAAAGTTTGAACCCCTGTCTTCTTTCATTACAAAAGTAGCATTCACTTTTTATCCTTTTCTTCTGCCCTCTATGCCTATTAAGGCTTGTCCATCATACTCCTAAATTCCAGAAGAGCAGACAGGTTCTCCCAAGTTGACTGCATTGTGCCAGTATTTGATATACCCGATCCCCCGGCCAACAATAAACCCTGGCCGAATCACCAGGATTCAGTAGATTATGCAGTTTTTTTGTTACTCACACGCAATTCACCTTGTTCTAGTGTATATAACTTATCAGTGCTTTTAAGCATATCATTGTTATGTGATATTACTACAACAATTGCATTGAAACGATTTGCGTAGTCTTTCACCAATGGTATTATTGTATTTTCCAACTCAACGTTTAGTGAAGATGTGGGTTCATCCAAAATAACAAGCCTCGGTTTTTTTACTAATGTCCTAACAAGTGCAATCCGTTGAGCTTCCCCCAGCGACAAAGTTACGCCTTCCATACCAATTTTTGTATGCACCCCTTTACTCTGACTCTCTATTATACTATCGCACGCGGTTCTAGAAAGTAGCTCTTTGAGAAAATCATTGTCCACTTCTTCAACATGTCCTATAAGATTCTCAAGAATTGAGCCAGGCAAAATAAAAGGAGTTTGTGAGAAATAAGCTACCTGATCCCTAAATGACTTATTCTCAAACTCTTTGATGTCGGTACCATCAATTTTGACAACACCCTGTTCTGGCTTATAGAGCCTTATCAACAGTTTCGCTAAGGTGCTCTTCCCTACACCGCTCGCACCCTTTATCCCAATCACCTCTCCAAGTGAAGCGTGCATATTGACACCATTTAGTATCGGGCGCTCAGCTTGATAGCCAAAGGTTAGATTTGATACTTCAAGTTTCTCAGTCATAGTAGCAACTTTTCTACCGGAGTAATTATACGTATCAAATTCAGAGCAGAACTGCACATATCGTAAATAACTCACATTAACTTCCTCAAAAGCAAAAATAATCTCAAGAAGGGCACTAATAGGTTGCCCTAGTAAACCGGTGGTCATATAGAAGGCTATAAACGTTCCTGCTGTGATGCTTCCTTGATACACATGATACCCAGATAAAATCAGCAAGCCAATCAAACCAAGTTGTCCTACTATGCCTGTGATAAACTGTAGTACAGACATTGTAAACGTCGATTTGATATTTATTTTTATTAAGTTATCAATATATTGCTGTAGTTTGTTAAGCTTAAGATTCTCTAGGCCAAATAGTTTAACTGTTTCAATCGAGTTGAAGTGACGCCCAATTTCTTTCGCAAATTCCGTTTCATGATATACTTGCTTTTCACGATTCTCCTTGATTGGGTTCTTTATCATTATAGCTGATAGAATTTGTAGGAAACTAATAGTTATTACAAAAAGTGTTAAAGTTGGCGACCAAACGTACATTATTGTTATAAAGAAAACGAAACTCATTAGATACACTGGAATGTCAATAACCACTTTATAGTAAAAGGAAGTAAGTATCGCTAGGTCGCTTGAGATTCTGTAGTATATCTCAGTTGTATCACTTCCAATATTCGTAATGTATGAACTTCGTTGAATTCGATCATAGAATTTACTCTTGATTGAGTATCCGAATTCATTCTTAACTCGCGCAATCATATACCGTTCAACAATCTTGGTTAGCGAGAAAATAATATACAAGGCAATTATTACAAATGATAGTTTCAATAAATACTCCAATGAACGACCATCTAGTATACTTTCAAGTGATGCCTTTGCAAAAAATGACGTAATGGAGCCTGATCCTATGTTCACTGTCGCAAGAACGATGATCACAAGTATATAGAATTTACTTGTCTGATTTAATGCATTAAATGTTTTGATAAATCGAACAATTCGGAGCTTTTCAACCCTGTTAATCATTTTTTTTAACTTCATACGTAACTCATCCATAAAATTAGTATATTCATTTTCTAAGACCATCCTTTGTAAAATTGTTTTTCAAATTGACTTGAACAAATATTATTGTAATCAGTAATGATAGTACTGTTCCATGTGCAGCAAAACTAATTAGTCGCTCAATATCAGTCAAGTAGAGAAAATAGCTTATTGACATGATGACAATCAACCCACCGCCTAATACTAGCATGAATTTTCCAGCAAGATTGTTTGCGAATTTCCATGTATCGTCTGTTCGAGAAGACAGCTTCGTTCGGAATCCGATAATATTATTCCGCTCCATCGGTGGACGGAAAGTAAAGTGAATCCCCGCAATGAACAATACTAATGGAGAAGCTACTAACTTTAAAAAGTCATACATTACATACGCCTCCTTTTATACAATCTATTTATACAATTTATTCACTTATCTCACAAGTGTATAAGTGTACATACTCAGACTTTTGCCTTGAATTTCATTTTTAAGTGTACATTCCAACTCAAACCCCAGTATTTTGAACAGTTCTATTACATTATGCTCATGCCCTGATATTTGATTAATCCTTATCTTATATATATCTGTCACTGCAGGCTTAACCAATCTCTTAATCATTTTGTTAATGAGATTTGGCAGTTCGTCTTCCCCAATTAATTCATCACAAAAGAATGAGGTGATTAGCGCAACCGAAGATTTGTTGCTAACACCTGGAGGAACTACCGACATCGTTGCTATAATCTTTTCATCTCTTTTTGCTACTAAATAATACTCTTGGTTATTGAAAGTGTGAAAGCGCATCGACACAGGCTCAAAATATTCAATGGAATCAACCTGACAAAAATTGTATGGCGACATTCCTTCGGATTCCTTGATAAACTTATTAACACTTACATAGTCGCGATCTCCAGCAAACTTAACAATTACTTCGGAATGTTCCATTGGATCAGTATTCGTTTTTTCAAGACGTAGCAAGCCATATACCTCCATTAGGTGGAACAGCTCATGCATATCATTTCTTAAAACACGTATATCCACTTTGGGAAACTGAACTTTCAACTCTTTTAGAAGATCTCTAGTATCAAAAAAATTCTTTGCAACTTCCATAATGAAAACTGCTATTTTATTCAAGAATACTTGATGTCCTGTCTTTTTCATCAGAATAAGGCTCATGTTATTTGAGTCTTTCTTGATAAAATAATCACTTTCATTCACAAGTTCGTATTTCATCTCCATATTCCTCCCCATTGGTATATATTTATATCAACTTGATATCAATGTATTCTCCTGTATACGGGCGTGGTTCTACTCTATCAAAATCATAGATATTGTCTATCTTATTTACATGTCTTAAGAACTGTTCATTACCCCAGATATCAGCATAACCAGCATCCCAATACTCCTTCATACTATGCTCCCGAACATTCCCAACTCGGATTGGGAGATATGTACTTACTGTTATTGATCCATCTGATTTTACTTCCATTGCATATGCTTTCATGCCATACTGTTGGTTCAATGGCATTCTTAATAAGTGATCGATTGGATCACCCCATTCAACTTTGAAATTATCAAACTGGTACTGCTGTTTCTTTTTTAGTATTTTTTGTTGTAACACTACATAGTCGTCCCCGTCTAGTAATAATGTTTCAGCCGTGCTACCTCGCCCCATAGGAATAAATGGCATCATCCGAACTTCCGAAACCCCCATTTCTTTACAACGATCAAGATACTCCTCAATGTATTCGTGGTTAAGCTTATTCGGTACCAATGATGTAACTACTTTCAACTCATTTTGCCTTGCGTATTGTACCGCTCGAACCGCCTTATCAAACGAGCCTCTTATGCCTCGCAATGTATCATGCTGCATACTTGTTGTTCCATCTATGCTGATTTGCAATAGTTTCAATCCACTATCCACAAGTTTTTTAGCTACAGTATCGTCTATATAGTAGCCGTTTGAAACCATATTGATTGTTCCAACATTACCTGATAGCTTTTCAATCAAATAATATATCACAGGGCGCAAAAGTGGTTCTCCACCACATATACAAACGCACAACGGCGCTAATTCGATTATCTGATCCATCAGCTCTATAAGCTCATCATCAGTCATTTCATTCCTGCTTCCTTCTCCACTATTATTGAAACAGTGTACACACCGAAGGTTACACTTGTTCGTAACATCTACTGCAATCATGATTGGTGAGTTTACCTTTTGTATATTGATTCCATTTTCAAGGTAATGCTTTTGAATATATGACTTTCTTTCTGACATATGTTTCTCCCTCCAAAGAATAGTAATCCTTTAGTTAGTGTTTTATGTTAAATGAAAGAGCCAGTTAAACTAAAACTTAAGTAGGCGTTGTAATTTTATTGATCACCGTCGCTGCGAACACAAAAACAGTAGCTGCTGCAACAGAATAAACTCCAACCAGAATAACACCCAGTACAATTACACCTTGCGTACTAACTCTACCTTCCGAGTCTTTGAGCATATTCATATCTTCCAATATGGGAGTTTTATATTCCATCTTGTAACCTCCTTCCTGTTAATGTTGAGTTCATAATCAATGGCCCTTTCATTTAAAACTAAGCCTTGTGAAGATACACACCACGATCTTCATAGTCACTGATGAGCTTATTCAGATATAAGACACTACTGGAATCAAGCAATGGACGTGTTTCAAAGAAATACTTCTGTGATACAAAATAGTAGTTGTCATCGAAAACTGATGGCTCCAGTCTTATGCCGTAAATATTTCTTTCATCCCATAATTCCGAAGGCAACAAAGTCAGCCAATTCAGATTAACAGCATCCAATTCGTACTGTTTTATTAGACTAACCGCGAACTCAATCGTTTCGCTGCATTCATCAAGTCCTTCCCAAGGAAATCCAATAATGAATGATAGAAATAACTTGTCATGCAATTTAAATTCTCGAAGTTTATCCATGGTTCTTAAGATTTGATCGGTTGTTAGACCTTTCTTGATTTTTTTAAGACCCTCATCATAACCGCATTCGATACCGATTGCTATCCTTACAATATTCTTATGTTTCAATGTATTCAACAGATTTTCATCAAATAGGTCAGTTGCTCTTGCTTCCAAAATGATCGACATTTCAGAATTCATATCAATCATCTTGTTTAAGAGTTTTGTAGCTCGTTGAGGATCAGCAGTGAAGCAGTCGTCGGTAATATATATGCACTTATCGTTGAACTTACTCGCATAGTGCCCAACAATTTTTTCGATACGATCAACCACCCATGTATAATCCAACCCCACCCAGTCTCTCTTTCTAGGAATAGAGCAGAACTTACATGCAAAACGACATCCTCTTGATGTATGAATAGGCATGATATTGTAAGCATTGTCAGGCAGCAGATCATATAGTGGTAATGGTGCAGTAATAAACTCAGACTTGTCTACTCTTGCAATTTTGTCTGCTAAATATACTTGCTCACCAATGCGCCATGTTAATCCAACAATATTAGACACATCTTCATTTTCATCTAGACATCGTAAAAGCTCTGGTAGTGCCTTTTCTCCTTCGCCCCTCATTATAAAGTCAGCTTCTGTTGACCGAATTATATGCTCATGAAAATACGTTGGATGTAGACCTCCAAGAATAACCTTCTTTGAAGGATCTACCTCCTTTACTATGGCAACCATGTCTTTTGTTGTAGGCCAATTATGAGTGTTCGATGACAAGCATACAATATCCGCATTTCTAATACGTTCAGTAACGCTTATTACAAACTCTGATCGGCAATTCTCAATAGGCATAAATCGCCTCACATCATGAGGGTCAATTATATCAACATCAAACCCGTCTCGCTCCAGTATACCACCCAAATAGTAAAGTACGGATGGCGGAATAATTCTCATTCCAACCGAGTCATGACTCTTATGTACTGGCATATAGATTAGTAATACTTTCATACTTAGCTCCTTTTTTCACCTAAATTCTGCGTCAACCTAATTCATAAACATATCAATGTCATATACATATATATCTATGGTCCGTCCCAAGTGTAGCCAAGAACCTTGGTATCAATCCTCAGACATTGCGAAACTGGATTAACGAACAAAAGCACCGTGAAAGCGGCGGTATATATGAACTGGTTAAATTACTTAAAGATGTTCGAGCAAAATTCCCCAAATGTGGCTGAAACAGATTGTATAGAATCCAAAAAGAGAACAAGCTATACTCAAAACGTAAGAGAAAGCCTTAAGCTACCACTGATTCAAACCACCAGCTGCCGGTAGCAGAATATCTTTTAAACCAGGACTTCAAAACTGAAACAGAAACACAGAGAAACACAGAGGGACGGTTCTTTGGAAACACAGAGGGACGGTTCTTTTGTGTTGTTTAGAAGATACGCTCTGCATTTCCAGTTTTTTTATCAACCCCTTATTATAACTTTAACAGTTTCCGCTATTTTTTAATAAATGTAGGTAGAATCTGTAGGTGGAAGTACTGCAAACCCATTGCCGCTTGATAACAAGCCCAATCCGGTAAAAATTACTGTTTTAACACCTACAGAACTAAATTGAGGAACATGACTGCCTGACCAAGTTTTATTATTGTTTACACTGCTTCCTGATTTGCTAGGGCTGATTTGCTAGGAGCCCTGTGTAGTCTAGAGTATATTGAACAAATACTATGTTAGTTGTATAATGTTCCAGTCCCATACCGATGTTCCCTTAATCATGCCTTGAACTATTACTATTACATTACCATATTTACCTTTTTTAAAAATCAGTAATTCCTACAGGTTTTTAAAAAAAAATTAACCCAAAAGCATATTATTTTGCTTTTGGGTCAGCGTGTCTTATCTGTTATCACTTCAAACGGGAATATTTGCTGTAAGTAAAACTCCTTTACCTGGTAAGGAATTAATGGTTACCCTGCCGTCTCACCTGGTAATCCTCTCCTTCATTCCAATTATCCCTAGATGCTTATTCTGCAGTGCCCGCTCTTCGACCAATTTACTATCAAACCCTTTTCCGTA
This sequence comes from Candidatus Contubernalis alkalaceticus, assembly GCF_022558445.1. Lineage (NCBI taxonomy): Bacteria > Bacillati > Bacillota > Dethiobacteria > Dethiobacterales > Dethiobacteraceae > Candidatus Contubernalis > Candidatus Contubernalis alkaliaceticus. The sequence goes on from NZ_CP054699.1 coordinate 2,470,877, forward strand.
ATCTTGTAAAGACAAACTCAACATATTATCTTTCAAGGAAATCCTAATTATAACCTTTTCACTGCCGGAATGTTTAGCTGAATTATTTAGACCCTCTTGTATAAACCGGTAAGCTGCAGTTTCTATTTCTTCATTAAACCGCTGCTCAATTGATATATTATCTAAACCCAAAGAAATGTTTATGAGATGTCTTTCCATTAGTTGTTGACACAATAGTTCCACTGCAGGGATAAGACCTAAATCTGATAAAGTAGCCGGACGCAGTTCTGTGCAGATAGAACGAAGCTGGAAGTTTAATTCATCGGCTAATTCACTGAGTTCTATGTGGGACTCACTGTTATCATGCTGAGAAGTTTGTTTTACTCTTCGACTAAGCTCTACCCCCAGTTGTAACGGACCATCATGAATCTCTCTTGCTAATTTTTTCTTTTCTTCTTCCAGATTGAAAAACAAAGCTTTATTTACAACTTTCAAAACCTGCAAGCTTTGCAATTTTTCCGTCTCTGCCCCACTCGCTTTTATCCCGGCAATCCCCTTTTTATATAAGAGATAGCTAATTCCTTCTTTAACTACAACATAAATTAAAACAGCAAATAGTGCTTGAGTAAATATTATTTGATTTATATAGTGGTCACTAAATATAAGTGTTATAAAAATTGAGCTGACAATTCCAGCTAGAGTTGCAGAAAATAAAAAAGTACTTACAGCTATAAAAATTTTTTTACCATCGGGCAAGTATTTATTAATAATCACATAACTAAAAGATAATGGCAGCACCAGTAAGAACATCACACTAAACCTGGGATTTAATACCGGCTCACCAAAAAACAAAACAGGTACAGCCGTAAGAATTATAAAGGGAGAAAGACCTAATGTTAAACCGCTTAATATTATTGCTACCTGGTTTTTTTCTTTTCTATTTCTTATTTTAAGCATTAAAATAACAAGGGAACTTAATGCAATGACCACACTAAGCATTACTGCCAACATTAAAAAATCACTTATGGTAATTATAGTAATTTGAAACAACAGCATCAAAATAGCTATAGCCGGTAACAAGGCAAATACCATAATTGACCAATCGAAAATGGTAGTTTTCCGTTCAAGAGGGAAGACAGTAATGAGCTTGAGCAGCATAACGGGAATTATAGAGAAAAATATTATCTCAAGCTCTCGACCCCACAATATTTGGCGAGCGGAGGCAGGAGCCAAAATTACTGCCATGGCTACAATCCAGTTAAACCAATATAAAACCTGAGCATGTAAAATAAACGGCCTTTTTAGCAAGGTTGCCAATCCTGTTACCCAGAAAGCAAGACTTAACAACACCTGCGGAGCCTCATGAATCAAATTTTGCAAAAATGGAGTGGGTTGAATTTCTATCAATCTTGTTACCTCTTCAGGTGAGACTATCTCTAAATATGTGGCACCTTCTACTTTTCTCCATTTTTCTACCGACGGATAAACCCCAGGATCATCCTGATCGATTTTCACAACTATATCTCCAATCTGAATTCCTTGTTTATAGCCTTCCCCCTGCAGGTCAAGCTGCATCACCACCCATTGGTCACCATCTAGTTTCTCTAAACTTATCCCCAAATAAGGTTGAAAAAATGTAGTTCCAAAATAAATAAGAAAGGTTATAATAAAAACCATATGGGCAGCTGTATACTTATTGCTTCGGATTAATTTTTTTAATAACAAGACCTAAATCTCCTTTTCAAAAAAATAAAAAAGCCTGCTGCCTGGGAAAGGCAGTTCAGGCGTTGACTGTTTTTATCCACTTTAGTACAGCCTCCAAACGGGTTCTTACTCCTAATTTTGTTAATATGTTGCTGACATGATAATCAACTGTTCTGGTGGCAATCTTTAAACTGCCGGGCAATCTCTTTATTATGTAAACTCATCGCAACCATGTTCATAATCTCTTTTTCCCTTGCTGTTAACAAGTTGTTTGAGTTATTAATTTCTTTATGGTAAGGCGGTTCTTTACCTAATACGATAAAGATTGCAGAAATTATTTCATAATTGTGGCAATCTTTTACTAAAAAATGATCAGCCTTCTTTTTCATGGATATATTTACATATGGACTAGGATCCTGTCCAGTTATAATAATTATTTTTACCTGGGGTTTAATCTCTTTCAGTTTTTCAATTAAATCAATGCCACAACCATCAGGCAGGTTAATATCCAGCAAAACTACATCAGGGTTGGCATCCTCAGTTAAACTTAAGCATTCTGCTCCATTCATCCCTACTCCTACCACATTAATTTGTGGTTCTCCAACCAGCAATGATGTTATACCTTGTACCACTACCGGATGGTCATCCACCACTAAGACTTTTATTTTCCTGCCATTGACCATTTCCACCTAACCACCACCTTCATCCTGACCCGAGATAACATTAATCAATTTTTTTAATTTTCTTTTTCTCTCATCCTTTGCCTGAATCTTTTCTAATATACTTAATGCTTTTTGCCGAAACATTTCTTGAAAAACCAGGCAATAATGAATTGCTCCCTCTTCCCGGATTATATTAGTCAATCTCTGCTGTTCTTTTTCAGTAAAAACTCCCTGTCCGCTACCTGCCATTTTTATAAGTTGATTAAGTTCTTTAGCCCTTTCCCCTGTTAAAACATTAGTTAAGTATAAATAAGGAAGGGTTTGTTTCTGATTTTTAAAATCACTTTTATTGTGAAAATCTAAAATATCCCTTAAGTCATTACTTATCTGAGCAATAATTCCCAGATTTTCCCCAAGCTTCCCCAACTCATTAATTGCTCCTGGCGGCGCTCAAATAGAATTAAAAGATTCGACAATATATTTCTTAATTTTTCTAGCTGTCCCATGTGGTTGTGCTAAAAAAGCCTTTAGATAAGCACGGTTTTTACTTCCATAACGATATTATCAAAACATGATTACTACATTCACATCCGAAAGTATTACTGTTCAAGCTGCAGGAAAACAGTTTCTAGCACATAAGAAAACCCCGGGGGGCCAAACCGGGGATGGTAATTTACGACCACCACAAAACCATTTACGTAACACCGGAAGAAAGCATGGTCAAAATTTTTTAGCTTTGAAAAACAGTAGAATATCTAAAATACCAGGGATATATCCCTGGTATTTTTATACTTAGTTTTTCAATGTAAGAGGACAAAGGGGGACAAAAGACAAGACAAAAAACTGTTTATTTGCTAACTAGGAAGGCAAACTCAAAACCATTATCGGAAGTAATTGATTTGAAAAGGGACTGGAACCGTTAAAATATATCCCTATCCAGTTCCAGCAGGTATCTTTCCTCTGCCTGTTCTGTCCCCAATGAATTGGGCAAAAGTATATGTCTATCATTCCAGTAAAAACACCTGACCTCCAGTTCCCCTAACTTTAAATCCAGGTAATAATCAGGGAAACCCATATCGGGAAGCCCGGAATCCCCCGGCTTATATACTCCCTTAACACTGGCACTCTTTAAGGTTTCCATTACTACCTCAACCTCTTCAGGTTCCTTTATTTCCATCTCCACCGCAGTATTATTAAAAAATTTGAAAGGTTTTATCACTGATACGGCCTGAACTGCATCCAGGTAATCCAGGGTTAAACTGGGAGCGCTGTAGTAGTTCAAACATCCTGTAGAGAACAACAGAAGAAAAACAAACAGCATGAATACAAACCTAAAGGGGCTAAAAAATAACATTTAATAAGTCCTTTCTTCCTCTTTATAAGAGTTTTTTTAAACCTTCTTTATAATATAGACAACAAAATCATCAAAACTGTTTCAATTATTAATAATTCTTAATATTCTAGTCCACAGTTTTTTGTAATAATTTATATTTTTACCTTCTTTGAATTTATGCTCCTATCCTGCCAAAAAATTGTTATATTTTGTTAATTATTAAAAAAACCCCGCCGGCTCACCGATGGGGTTCTTAATTAATGAAGTTCATTCTCAGGATAAGGAAACTGGGTTTTGTAACCGCTAAAGACATCATAAGCATCAACAACCTGATTGCGAAGGGCGATATCCGCCGTATACTCTCCCATATCAAAAAGCGCTTCCAGCATCTGTTGATGGACCTGCTGCAGCTGTTCTCGGTTCTCCTGCAGTAGATTAAAAAGAATAGGGTCTAACACTTCGTTAATCCCGGTACTATAACCTGTAAGCATGTGCTTCTCATGCAGCAAAATATCATTTAATCTGTCCCGGTCATTTACGGTGGCATCCTTCTTCTTAGGCAGCTGAGCCGTAACTTCTTTCCCGATTTTAACGGCACCGGTTTTAGTAGTTATAGTTGATTGAGTGTCCATAAATCAGCTGTTCACCTCCTGGCTTACCTGCCCCAGGTAATTTAAGGTTACCTGATAATTCTGCTGATGAATTTTGCCTGCTTGATCAAAAAGTCCCTTAATGTTTTGAATCTGCACTTCATTGGAATACTCAAAACACTTTTTAGCCATCAAAAGTTCCCAGGAAAGATAATCTTTAATGTAATTTAGTTCCTTATTGGAAATATTGTTCAAAAAAACACCTCCAAAGATTTCTGCATTTAGTTTCTTATTTTTTACTTTTTTATTTTTTGTTATATAACTAAAATTATACCAAAAGATTGCGAACTGCGGCGCAGCACCCGTGTGATGTTTGAAAGCCAATTAATTATTGCCAATTGCTTTTTAGGAGTAAAAATACAAAAAATAAAACCCCATAGGGGTTATTTACTCTTAATCTTTTTCAATCAGCACCTGATCTACATTATCGGTTTCCACCAGATTGACGGAGACTAACTCGGTGCGGCTGGTGGGAACGTTTTTTCCCACATAGTCCGCCCGGATGGGCAGTTCCCGGTGCCCTCTATCTATTAAAACCGCCAGTTGAATCAGCTTAGGCCGACCCAGGTCCATCAATGCGTCCATGGCAGCCCGGGCAGTCCTTCCGGCATAGAGCACATCATCCACCAAAACCACTTTTTTTTCATTTACCTCAAAGGGAAGCCTGGCCTTTTCTTTTTCAACCATCTTGGTTTCATCCAAATCATCCCGATAACAGGTAATATCCAAAACCGCAATGGGAATCTCAACACCCTCAATTTCATTAATTTTTTTTCCAATCCGTAAAGCCAGGGGTACTCCCCTGGTCTGAATGCCCACCAGAACCAGGTCTTCAGTTCCCTTATTCTTCTCCAATATTTCATGTGATATCCTGGTCAGTGCCCGGCGCATACCACTTTCATCCATAATAATTTTTCTATACTGGGACATGGTCACCCTCCTGAAAAAAAGCCCCTCCATATAAAAGGACTTTCCCCTCTATCTATTCCTCACAATCTCTCCAGATCCGTTTAAAGGTACTTTCTTCAACTAAAATATACCAATAAACCGATTATTTGTCAACAAGGTTTCTGCCGGCTGAACCGCTGTATACTTAGAATTATTGTGTTTTTTCCTGTGTTAATAACCTCAAAATACTTTGAATACGTTCCGGCAGGGGAGCAGAAAATTCCATATAATTTTCACTTTGAGGATGTACAAATCCCAATGTGCCGGCGTGCAGTGCCTGCCCCTTTAAATTAAATTCATTCCTGGAGGGGCCGTACTGAAGGTCTCCCAAAACAGGATGCTTGATATAAGCCATATGAACTCTGATTTGATGCGTCCTCCCTGTCTCCAGTTTAAGGCGAAGGTGGGTATATTTTTTAAACCTCTCCAGCACTTCAAAATGAGTTACGGCTTCCCGCACCCGCCCTTTGCTGCTTACGGCCATATTTTTACGCTCCTTATGGTGCCTGCCTATAGGAGCATCGATGGTTGCCCGGGACTCTACAATCCTTCCGTGAACCAGAGCCTGATATTCCCTCTTTATAGAACGTTTTTTCATCTGATAAGCAAGGGAACGGTGAGCATAATCGTTTTTAGCCGCTACCAAAACTCCTGAAGTATCTTTATCCAAACGATGTACAATTCCCGGCCTAAGCTCCCCTCCAATCCCCGACAAATCCCTGCAGTGGAATAAAAGAGCATTAACCAGAGTCCCCTGATAATGACCTGCCGCAGGATGAACTACCATACCTTGAGCCTTATTCACCACCACAATGTCTTTATCCTGGTATAAAATAGACAGAGGAATGTTTTCCGGCTCAATGGTTACTACACGGGGAGGAGGCACCTCTAAAAAAACCTTGTCACCCTTTTTTACCCTATAATTAGATTTAATTTTTTTCCCCTTCACAGAAACTAGTCCCTCCTCAATCAAAACCTGCAGACGGGACCTGGACATATCTGGATTTTTCTCCATTAATAAAATATCCAGTCGTTTGCCGCTTTCCTCAGGGGATACTAAAAAACTATATTTTTTTATCACTGATTTTATCCACCTGTTTCCAGGGCCAAAGCCTTATAAGCAGGGCTGAGGCCAGAATCATCAAAAGACTAATCGCCTGGGCCAACGTAACGGGACCAAAAAAAACATCTGAATCCCTAAAAAACTCGATGCCAAAACGATATAAACCATAAAAACCAACATACAATACAAACAGGTAACCATGGAAAGGCTTTTTATCCCTCAAATAAAGGAGCAGCCCAAAAAAAACAAAGTTAATCAGGCTGGCATAAATTTGGGTGGGATGCCGAAGTGCATTATCTACAAAGGATGACGCCAATGCCCAGGGAAGATTGCTTACCTTTCCATAACAGCACCCATACATCAGACATCCAATACGGGTAATAGCGTATCCTAATGCAACGTATGGCGCAATCAGATCTGCTGTTACTCCCACAGGTATTTTATGACGCTTCAGGTACCAAAATGAAATCAAAAACCCGGCAATCAACCCCCCATGAAAGGACAGGCCCCCCTCTCTGGAGATAATTTTCATTGGTGTCTCCAAATAATAAGGTAGATCCAATATAATATAAGCAATCCTGGAGCCCACCAGGGCACCAATTCCAATCAAGATTGATAAATCTAAAATTTTTTCCTGCTCAATACCTACCCGGGGAGCCTCCCTCATGGCCAGCACCGCTCCTAAAAAAAAGGCCAGCGCCAGGGCAGCACCATATGAATATACTTTAACAGAACCTATCTCAAATAAGACCGGATGCATTATAACCCTCCCTTGATTACTCTTTTTTAAAGCTGTACATTAAGTACTCATAAATGAAAAAAACTGCACCTATAACCAGGGCCATATCCGCTATGTTAAAGACCGGCCAAAAACCAACATCAAGAAAATCAATAACATAACCAAAACGTAACCTGTCTATTAGATTTCCCAGGGCTCCTGCGATAATTAAAGTCAAGCCAACCCTCATAAAGTTCTTGCCCCTGGGGATTTCCTGCATAAGCAGGGCCATTACAGCCAAAGAAACAATAGTAATTCCAATAAAAAACCAGCGGCCATTTGGCATAACCCCAAAAATTGCCCCGGGATTTCTAAGCAGGGTTATATGAAAAATGTTTGGTATAACTGGGATAGACTGACCCAAATACAAATAACTTTCAACCAGGTACTTAAACACTTGATCAGCAAAAACGACTCCAATTCCTAATAACAGTAAAACCAAAAAATCCCCCCCTAACTTTCTACATTCTAGCACAAAACATGATAAATAGACAACCCTAAAACCTCAAACCTTCTAAGCATAGAAGCAAAGGGAGGATTTTCCTGCTTCACCGTTTATATTTCAGGGCCAGGAGGGATAAAGCAAGTAAGGAAAGGAAGCAGGAGGACCGCCCCCTGCTTTTCCCGAAAAAAAAGAACCCGGATGGGTCCGAAGAATTCAATCAATACTGCTGAATGTTTTCACTTTTTGGGATTATTTTTATTTTTACCAGAAGGTTTTTTGCCCTGTTCAAAATTGCGATCATCTTTCCAGTACGTCTGCACAAAAGTTCCCCCTTGATCCTTTGCTGTTGGAATGTTTTCAATCCCTTGGGGACCTTCTAAATCTTCTCCGGGATCCACGTCTTCGTAATGCACATGGGGCAGTTGATTAAACTCTGCCACCTGCTGCCAGGCATCTTCCCCATCAAAACCCACATAATCTTGTCTGTCCTTAAATACTTTCCCTAACGGGGGATCTAAAACTTCCTCTTCCACGGGCCTGGAATCAGCATGGGGAAAACCCTGGGCCTTTTCTGCACAATTTATGCACAGATCAGCATAGGGGAGGGCCTCCAGCCTGGAATTTTCTATGGTTTTTCCGCAAGAAGCACATGATCCATAAATCCCCTTTTCAATCTTTTTAAGAGACCTCCGAATTTTCTGTAATTCCAACAAACGGCTTTCATGCAGTGATAAATCTTTAGATCTATCAAAATTTTCACTGCCCAAATCCGCCGGATGATTATCATAAAGCGACAGCTCTCCAACACTGTCTCGAAAGGATTCGTGAGCTCCAATACCAGTAATATTGTCCAAGGCCACAGTTATTTGCTTCTCCATTTCTTTTAATCTTTGGTAAAAGTATTGGTTCATGTTCAAATGAACCTCCTTTAATAGGGTAAAAAACAAAATCTCGCTTTCAGTCATCCTGCTGTTTAATGAATAATCTCATTTATCAATCTATATACTGAGTCAGTTCCTCCGGTTTCAAACGAGATGAAGATTTCACCTCCTCATCCGTAAAACCAATGGGAAGCATAGCCAGGGGCCTAACCCAGTGAGATAAATCCAAGATTTTAGAAACTCTAGGTTCACTGAAAGCTCCAACCCAACAACCGCCCATGCCTAAGGAAACGGCGGTCAATAAAATATTTTGGGCTGCAGCAGCTGTATCCTGTAAAGCATAAAGATTCTTTCCCCTTTCACCATAAAAACGCTCTGCCCGGGCCATGTCTGCACAAATAACCAAAATCAACGGTGCCTTAGACATCCACATTTGATTTAAGGCGGAAATACCCAGGTCTCTTTTGATTTTCTTATTTTTTACCACCACAAATCTCCAGGCCTGCATATTCCCTGCAGTGGGTGCCAGACAGGCTGCCTCCAGTATCTTTTTAAGATCCTCTTGTGCAATTTCATCCTCTTTAAAATTTCTTATGCTGTGTCTTTTTTGGATGGCTTCCATCAATTCCACCTAATTCACCTCCTCATTAATGTATTTCTAAATATTATTACAGTGAATATTTTTTAAAGATGAACCTGAACAATTCGCACCAATTCCGCGATCAGGTCCCCAATTACCGGCAGATTCAGCACCACCAACCGCTGCAGCATATAAAGGACCAGGGCCCCCAGAATAGTTGCTCCCAGAGCAATTCCCAACCCCCGGAAAAGGCCACCAGCAAAATTTAACCATAGGTACCTGCGCGGATTATTTAAAAGCTCCAGGTATTCTGCAAGATTAAATCGCTCCATATCCTGGCTCAATTTTTCCATTTTCTCATTTAACTCTCTTAGAAGGATATTCTTTCTATACTGTTCCATAAGCACCCCTCTTTATAATTTACCCAAAAATATGCGTAATTACCTGCCATTATGAAAAACTTTTAATTATTAAAAACATGAAAAAAAAGAACAGGGTTTCTTCTTTATAGAATACCCTGTTCCCTTGATAATAAATTTATATTCAGATTATATTACATCTTTCTACCACTACAGCAAAAGGCTGCTTATTTTGAGCTGCACCGCTAAGCCATGAAGGACGGTTCCATTGTCCACGCTTTCAGAACGTCCCATTGGCACCGCTAATTCGGCACCGCTTATTTGCCAGTTTTCACAGTATTACTATTCTGTGGAAAGGCTAACATCCAGCTCCTTTATCACAGAATAACAACGGTTACAAAGCTCTGGATTTTCTGTTTGAGTGCCTACAGTTTCGCTGATATTCCAACATCTTTCACACTTGCCGCCCCGGGCTTGACTGACCCCTATTTTTAAATCCCTTATGGAAGAGCTTTCGTAAATCCCCTCCAGGGCCACCAAAGTATCCGGTTTATGCAAAAGAATATGCGACACGATAAAAATCATGGCCAGTTGTTCTTCATATTCTTTCAGAAGTTCGTAAACATCTGGGGCAGGATAAATATCCACCGACGCCCCTTGAGAGCCCGATATGATTTTACTTCTCCTGGCCTCCTCCAATGCCCTGGAGACCTCATTGCGCACCTCCAGGATACCCTGCCATTTCTCTTTCAACCGGTTGTCTAAATAATTTTTATTCACTTCAGGCCAGGAAGCCAGCTGTACCGTCTTCTCTACTTCCTCCGGCTTCTCCGGCAAAAACTGCCATATTTCTTCTGCGGTAAAGGGCATAATTGGAGCAATCATTATTACCAGAGAGTTCAGTATCTCATACATTACCGTTTGAGCTGCTCTCCTGCCTGAATCTCCGGCGGGAAATACATAGAGCCTATCTTTTAAGACATCTAGATAAAAATTGCTCATATCAATTACACAGAAATTGTGAATGGAATGAAATACCTGGTGAAATTCATATTTCTCATAAGCCCTGGTAACCGTTTCTACCAATTCCTGAAGCCTGTGTAAAGCCCACCGGTCTATTTCCCACATTTCACTGTACGGTACCCGGTCTTTAGAAGGGCTAAAGTCTCGGCTGTTCCCCAGCATATACCGAGCAGTATTGCGGATTTTTCGGTATACCTCCGACAGCTGCTTCAGTATGTTGGGGGAAACTCTGACATCTCCTTTAAAATCAGAAGAAGAAACCCACAACCTCAAGATATCAGCACCATAGTTTTTAATAATTTCCTTAGGAGCAACAACATTGCCCACTGATTTGGACATCTTTTTGCCTTCTCCGTCCACTACCCATCCATGGGTTAGAACAGAACGATATGGGGCACTTTCCCGGGTTGCCACCGAAGTTAACAGAGAAGATTGAAACCATCCCCGATACTGGTCACTGCCCTCCAGGTAAAGGTCCACAGGCCAACCCAGTTCTTCCCTGGCGTCACAAACAGCAGCATGAGTAGACCCGGAATCAAACCAGACATCCATGATATCTGTTTCTTTACGAAACCCGGAACCACTGCAGTGAGGACACTGGAGTCCCGCCGGCAGCATTTCCTCCGCCGTTCTTCTAAACCATGCATCAGACCCTTCTTCAGCAAAAAGATCCCTAACCTTCTTGATAGTATCATCATTAATCAATTCTTTATCACAGTCGTTGCAGTAAAATATAGGAATGGGCACTCCCCAAATTCGCTGTCGGGAAATACACCAGTCGTGTCGTTCCCCTACCATTTTAGTGATCCTCTCTTCTCCCCAAGAAGGAGTCCAATTAACCTCCTTGACCGCCTCCAAAGCTTTTTCCCGAAACTGGTCTATGGAGGCAAACCACTGCTCTGTGGCTCTAAAAATTACGGGCTTTTTACAACGCCAGCAGTGAGGATAAGGATGAGATAAAAAGTCAAGATGGAATAATAAATTTTTCTCTTTAAGCTCCGTAGTAACCGCCTTATTCCCTTCAGAATAGGACAGTCCCTGAAACTGTTTCGCTTCTTCTGTAAAAATACCCTTGTTATCCAAAGGAGCCACGATGGGAAGATCGTGAACCAGACTTAACTGATAGTCTTCCATACCATGGCCGGGGGCTATGTGAACGCAACCTGAACCCTGCTCCAGGGTTACCAGATCACCGGTAACCACCACTCCTTCTTTATCCAGCAGAGCGTGTTGATATTTCAGCCCCGAAAGATCAGTCCCCTTATAACGGCCTACCACTTCCCAGTCGGTACGGTCTAATACCATCATTACTCGGGCAGCCAATCCCTCTGCCATAATATAATACTCCTCATCCAGTTTAATCCGCACATAATCAAAGTCCGGATGTAATGCTACAGCTACGTTAGCCGGAAGAGTCCAAGGGGTAGTGGTCCAGATTACCACATAATGATTGGGTTCCCCACCAAATAGACCCTTGTCTTGAATGATAGGGAATTTAACAAAGATAGAAGGAGATTTACTATCATCATATTCAACCTCCGCCTCGGCCAGGGCTGTTTCACATGAAGTGCACCAATAAACCGGCTTAAGGCCTTTGTAAATATATCCTCTTTTGTACATTTCTCCGAAAACTTCAATCTGCCGAGCCTCAAAAGAAGGGGCCAGGGTAAGATATGGATTAAACCAATCTCCTCGAACCCCTAACCTCATAAATTGTTCCCTTTGAATGTCCACAAATTTTAAAGCATAGTTCTTGCACTGGTGCCTAAACTCCAGGTCTCCTACCTCATGACGTTTAATTTTTTTAGTCTTAATAATTTGGTGCTCGATGGGAAGGCCGTGGGTATCCCACCCGGGAACGTACGGAGAGTCATACCCTTTCATGGTTTTATACTTTACCACAATATCTTTAATTACCTTGTTCATAGCTGTTCCCATGTGAATATCCCCATTGGCATAGGGGGGACCGTCATGAAGTATAAATTTTTCCTTACCTTTCCTGGTCTTTTGAACCAGTTCGTAGAGATTAATTTCATCCCAATATTTCAAAATGTCCGGTTCCCGTTTAGGAAGATTTGCCCTCATGGGAAACTCGGTTTGGGGAAGATTAAGTGTTTCTTTGTAATCCATGACTTTTAATACCTCGCTTTTCTATCAAAATAAAATTAAAAAAACCCGTCCTGATAGGGACGGGATAATATTCCCGCTGTACCACCCTGGTATAAAATAAATAATAAAACAATGGCATAACTGGCAGTAACGGCGCCACCGGCTGTGTCTACTCTTTTTTAAAATTTCGCACAGCACTCCCGGGTGATTTTCAGCAGGCATTGAAGGTCAGTTTTCAGCTTCCCTGACTCTCTGTACAGCAATAACCTGAATACTCCGCCCGTTCATCGATTTGTTCTTTAACAATCATTATTACTAATATATCATTATTTTCTTAAAAGTCAATATTTATACCACTTTAATAACAAAAGGAAGCTTAACCCAGCCTGCCCTCCAGGTCATCCTCTTCTTCATACTTATTTCCTCCTGATTGGAAATCCAGCCAGGTTTCGGATTCCAGGGCAGACAGCTGTGCTTCAACCAGAGAACGCAATCGCAGCTTGAAAACCTGGGCCTGTTTATGCAGATCTTCATGCTCAGCCAAAACTTTGCTTGCCCTGTATCTGGCTTCTTCTATAATTCTTGAAGCATCCTTTTCAGCCTCCCTGCGAATCAGTTCTGCCTCCTTGTTGGCATTCCTTTTCACCTCTTCGGCTGTCTCCTGAGCAATTAATATAGCCTTTTGCAGAGTTTCCTCTATCCTTTTATAATGCTCCAGCTTCCCATCCAGACCCTCCGCCTTTTCCTTAAGAAGAACATTTTCTTTAATCATTGTTTCGTAATCTTTGGTAAGCCTGTCCAAAAATTCATTTACTTCGTCCCGGTTAAATCCCCGTAGTGCAACTGTGAACTCCTTGTTTTGAATGTCCAGCGGAGTTAATGGCATCTTAAAACCTCCTTGGTTCAGCTATTGGTTCGTGTCATATCTTCCTTTTTTCTTCGCCAAATTTTAGCAAACTCCTTCTATTACCGCACCTTTTTTACAACAATTCTCAATCTGCCCTTTTTACTCTCCCCTAATATGTTTTCCAAAATTATCCTTCCTCTACCTCTTAAAGAAATCACATCTCCCTTTTTTACTTGAGAAGAAGGATCATTTGCCCTCTGCCAGTTCAACTTTACCTGATCAGCTTTAATTACCCTGGCAATCTTTGACCGGGAATATCCAAACCCCAAACCGGCTACTGTATCCAGCCTTAAAGAGGCCACAGTGCCCTTAATCTCTTTACTGCGTTCCTCTGGAACCACCAGATGTTCCAAATCAATCTCCTCTAGAGTTACTGGTACTGTGTTTACCTGGGTTAAATTTTGTAAGAGAAAAGGAACTATACTTGAATCCACTATAATTACTGCCCCCTGCTCTCCCATAATAATATCCCCTAGTTTTTCTCTCTTCAATCCAAGATTTAAGGAAGCCCCGAGATAATCCCGATGGCTCAGCTCTTTAAACTTAGAACCGCCCTTAAATTCCATCAAAGATATCCCTAAATCCACGGATTCAGCAGTCCAGCTGCCGGGCATCACTGCTATTTTTGCTCTCTCCGCCCCAGGGTAACCGCCATAGGTTAAAAACCTGATCTCTTTACAGGTTTTCAAATACGATTCCATAACCTGCTGCTGATAAGGATCCATAAAATCAGTTATCTGAGGGGAATTTGAACGGCATACCAACTGAACTTTATCCTTTATTTTCTCCAACATGGCCCTCTCCAAAGGAGGAATGTGGTTTTCTCCTTGCATTTTATCTCCTTTTATCAAAGTTTATTAGTTACCTCACCAGATTTATTAACAGACCTCGAATAAAATTCAAAACAATAATGGCAACTATGGGAGAAAGGTCTATATAACCTCCGCCCATATTAATTAAAGGAATAATATTTCTAAAGGGAAGAAGTATAGGTTCCGTCACCTGGTAAACGACCTTTTTAAGTTGAACCAGCCAGGGTTTCCCGTATGGATTAAAAGCAAAGTAACTTAAGATAATTCGAGCTATTAAAAAATAATAAAGTAACCTGAAAAAAACATTAATCATCTGAGCAAAATTAAAAATAGGTATCACCTCACCATTTTTTTTTACTTATGGAAGGTTAATCATCCAGTTCAGAATCTTCAAAGGAACCTGTTGTAAAAGCATTTACTTCACTACGAGTAATGGTAGAATTAATATCTATATTATTCGGAGTGAAAATAAAAATATGATTACTAATTTTTTGGTAATTGGCATTGAGAGCATAAGCCGCTCCGCTGATAAAATCAATTAACCGCTTGGAAATCTCCAGTTCAGTGCCCTCCAGATTAATTACTACGGGGAGCTTGTTTTTCAGGTTCTCGGCAATGGACTGGGCTTCGTCAAAGTCTTTTGGTTCTGCCACAATCACCCTAAGATTTTTGCTGGTATGCAGGCTTACTACTTTTCCTTTCCGATTAGAGGGATTTGCAGAATCAACTACAGAAGCCATTTCTTGATGGTCAACCTCCTCCTCAGCCAATCCAAAAAATACTAATATCTTATCAAAAAATTTTAATCCCATTGTCATTATTCCTCCTTGACCTGTTTTTTAACCCCTTGTTCATAATAACTAATTATTCAACTATTTATACAGTATCTTTTCAAACATAATATCTAAAATTAACCAAAGAGTGCCGTGCCGATTCTTACCATAGTAGCCCCCTCTTCAACGGCTACTTCATAATCACTGCTCATACCCATAGACAGTTCTTTCAGTTCAACCCCCGGCACCTTAATTTTACAGGATAGATTCTTCAACTCCCGAAAAATAGTCCTGACCTCCTGGGGATCTTCCACATAGGGGGCAATAGTCATCAATCCTGTTATTTTTATATTGGGAAATTTTTCTACAACCATCTCAATAAATCCTTCTACTTCATTAACAGAAAGACCAAATTTGGACTTTTCTTCAGCTACATTTACCTGAACCAGAGCTTCCGTAATCCTGCTGGATTTTTCAGATCGTATTTGAATCTCTTTTGCCAGGGAAAGTCTGTCCAAAGAATGAATTAAAGAAAAACGAGGCAGAACTTCTTTGACCTTATTACTTTGTAGGTGCCCAATGAAATGCCAGGTCAGTTTATCCGGGAGAATCTCTATCTTAGGGATAACCTCCTGAACCCTGTTTTCTCCAAAATTGTTAATCCCTATGGAAACTGCCTCTTTTATTTTTTCCGGAGCAACCCCCTTGGTTACAGCAATAAGAGTGATGGTATCTTCTTGACGTCCCGATTTTACCTGGGCCTCCTTTATCTTATCTACGATTTTTAACAAGTTATCTTGCATCACAATCATCTTCCTCCCATTTTTATAGAGTTATTTTTACTTTTTCTTTTCCCTAAGTCTAGGAGGGAATATATTGTCCTTCTCTAAAAAACCTGGGATTTGTAATAACAACCCTTCCTGCAGGCAGACCTTCCACTATAACATCTCCCTCATGTTCCTCTTTTACAGTAACCGGACGAAATCTCACCATTGCCTTTTCTATGGTATAGACTCCTGTTTCCTCGCCCTTCGTAAGTAAGGCTTCCTCCGGAACGATAATACCCCGAAGATAATTATAAATAATCTCTGCCTGAGTCTGCCTGTAAAGATAAAAATTTTCCAACTGTTCATTTACTTTAAAAGTCACTAAGGTTTTATCTTGCTCTTCCTCAATGTGAAAAACATCAACTCTGACATCATAATCAGAAACAAAATCAAACCTGATATATACCCTTTTATTGTCCTTAAATTCTTCCCCCTGCTCCGGGGTCACAGGAACTGTAAAATACCAGGTATAATTATCTACAATTTTAAAAATAGGAGATCCCCGCCCTATTTTCTCGCCAAAGTTTATTTCTTTACCCTCCCGTTTAAAAGCACCTAACTGATGACTGCTTAAAAAATGTATAAGGGAAGGCTGAAAAAAATCCTCCAACCCATCAGTATAATAAACAACGATCCCTGAAAAAGGAGATAATAGTTTACTATTAGTAGGATGAAGACTACTATGTACAATCAGCTGTTCCTGGGAAATCCCTTTCAGCTGATGATAATATTTTTCAGCTTCCTCCATATCTCCCGCTGACAAAGCACTTCGCAGGCGGTTCACAACGACTGAGGTATGGTATTCAATTTCTTTAGGATCAAATAATTCTTCATTTTCTTCGAAAACTTCAGCAGCATCATTCTCCAGATTGTTGTCGTCAACTAGTAAATCTTCCTCATTGTCCCCTTCATCATTTTCTTTTTCTTGTTTATCCTGTTCATGTTCATCATTTTGCAGAACATGGCTTTCTTCTTCCCGGTATTCCACTGTATACAAAGGACGGGATACAATCTCTGCTACTTCCCTGCCAACACCAACTCGAGTTCCCTCTTCTAATGCCCAAATTAGATAACCCTCCTGAGGAGAAGTCACAACCTTTTCTTCCCTGATAATAAAACCTTCAACAGCAATTTTTTCCTCCAGAACACTATCCTCTGTGATAACAGTCTTAACCACGTAAGATGAAGCCATACCGTAACCCCATAAAAAAACTGACCGGCCTAGAAAAAAGACAAAAAGAATTATACTTAAGATTACTACCGTTTTTCTAAAGAATTTTTGAAGTGGCGTACGTTCTTTTTTCTCTTTCTTATTACCCGGAATCAATTTTAAATGCTTTTTACGCATATTTTTAACACCTTTAATATCCATTTTTTACTTATGTAACCCAACATACTACTATTGTAATATATTTTACCTGAAAAAGTCGAGGGTTTATAGATTATTAATATAATACAGATTATGACAGGCTTATTACCGACACCATCCGTCCAGTCTTACCCCCATCTCTACGAAAGGAAAAAAATGAATCCGGATGACAGAAAGTACAGTGACTGCTAATGGTAATATTATCTTTCCTGACCCCTGCAGTTTCCAAAATTCCAACATTTAACATTTTTAAGTCCAATATCCATTTTTCTTCACCAATAAGTTTTACAAAGAGATGAGATTCTTTCACCGCTTCCGATACCTTTTTAATGACCTCAAATCCAACTTCATAACAGCAGGCACCGATTGCCGGTCCAATTCCTACCAGGATATCCCCTGCATTGCTGCCGAAACTGTTAACCATAGTCTTTACCAGTTCTGACCCAATTCCTCTTACCGTACCCCTCCAACCGGCGTGCCCCAGGCCAATCACCTGCTTTACAGGGTCAAAGAGAAAAATAATAACACAATCGGCAGAATACATGGTTAGAATAACCCCTCTCTGCCCTGTAACCAATCCATCTCCCTCCAAAACGCCTTCTTTGTTTAAGAAAGCTTCCCTCTTTTTTCCAACAGTTATTACTTTGCTGCCGTGAATCTGCTTTAATGACCAGAAATCACCCTTCAAATTTAAAACATTAAAAAATGTCTGCCTGTTTTCATAAACTTTGAACTCATCACCCCTCTGTCCACATTCATTATCCAGACGGTTAGAAGGGTTTTTACTTTTCTCTAACTTACGGGTAGAAAAGCCATGTATTATACCTCTTTTTGTAAAGGATGGTATGGTCAAGTATTCTAACCCCTCCTTTTTTTGTAAGATGAAGTCTCCCATTTGGATCTACCCTTTCTATATAAAAAACTTTATTTAACTTAAATTATACTATATTATCTCGTCTTTGACAGTTGTTACAAGCAAAAAGCTTGATGATCCCTGATTTACAAGGATTATCAAGCTTTTTTTGTATTCAAAAAAGTGAGTAATGTTTTTATTTTTTTGTCGCTTTAAAAATTTTTTTCATTTGTTTTGTTTTTATAATCTGGTAGTCTGTACGGAAATCAAATGCCTCATGTAAATCATCAGTAAAGTCAGTTCTCGTATATGTTGGAGTGTAACCCTCCCCCTTTATTTCATGAAAGTTCATATCCTTTAATCCTCTAATTATTTCACTGCAGGTATATTTCTCACCAAGCTTTTTTTCCAATAATCTGTAAATAATTAAGGATATAAAGCAAGTTGTAAAATGTGCTTCTATTCTGTCATCACGGCTTAAATAAACAGGTCTGGCTTTAAATTCACTTTTCATAATTCTAAAACATTCTTCAATCTCCCATCGTCTATTGTTTACTTTAATTATTTCAGAAGCATCATCCTCAAGGTTTGTACATACAGCATAAAACCCATCAAAGGCTTCTTCTTTAGCGATAACCTCTGTATCAATACTGTATATTTCTTTTTCAGCAATTTCTCCATCAGGAGTAAAATTAGTTTTTTTAATAAATCTTCTGCAATCATTCTGATTACATTTTTTTATTTTTGTAGGATTTGAATCTATTGTTTTTTGTGCACGTTCTATCTGTGAATTACGGATTTTTCTTTGATAATCTCTATACTTGATAGAGTACGTCACAATGATTTTTTGTTCAAGGTCATTTTCTTTAATCCAACGTTCTTTGTAAAACATTTTATTTTTAGCTTTCTCATCATCTAGTTTAGAGATGTCATAGGTTTTTACATCGTTAGAGAGGTGCCATTCGTTTGGATCAAGTGCCCATTTTTTTAGATGTGCTTTTAATTTCTTAATTGATTGAGTTGTAATAAATGCTCGTTCTTCCCTGTCGTTAAATTTTCTGTTATTTTTGGACGCTAGACCGGCATCGGTACATACGATAAATTTAGAAAGATTAAAATCAGATAGAATTTTCTTTTCTAAGGGTTTTAGTGTTAATTGTTCATTTGTATTTCCTTTGTTGATGCTAAATGCAAGAGGGATACCGTCTCCATCCATAAATAGGCCCATTTGAATGATTGGGTTTGGTCTATGCTCTTTTGATGGACCGTATTGCTTATCGCCATCTGCCTGTTCAATTTCAAAAAAATAATTGGTGCAATCATAATAAAGTACACCAGTATTTCTCTTAGAAACTTTTAAACTGTTGTTGTACAAGGATGATTGTAAAAAATCCGTTTCCTTAGCAATAACTTCAAGAGCTCTGTATATATGTTGAAGTTCAAAGTTAGGTTGTTCTATAAATCTTGAGGAAAGTTGGTAAGTGGCGAGCTTAGATGAAGGGAAGATTATTCTTCCGTAAATCAATCTGGAGAGTATGGAGTTTAGGTCATATGTAACCTTGTATTTTCCTAACATTTCTTTACATATTTTGTGAAGGCCAAGTTGATAGTATATTTGTTGAAGAAAAAGATAACCACCGTTAAAAGAGCGCTGTTCATCTTTCGTAATGACCTTGGAAGGTGAGTACTTTACCAACACATCAAGCTTTTCTTCCTTCTCTTTTTGATTCAGCTCTGCTATGTATTTCTTTGCCCATTCAATGGGATCCTGGCCGTTTAACTTTTTACTCAAATCATTAACTGTTCCAAGTTTTTCAACAATCTTTGATGAATGTACACCATTCTCATAAGTTGATTTAATTACGTAAAGAGATGTGGAATTTTTTGATTTCGAAATAGACAATCTCATATTAACCCCCCAATCCCTTATATTATAACATAATACTCAATAATACTCAATAGAAATAGGTGAAAAATTGACAAATTTGCAATAAAAAAAGCCCTATTTTCAAGGCTTTTAAGACATGTGTTCATTATTCAACTGTCAAAGACCCGTCTCCCATTTGGATCTACCCTTTCTATATAAAAAACTTTATTTAACTTAAATTATACTATATTATAAGAGCATAATATTTTTTATATATGAAGTCAGTAAAGAAAATTAAAGGTGATGCAGCCCTGTAAAGTATAACGCTGATTGAAAGGTAAATTAATATATGAACAACGAAGGAGGCAGATTATGAAATTAATAGGAAACTGCCAGACTACTGCTATGGGAATTTTACCCCATACCGACATGGAGAAAGCGCTAGAACTCTCCTTGTCAATGGACATTCCCTTTTGGCCTCAACTGCCCAGATACAGTTATTTTGAAGATATGTACGTGCAGATTTCCGAGCATTTCCCCGGTATAATTGTAAATTTTGAGAAACAAAATATTAGTTTTTCATTGGATAAATTTTATCAAGAATTTGATAATCTTATGAACAATTGGGATGACGATAATTTTTTCCGTCTTTCCCCGGATTACTCTGTTTTGTTTCATCGATTTCTAGATATGGATTTAACAGGCTATCAATATGTTCGTGGTCAAAACATTGGACCCGTAAGCCTGGGATTGAAGATTCTGGATGAAAATAAGAAATCCATGATTTATCATGAGGAAGTAAAAAGCATCATTTTTGACTTTGTAGCCAGAAAAACAGAGGTACAATTGAAAGATATGCTGGAGAAACATCCCGGCTCTTTTGTTTGGGTAGATGAACCGGGATTAGAAATGATATTTAAAGCCTTTACCGGGTATACCAGCGATGGTGCTCAAAGGGATTACCATTCCTTCCTGGAAAAGTTCCCCGGGCCCAAAGGGGTACATCTCTGTGGAAACCCGGACTGGTCCTTCCTTCTGCAGCTGGACCTGGATATCCTCTCCGCAGATGTCTTCACCTGGGGGCACATCTTTAGTCGGTATAAGGAAGAGGTAAAAACCTTTTTAGAACGAGGGGGGATTATTTCCTGGGGCATAACACCCACCCTTACCGAGGAATATGAAAAGGAAAATGTAAAAACAATGATTGAAAAGCTGGAAGAAATGTGGACATACCTGGAAAAATCCGGTGTTCCCCGCCGGCAAATTCTTTCTCAAGCCTGGCTTGCACCCTCCCGCTGCTGTTTAGTCAACGTAGATGGAGAGGTTACTGTAGAAAAATCCTATCGCCTGCTGAAAGCAGTATCAGAACACTATAAGAATCAAATTTAATAATACTATTCCCTGGATTTTACCATAACAATCCATTCGTTTCATCTTTTTTAACGGAGCACAGAATATTATCCATCTTATTGAGAATCTGCTGTGCATCCATTAATCCATCCACCATAATTACCTGAAATATAAGACTCAGTTTACAAGATATTTCCAGGAAAGTAAATTCATGCTGTTCTACTGCTCCCCTTAGTTTACCTATAATAATTTTAACATCCTGCTCTGAAACATCATTTAGGACTAATGCAAACTCATCTGCTCCCAGCCATGCTAAAAAATCGTCCTTTCTTAAACGGCTCATTAACAGGTCTGCCAGTTCTTTCATTAGTTGATCTCCCCAGACTGACCTGAGATTATCATTTGCCGGTTTATAATTATCAAGGCTAATCATTAAAAGAGCTCCTCCGATTCCTCGGTTTGCCCTGGCTACCTGACAACTCAGTGCCTTTTCCAGCGAAAAACGGTTTGGAAGATTGGTTGAAAACGTGTTTATTCTAATATCCCGCATAAGGGGCTGCACCTGACGAATTAGCATATCTTCCGTCAAGTTAATAAGAACAGTTGTAATTCCTTCAAAATAAAAAAGGAGACTCCTTAACATAAGAGTCTCCTCCACAGGCTCTTCTTGCTTAAACAACTGTTTTAAACTAACTCCTGCATAATCCACTTTAATTTTATTCAAACAGGGAGAACCCCTCTGTATTTCCTGCATGGCATTTTGAAAAACTACAGCAGTAGCTGCCTGACCAATAATTGAAGAAAGGTGATTCCAAATCCTGTCCATCATATCTTGATAATTATCTATTCCGGGAATTTTTGAATCATCGGGTTTATCAATCCTGCTGTTTGACAAAATTCTGTTCACCACCTGATTATTACCATTATTTTCAATACAAAAACGGGAATTCTAGAACAATTTTTGCTAATTTTCTACCTATTCTCTTATTTTAAAGCAAACTCAGGAAAAGTAAAGAGTCTTATTGCTTTTCAATTATTTTTTTTATACATTAAAACGAAAACTGATAATATCTCCATCTTTAACAGTATAATCCCGACCTTCCAAACGGAAAAGACCTTTTTCCTTGACTTTGGTGGGACTTCCCAGTTCATGAAGGCTGTCAAAGTGAAAGACTTCAGCCCGAATAAAACCCCGTTCAATGTCCGAGTGGATTTTCCCTGCCGCCTTTTGAGCAGGTGTACCGTTGTTTATAGTCCAGGCTCTGACCTCATCCTCCCCTACGGTAAAAAAGGACATAAGACCCAGGTATCCGTATGCAGCCTGGGCTAACCGGGTAATTCCCGACTCTTTAAGGTTAAGGTCATTCATAAATTCTATCCGTTCTTCTAAGGGCAAAAGGCTGATCTCCATCTCCATCAGCCCGCATATTTCTATAACCGGGATACCCCGCTCTTTTGCATAGGAAATTACCCTGTCCCTATCAGAATAATCCCTTGATGCCAGCTGGTCTTCGTCAATATTGACCGCCAAAATTAAAGGTTTTTCCGTTAAAAAGTGATGCCCTGACAGGTATTCCCTCTCCTTTTCCGTCATTTCCACCTTTTCCAGAGGGGTTTCCATTTCCAAAGCAGATTGAAGGCGTTCAAAAAAAGTAATCTGATATACCACATCTTTAGGGAGCTTCCGCCCCTCTTTCAGTTTCTTTAAACGGTTTTCCACCGCTGCCAGATCCGCCAGCATTAGTTCATCGCCAAAATCACAAATCTCTTTATAAGGATTAGGTTCCCCAACAGACTGAGTGACATAATCACCATGAAATGCCCTTACCACCTGAACCAAAACATCTGCTCCCCTAACCTTATCTAACAAAAATGCTCCCTGGGCAGCAGTTCCATTTTGAGAACACATACCGGGTAGGTCCATAAACTGAATTCGGGCAGGACTGATTTTTTGTGGATGATAAAGATCTGAAAGAAACTCAATTCTGTCATCGGGAACAGCTGCCGAAGCCACATGAATTTCGCTTTTTGCCCCCGGGCCGGTTTCCAGGTGCTGCTCTGTAAGCAGATTATAAATTGTGGTCTTACCGGAAAGAGGCATTCCTATTAATCCAATTTGCATTATCTTCATCTCCCCATAAAAGTAAATAATTCTTTTAATGATTTTATAGTTCACACTTTTAAAATTATTTTAGCCTTTAAAATCATAGCAGATTATATCATTTTTTACAAATCTTATTTTTAAACTCAAAATATCAAATTTTAAAATTTTTATTTAAGTAACAGGAACTTTAAAAAAAATAAAAAATTGGCTTTACCTGAAAAAGGCAGAGCCAATATTTTTTTTAACAGCTTTTACAACCCGTTTTACAAATTTTTTATGAATTAACGAACTTCTAAGGCCGAATCATCACCAGCATCATTTTAAACTGAGACAAAGCCTTCAAAGCATGGGGCTTGTTGGCGGGCATGATGATCATTTCCCCGTCTTTAACTATGTGAGGTTCTCCGGCAATGGATATCTCCACTTCCCCCTCCAACACCTGAACCAGGGCGTCAAATGGTGCTGTATGTTCACTGAGTCCTTCCCCCTGGTCAAAGGCAAAAATGGTCACCGTACCTGTCTTTTGAGCAATAACCTGTCTGCTCACTACAGACTTCTCCTGGTATTTTACCAGATTTGTCAAAGGAATTACCTTACCTATAATGTTTTGATCTTCCATACTGCCATCTCCTATCCATGAGCAGCAGCACATATGAATGTTTTTTCAGATGTCAGCTGCTCATGTTCATTTTTTTAACAATTGATTTAAAGTTACATTTTTGTTTTCCAATGTGTTCATGATACCTTAGTCTATTTTATCTTTTTTTAAGGGTATAAGACCCCCACCTCTAAGCGTTAGCGTAGGTGCTTTTAATCAGGTGGAGTAAAGTCTCCACCTGATTCCCCTTTTTTTTAGCTTGCTGAAACGAGTTAACTTATATCTATTTATTTACTATTTACAATTAATTTATTTCCAAACACTGTTGAAATTTGTAGACCTGCTTAAAAACAAATGTGTCTATTTAGTTATTTAACAGCTCCAGGGCCTGATCAGCATAATCATGGGCTTCATCCAGAAGTTCCCAGGCTTCTTTGGAATGATGAAATCCCCAGCTGTTTTCAGCAAACACCCAATCAAAACGTATTTGGGCTTTTCGGTGTAGACTCCTGATTTCATCCAGTTCCTGCGATTCTCCCTGCTCTGTCAGGACAGCCAGGCCTTCAATAACGTTCACCAGTTTATCCATGATAGATTCCATGGAGTTAATGGTATCTTCCTGTATTTTTTCACACCTTGAACGGATATCCGCCAGGTCTTGATGGCAGGAACCACAGGATTCCTCCATATGATTCAGCGGACTGGTCCACCAATGGGAAGGTATGCTCTCGCCGCTCTCCCCCTGAACCGAGGGCATGTGGCAGTCCACACAGGCCAAATTTATGCTATCATGAACGCTCCCCAAATAAAACTGGTATTCTGGATGCTGAATTTTAATCAGCGGCGTTCCAGACCGGGGATGAATCCAATCGGCATATCCCATCTCATCAAAGTATTCCTCCACTTGATGCAGCTTCAATCCCTTCTCCCAGGGTAAGACTACTTCCAGGGTATCCTGGTCAAAATAATATTCAACATGACACTGGGCGCATACCAGATCCCGGGAAGATCTATTAGCCGGTGGTTCAACGGTTTTATCCATGGCTTCTGTCAAAAAAGGCCTGGAAATCCTGTTCTCCATGCCGGAAGGGTTATGACAGTCCAAACATGAAATGGAGTATATGGACTCTTCAGCAATTTCGTCAAAGGACATACTGTAAAATTGTGTTCCATATTTTTCTATAAGTCCGGGAACATTGCTGCTTTTGCAGGACATACAAGTGGCTCCTGGTTTGGGACGCCCAATGTGTTTCACATCTTCCAAAGCATATACATGGCCCCTGGAACGTAAATATTCCTTGCTGAACCCATAACCTTCGTAAATGGTTTTTAATTGGGGGTACAGTTCCAAATAGTCAATAGGAACAGAACCCCGGTATACAGTAGAATTCATTTCAGAGTTTTTCAAGTAGGATGCATATTGGTCTGGATACGCTTCTCCCCAAACAGCCGGATCAGGTTCACCTGAGGGAATTCCCTGGGGTTGAACCTGACAACCCCATAAAAACAGCCCATACATAGATAACAAACATACCAGGCCAATAACCATTTTTCTCAATGGCTCTACCTCCTCAAAAAATTTCTTTGCTTACCATTGAACTTGTTTAATGAATTCGAGACCCCATAATTATATCCTTTATTTTGTGGTTAACAAGATAGTAAGTAGCAGAAAAAAACCTTCTAAAATGGTAATAAAGTTATCTTTTCATATCCTTGGGATTAGGAGCCTTAACCACAAAAAACTCAAGAATGTCCTCAGAAAAGTTTCTCACATCCATCTTAACATTATAGGGAATATTTATAATATCCCCTTCTTCATATTGATGAAAATCCTGATCATCCAAAGCGATGGACATCTTCCCATTAATAATAATCATATATACATTGGAATTTGATAAGTGTACAGGTAGTCCAGCGTCTTTTAATAAAGTCATATGGTTTATTACGACGTTATTATCGTCAACAATCTTCTCTATCTTCTTTTCACTGACCTTTGTATATGTAAATCTTTTCTCCAACAATTCAAGCCCTTCTTCCTTAACATATTCTTAATAAATATTAAAATTTTTGTTTTCTCTCCTCAGGCATAGACCGGAGGAGAGAAAAGTGAGAGCTCCTTGGGGGGAACAGGTTATAAGATGATAAATTAAGTTAAGTCCTTTTAAATACACCTATCAGGCCAGTAATTCAGCCAGGTCTTCATCAGCAGTTTTAATGGGCTGAATATTGAAGTTTTTAACCAGGACATCCAGCACGTTGGGTGTAACAAAGGCTGGCAGGCTGGGGCCCAGGCGGATGTTTTTAACATTTAAATGCAGCAGTGTAAGCAGAATGGCACAGGCTTTCTGCTCATACCAGGACAGGACCATGGATAGAGGGAGATCGTTAATTCCACAATCAAAAGCTCCCGCTAAGGCTGTCGCCACCTTGATGGCAGAATAAGCATCGTTACACTGACCCATATCCAGCAGCCTGGGGATGCCGCCGATATCACCCAGTTTCTTATCAAAGAAACGGAATTTACCGCAGGCCAGGGTCAGGATAATAGTATTATCTGGCGCTTTCTCAACAAATTCAGTATAATAGCTGCGGCCGGGTTTGGCCCCATCACATCCCCCCACCAGGAAGAAATGCTTAATGTCACCGTTTTTAACCGCTTCAATTACTTTGTCTGCTACACCCAGTACCGCATTGTGCCCAAAGCCCACCAGGACACTACCTTTATCCTCATCCTGAGAGAAACCAGGCATTTTCAAGGCCTTTTCAATGGCAGGGGTAAAGTCTTCATTTTCAATATGATTGAGGCCGGGCCAGCCAACTGTCCCCACGGTAAAGATACTTTCTAGATAAGAATCCTTGGGCTTCTGGATACAGTTAGTAGTCATAACAATGGATCCGGGAAAATCAGCAAATTCATTCTTCTGATTCTGCCAGGCTGTTCCGTAGTGCCCATAAAAATGTCCATATTTTTTTAATTCCGGATAACCGTGGGTGGGAAGCATTTCGCCATGAGTATAAATATTGATTCCCTTCCCTTCAGTCTGCTGAAGCAGAGCCTCCAGATCTTTCAGGTCATGCCCTGAAACCAGTATACATTTTCCCTTCTTATGACCCAGGGGTACTTCGGTAGGAACAGGTTGACCGTATTTAACCGTATTGGCTTTATCCAGCAGTTCCATAGCGATTAAGTTGACCTCTCCACATTTAAGGGCAAAACCTACCCAATCCTCTAAACCCAGGTTCCTATCACCCATGGCCGAAAGGGCCTGGTGGATATAGGCATAAACCCTATCGTCCTCTTGACCCAGAAGTTCGGCATGATGCGCATAAGCTGCTACCCCTTTAATCCCAAACAAAGTGGTCAGCTGCAGGGATTTAATATCTTCCCCGGCACCATGGTCCACCGGCAGGCCCAATTCTTCTCCCTGTTTTATTAGCCCCTCCATTTCAGCCGCAGGTTTCAGCTTGGAAGCAGGATCTGAAAAATCAACAATCCCCCCGGCAGCACTGATCTCATCCTTAATGCCAGTAGTCAATTCAACACAGTAGTTAATATATTCCTGAAATCTTTTAGGGTCAAAGTTAACATTGGTAAGAGTGGTAAACAAAGCTTTGGTAGTAAACCGGTTAACCTCCTGGTTGACCACACCTTTTTGACGTCCTTCATTAGCATATATAGAAAGACCCTTGACAGCATAGATTAGAAGGTCCTGCAGCGCTGCTACCTCCGGCTTCTTACCACAGACTCCCGATACCGTACACCCTGTACCTTTGGCCGTCTGTTCACATTGATTACAAAACATTTAAATCCTCTCCTTTTTTTATAGTTAGCAAACAATAATTGTAAACATAACACTAAAACTTTAAAGCGTTGTTATAACTTTTTTCGTTTACAAAAATAATTAATAATATTGGGTTAGATGCCACCTCCTACTATTTAGGCATTTTAGACCTTTTTAGTCTCCAAGAGTTTAAAAAAACTCTGTAGTTATACCCATTTTCCTTTCTAATTCCCAATTTTTCCCCTTACAATATCCAACAGGCTCTCTCGACTTAATTCTTTTATCATTGCTTGCTGGGCCCGCAGCAGTATACACCTGACCCCACAGTTGGCCTTATTTGGACAAACATCCCCATCCCCCAGGCAGACATTTAGGGCTACTTTCCCTTCCACCGCCGTTAAAACATCTGCAATTGTGATTTTCTCCGGGACTACCAAAAGACCAACTCCCCCCTGGCTGCCCCTCTGAGTCTTTACCAGGCCGGCCCTGGCCAACAATTGAATTGTCTTTTTTAAAAAAACCTCGGGGATATTCTGATGTTCGGAAATAATGTGGGTGCTCAATAGTTGACCGTAAGGAACACTAGCCAACTCCAGCAAAGTACGAACCGCATACTCCGTCTGACGAGTAATCTGCATTTTCTTCTCCCCTTAAATAGGACTATTTTCATCTACTTTATCTATATTCTACATCTTAAAAAGAATTCCTTCTTCAAATTAAATATTTTAAAAAAAAATTTTAGCAAGGGCAAGTGCTAGGGACTGCCAGGGGGACAGTTCTCTTGACAAACTTCAAAAAAGTTGCCAAGAGAACTGTCCCCCTGACAACCTTGTCAGAAGAACCGTCCCCCTGGCATGGGACAAGAGAGATATTATAACTAAAAATTTTATTATTGAGAGGTAATAGTCAAACCGCTATTTTGAAAATCCAGTTTTTGTTTTTGCAGTTTGTCATAAGCTCCGGGGTCTAAAATTATTGATATACTGTCCAATGATATTTCTAAATCATCCTCTTTTTTTGTCTCTTCCAGAGACATGCCATAGCGGACTGAACCTCCTCATCCCATACCACTTATATAAATTCTAACAAACTGGTCATCTTTGGTTAAATAATTTTTGAGCTCTTCTACAGCCTTCTCGGTAACCTTTAACATAACGTATCATCTCCTTTTCAAATATACCCCCTATGGGTATTATATCACAGGATTCTCCTCAAGGGAATAATTTTTATTATTTGTTATTTTTTTTTAATAGATACCATTTATCCCAAAGAGGAGTCCCCTTTAATTATAACAAGCACTGATTTTCATTATTAATATAAGCAAAAAGCTGCCTATCAACAGGCAGCAAAGTAATTGGAAAACCATTTTAAAAATATTACATTAATTTAAAAAGCTCTAATGTTATAATTTCTTTACAGGTTCTACAAAAGAATCTTGATCTCGCTATCTTCCCTAATTTTATTCATCAACAATTTTACAACTTCATCATGCTTCTGCCATCTTAATTCTTCCTCCAGTTCTTGCTGAACCTCTTCATAATCCGGCATATCTTGATATTGAGAACTGTAAAGAGAATACAGGGTTTCAATTTCTTCCGGGGAAACCTCCAACTCTTTGGGGTCTACCCTCTCCATATATTCTTCTAAATACTGGTAATATAACAGCTGCTCCTCAATGAGTGTCTTGAAATCCTCCAGAGTCAGGTTCATATCTGCCAGCTGTGACACTAACTGCTCCTCATTTTCAAAAAGGGAAACCGTTTCTTCATATTCCTCCTGGATCTCTTCCTGATTTACCTGCATATTTTCCTCACGAGCCTTCTGAATGACCAGCTTTTGATTAATAAGGTCCTCCAAAACAAAATACTCCAACTGCTGTAATAATTCCTGAGACTCTCTACTCCTTAAATCGATACCCTGCATTTCATAAGAAGCTTTTGTCTGTTCCAACTGCAAAGTATAATCACGCCTGATAATTTCCTCACCGTTTACTAGAGCCACCACATCATCTGGAGATGTGGCCGCTGCCCGGCCATCCCTAATAACGTCAAACAATCCATAGGCGGCACTTAAAACAAGTCCCAAAACCAGGGAAAGAGCAAGGACAATGTAGATAACCTTATTTAAGGTACTTTTCTTATTTTTCATCATATAAGTTTCTCCTTTTCATAATATATACCAATTTAATAATATATACCAATTTATTCTTGTTTTCTCACACATATTCGTGTATCAGGAAGACAATAATTAACCCTTCTTTTCGAAAAAGTAAATTGACATTGTCCCTATTATAACATGGAGAGAAATAGCTCTCAACTAAGAATAGTCTTTAAAGGATATTAAAAAATCCCTATAAATGATTCTTTAGGGACTTTCGAATATTGCTATTTATTTTTATCTCTTTTTTTTAGGTTATAAGACCCCCACCTCTAAGCGTTGGCGTAGGTGGGGGGTCTTAATCAGGTGGAGTAGAGTCTCCACCTGATTCCCCGATTTTTTTAGCTTGCTGAAACGAGTTACTACTATAGTTTTAGATTTCCATAATATTAACTGATTATTTCCGGTTCACCATAATCCACTCCATAAGTGTCCACTTTAATGGATTTAATCACCTGGGATTCCAAAGGTTTATCCTGCTGATTTCTTTTAACTACCACAATTCTATCAGCTTCCTCCATACCCTCTGTCACTGTGCCAAAGGCTGCATACTGTCCGTCTAGATGAGGAGTATCAGCTACAGTAATAAAAAATTGTGAGCCAGCAGAATTGGGTGACATAGAACGGGCCATGGAAATAGTACCTTTGCTGTGCTTCAGGTGGTTAGGAAAGTTGTTAGCGGTAAATTCCCCCTTAATAGCATACCCGGGGTTTCCAGTACCCTGGCCCTGTGGACAGCCCCCTTGAATCATAAAGCCCGGTATGACCCGGTGAAAAATCAACCCATCATAATACCCCTTTTGAGACAGGTTGATAAAATTTTTCACGGTATTTGGAGCATTTTCGGGATCCAGTTCCACCTTAATCACTCCGCCACCTTCCATTTCTATTTCTGCCACTGGATTAGTCATCGTTAAATTTCCTCCTTTTTTTGTTTTTTTAATTTATAACAAGAGATGAATTCTTCTTTCCGGCCATAATTAGTTGTCCTATAAAAGTTAATATGTTCATCTTTTTCTATTTTTAATTATATGAAACAATCTACTTTTTCCCACAACATAATACTTATAAACTGCTAACCTAAATAATTATAATTTCATTTTTAATAAGGTATTTCCTTCTCTTTCAGAGAAAATGTTGAATCTAAAATTAAAAAATAATCACTAAATCGATTTAACTATCTTTTAAATGAAAGTAATTATTTAAATGAAAGTAATTATTTGTAATAAAGAAAAAAATTTGCTACAATGTAGTGAGAAGGTGAAAAGGGAGGAAAACTATATGAAATATAGCAAAGTCCTAATTTTAATTATAGTAATTATTCTTATTGCTGTTGGATGTATGAATATACATAAACTTTCACTGACGGAAGACTCTTTTTCTTCTGGTGCAAATCCTGCAGATAAAGATAACACAGGTAATGATTACAGCGGGAATGTTTTTAATCAAGAATTTTATGATAGAATATACGCCCTAAATGGCCAAGAATTCTTAAACTCATTGGAAACGTCAGATAATAAGAAAAGTACAGCAGACAAAGAAGAACCAGATGATAAGGAAAGTCCAGTAAAAAACACAGAATCAGAAAATTCCAAGCCAGAAGTATCAACATCCCAAGAGAATACTGAAGTTCCTTTAGAACACTTAATAAATATACAGAATCCTTCAGCTTTAAACATTACTCAAATGAGTAGTGAAGAACTGATTTTCCTGTTTTCCTTTTTAAGCCATCCTATACAGGGGGCCAAGGTCAGTTCTGTTAATGGACAGCTTCCCAATGCCCCCAGAACGTACAGAAACGGAGTACATGAAGGGTTGGATTACTATGGCGGAAGCTGTGGGGTTTCCGTAACTAAAGATACTTCCGTGCTGGCCGCAGGTCCAGGAACCGTCATCCGGGCAGACCACGGCTTTCTAGAAATGACTCAGGCAGAATATGATGAAGCTATCCAGATATCTAAATCCTCAGCAATTACTCCTGAGGATTTGCTGGACAAGTTCAGGGGTATGCAGATTTGGATTCAGCATGAGCACGGGATTATCACCCGATATGCTCACCTGGACAGTATTGACTCCAGTATTCAGGTAGGTACAGTGGTTCAAAAAGGTCAAAAAATTGGTAATACCGGGAATACCGGCACTCGTGAATCTGTACAGGGTTCAGGCAGCGGTATTCATCTCCATTTTGAGATATGGCTGAACGGCTCCTTTTTAGGGAAAGGAAAGTCAGTTTCTACTGTTCGTAATATTTATAGCCAGGCACTAAAATAAACTAAAACACATAAAAAGGATGCCATTTTAATTAAAGGCTTCCTTTTTTAATCTCCTAATATTTTCAAATGTTCTAAGATGATGCAGATGGAGACGGTTTACCTGTAGTAATCCTCTCTATCATAGGAGTAATCTGGAAGTTCCACCAGGATCGTATCAATACCGATTTTAACAATTTTACTCCAGGGGATCACATAGTCCCGGTCGCCTCCAAAAAAACCCAATAGTTTCCCGGAACCAGGTATAATAATGGCCCGGATTTTGCCGTGTTCCAGGTCAATATCCAGGTCACTGACCATACCCAGCCTCCTGCCATCCTGTATATTAATTACCTCTCGGGTTTTAAGGTCAGATGTTTTCAACATGTACTACCCTCCCCGATACTCTTCTATTTATAAATATATGCAGAAATTAAAAAAAATGCACAAAAAATGTACACTTATTTTAGTGTACATTTTTTGAACTAACCCCTCTATATATCTAACCTAAAAATTTAACCTGACATTTTAATCCCTTACCTTTTTGTTTATTCTAACGGTAAAGCTGTTGTGTCCTGCCATAGACAAAGGGCACCACTGGATAGGGTCCTTGGAATATTTATTATTCTCTGATTGTAAGAGCCCCGGTAGAGCAGTTTTATGTCTCTTTTTTCTTGAAGATAGGGACCATCTATTAAGAGGTCCGTTGATTTCAGTAGTTTGTAACAACTTAGATCTTTTCTACTTTTATTTAAAAGAAACTCAAAGGTATAACCGGTATAAATCACCAGGTTAAGGCCCCAGGGCTTTACTATTTCAGCCAGCTGTGCAAAAGCTTCTGCCTGAAGAAACGGTTCTCCCCCTGAATAGGTCACCCCGTCTAACAACGGATTCTTTTCTATTTTTTTAGCAATCTCCTCCGGGCTTACCAGGCTTCCCCCTTCCAGGTCCTGGGTTTCAGGGTTGTGACACCCGGGACAGGCATGCAGACAACCCTGACCGTAAACCACAAACCTTATTCCTGGGCCATCTACCACGCTTTCTTCTGTCATTCCGGCAATCCTCAATTTCAACTGCATGTCCCTCCTAATACTGGTTAAAAATATGGGATTTGCGATCCCTGAGTTCTGCTTGCTTGGCTCCATTGAACCGGTCCTGAGTAGAAAGATAGCCGGTAATCCTTCGAATACGACGAATCTCTGTTTCCCCGCATTGGGGACAGGCTAAAGGAATCAGCCCTGAAAAACTACAGCCGGTACATTCATCTATGGGATAATTAATTCCCCCATATCCCAGATTACAGGCCGCCATATGTCTAAGGATTTTTTCAATGGCATCGATGTTATCTCGTGGAGGTGAGGACAGCTCCACGTAACTAATATGACCGCCGTTACAATAGCTGTGATACTCCCCTTCAATATTTATTTTTTCATAAAGAGATGTTAAATAATTTACCGGCAGATGATAAGAGTTTGTATAGTATTCCTTATCAGTTATCCCCGGCAGCACCCCAAAAAGCTTCCGGTCAGCATCTATAAATCGTCCCGATAATCCCTCGGCAGGAGTAGCATAGAGGGCAAAATTCAAGTCGTACTCCTCACAGAACTCTTGGGTGCGTTTCCACATATGTTCCACAATGCTCAGTCCCAGCTGTCGTGCTTCCTGACTATCGCCATGATGATAATTCACCAAAGCTATCAATGCTTCGGCCAGACCGATGAAGCCGATTGATAAAGTGCCATGTTTTATAATCTCTCGTATAGGCTCGTTACATTCAAGTTTTTCTGAACCCATATAAAGACTCTGTCCCATGAGAAAAGGCAAATCTTTTATTTTTAACTCACTCAAAACTTCAAATCTGTGTAAAAGCTGACTCACACTGAGCCTCAATATTTGATCCAGTTCCACAAAAAAAGCCTTGGGTTCCTTGGCCTTCAGAGCCAGACGAGGCAGATTAATAGACACAGAAGCAATATTACCCCTTCCCGCAGATATCTCCTTACCATGCCGGTTAGCTATGGTCCGGGTGCGGCAGCCCATGTAGGAAACTTCATCACCATATTTTTGATTAAAGGAGGCGTCCATAAAACTGAAGGTAGGATTTAACCGGTGTGAAGCTACTTTCATGGCCAGGCGGAAAAGATCATAGTTGGGATCTTCAGGTTCAAAGTTAACCCCTTCCTTCACTCTAAATACTAGATTAGGAAACACCGGGTTTTCCCCCCGGCCCAACCCTTTATTAAAGGCCTCCAACAAGGCTCTAGTAACCATGCGTCCCTCTTTAGTAGTGTCTGTCCCGAAATTAATGCTGCTAAAAGGCACCTGAGCTCCAGCTCTGGAATGCATAGTATTCAGGTTATAAACCAGTCCCTCCATGGCCTGAAATGTTTCCTCTTGGGAGGGCTGATGTGCAAAACCCCTGATGACCTCCCCCATATCCCGGTCAAAATGTGAGAAGCTCTGTCCGCCGTACATATCGTTTTGATTGCTCTGCAAAATTATGGCAGATAAAGCCGCCGCTGAATACACTCTCTGGGGTGGCCTAATCCAACCATTTCCAGTGTGAAATCCCTCATGAAGAAGTTTTTTCAAATCAATCTGAAGACAATTTAATGTCTTGGCATAGTAATCAAGGTCATGAATATGTATTGATGCTTCCTGATGTGCCCAAGCTGAGTCCTCAGGAAGCAGGTTGCTTAAATAATAGTTTTTACTGGCAGCCATAGCAATCTGCAGCATCTTAGCAGAGGGAGAATTGCTGATATTAGCGTTCTCTCGGCTGGTCTCCATTAATATTTCCTTTACTCCATCCATCAGCGCGCTTTTCCCCTCCCGCATTTGAGTGCGGCGAGAGCGATAAAGAATATATGCCTTGGCGGTACGGGCATGTCCATTTTCGATGAGAATCTTTTCTACTGTGTCCTGAGTACCCTCTACTGTGGGAATGATTTCCTGGTTATTCTCCAGCAGGTATTGAACTACCTGCTGGGTCAAATTTTCAGCAATAGTTCGGTCTTCACCCCCCACAGCCTTAGCAGCTTTAAAAATAGCTTCGGTAATTTTTTGCCGGTCAAAGGGCACAACCCTTCCATCTCTCTTCCTGATTTCTTCGAAATTAGACGGTGCGCTGTATTCTGTTTGCCTTTGAGTAGTTAATTCTAAAATGGTTATCACTTCCTCGTTGGTTTCATTTTTATAGTAAAAAGATAATCAAGCTCTTCCTTAAAGGACTGAATGTCCTGGAACTTCCGGTAAACCGACGCAAAACGAACATAGGCCACTTCATCCAGCCCCCGAAGCCTTTCTAGGACCATCTTCCCCAACTGACTGGAATTTACTTCCTGAATAAAACTGTTTCTCAGCTCTCGTTCCATATCATCTACCAGCTCTTCAAAGGTCTTCAGTTCAATCTGCCGCTTCACCCCGGCCCTGAGGAGACCGCCAATAATTTTACTACGGTCAAATACCTCCCGTTTACCATCGGACTTGACGACTACCAGAGGTACCTCCTCAATCTTTTCATAGGTGGTAAAACGCCTGCCGCATTCTATGCATTCCCTCCGGCGGCGAATAGCCAACCCCTCTTCGGTAGAACGGGAATCCACAACTTTGCTTTCTAAAGAGCCGCAGAACAGGCATTTCACCTAAATCCCTCCTGGTTTTCCAACGCTATATATTGTTGTTATTTATGTGTTTGCATACCACATGTTGTTATATTCGCCTAAATTTAAAAAATTCCTTCCCCGTACTAATAGTTTTTTCTTTTTTTAATTAAACAAAAATTCAGACCGGGCTTACCCCGGTCTGAATTTTTGTTTTTATCTATTCCAAGTCTTAATATCTAAGAAACTCCTGTATCAAGAAGCCATTTACGAAAACAAATATAAAATGGAGCGATTCATAAAGTTCATGGATAAATCTTAAATACCGGCACATAAGGAATTACTTCCTCTGGTTCGTAAATTTCCCTAATCTCATCATCCTCCTGCCAAATTACAATAATCCTGCTCAAATTATTCTGGTTAAAAGACCAGACTGCTTCATCGGAGAGGCTGATACAGTAAAGACTAAAAAATAGTAAGAATACGCTTAAAGTAACGGCCATTATTTTTTGTTGATTAACCATATAACCATCTCCTCTCTTAATAAAAGCAGATTAGATCTACTGAATATATTTTTTCAGATGCCCAAGGGCCGCCTTTTCCAAACGGGAAACTTGAGCCTGTGATATTCCAATTTCATCAGCAACCTCCATCTGGGTTTTTCCCCGATAAAAACGGAGATCCAAAATCAGCTGTTCTCTCTGGTTCAATTTATTAATCGCCTCTTTGATGGCGATTCCCTCCAGCCAGCGATCATCCAAACTTTTGTCATCTTTAATCTGGTCCATGACGAATATAGGATCACCTCCATCGTGGTAAATGGGTTCAAATAAAGAAACGGGTTCCTGAATGGCCTCCAGAGCAAAGATAATCTCTTCCCGGCCAATGTCTAATTCTTGGGCTATCTCAGTTATAGAGGGCTCCCGACCAAATCGGTTGGCCATTTCATCCCGAACCTGCAGCACCTTATATGCAATATCCTTCAACGAACGGCTAACCCGTACCGGGTTATTGTCCCTTAGATATCTTCTGATTTCCCCGATAATCATGGGAACAGCGTAGGTTGAAAATTTTACATTTTGACCTAAATCAAAATTGTCTATGGCCTTCATCAAACCAATACACCCTACTTGGAAAAGATCGTCAACATATTCACCTCGATTGTTAAATCTTTGGATAACACTTAATACTAGCCTGAGGTTCCCATTGGCCAATTTTTTTCGGGCTTCGAGGTCTCCACTCTGCAGCTCTACAAAGAGTTTTCGCATCTCCTTGCTGGTCAGTACTGGAAGTTTCGAGGTATTTACCCCGCAAATCTCTACTTTATTCATGATTTTGTTTCCCTCCCAGTTTCTTTTCAGATTATTTTAAAGTATTTCCTTTAGGGTTTTTTTTATACTGAAGAAACCAGGAAAAGGCGGGAGAATATGTTATTTTATTCCATTTTTTTAATTTCTTTTTTTAATCTTTTGATAATCCTTTTTTCCAATCTGGAGATATAAGACTGAGAAATACCCAGCATGTCTGCCACCTCTTTTTGGGTTTTCTCCTGACCGTTAGCTAACCCAAAGCGCAGTTCCATAATCTTTTTTTCCCGGCTGGAAAGCTTCTCCATAGCCAAATATAGCAGCCTTTTATCCACCTCTGCTTCAATGCTTTTATAAATTAAATCATTTTCCGTACCCAGGACATCAGACAGCAAAAGTTCGTTGCCATCCCAATCAATATTCAATGGCTCATCAAAAGAGATCTCTGCCTTCACTTTATTATTCCGCCTTAAAAACATTAATATTTCGTTTTCAATACACTTAGAAGCATAAGTGGCCAATTTAATGTTTTTATGAGGATCAAAAGTGTTCACTGCTTTAATTAGCCCGATGGTTCCAATGGATACCAGGTCATCAATACTAACCCCGGTATTTTCAAATTTCCGTGCTATGTACACCACCAGCCTCAGGTTCCTCTCAATGAGCACGCTCTTTACTTCTTTCTCTCCTTCTCTGAGTTTTCGAATCAGAAAGTGCTCTTCATCATGAGTCAAAGGCGGAGGCAGCGCCTCACTGCTTCCTACATAAAAGATTTCCGGCATAGCACTTAACCCCACCCAGTTTAATAAGCGCAGTACCGCCAGCCGGGTCAGGAGCCTATATTTCGGCATAAATGAAAGCAAGAATATCCCTCCCAGTTTATTATTAGATGACGTTTCCCACTATATCCGGTGGTATAAGGGCTTGGTACTGAGCCTTGGGAGAAAAAGCCTGTAAATAAACGGCAATTACTGCTTTTTGAGCCACCTCCACTTCCCTGTCCTTATCCCAAAGACTTAAATCATGGGGCCTAAATCCAATAAGAAAACCTTTTTCCCTTCCCAGTGAAGTATAGGGAATAAAACAGATCCGGGCAGCTAGAGGAGAAGTAGTCAATACCTCAGACACCAGGTCCGGATACAAGCTATCAACACAATCAAAATATTCTTTTAATTCCTGGGGTAATAACTCCCTTAAGGCCTTATACTGAACCACCACCACCGGTTCACGGGAAATTGGTTCTTTTAGCTTGTTACCCGTGTCCAACATTGCCTCAACCTTAACTTCCCTGTCCATAAGCCGAATTACCAGATCCACATGAAACAGGCGCTGCCACTTTTTCTTTTCCATGTAACCCATTCCCCACCGGCCTAAAACCAAAACTAAAAAAATAGGAAACACTAAATTCAAGCCGGTAAAAGAGGGGAAGATAAAAACCCCATCTGCATTCTGCACAGGCACCGCCAAGAAAAGCGAACAGGCCAACACAGCCCCACCTACCGTGAACGAAACCAGATAGAACATTCCTAAAAGGGACAGCAGGTCCTGCCACTTCATAGGATAAAAAGCTGCAAAGATAATAGCCAGGGAAAGGATAAATTTAGAACAGAGAGTAAAATAAATATCTTTTGCCGGCAAAAACACAGTAAGTATGTAAATCGCTCCCAATAGAGCACCTAACAACAGGCGGTTAGAAACATATTCTCTGTGCAGCAGGCGGGCGGTGAGCCAGAGAATCAGGTAATTCATAGCCAGGTTTACAACAATTACCTCATCCAGATACATAACGGTTCACCTCTGCTTTACACAACCTAAAGTCTCCACTTAAATATAATCTTTTTAAATATATGCCAGGGAAATTCAATCTATGTATAATTATAAATCATTGATCTCATAAAATTTGTCATAACTTGAAATAACATTTATTTTTTTAACGACAAAATACAAAAAGCAGCCTCATAATAGGCTGCTTTTTAGTCATTTTTTTCTATTGATTAAGTAACTAATTATCTACTTAATAGCTTTGCGCTTCCTCAAGAAAGCGGGAATATCCAGGTCATCTTTTGAGAAGGTCCCCTCTTCTACCCCTTTCACTGCCGACTTTATATCCCTGCGCTCTTCAAACCCAGTAGCTATAACTGTCACTCGAACTTCATCCTCCAGGGATTCGTCAATAACCGCACCAAAAATGATATTAGCTTCGGGATCTGCCGCTTCTGCAACAATATCAGCAGCCTCATTCACCTCAAAAAGGCCTAGATCGGAACCTCCGGTGATGTTTAACAGAACACCCCGGGCCCCTTCAATAGAAGTTTCTAGAAGCGGGCTGGATATAGCTGTCTTAGCGGCATCCATGGTCCGGCTTTCACCACTGCCCACACCGATACCCATCAGCGCAGAACCGGTTTCCAGCATGATGGTTTTCACGTCGGCAAAGTCTAGATTAATAAGACCCGGAATGGCAATCAAATCAGAAATCCCCTGCACCCCCTGCCTGAGAACATCGTCAGCAATGCGGAAAGCTTCTACGATAGGTGTCCGCTTTTCCACCACCTGCAAAAGACGGTCGTTGGGAATGATAATCAGGGTATCTACCTTTTCTTTGAGGACCTCAATGCCCTCCTCCGCCTGGCTGCGCCGCTTCCTGCCCTCGAAACTGAATGGTTTGGTCACCACTCCTACGGTTAGGGCTCCCAGTTCCTTGGCAACTTCGGCTATGATAG
This sequence comes from Candidatus Contubernalis alkalaceticus, assembly GCF_022558445.1. Classification (NCBI taxonomy): domain Bacteria; kingdom Bacillati; phylum Bacillota; class Dethiobacteria; order Dethiobacterales; family Dethiobacteraceae; genus Candidatus Contubernalis; species Candidatus Contubernalis alkaliaceticus. Next base: position 2,510,671 of record NZ_CP054699.1, read on the forward strand.
ATGCTGCCCCAGTACCGGTTCCCCCTCCCATACCGGCAGTCACGAATACCATATCTGAACCTTTCAGTATTTCCTCAATCTGTTCACGGCTTTCCTCCGCTGCCTGACGTCCGATTTCAGGGTTGGCCCCGGCTCCCAGACCTTTGGTCAGCTTTTCTCCAATCTGAAGCTTTAGGTTAGCCTTGGCCAGATGCAGTGCTTGGGCATCTGTATTAACTGCTATAAAGTCAACCCCCTTGAGGTTAGCTTCAATCATCCGTTTTACAGCATTACTTCCTCCGCCCCCAACACCTATGACCTTAATCTGCGCAAATTGTTCAATATCATTATCAAATTCTATCATGTATTATTACCCCCTTACCCTTTGGGTTAATCAAATATTTCATAAAACCAATTTTTAATGCGCCCTATAAATTTGGGCATAACCAACTTTGTTTCTTTTTTTTGACTGGTAGGAATCATCTGATTTCCCTGTACATAATGGATAATACCCACACCTGTAGAAAATACCGGGCTGCTGACACCAATGTAATCTGGTTGAGCCAGTTGAACAGGAGATTCAAATATTTCCTCAGACATCTCTGTAACTCCCTTCATTAAAGAAGCCCCACCGGTCAACACAATCCCCGCTGGAAGAGATTTCAAGTGACCCATCTTTTCCAATTCTTCCCTGGCAAGAAGTAATATTTCTTGAACTCTGGGTTCTATAATTCCACAAAGAATTCTTTCATTAATCCTGCGGTTTTCCTTTCCCCCCACACTGGTAACCTCTATATCTTCTTCGGATTCCACCATAGAAACCAAAGCCTTTCCATATTTAACTTTTAACTTTTCCGCCTGTTCAATGGTAGTGCGGAGGCCTACAGCAATATCGTTGGTAATATGATCCCCACCCATAGGCAGTACGGTTACGTCTTTCAAGGCGTTCTGCTGGAACATGGCCACCTCTGTTGTACCTCCACCGATATCGATGAGAGCCACTCCCAACTCCTTCTGGTCCTCAGATAAAAGAACCTGAGCATTGGCCAGACAGTTGAGAACTACGCCATCCACCTCCAGTTCTGCCCGGTTAACACAGCGCATTAAATTCCTAATGGAGGTAACTGCCCCGGTTATGATCATAGCTTCAACTTCCAATCTTACCCCTACCATTCCCACGGGATCCCGGATTCCATCATAACCATCCACAATAAACTGACGGGGAATTATATCAATAATTTCCCTGTCCGGGGGCATAGCAATAACCCGGGAAGCCTGAATTACTCTGTCTACATCCTCCAGAGTAATCTCTTTGTCCTCCCCGGTAACAGCCACCACACCCCGATTGTTGATTAAGGTAATATGCGTGCCAACCATACCCAAAAAAACTGAATTAATTTCCATATTTACCATGCGTTCTGCCTCGGAAACCGCTTCATTCATGTTCTGTATTGTTTTATCCAGATCTACAATAATTCCTTTACGCAGACCTCCGGAAGGACTGGTGCCTACACCTATAATATTTAAGGTATGATCCTGAGTAATTTCTCCAACAATAACTCTAATGTTTGAAGTTCCTATATCCATACTAACTACGATATTTTTTTTTGTCACCTTTGAACCTCCCCCGAAACCTACATTACATAAAACCTATATAATTGTAGTTCAACACATTATTAAAAATTCCCTTTTTTTACACAGTATAATTTTTACCGTACTTAAAAATATTGCTAATTCTTCACTTTGATAGAAAGTGAGGAACTCTTAAGTCTATATAACTGGGTTCCTGTTCTCTATGTTGAATCTCCATAAGCACCTCCGGAATCATCCGAATCTTTTCAGGGTAATCTCCGGTACCCATCCAAATAACCGTACCATCTAAGGTATAAACTACTAAATTTAAGGGGTTGGATACATTAAAATCAGACAATATGGATATTTCCTCCTCAGACATCAGCGGCAGCACTTCCAGTATCTCCTTGAAGCTCTGATTCTGTTCCACCGGCAGCACCTTCCCAATATAAGGCTGACTGAAATCCATCCCTGTCAGCAGAGGTTTTTCCTCCTTCATACCTTCAACAATCCCCAGCAGCGTTCCATCTTGGGACAGCTCAAGGTATTTGTCCTGATATGGAGCTAAAGCTACCAGCTCCTTTTCTACTATGGAAACCACAATGGACCGGGGGAAACGATACCTTACCTCGGCTGAAAACACCAATGGCATGTCCTCCAAATGAGCTTTTATAAGACGGGTATTAACCTCCCAAATATTCATTCCCCGCCTCAGCCTTAATGTCCGTATGATCTCCTCTGTTTCTATGCGATCCAGCCCCTCCAGTTCCACCCCCTCCAGTTCAAAAAGAGAAGAGTAAAACAAGACTACAAATGCAAGTATAATTAAAAAAACTAAAAGGAGAACAAAATACAAACCCTTTCTTTTTCTAACTTTACCTTGAACTTTTTCTTTTTCCGGTTCCCGGTAGCCGTATTGATTATAAGGCTTGTCCATAATTTCACCTCTTTTTAATGGAAACGCCTTCAAGTAAAGGCGTTTTCCATTAAAAATTAAAAATTCTCATCCTGGGCTCCTACCCTTTTTATATTGGCTCCTAACTGCTGCAGGATTTCCTCAAATTTTTCATAACCCCGGTCAATATGATGAATTTCTTTAATGATAGTTTGACCTTGGGCAGATAAGCCCGCCAGAACCAACGCTGCACCGGCTCTCAAATCGGGAGCATTTACTACTGCACCCTTTAGCTGATCCACTCCCTGTATTATGGCGGAACGTCCCTGAACAGAAATCCGGGCACCCATCTTTTTCAATTCACCCACCTGACTAAATCGCCCATCAAATACATTTTCTATAATTGTACTGTTGCCTTTAGCCAGAGTTAAAAGAGACATAGTTTGAGCCTGCATATCCGTTGGGAATCCAGGATAGGGGAGAGTTCGCACAGATTGAATGGCTTTAATGTTTCCTCCTCTGACATGAAGAGTATCCTGCTCCTCCCAGATTTCTACACCCGCCTCCTGAAGTTTGGCAGTAACCGCCTCCAAGTGTTCCGGTATGACGTTTTCCAAAATCAATTCTCCCCTGGTAATCGCCGCCGCAATTACCAAAGTACCGGCCACAATTCGGTCGGGAATCAAGGTATAGTTAACGTCATTTAAACTTTTAACTCCCTCTATTTTTATGGTGTCTGTTCCAGCACCTTTTATTTTCGCTCCCATTTTATTTAAAAAATTCTGTAAATCTATAATTTCAGGTTCCTTGGCTGCATTATGTATCAGGGTACTTCCTTCTGCGTAAATTGCAGCCATCATAATATTTTCTGTGGCCCCTACACTGGGGAAATCCAGGTGAATATCACTTCCCCTAAGAGTTTTTGCCTCAGCCTGCACACAGCCATTTTCCTCCAGTATTTTCACTCCCATGGAGGCCAATCCTTTCAGATGCAGGTCAATAGGCCGGGGGCCAATGTCACAACCGCCGGGATATGATACTTTTACTTTCCCCAGCCGGCCCAACAATGGTCCCATAAGAAAGATTGAGGACCTCATTTCACACATTAATGTTTCAGGAATTTCAGAAGTATAAAGAGACCCCGGCTCCAGAATTAGAAGGTCTTCCTTCCAAGATATCCTTACCCCCAGGCACTCTAAAATTTTTAACATCACTTTAACATCACTTATATCTGGTACGTCTTTTATCTCAACCCTCTCGGAAGTGAGAAGGCTTCCGGCCAAGATTGGCAGTATAGAATTTTTAGCACCCTTAATCCGTATTTTCCCTGACAGGTTTAATCCGCCCGAGATAACAAATTTTTCCATGTAAATTCACTCCCCTGCTAGCTCTCTTCTCCCACCATATTGATTTCCGGGTTCAACCAAACTCCATATTTTTCAAATACCTTTTTTTGGACCATTAATATCACTTTTAGATAATCTTTAAAGGTTGCTCTCCCAAGATTCACAATAAAATTAGCATGTTTTAAGGAAACCTGGACATCTCCTACCCTGAGCCCCTTACAACCGGCCCCTTCTATGAGACTGCCGGCGGGTTCCTCGGGCAAATTTTTGAACACGCTCCCAGCACTGGGTTCCGTGGGGTGTTTAGCCCTTCTCTGGGCTAAATAACTCTCCATCCGTTTTCGAATTGCTATAGGATTTCCCGGAACCAGCTGTAAGTGGGATTCCAGCACAATCCAGTTCTTCTTCAACAGACCGGAACAGCGGTAACTAAAATTCAGCTGATGTGCCGGAATTTCCAAGACTTCCCCCTCCCAGGTAAGCACCGTTACAGAACGGATTACAAGAGCCATACAATCTCCATAAGCGCCGGCATTAATGACCACGGCACCTCCTATAGTCCCGGGAATCCCTCCGGCAAATTCCAGTCCCGAAAGACCCTGCCTGGCAGCTCTAAATGCCAGAACAGGCAGTGATACACCAGCACCTACGTTAAGCCTGGACCCATCAAATTGGATTTTTTTAAAGGACTCATCAAGCTTAACCACAATTCCCCGAATTCCTTTATCGCTTACCAAAAGATTTGTTCCACCTCCTAAAATAAATAAAGGCACAAATTCTTTCTGAGAAAAGCGAAGAAGGGCTTTCAACTGATCAATTCCTTGGGGAACAACCAGGTAATCTGCCGATCCACCGATGTGTAGAGATGTATGTTTTCTCATGGGTTCTTGAGTTTTGATAAAGCCAGGGGCTATTTCCTGCAGCCCGACCGCTAATTGGGTCAATTTTCTAATCCTCCATATTTTTTTACAATATATATTAGTGTTTAAAACTTATATTATTTATTTTTATTCTATGCTAAGAGTTCTTTTTGTGTGCTTTTCCTGCTTGTCCTTATATGTCGTTAGAGCTCCAAGGAACTAAGACAACAAATACTCACTTGAGATACTCCTTGATTTGCCTGTAAACCATATGGGCAGAATCAGGATATCCTAAATCTCTGCTTTTATGAGACATAGTTCCCAATCCTTTTGTATCTTTTAACAGCTTAAATATAACATCCCTTAAGAGCCCCCCGGTTAAATCCCTCTCCAATATCATCTCTGCTGCCCCGGCATCTGCCAAAACATGGGCATTTAGTACCTGATGGTTATTGGTCACATTGGGAGAAGGGATTAAAACCGAAGGAATCCCTCGGGCAGTAATTTCCGCCAACATGGTAGCACCCGCCCGGCTTATTATCAAATCAGTGGCTGCCAGAGCCAAAGGCATTTGTGCTATGTATGATCGAATAAAAAGATTATGATAACCTGCGATTTCCTTTATATTTTTATTATCCATCACTTGATTATAATATATATTTCCAGTAACATAAATAAATTGCACCTTAGAAAAGGCTGCCAGATCAGGAAGAATTGCGGTTACACACTGGTTAATCCTCTCCGCCCCTCGGCTTCCCCCTACAATTAAAACCGTTTTTTTATTAGGATTTAATCCTAGAGCCTTTATTCCCTCCTCCCGGCAAATACCCACCACCTCAGAAGCTCTGGGGTTACCGGTAACTATAGTTTTTGAAGTATCTTTAAAATATTTTTGTGAGGCATCAAAAGACAAACATACCTTTTTTACAAAGGGAAAAAGCATGCGGTTTGTCATTCCTGGAATAACATTCTGTTCGTGAAGTAAGCAGGGGATTCCCATCAGTGAAGCAGAAAAAACTACCGGTCCACATACGTACCCTCCGGTACCCATAACCAACTGAGGCCTGTATCTTTTTAAAATTTTCTTAGCTTCCCACCCTCCCCGGAAAGTTGAAAAAAATGTTTTAATCAAATCCGGAGATATCTTTCGAGAAAGACCCTTGGCGCTGATTGTCTCCAGGGGAAAGCCTGCATCAGGAATGATTTGGCTTTCCAGCCCTTTTTCAGTCCCCATAAAAAGTATTTCCGCTGTTGGTTCCTGCTCTTTTATGTACCGTGCTGCCGCCAACGCCGGATAAACATGACCCCCGGTGCCGCCGCCGGTCAGTACAATCCTCATTCATTCCATCCTTCCTTCCCGCTAAACTTAGTATTTTAAGATGGTCCCTGAGTAAAATATCATTTACATAACACCACATTAATATTATCATAATATAAAAGACCTGTCTAAAGAAAAAAAATAATGGTTCCTAATACTGGGAATATTTGGATATGTTTAATAGCACTCCTATAGAAGAGAGCATAAAGAAAAGTGAACTTCCCCCAGCACTAATGAAGGGAAGGTTAATCCCTGTGACTGGAATTGAACCGGTAACCACCCCGATATTAATCACTACCTGGATGGCAATCATGGATACAATTCCTGAAGCCAAAAGGCTTCCGAACATATCCGGGGCCATCAAGGCCAGTTTGAATCCTCTCCAGATTAGCAGAAAAAATAAAAAAATCACCGTAACTCCCCCGATAAACCCCAGCTCTTCACCGATCATAGCAAAGACGAAATCACTGTGGGGTTCCGGAAGATAGAAAAACTTCTGCCGACTTCTTCCCAGCCCTACTCCAAAAAGTCTGCCGGGACCCAGAGCATAAAGGGACTGAATAATATGATATCCTGTATCTAACGGGTCCTCCCAGGGGTCCAAAAAAGCCAAAAAGCGCCGGCGGCGATATTCCTCCGCCAGAGCCAGGTATCCCAAAAGGGGCAGTCCTGTAATTCCTAAAAGAAAAAAATGCTTTCCTTCCATCCCCGCTACAAATAAAATTACCATTACCGTCCCCGCAATAGCTATGGCGGTACCCAAGTCCGGCTGTTTCAATATTAATAGGAAGGATGCCCCCATTACTGCCAATAGAGGAACGACCCCTATCCAAAATTTTTTTACATTAACATTTTCCCGGGATAGAAACGCCGCGGCAAAAAGTATCAGGGCCAGCTTGGTAAATTCTGAAGGCTGAATGGTATAACCCATGATACCAATCCAACGGGAGGCTCCGCTGAGTTTCACCCCAATTCCGGGTACATAAACCAATGCCAACAGCACAAAGTTGATAATAAGAGCTAACTTGGTATATTTTTTCAACTTCCGATAATCATAATTGGCCAAAAACACCATGGCTATCAGTCCAAAAAAAGCCCAATATGCCTGTCGCTTTAGAAAAAAATAACCGTCCCCCCGAAGTTCACCGGCGGTATAAGCACTGGCACTAAAAACCATAACCAGGCCCAGGCCTACCAGTACCAAGGTGATAAAAAATATGATAAAATCCGGGGGCTTCCCCTTCATCTTTTTCATCCCATCTTCCTCCCCAGGCTTCTAACAGCCCGCTTAAATTCATTACCTCGTTCTTCGTAACTTCTGAACATATCCCAGCTGGCACATGCCGGTGAAAGGAGAACCAAATCCCCCTCCTTCCCTAACTGGTAAGCCATGGTTACAGCTTCATCCAGATCCTGTACCCGGCTGTAATCCGTAAAACCCTCATTTTCAACAGCCTGAATTATTTTACTGCTGGTTTCCCCAAGAAGAATCAAGTGCTTCACTTTTTTATTAATGTGTAAGGACAGTGAATTAAACTCTCCCCCCTTGTCCTTCCCGCCGGCAATTAAAATAATTGGCTGGCTAAAAGAATCCAGAGCTTTTATGGTAGCTTCCACATTTGTTCCCTTAGAATCATTGATAAAAACAATACCCTTGAATTTTCCTACACTTTCTAACCGATGAGCTACTCCCTTAAAGGTCCTCAGGGTTTTTCCTATGATCTCCGGTTTAATGCCTGCGGCATAGGCCGCTGCAGTGGCGGCCAGAACATTTTCAAGATTATGTTTTCCCGGAAGCGCCACCTCCCCTTGGGGACATACGGAAATAAGTTTGCCCTCCTTACTAATAACAATATGCTGGTCTTTGACGTAGATTCCATTTTTATATGTTCTTTGCCTACTAAAAGGTACTACCTGACTCTTCACCTGTCCACCTACGGCTATTTCAGACAAGAGCAGATCGTCCTGGTTCAGCACACAGAAATCATTATCCTTTTGATTTAGAAAAATCCTTTTTTTGGCATCCAGGTAATCTCCCAGGGTTTCGTGTCTATCCATATGATCCTCAGAGATGTTTAGAATGGCACTAATTTTTGGCTTAAATTTCTCTATCCCCTCTAACTGAAAGCTGCTCAGTTCCGCCACAATCCATGAATCCGCAGAGGCTTTCTCAGCAATGTCACACAAGGGGACTCCAATGTTCCCCGCTACATAAACTTTTTTCCCAGCCTCTTTAAAAATTTCCCCTAAAAGTGCAGTAGTAGTAGTCTTGCCATTGGTCCCGGTAATCCCAATGATAGGAGCCCGGGTAAATAAGTAGGCTAGTTCCACTTCGGTTATCACCTTTATCCCCAGTTCGCCAGCTCTTTTCAGAGGCTTAATATCCATAGGGATCCCGGGGTTTTTTACCACCAGGTCTGTTCCGGTGTTAACAATCCCCTCAGGATGTCCCCCGGTTACAATCTTGATATCCGGATAAGGTTTTAAAGCTTCCAGGCAGGGAGTTAGCTCCTCCCTGGACTTATAGTCATTTATGATTACCCTGGCCCCTTTTTGTGCCAGCAGCCGGGCAGCGGATACTCCGCTCAGTCCCATACCAATAACTACCACTGTTTTATGTTTAAGCTCCATTAGCTATAATTTCCTCCTAAAGGACAAGTATTTAGGCTCCCATGGAAAAGAGAGCAAAAAAAGAAAGGATAAAGGCTGCTCCCCAAAAAACCGCCACTACTTTCCATTCACTCCAACCGCTCAGTTCAAAATGGTGGTGCAGAGGACTCATTTTAAATACTCTTCTGCCAATAGCCTGGTAGGAAATAACCTGAATAATTACCGATAAGGTTTCGATGACAAAAATACCTCCAATGATAACAAAAAGTATCTCTGTTTTAGTAAGAATGGCTATAGTTCCAAGGGCCGCTCCCAGTGAAAGTGAACCCACATCCCCCATAAATATTTTTGCCGGGTGAAAATTAAAAATTAAGAAACCAAAACAGGCCCCTACCATGGCTGCGCAAAAAAAGGCGATATCCGCCATTCCAAGGCTTAGAGCAATGAACAGGTAAGCCAATAAACTGATATTGGCAGTCCCTGCAGCCAGGCCATCTAGACCATCGGTCAAGTTAACGGCATTGGAAGCTCCAATAACGATAAACAGCATCAGAAATGGATAAAAAATTCCCAAATTAAAAGATGGCCCTCCAAAGGGAATTTCCACAATGGTGCTGTGACCGGTAGCCCATAAGATTAAGAACAGTACAATCACCATAATGCCCTGTCCCAAAAGTTTATTTCGAGCCTTTAACCCCAGGGAACGTCGTCGGGCAAACTTGGTAAGATCGTCCAACATGCCTATAGCCCCGTTTCCCAACATCACTAGAAGGATTAAAAATACCTCCAGGGTCTTGGGGATAAAAAACAGAAAGGTAATCAGAAAGGAAAAAAGAAAAATAACTCCTCCCATGGTGGGGGTCCCCGTCTTTTTCAAATGGCTTTTAGGGCCATCATCTCTAACCTGCTGACCCATCTTATATTTTTTAATAATGCGAATTACCACAGGACCCATAATAATACTTATTACGAATGCAAAAACCATGGTATAGTAAAAATCTATATTCATCTTATTTCCCCGGTTCTGCTAGATTTTTTGATAAACATTCTACAATTTTTTCCATCTTCATTCCCCGGGAACCCTTAATCAGTATATAATCCCCAGGCATTATTTTATCTATTAGTTCTCGACAAAGTGAAGGGTGCTCCTCAAAATGTTCAGCTTCCTTCAACCCATGTTTCCTGGCCTCTTCCACCGCGTAAGACATCAGGGGCCCCATTCCAAGTAGACAATGAATTCCCATCCGGACAGCTTCGCGGCCTACCTCCCGGTGACATTCTTCCCGAATATCTCCCAGTTCCAACATATCCCCCAGGACTGCAAAACAACGATGCCCCCGACCCACCTGGGACAAAGTTTTCAGGGAAGCCTTGGTAGAGGACAGGTTGGCATTATAGGCATCATTTATCACGGTAATCCCTGAAGCATACTGCTGAATATCCATTCTCATGGCTGACATACTAAAATCCCAAAGCCCCTGCCGAATTTCCTCCGGGTTCAGCCCCAGGTGCAGACCGCAGGCCACTGCAGCCAGGGCATTATAAACATTATGCTCCCCGACCAAAGGAAGAATAAACTCCTCCCTGCTGCCGGCAATTTGCACAGCAAAAGCAGTTCCCCGTTCCTGGCCTTCCTGGATAGACCGCAGCTCAAAAGCTTTTATCTCAGCTTTTGTCCCCATGCCGTAAAAAATGACCTTCCCGGGAAATTTTTTGGCCAATTCCTGCTGTCTGAAATCATCACCATTTAAAATGGCGGTGCCATCGGGACCCATCTCCTCCAGCAGTTCCCCCTTGGCTTCGGCGATTGCTTCACGGGAACCCAATAGTTCATAGTGGGCTTCTCCGATATTAGTGATAATTCCAATTTCTGGTGCAGAAAGCCGGGCTAAAAATCGTATTTCTTCCCGACCGCTCATACCCATCTCCAGTACTGCTGCCTGGTGTTGTGAAGTAAGCTTTAACAGCATTAATGGCAAACCCAGATGATTGTTCAAATTTCCGAGAGTTTTCAGAGTATGAAAACGTTTCTCCAGGACACCGGCAATCAAGTCCTTAGTGGTCGTCTTTCCTGAACTTCCCGTGACTCCAATGATACGTACAGGAAGCTTTCGTCGGTAATAGGCCGCAATATCCTGAAGGGCCTTTAGAGAATCTTTTACCCGGACCAGAACATATTCTTGGGGTATTTTATAGGAAGTCAACTCTGAAACCAGGGCTCCCGATGCTCCCCTTTGTGCTGCCAGACTCAAAAACTTATGACCATCGGTATGCTCCCCCTTCAGGGCCACAAAAAACTCACCGGATTTTAGGGTCCTGGTGTCAATGGAAAAACCAGTGGGGGGACGGGAAACGTTACCCTGCAGCAGTTCTCCTTTGGTCACTTTTAATATTTCCTCAATGGTTAAATCCATAATATATTACCCCCTCCCTTAAGACAGCCAGGCCAAAACCCTCCGTCAGCCTTCCAACCTTCGGCGGATTATATCCCGGGCTGTTTCCCGGTCATCAAAATGTATAGTACTGTCCTTAAATATCTGATAATCTTCATGACCCTTCCCTGCAATTACCACCACATCTCCAGCCTCAGCCAGTTGAATAGCCCGGGTGATAGCTTCAAAGCGGTCTAAGCAGACCTGGTAACCCTCTTTACCCTTGACCTTCAAAAGGCCCGGTTCTACTTCTCTAAAAATCTGATACGGGTTCTCCCTGCGGGGATTATCGGTAGTCAATATACAAAAATCACTATAGAAACCGGCAATTTCCCCCATGGGTGCCCTCTTAGTGCGGTCCCGGTCCCCTCCACAGCCAAATACCGTAATAATCTTGTTTTGAGCAAATTCCTTGACCGTTCTCAAAACATTCTCTAAACCATCCGGAGTATGGGCATAATCTACAATAACCGTAAAATCCTGCCCTAGATTAATCTTTTCAAAACGCCCGGGGACCCCATGTACATTCTCCAGTATTTTTTTGGAAGCCTCAAAGTCCAATCCCTCCACTAAAGCTACCGTCAAAGCAGCCAGCACATTATAAACATTAAAAAGACCCGTTAATTTCAAATTTATAGGTCCTTCACCCCAGGGGCTCTCCACATAAAAAGAGGCTCCTTCATCCCGGATAAGAATATTTTTAGCCCTAACCTCTGCGGGTCTTTTGATACTGTAGGTTACAATCTGCACCCCGGCCTGCTCATAAAAGAAAGGGAAGTTGGGGTCATCTCGGTTCAATACTGCCACCCTCGGCCTTCCAGATTTTTCATATGCATTTCCCATGCGTGAAAAAAATTTTCCCTTAGCATTGAGGTAACTCTCAAAAGTCTGATGGAAATCCAGATGGTCCTCAGTTACATTGGTGAGCACTGCAATATCAAAATCACAGCCAGATACTCTCTTCAGTTCCAGGGCATGGGAGGAAACCTCCATGGAAACGCAGCTGACCCCCTGTTGTTCCATTTGCCGAAGAATAGACTGAAGATCTGGAGCTTCCGGTGTAGTGGCCAGCACCGGAAGCATTTCTTCACCAATTTTATACTGAATAGTCCCAATAAGGCCAGTTTTCTGTTCCCTCTGCGCCAGAAGCAGCTCAATTAAATAAGAGGTAGTAGTCTTACCGTTTGTTCCCGTAACACCAATCATCCGAAGCCTGGTAGATGGAAAGTCAAAGAATTTAGCTGAAAGTACCGCCAGGGCTTCGCGAACTTCAGGAACCAGAATCTTTACAGCTCCGGGAACCTGTACTTCTTTAATATCAGTAAGTACTGCCCGGGCCCCCTTCTCCAGAGCCCGAGGAATAAACTTTATTCCATGATCTTGAGTTCCAGGAAGACAGGCAAAAATTCCACCGGGTTGAATTTTTTCCGTAAAGTGAGTTATACCTGTCACTTCAAAGTCCTGGTATTTTTCCAGACTCTTAACCATCAGACTTTTCAAAAGTTGGCTTAGTTTCATATTTTCCCTTTCCTATCATGAATAATATCAATAAAGTATTATTGCTCATATTCTATATTTTATAATTAAAGAGATAAAAAGAAACATTTTTTTTATAAAATAAAAGGAGGGTTCAAGGTGAGACTACCCCAACCCTCTTCTTTTTACATTTTATTGTACGGGAGAATTAAACTCCACCGTTACTGTACTTCCTACATTTACTTTGAACCCGGCGGCCGGCTCCTGCTTAACAGCTATTCCTGTTCCCACGGGATACAGCTTTAAACCCATCCAACTGAGAATCTCCCCTGCTTCCCTAAGAGTTTTCCCCTGCAGGTCGGGAACCAACACTTCTTCTGAATCCTCCATGGTCTCCTCTCCCACATATACTAAAATATTTGTCTGAATAGGCACCAGAGCTCCAGGCTTAGGTGTCTGCCGAGCAATCACATCTCCCTCTCCCACAATTTTTAAGATCAATCCTTCATTATTAACCCCGGCACTGGCTTCATCAATAGTCATACCCACCATATCCGGGACACTTACGGTTCGCACCTCTTGTTCCTCTGCCGCCTGTTGAGGTATATTCAAATAATTTAAGATATCCACCATCATATTACGGAAAATAGGGGCAGCAATCTGAGATGCCCACATAGGCCCCCGTTTAGGCTCATCCACAGCAATAAAAAGGAGAATCTGGGGATCATCTGCCGGCACAAAACCCACAAAGGACATAATGTTTTTCCCGGCCAGATAGCGGCCATCGCCTACCTTCTGCGCAGTTCCTGTCTTCCCAGCAATCTGGTATCCTTCTATATAAGCATTTAATCCGCTTCCCTCCTGTACCACAGTTTCCATAATCCAGGTAACCTGTTCAGAGGTTTCAGGCGCAAGCACCTGTCGAATTATTTCAGGTTCATTTCTTTTTACCACATTTCCGTGCTCATCCCGAAATTCCTTAACTATATAAGGCCGTAAGAGATTCCCCCCGTTAGCCATGGCAGCTACCGCCATAACCTGCTGAAGGGGAGTTACCGAAACCCCCTGGCCAAAAGATGTAGTGGCCAGTTCCACCGGCCCCATTTGTTCAGGGGTAAATAAGATTCCTAGCCCTTCCCCCGGCAGATCAATGCCGGTCCGGGATCCAAAACCAAAAGCATGGAGGTACTTAATCATATCTTCTTCCCCCAACCTCTGGCCCAGAGTAATAAATCCAGGGTTACAGGAACCCTGAACCACCTCCAGAAAGTTTATACTGCCGTGACCACCCCGATCAGAGGTCCAGCATCGTATAAGTTGGCCTGAAACGGTAGCATGGCCAGGACAAAAGAAACTCTCGTTCATATTATACTGACCCTCCTCAATAGAAGCAGCCAGGGTCATTAATTTAAAAGTAGAACCCGGTTCAAATGTAGCAAATATTGGGGTAATCTGCCAACTGGTTTCCGGGTAATCATAGTAACGGTTGGGATCATAATCCGGCTTTTTAGCCAATGCCAGCACTTCCCCTGTCTTAGGGTCAACAGCTATGGCCAGGACACTTTCTGCATCATACTCCAGCAGTGCTTTGTTCAGTTCCCTTTCCACAATAAATTGAATAGTCTCATCCAGGGTTAAAACCATTTCCAGCCCTGGAGTTGAGGGCATATATTGTTGAATACCCTGGGGCATTCGAATTCCCCGGGCGTCTGCCTGATAAATAATCCGTCCGTCAGTACCTTTTAATTCTTCCTCGTAATAGTATTCCAGGCCGGCCAGGCCTTCATCAATACCCACGAACCCTAAAACATGGGAGGCCAAACTATCATTTGGGTAAAAACGCTTACTTTCCTTGGCAAAATCAATGCCCGGCAGGTCTAACATCCGTACCTCGCGGGCAATTTCTTCATCCACTTTTCTTTTCACGTACACCAAGGCACTTTGCTGGGTTAAAATCTCTACCAGCCTCTCCTGGGTCATCTCCAGTACAGGGGCTAATGCCCGGGCGGTTTCCTCCGGGTCCTCCACCTGTCTGGGAATAGCTACCACCGTCTCTGCAGTAGCGCTGCCCGCTAAAATCCTTCCATTGCGGTCATAAATGGTGCCCCGAAGAGCAGAAACAGTAATCCCCCTATTCCATTGATCCCGGGCCTCCTGCTGAAGTTCTTCTGCCTTAACCAGTTGAATCCAGGCCAGCCTGCCAATGAGCATAAACATACTCAAAGAAATTATAAGGAAGAGGAAGATTAGTCGTTTTTTAAAGGTTATAGTAGGTAGAGATTGTTTACTCAATACACTAACCCTCCTGTGTTTTATCAGTTGGTTGTAGCGACTAGGCTCTTTTCACTACCTTCCTGGGGATAATACATTCCGATTTCATTAATAGCAATATCCTCTATTCTTCTTAAAGTACTCAACTGAGCAATCTGAATCTTTAAAGACTCCTGTTCTTCATTAAGAGCGTTGAGCTGTCTTTCGTGCTGAATAATTTGATTGTTTATTGCTATGACCCGATTGTAGTGACTAACCAGAGTGATGGCCATTCCTAAAAGGATAAACAGTGATAAGAAACAAAATATTTTTAGTAACTTATTGTTTTTAAGTTTAATTTTACTCTGAGGTTGATAATCCTGCTGTCCTTTATAATCAGTCTGGTATTGGAACTGTCTTTGTTTCGCTACTAACAAGGTTATTCACCTGCCCCTTTTTTTAGAACTTTCGTCTATTTTTTCTCCAACTCTCAACTTTGCACTTCTGGACCGAGGATTTACCTGGATCTCTTCCGGCTCGGGCAAAATTGGTTTCCTGTTAACTATTTTCAGCTCTGGTTTCTGTGCGCAGTTACAGATTGGCATCTGTGGGGGACAAACACACCCCCGAGATTTATCCCCAAAAAATTTTTTAACAATCTTATCCTCCAGGGAATGAAAAGAAATTACGCACAGCCTTCCCTTAGGCTTTAAAATACTTATAGATGCCTCCAGGCCCCGGCTTAAACTCTCCAGCTCCTGATTTACAGCGATTCTCAAGGCCTGAAAAGTACGCCTGGCGGGATGACCACCCTTCCTTCTGGCCCTGGCCGGTATAGCTGCCTTTATAATGTCCACCATCTGACCGGTGGTTTTTATTCTCTTCTCTTTTCTCTCTCGAATTATAAACTTGGCAATCCGACGAGCCCATAATTCCTCTCCAAAATTTTTAATAATTTCCACTAATTCTCTTTCTGAAAGTTCATTCACCAAATCCTGGGCAGTTGTTTTCTGGCTGAGGTCCATTCGCATGTCCAATGGAGCTTCCTGCTGATAGGTAAAACCCCTTTCCAGGCTGTCCAACTGTGCCGACGATATCCCCAAATCGAAAAGAATCCCGTCCAAAGCATTAATCCCTTCATCCTGTGCTATTTGGCTCAAATCTTTGAAGCTTCCCTGAATCAGCTTAAAATTAGAGTAAGGAGAAAGATTTTTTTTAGCATTGTCCAGCGCTCTTTGATCCTGGTCCAATCCCCACAAAAAACCCCCAGGGCCAACAGCTTCTAAAATTTCTCGTGAATGGCCTCCCTGTCCCAGGGTGCAGTCTAAAAATTTTTTACCGGTTTCACAGTTTAAATGCTCTATTACTTCCTTTAACAAAACAGGAACATGCATTTGAAGGAACTCCCTTCCTTTATAGACTAATATCTAAATCCAGATCTGCTATTTTCTCAGAAATCTCTTCAAAGGACAGGTTTGCTTCTTCCTTATATTTTTCCCAATCCTCACGGCTCCAAATCTCTACCCGGCTTGAGACTCCGATGACGATCACTTCTTTATCTAAATTCGCATGTTCCCTGAGATTCTGTGGTATAAGGGCCCGACCCTGCTTATCAGTGTCACACTCCACCGCTCCTGAAAAAAGAAACCGAGTAAAAGCCCGGGCATCAGCCTTAGTGAAGGACAAAGCCTTAAGCTTTTTTTCTAATTTCTCCCACTCCCCTTGAGGATACACAAACAAACAGCTATCCAGTCCCCGGGTTATAATAAATTTATCTCCCAGTTCTTCTCTGAAGCGAGCGGGAATAATTATTCTCCCTTTTCCATCTATGGAATGTTGATATTCTCCCATTAACATATTCATTACCACCGCTTTGAATATTATTGACCCACTTTACACCACTTTCCACCACTTCCATTTCTAATTCGTTCTATTTTCTAAAATTCCTGCTGCTTTAAAAAAATTTTAAAAATAAATATAAATAATTAAAAAGCAGGTATTAATCGGTTAACCAATTAATACCTGCTTTTTAATCACCCATTATGTTCTTTATAAGTTACCACTCTAGACCCAAAGAATGTTCATTCTAAAGTGAGGCCCACGTCTGTTATTAACTATTCCTCCATTGACTTTTATGAAATTATCTGGCTGTAGAAAGATTAGAAATGATGGAACCCTCTGAAAATTTTGTAGTACATATAACCTTACTGCTGCACCTGGAGCATAATAGTGTTTCTGTCTCTTCTCCCGCGCTGTATTCCTTCATACCCTGCAGACCACAAGTTAAACACAGAAATTGAACCAGCTTGGCACTTTGTTCCATGGAAACCTCCTAATGGTTTTATGGATATTAATTTTCCCCTGCCTGCCAATCTCTAGAAAACTTAAGTTTTTGGATATTAGTAAATGTATGACCTGGGCAGAAATAATATTCTAAAATAATATTTTACACTCTTGTCACTATGTATGATTTTTATGATATTTATAATACCTTTCTTTAAAGAATCCATAAATCCTTCCGAAATTATCGAAAGATTTAAAAAATCCGGGGTTTACAGATTGTTTCCTTGATTTGAGTATCAAAAAAATTCTTGGCATGGGCAGGCTGAATCACCAGGGCAGTATCTGCTCCCCGGCCTGAACCTCCAATGGAAATCACCGGGCTGCCATAAGGAATCAATCCGGCATCTAAGGCCATCACAGAAATCTCAACTGCTGCCTTAGTACCCTGGCCAAACATCCTCAAAGTATGTGCCACAATGCTGGGAGGATACGCTCCCCCCAATTTGTTTTCCAAACCACGGTCAATACCCCCCATCAGATGGGTGGTGGTCAGCACTTTCACCCCCTGGCCCTTAAGCTCTTGTTCAATTTCCTCCGACATCAATTGCTTTCCTGCTTCTTTAAACCCCATATGATAGCGAACACAAACCAGGTTCACCTTCTTTTTAGCCAAAAGCCCGGCGGTATAACCAGTACTTGAAGCCACCACATAATGCTGTATGCCCAGCTCTTCGCCTCTCTTAACCGCCTGGTCCAGGGTTTTTTCAGTCATCTCTATCCCTTTTTGATCCCATAACATGAATAATTTCCTCCCTCGCATTTCTACATTCTTTTCTTTCATTCTGCTCTATGTTCGAATTTTTTAAAAAAAATAAATTTGGTAAAACTCATAACATCATTTAATCCTCATAATAGTTTATCCATAAATAAAACAGCAGTATAAAATAATATAATCAAACCCGTTATATCTTTTATAGTTGTCACAAAAGGTCCGGCAGTCAGAGCCGGGTCGGCTCCCATCTTCCAAAACAATAGGGGAATCAGGGTTCCGATGATTGCCGCTGCTGTCACTGTGGAAAACATGGCAATACCCACCACCACGCCAATCCATGGGGCAAGACCCTGCTCTAGCAAATTAGCTGCCAGGCTGACCATCACACCACAGACTGTACCCATAAGAAATCCCACCCTAATTTCCTTAAAAAAGTATCCCCACACTTCGTTTGCCTCTATCTCCCCGGTTGCCAAACTTCGCACAAACACTGTGGAGGATTGGGTGCCCACGTTTCCCCCCATATCCATTATTACCGGGATAAAAAAGGCAAGAACGACGATGGCCTTCAGGGTATCTTCAAAGACCCCTATGACTCTTCCGGAGGCTAAACCGCCCACCAGGCAGACAAGAAGCCAGGGAAGCCTTTTGGCCGCCACCTGAAACACCGTGGCATTTACAAGGTCCACGCCCCGAACTTCCGATGTTCCCACAAAATGATATATATCCTCGGTTGCCTCTTCCTCCACAACGTCCAGGATATCGTCAACGGTGATGATTCCCCGCATATTTCCCTTTTCGTCCACAACGGGGATGGCCAACAGGTCGTAACGGGAAACCAGACGGGCAACTTCCTCCTGGTCAATCTCAACCTCTACACTGATCACGTTGGTCCTCATCACATCTTTTAACAAAGATCCGTCTTTGGCACTGATCAGCTCCCTTAAGGATAATACTCCAATCAGAAGGTTCTCTTCATCGATCACATAAATATAGTAAGCAGTTTCTACTTCTGCAGCTATTTCCCGGAGCCTTATAATAGCCTCTTCCACATTCATGTTTTCCGGAAGAGCGATATACTCTGTAGTCATCAGACCCCCGGCAGTATCCTCCGCATACTTTAAAAGGCCTTCAATTTCTTCCGTATCTTCTATACGGGTCAGCAATTCCCGAGCGTCCTCCTGGGAAAGCTCGCTTAACAGGTCTACCGCCTCGTCAGAGGACATTTCCTTTAAAATAGAGGAGGCTCTCTCTTTGTCCAGCACCTTAAAGAGGGCAACCTGGTCAATATCCTCCATTTCCTGAATTACCAGAGCAGCTTCCTCATCGCTTAAAAGGGCAAAGAGTTCCTTCTGCTGTTCTTCCTCCAGACCCTCCAGAATTTCTGCCAAATCAGAGGGGTGGAGTTGATCCATGATATTGGTTAAATCCTGGTTTCTTTGTTTTAAAAGTTTTATAAGCTTTTGCACTGTTTTTGCTGGCAACCTTCACACCTCCTTTCCTACCATAAACTGCTGATTATTATTTTAAATACCTGGCAAAAAGTTCTCCCAGCTCCTCAACAAATTCATCTTTCCTGTTCTCTCGAATGGCTGTATCTAGACATTGACTTAAGTGATCCTTTATCATCTGTACCCCCACACTGTGCAGAGCTGATCGAGTGGCTGCTATTTGAATCAAAACCTCTGAACAGTATTTTTCCTCCTTTATCATACGGGATACACCTTTAACCTGACCCTCAATCCGGCTCAACCGGTTAATTATAGACTCTTTATTTCTTTCATCCATCATATAAATCACCTCCAAAACATACCCAACTATTATTATAGCTTTTCCCACTTTTTATTACAATTTTTTTAACAATAAAAAACCCCACTGAGCCGTGAAACCGATTGTTTTGAACTGCTCCCCCCACAGGTGGGTGCCCTCCTACATGCTTTGTATGTCCTTTCAAAGAAGGCATATACGCCACACATAGAGTTAAGCTCCCATGAACATAGTGTTAGCTCAAAACTTCTCGGGGTCATACGCACACAGCAGGGTCCCTTCAAAGTTTATAATATTAAATTTGTTTATCTTTTTTCAAACTTTTTTGTAAACTTATAATATCACATTCAAAAATATTAGGCAAGTAAAAATAAATGACATAGTTTTCTTTTTATACCAATATACTCAAGTAAGTGTTTTCACCATTTTTAAAAAGGATGTGGAATTATGTCAATGGAACCTCTAGCAACAATAACCGTGTTGGCCTTTATAGTTGAATTTGTGACAGAAATCATCAAATCCATTTTCCCCGGCCTTAAGGAAATTGGAAGCAAACAGGCAGCTGCCGTTATAGGAATGCTCATCTGTCTGGTCACCCAAAGCGGCCTTTTGACTCTCCTTAATATTACCGTGAGTTTTGTATACCTGGATTATTTGATTACAGGACTTATTATTTCCCGAGGCTCAAATGTGATACATGATTTGTTCAAACAATTTGAAAAAAAGTGAGTTAAGCCCCTCCTTCCGGCAGCTTGAGTCCAATATGTAGATCCTCCAGCTGTTTTTCTTCAACAGGAGCGGGAGCATCGGTCAAAAGACAGCTGCCTCCGGCAGTTTTGGGGAAGGGAATAACCTCTCGAATAGATGAAGCACCCAGCATTAACATAATCAACCGATCAAGTCCCAGAGCAATTCCCCCATGGGGAGGTGTCCCATATTCAAAGGCCTGCAGCAGAAAACCAAACTGTTCATAGGCCTCATCATTGGAAAAACCTAAAAGCTCAAACATTTTTTCCTGCATTTCCCGGCGGTGAATTCGAATACTCCCACCGCCCACCTCCAACCCGTTCAAAACCAGGTCATAAGCCTGAGCTCGAATTTTTTCAGGTTCACTATCCATAAGCTTTATGTCCTCCTCCCGGGGAGAGGTGAATGGATGGTGATTAGCCACGTACCTTTTTTCCTCCGGGTCATAGGTCAGTAATGGAAAATCTATCAACCAAAGGAAATTATTTTCTCCCCCCTTGATTAAATCCATCTTATGGCCCAATTGATTTCTTAAATGCCCTAGAATTTCCTCTGCTTTCTCCTTGACGTCGGCCACAAATAACAGAACATCACCCTCTTGGGCTTCCATCCGCTGGCTCAACTGCTCCAACCTCTCAGAAGTGAAAAATTTAAGTAATGGAGACTTCAATCCCTCAGGGCCCACCATAAACCAGGCCAGACCCTTAGCACCCAAACGGATACAGAATTCCGTCAGGTCATCCACATCTTTTCGACTAAAAGCTGCCCCTTTGGCGTTAATTCCCCTAACGATACCTCCTTTTTTAATGGCACCGGTAAAAACCTTAAACTGGCTGTCAGAAACCAGGTCAGAAACCTCCTTAATCTCCAATCCGAATCGCAGGTCAGGTTTATCGGAGCCATATCGTTCCATGGCTTCCCCATAGGACATACGGGGAAAGGGAAGGGTCAGCTCCACTCCTAAAACCTCCCGATAGATATGCTGCACCAGCCCTTCAATATAAGCTAGAATATCTTCTGTATCCACAAAGGACATCTCCATATCCAGTTGAGTAAATTCCGGCTGTCGGTCTGCCCTCAAGTCTTCATCCCGAAAGCAGCGGACAATTTGAAAGTATTTTTCCATCCCCGCCACCATCAAGAGCTGCTTAAATAGCTGAGGAGACTGGGGCAGAGCATAAAAACTGCCGGGCTTCATTCGACTTGGCACCAGATAGTCCCGGGCCCCCTCAGGAGTGCTCCGGGTTAAAACCGGGGTCTCCACTTCCCAAAAGCCCTTATCATCCAGATAATCCCGAATTTTTTTGATAATATTATGACGCATAAACAATTTCTTCTGCATCTCCGGTCTTCTCAAGTCCAGGTAGCGGTATTTCAACCGCAGGTTTTCATCTACATCTTTATCATCCTCCACGTAGATGGGCGGCGTTTTAGATACGTTTAGTATTTCTAGTTCCTCTGTAAAAACTTCCACCTCTCCGGTGGGAATTTTAGGGTTAACCGTTTCCTGGCTTCTAGCTGTCACCTCACCTACTATGGATATGACAAATTCACTGCGGAGAGTTTGGGCCAATTGGAATATTTCCTTATTTCTTTCGCAGTCAAAAACCACCTGGGCTATCCCAGTTCGGTCCCTTAAATCTACAAAAATAACCCCCCCGTGATCCCGTCGCACCTGGATCCAACCGCTTAAACTAACCGAATCTCCCACATTTGTTAACCTGAGAGTTCCGCAATCATGCGTTTTTTTCATCCTTCACTACCTCCATAAAAATATTGTCATTCTCTAACCATCACTTTTTCCACAAGTGAACTCGTATCAGCAAGCTTAAAAAATCGGGGAATCAGGAGGAGACTCAACTCCACCTGATTATAAGCCCCACCTACGCTAACGCTTAGAGGTGAGGGTCTTATACCCTAAAAAAAAGAGATAAAAACCAAAGACAGGAATCAAAGGCTGCTTCTAAGAAAATCAGTAACCCCCTCCAGGTCCACCTCCTGCTGGTCTCCTTTAACCATATCTCTGATTACTATTTTACCCTTTTCCAACTCTTCCTCCCCTAGGATTAAAACAATAGAAGCTCCCACCCGATCCGCTTGTTTCATCTGTGCCTTCAGGCTTCGGTCCTGATAGTCTTTTTCTGCTGCTATCCCCAGCCGTCGAAGTTCAGTCATCAGCTGCAGGCCTCGGGCTGAAGCTTTTGTCCCCAGCGCAGCCACAAATATCCGGGGAACTCCCAATAGTTTCGTTTGAATATTTTGCTGTTCCAGGGAAAGGAGCACCCGCTCTACCCCAATGGCAAAACCCACTCCCGGAGTTGGGCTTCCACCACAGGTCTCCACCAAACCGTCGTACCTGCCTCCTCCCCCCAGTGAATTCTGCGACCCCAGACCGGTATCCACAATTTCAAATGCGGTTTTAGTATAATAGTCCAACCCCCGGACCAGCTTGGGATTAATATGATAAGAAATATCCAAAAGCTTCAAAAAATAAACAACATCTTCAAAGTGCTGAACACAAAAACTACAAAGATGATCCAAGATATCTGGAACCGTTTCAGTTATTTCTTGACAGTTCTCCACCTTACAATCCAGAATGCGTAGAGGGTTGTTCTCAAAACGGCCCTGACAGTCGGGGCAAAGATCACCTCGGTATTTATCCAGCGTTTTCTGTATCTCCTCCCGATAAATGGGACGACACTGTGGACACCCTACACTGTTGATTTCTAAAGATAATTGATTTAACCCGACACTGTGAAAGAAATCCATAGCCAAAGCAATAACCTCAGTGTCGATTTCCGGACTGACAGAACCAAAAACCTCTGCTCCCAGTTGATGGAACTGCCGGTATCTACCGGCCTGAGGGCGGTCATAGCGAAACATAGGTCCGAAATAAAATAGCTTTGTGGGTTGGGCCTGAGCATACAATTTATGCTCTAAAAAAGCCCTCACCGTGGAAGCGGTGCCCTCAGGCCGAAGAGTCATGCTCCTCTTTCCCTTATCAAAAAAGGTATACATCTCCTTGCCCACAATATCCGTATCCTCCCCCACACTCCGGCTGAAAAGTTCCGTATGTTCAAAAATGGGGGTCCTGATTTCCCGATAATTATAATTTTTACATAAATTCCGAAAAAAAGCCTCTAAGGTTGACCACTTTTCCACTTCCTCCGGCAGTATATCCCGGGTTCCCCGGGGTGCCTTGGCCAGCATATGATTCCCTCCTGTTTACACAAGTTTTATTATTTTTTTATTTAATTCACTTGGCTTTTAATAATACATTTTATTTAAAGATTTACCATATCCTTGTTTTAAGGGAAGCCCACGAAAAATTCTGAAAATAAAAATCTCGCCTCTGAAAAAGAAAACTCTTTTCAGGGGCGAGGACTCTTGCTCACGGTACCACCCTGTTTATATCCCATAACTTAACGGCACCAGAAAACCTCTTTTCCAGCTGACCGGGGATCATCTCTTTCTTTAACGGTGAAATCCGTCCTGGGCCTACTCTCCATAAGATTTCAGCAGGAGGCTAACAGGGGTTTTTCAGCAGTTTCCAACAAGGGATAATTTCAGTCACGTTATCCCCTTCCTGATGCCGTAAAGTCTGCTTACTCTTCCTGATCAATGCCTTTATTCCTAATTTACTTATAGCATAGATTGTAAACAATTTTAAACCGCTTGTCAACGATTGAGAATAGTAATTAAGTATGGTGTCCCCCGAATTCGAATTACTAAAGAAAAAAATAACCAACCACTGCATCAATAGGGTCTACTTCTCCAAAAGCAGAGTAACGGGGCCCTCATTTATGATTTCCACCTTCATCATAGCCTGGAATTGTCCAGTTTCTACCTTGACCCCTGTTTCCCTCAAAAAATCACAAAATTTCAGATAAAGCCCTTGGGCCTCCTCTGGCGGGGCAGCATGTATAAAGCTGGGCCTGCGGCCTTTGCGGCAGTCACCATAAAGAGTAAACTGGGACACCACCAGAGCGTCTCCCTGTATATCCAAAAGAGAAAGGTTCATCTTCCCCTCCAGGTCTTCAAATATTCTTAAATTAGCTGTTTTGTCTGCCAGAAAACGGGCATGGGACAGGTCATCTCCCATGCCCACGCCCAAAAGCACCACCACACCTCTTCCGATGGAACCTATTTCTTTACCCTCTACAAAAACACTTCCCCGGCTTACCCTCTGCACAACTGCTCTCACTTCACTTACATCTCCTTAATTGGAAGTAGTTCTTCCCACGGTAAAAACGTCCTTAACCTTCCTCAGCCTGTTCATAGTATGCTGCAAATGCTCCAGGTCCCGAACCACAATGGTAAGATGAATAGTGGCTACCTGATTCTTATTAGTCCGGCCGTGCACCGCCGTAATGTTAATCTTGCTTTCCGATACTGCCGCCACCAATTCCTGAAGTAGGTTAGTACGGTCCAGGGCTGTAATCTGCACCTCCACAGGATAAGAAACCTTGGAGTCCTGCTCCCAGGAGGCATTGAGACCTCTCTCTAAAGAATCCTCACGACTCAAAATGTTAGGACAGTCCTTCCGATGAATGGACACGCCCCGCCCCCGAGTAATAAAGCCCACAATCTGATCCCCGGGGAGAGGATTGCAGCATCTGGCAAAACGGATTAACAGGTTATCCATACCCTCAATGCGAACCCCTTTGCCGGCTTTAGCCTTATCCTTCCAGGGCTTTAATTTAGGTTCCTCCAGAGGAACCTCGTCCTTGTGCATTTTTTTATGTTCTTCTCGAAGCCGGGTAATAATCTGCTGATGGGTTACTCCCCCGTAGCCCACTGCAGAATAAACATCCTCCTCAGAAAGTAGATTAAACCTCTTGCCGATTTCCACCAGTATAGCCGGCTTCAGCAGCTCTCTGGGGTCCAGGTAAATCCTTCTCAACTCTTTCTCCAGAATTTCTTTACCCCTTATAATATTTTCTTCCTTCTTCTCTTTTTTAAACCAGCTGCGAATTTTGCTCTTAGCCTGGGAACTCTTGACCATTTTTAGCCAATCCCGACTGGGGGTACCCTGCTTTGAGGTAATAATTTCCATAATATCTCCAGTGGACAATCTATATTCCAGGGGTACCAATCTACCGTTTACCTTAGCCCCTACGCAGCGGTGCCCGATATCCGTATGAATACGATAGGCAAAATCCAGGGGAATAGCCCCCGCAGGAAGGTTAATTACATCCCCTTTAGGGGTAAAAACAAAAACTTCGTCAGTAAACAAATCAATCTTTAAATTTTCCATGAATTCATGAGCATCCTTCAGGTCCTGCTGCCACTCCAACAGCTGCCTCAACCAGGAAAGCTTCTCCTCGAATTCTTCATCCCCCTTAACGCCCTCCTTATAGCGCCAGTGAGCGGCAATTCCATATTCCGAGGTACGGTGCATTTCCCAGGTTCTAATCTGAACCTCCAAAAGCTCATTTTTGGCACAAACTACAGTGGTATGCAGAGATTGATACATATTGGCTTTGGGCATGGCAATAAAATCCTTGAACCTGCCTGGTATTGGCCTCCAAAGAGTGTGGACAATTCCTAAAGCCCCGTAACAGTCTTTGATATTTTCAACCACCAATCGGATTCCCGTCAGATCGTATATCTCATTAATATCCTTGTCCTGCCGCTCCATTTTTTCATAAATTCCGTAAAGATGCTTGGGCCGCCCCTGAATGTCAGCTTCAATGCCCACGTCCTCCAACCGTTCCTTTAACCTGATAATTACCCGGGAAATGAACTCCTCCCGGTCTTCTCTCTTTTTCACCAATCGGTCCACCAGGTTATAATATTTCTCCGGTTCCAGAAACCGAAAAGCCAAATCCTCCAAT
Source organism: Candidatus Contubernalis alkalaceticus (assembly GCF_022558445.1). Lineage (NCBI taxonomy): Bacteria > Bacillati > Bacillota > Dethiobacteria > Dethiobacterales > Dethiobacteraceae > Candidatus Contubernalis > Candidatus Contubernalis alkaliaceticus. Next base: position 2,536,815 of record NZ_CP054699.1, read on the forward strand.
TCCCATTTCACCTTATAAATACCTAAGCGGTGGGCCAGAGGCGCATAAATTTCCAGGGTCTCTGTGGCAATTTCCTTTCGCTTGGCTGGATACAGATATTTTAAGGTCCTCATGTTGTGAAGACGGTCCGCCAATTTAATAAGGATTACCCGTATATCCTTGGCCATAGCTACAAACATCTTCCGGAGATTCTCTGCCTGATGTTCCTCCTTGGAGGTGAACTGCAGCTTACTCAGCTTGGTCACCCCATCAACCAACAGGCTAATCTCCTCTCCGAAAATTTCCCGAAGTTCCTCCAGGGAAGTTTCGGTGTCCTCTACCACATCGTGTAAAATTCCTGCAGCAATAGTCACCGGGTCCAGCTCCAAATCAGCAATAATTTGGGCCACGCCCAGGGGATGAATAATGTACACCTCTCCAGAAACCCTCTTTTGCCCTGCATGGACCTTTAAGGCAAAAGAATAAGCCTTTTCAATAATGGCCCAGTTACCATCAGGGCTGTAGGATTGAAATTTTTTCTTAACCATCTCCAAGCTCATTGGACCACCTTCTTTAATAGCGGTACTTCACTGTAGAGAGTATCATCTACCTGGCTGCCGACAAAAAAAGAGACAATAGTGCTCTTATCCTCCTGCAGCAGGAAGGTTTGAAATGCTTCCAAGTCCTTCCACAAACTCAAGTTATCTTGATATACTTGAGATTGGCTTAGATCCCCTACCTCTTGGGAACTGAGCATCCTAAAATTACCCGAACCCTGGTCTATGGGTTCCAAAAGGTTTATTTCCTGGAATATGTCCAGGCTCTTTTTTAAAAGATGATCTGTATAACTGAAAGGTTTATCATTTTTTAAATATGTAATCAATTCTTTTACCTGTATATTTCCCTGTCGTTCCACCTTTTTGATTGCCTTAAATAATCGTATAAGACTGTTTCTTTGAGGCAAAATCGCCTGCAGAAAAACCCGGTTAGCCTTGAAGTCCTCCTGACCGTAGAGCAGGTGTAAGCTCACGTTTCCCATGGCTCCGGAGAGTGCCTTTACCAGAGAAGAAAGTTTTTCCTCTTCCAGGGGCAGGTCATAAATTATTAAGTTTTCAATATTTCCTAAAACCTGATCATTTATACATCCCTGGTGAGAATAGAAACAGCCCCGGTCCTTCCCCAGGAGTTGGGATAATCTCTTCTTCTGCCCCAAGGTATTTATATACACCAAACAATTCTTCTGTTCCGCTAACGCCCGAAGATATTTCTCTTTTTTGTCCAGGCCCCGGCGGTCTATAACCATAATGCCACCGGCCTTTGTAGAATCACAAAAGTGTAAATCCTTCAGCTGCATCACCGGAGTTCTAAGTTCCCCCCAGAAATTATCCTCCAACAGGTATGCGGCGGAAACTTTCCTTCCCATTAACTGCAGTTCCCGGTCTTCCATTTTAAAAGCGATGGCCTCCAGTAGATTTTCACCGTTTTTAAGCTTCATCTTCAGATGATTTTTCTGTTTCCCCACAAAATGAAAGCTTTCTACCTCCAGTTCTGAGGTCTTAAAATAAGGGAGGGGGTTTCCCTGTCCAAAAGGACTTAAAAGATTCAGCTGATCCAATAGTTCCAGGTCAATTTGGGAGGCCTCCAGTTCCGCTTCCAGTGAAATTTTCCGCCCCAATACTTGAGAAGGAAGCATTTTCTCAGCATCATGATTAATCTGCCGCTCAAATTCTTGAATACAGGAATGGGATATGGTTAAACCTGCCGCCTGCTGGTGACCGCCGTATCGGATTAAAAGGTCCGCACACCCTTGGATAGCTCCAATCAGGTTAAAACCCTCCACACTTCGGGCAGAACCCCTGCCCTCTTCTCCCTCTAAGGAAATTATAACCACCGGCCGCCCATAATTATCCACCAGTCGAGAAGCCACAATTCCCATAACCCCGGAATGCCATCCCTCCCGAGCCAGGACAATAACCTTCTTTCCCTCCACACCCTTCTCTTCTATTTCCTTTACAGCTTCTTTTAAAATTTTCCCTTCAATCTTCTGCCTTTCCTGATTAAAACCGTTTAAAAGTGCAGCCAATTCCTGGGCTCTATCTTTGGAAGAAGTTAAAAGCAGCTCTACTGCTTTTTCTGTTTGCCCAATCCTGCCGGCGGCATTCAAACGGGGGGCTAAAGAAAAAGAAATCTGCCCGGAGCTGATCTCCCGGCCCCCAAAACCACAGGCCTCCTTAAGAGCCTGTACCCCAGGCCTTGAGGACACATTCAGCTGATCCATCCCATAACGAGTAAGCACCCGATTTTCATCCAAGAGACAAACTATATCAGCAATAGTCCCCAAAGCCACCAGGTCCAAATATTCCTCCCACTGTTCCCGAGGCAGAAAGGACTGCAATAATTTAAAAGCAACTCCCACTCCTGCCAGCTCTTTAAAAGGATAACCACACTCAGCCTGTTTTGGGTTCAAAATAACACATTCGGGCAGAGAATCCAAAGGGGTATGATGGTCAGTAACAATAATTTCCAACCCCAGTTTTTTGGCGTGCTCTACCTCCACCAGAGAACTGATTCCACAATCCACGGTAACTACCACGTCTGCACCCTGCTCCTTCAGTCTATCTAGAGCTGCACTGTTCAGTCCATAGCCCTCCGTAAGCCTATGAGGGATATAGTAGGAAACACTGCCCCCCAGCTTTCTTAAAAAAGTAACCAGGATAACTGTGCCGGTAATACCGTCCACATCATAATCCCCGTAAACCACAATATTTTTTCCCTTATCCAGGGCTTCTTTCAGGCGATCCCGGGCAGAAATCAACCCTTTCAGGCTCTCTGGATCATTTAAATCCTCCAGTCGGGGATATAAAAATCTTCTCCCCTGTACAGCATCGGTGATACCTCGATTTATGAGCAGTTGAGCTATCACAGGCTTCACCTTCAACGCAGCACTGAGCCTATCTCGTAAGGCCGGATCCCCTTCCTTTAACTGCCAACTATATTGAAAACAATGCATACTATTTCCCCCAATATGAATCCCCTGCCCCGACAAATCTTTTTACTCTAGGGTTAAATCCTGAGTATATTTTTTCATCGGTTCTTGTTCCTCTACCCCAGACAGTTCCTGTTCCAACCGGGAAACCTGTTCTAAAAGATCAGACTCCCTTTGTGCCATCTGATTCAAATCATCCTCCAGCTTTTTCAGGTGGCTCTGGTGTTCCCTGGAACGAAAACCGGATTTAACCCGGCCTACCAGGCTGAACAATCCCACAATCAAAGCTCCCGTAAAAGCAGAAGCTAAAATGACAATGACCACCGAAACCGGAGCCCTGCCCAACAGATAATTTATCTCTACCACTTCGTTGTTCAGTATAGCAAATAAAGCAATTAAAATACTGAACAACAGGGCCACTATAACTCCCAACTGCATCTTATCACCTCCCAATCATTTGCGTCACCTGTCACCACATGGACAGCCCGTCAAAGAGTCAATATGCAAAAATTGGGGATAACCGAACTATCCCCAATTCTAGCTCCCCCTACCCACTAAAGCGGCAGGTTTTCGTGAATCCAACACCCTGTCGTCTCTTGGAAGAGGATAGGGTATTTTTTCCTTATGATAACCACAATTATATCATACTAATGATTTGAAAAATAGTATCTAAAAGACACTTATTTCCTCCCCGAAACCTCCATCTGCTTCAAAGTAAACCAGACTGGACTGGCTATAAAGATCGATGAATAAGTTCCACTGATAACCCCCACCAGCAGCGCTGTAATTAAGGGACGAAGGGTAATACCTCCAAAGACAAACAAGGCCGTCAGTGCCAACAGTGTAGTTACAGAAGTATTGATGGAACGGGTTATGGTCTGGTTAATACTTTCATTAACAATGGCAATAATTTTGTCCTTTTTCATAACTTTTAAATTTTCCCGAATTCGGTCAAAGACCACGATGGTATCGTTAATAGAATAACCAAAGATAGTTAAAATGGCCGCCACGAATTCACTGTTTACCTCAATCCTCAGCAGAGAGAATATCGCCAGCAGAATAATGAGATCGTGGACCAGGGCAACAATGGCCGAAAGGGCAAACTTAAATTCAAACCGTATGGTGATGTAGGCAATCATGGCTGCAGTAGCTACCAACAAAGCCAGGAAAGCATTACGCTTCAACTCCTCACCAATTACAGGGCCCACGTTATCTTCGCTGATAATAGCTTCCTCTGTTAAGTCCCATCTGTCCTGAAATTCCTGAAATATTTCCCGGCGTTCTTCCTCGGAAAGATAAACCGTCTTTATGATGACCTCATCTTTTTCCGCATCAAAAATGCCTTCGTGCCCTGTCTTTTGAATAGTACTTCCCTCCAGATTGAAATCCTGCAAAATCTCCCGGACCTCCTCCACTTCATAGGATTGTCCGATTCTATAATGAAGCACGGTACCACCGGTAAAGTCAATTCCCATATTCAGCCCGTTTACTGCCAGGGAGATGATTCCTATTACGATGATAAACGAGGAGAAAAGAAAGGTATATTTCCGATAATTAATGATCCGTAGACGTGACATAATCTTCTATCCCCCTGACTCCGAACAGTTTCGGATTAGTAATAATATTGGCACCAATAAGATACCGGAGCAAGTAACGGGTTAGCACAATAGCCGTAAACATACTGGTCAAAATTCCTACCGTAAGAGTTACCGCAAAACCTCTAACCGGCCCGGTACCGAAATAAAAGAGGACACCGGCAGCAATCAAGGTGGTGATATTGGCATCCATTATGGTGCTTAAAGCATTTTTAAACCCCGCTTCTAACGCAGACCGTAAAGTTCGGCCGCTGCGGAATTCCTCCTTAAACCTTTCAAAAATAATCACATTGGCATCAACCGCCATCCCCACAGAAAGTATCAATCCTGCTATTCCCGGCAGGGTCAAAGTAGCATTCAAGGCCGTCAAAATACCTAAAACCAGGGCCACGTAAACCCCTAGAGAAAAACTGGCAATAAGACCTATCGTCCGGTACACCAACAGCATAAAGATAAACAACAACCCAAAACCGATAAACCCTGCCCTCAAACTCCTGTCCAGGGAATCCCTTCCCAGGGTAGACCCCACAGTACGGGTTTCTAGTTCCACTAACTCAACCGGAAGTGCTCCAGAGCGTAATATCAGCACCAGATCATTTACCTCCTGAGCAGAAAATCTACCGGTAATAATAGCATTTCCGTCGTCAATTACATTTTCCACACGGGGCTCTGAAACTACCTCGCCGTCCAACTTAATATAGATGGGAAGTCCGGTGCCCGCCAGCTTTCTGGTAGCCTCTTTAAATTTAGCCGCTCCCTCCCCGTCAAATTCAAGGCCTACCGCCGGATGTCCAAACCTGTCCAGAGTGAAAGTTGCCTCTTTCAGGTTGGCCCCGGTGAGCACAACGTTCTCCTGGGGATCCTCGAAAGTTAAGAGGGCAGTACGGCCTATAATATCAATAGCTCGTCCCGGGTCATCGATGCCGGGAAGTTCTACCCTTATTCGTTTGTCCCCCTCCTGCTGTATAACAGGCTCCGTTACACCGAACTCGTCAATCCTGTTTCGAATAATGGTAATAGCCCTCTCTATAGTATCCTTCTCCACTTCACCGTCCTCTTCCCTGGCCTCAAGAAGCACATACACGCCCCCCTCCAGATCAAGTCCTAGTTTTAGATGGGACTGGATCTGGCTGTAAGTCAGGTAAGAAACAGCGGAAAGCAGAATCAACAAACCTAAAAACAAGGAGAGGGATTTACGGGCGGTCTGTTTCCCTTTTTTTGTCTTTTTCTTCATATTATTTCCCCATTCCTATTATTGATAATTTAATTATTTATTATAGCAGCCTGGTATCATTGATAACCAGAGAAAACTGGGTATTTAGAAAGTCCGCTGCCCTGCGGCACAGGATCATGCGGCTCAAAAATATTTCAAAATACTCCATAACCTGACTAATTACAGGATCAATGACCAGCTCCAGAGTAATCATTTTGGAGTCCTTGTCAATCCGTAAAAAAGACCTCTGGACCGCAAAGTTTACACGGTCATGAATATCAAAGTTGGAACAGTCTGCATTCCTGACCCTGGAACGATGCACGTCGGATTTATCGGCCAGAATAAGGGCTGCTGAAACTGGATTAACCACCCGTCCCTCCTTCTCATCATGGTTTCCTATAGCGGAAACAATATCAGCAATCTCATGATAGGGCATTCCTATCCGATCTAAGATATTCAAACAAATATTGGCCCCCGTCTGAGCGTGGCCGTATCGGCTCACCACATTTCCGATATCATGCAGGTATCCCGCAATCCCCGCCAACTGAGCTTCTCTCTCCGGGTAACCCAACCGGGACAAAATATTGTAAGCAATTTTGGCCACCAGATTACAATGCCGAAAACCATGCTCGGTAAAACCTAAAGCTCCCAGTTGATCATTAGCCTTTTCAATATATATCTTTACCTGCTGGTCTTGCTTAATATCCTCCAGGGTAATCAGCTTAGTTTCCTGCATTTTTTCTCTTTTCCCTCCTTTTCCAACAGCAGGGTTATTATTCCCCTACTATAAACTGAACGTGTTAAAGGGATTACTTCTCTTTTTCTAAATAAAATCCTCTTAATCCCACAGTATATTTTTAAAAGGCATGAAAGGTTCTAAGACGGTTAAAAGCAGCGGCAATTTCATATTTCCGGGGTAGGGCATACTCCCCTGGATGCTGCCCCCGATAGGGCGACAGCAGATCCAGACCCTGTATTTCTATCTGCTGCAGGGTAATTTCAATTATTTCCCGTAAAGTTTTTTTCCCATCAATTAGATGACCGCAAAATAACATGATATCTCCAATAGCCCGGGTTTGACTTGCCTGCACCAGCTGCTCCACCAATGATAGATCAATTTCCTGGCGACCGAACTGCAGGCTGTAAAGGCCCCTGGCAGAAATCTTAGTCTTTCCTTTACGGGTAGGATCCAGGCCTTTTTTTAACGGTATACGATGAATTATTTGACCAAATTCTCCGCCGCCCTCCTCAATACGTTCAGTCCGGTATTGTTCGGTAATTTCTCTAGCCTTTGAGGTTACATCCCGAGCCTGGTACTGATCCATCATAATTACCCGGTCAGCCACGTCAAAATAATCCCCTGATCCCCCCAGCACCATGATTGTGGAAACATCCAGATCCTTTTTTAAGAGTTTAACCTTGTCGATAAAAGGAGTAATAGGCTCTTTATCCCTGGACACCAAAGACTGCATACGCACATCCCGAATCATAAAATTGGTGGCCGAGGTATCCTCATCTAAAAGAAACAACCGGGCCCCCATCTCCAAAGATTCCATAATGTTAGCCGCCTGAGAGGTAGAACCGCTGGCCTCTTCTGTGGAAAAACCTACAGTATCTTTTAAGAAAGGAAGATTGTTGATAAAGGGACTGATATTTACCTTCTCTACCCTTCTTTTGTCTTCAGCTCGGATTTTAACTGCGTCCTCCAGTGCAACCACTCTTTCCCGGCCGTCTCCAGGTATATGGTTATACACCCCCCTTTCCACCGCCCGAAGCAGGGTAGACTTTCCATGATATCCACCGCCTACAATAAGAGTAATCCCTGCGGGGATACCCATACCCTTCACTCTTCCGACATTAGGCAGATCAACTTCCACCTGTAGTTCCCGGGGAGAAGAAAAGGGTGTCGCTGTTTCCCGATCCATGGGCAGATCTATTACCCCGCTTTTTCGAGGTAATATGGAACCATCTCCCACAAAACAAACCAGGCCTCTCTTCAAAAGCTCCTGCCTTAAAAATTCCTGGTCTTCGTTTCCCTCCACATGGTTTCTTATTCTTTCAGAGTCCAGATTTTCATAGAGCATTGCCTCCTTCACCATAAGAGGTATCTCTTTAAAAAACATGTCGGCTGCTTCCTTAGCCAGAACCCTCCTTCCCTGAGCAGGGAGCCCTAAGGAAATCCTGGCCTCCACATATTCCATTGTTACCACCATGGAGGTTCTTTCTAAAATTTCCTGACCACAGTTATCGATATAAATAATTCCACTCATACCGGTCCCCCGGCTCCTTTTAGCCACCCGGCTGATGGCCTCACCAAACTCCCGGGTAAGGTAATCCTCCAGGGCAATCCTCCGTACCCGGGATGAAAAAAAGCTTTTAGGAAACTGAGCTCTTTTCTGGGGCACCCTGACTCTTAATCGGGAGGGAGAGGCAAAGGGGTCCCCCTGCACATAGTCCATGTACAGTTGAAACTCTTTAAAATCGTAACTGCCCTGAATATCCTTATATGCTTTATAACCTTTTCCTTCTATTCGTTTTAGAGTACTTCCCAGATAATCCTTTGACTTCATTCAACCACTCCTGTAATTCTATTATAAATACACCTTATAGTTCTTTTTAATTAATAACTCCTACAGATTGTTATTTATTATAAATGTTTTTTACAAAAATATCAATTATACCACCAATTTAAAAAATTCCCGATTAAACATTAGTTTAATGCCGGAGGTTGGAAAAGATTTTAAAGCAGCTTCTTCTGCCTTAATCTTCTATAAAAAAAAACTGCTGACATGCAGTTTCCCTAGAGTCTTTTACTTTTTTTTAAATTCTTTCAAAAAATCTGTTATGAGCCAGTCTAAACATTCCCCAGGAATGTCGGTATATTCCCGGACTTTCCCTATTTCTTCCGGAAGAATAAAAACTATTTTTCCCTCTCGACGTTTTTTATCATACTTCAACCCTTCTTTAATCCCTTCCACAGTCAAATCCGATGGCAGTTCCTTAAACCCCAGGCGAAATAATAATTTTTCAATAGTTGTCAGGGAATCTCTGTCTAAAAGCCCCCGGCTGCAAGCCAGGCGGGAGGCCAGCAGCATCCCGTAATTCACTGCTTCCCCGTGATTGAAATACTTATAGGAAGCAGATGACTCCAGGGTATGACCCAGGGTATGCCCAAAGTTTAAAATGGCTCTAAGGCCACTTTCTCTTTCATCTACAGAAACCACTTCTGCCTTTATAGCACATGACCTGTAAACAATACTCTGATAAAAATCTTTTGTTTGTTTAAGTTCTAGAGTTAATTCATTCAACAAGTAATCAAAAAAATCCCGGTCCCTAATTATGCCGTACTTAACCACCTCAGCCATACCGGACCTTAATTCCCTTTCAGGCAAAGTTTCCAATGTTTTTAAATCAATAAACACCAGTTGTGGCTGGTAAAAGGCACCGATCATATTCTTTGCCCGGGGGTGGTTGATGGCCACCTTTCCCCCTACACTGCTGTCCACCTGAGCCAGCAGCGTAGTAGGAACCTGAACATATGAGACCCCCCGAAGATAGGTGGCAGCTACAAATCCGGCCAAATCACCCACCACACCGCCCCCTAAAGCAACAATTCCTGAATCCCGGTCCATTCCAAACTCCAGAGCAGAAGTCAGCAGTTTATCCATGGCCGGCCAACTTTTAGAACCTTCTCCTGCAGGAACAACCTCAATTTTAGCAGAAAAACCAGCACTTTCAAGACCCCGCAGGCATTTTGTTCCATATAGAGGAAACACATTCTCATCGGTAATAACCAACAGCTGGCCCTTAAACCCCAGGCGTTTCAGTTCCTCCCCCAGGGATTCTAAAAAATCATATCCAACTTTTATAATATAACTGCGGCTTTCCAGCTCTACAGACAGTTCCTTGATTTTCATATGCAGGCCTACCCTTTCCCACTTTACTATATTGTTTATGTCTTCTCTCAATTTAACTTACATTTTAATTTATCTGTATTTCATTCTGAAGCCCTGTTATTCTACTGTTACTTTGGCGTTTAAATGGAATAATTAAAAGCCTAAATAAAAGTTTAACGGCCGGAAATGATTTTTTGGTAATTAAGATAAGCCGTCTCCATTTCCTCCAAAGAATCTCCACCAAATTTTTCCCGGAGAACACAGGCAATCTCCCAGGCGGCAATAGCCTCCCCAGCTACGCTGGCAGCCGGAACCGCACATACATCAGAGCGCTCCACTCCCGCCTCCAGGCTTTTTTTGCTAATCATGTCCACACTGGTAAGAGGCTTATACAGGGTGGGGATAGGTTTCATGGCACATTGAATCAGTATAGTCTCCCCATTGGTAAGTCCTCCCTCAATTCCCCCCGCACCATTGGTTTTTCGAAAATATCTATAATTACGGTTATCATAATATATCTCATCATGAACTTTGGAACCCCTTAAAGAAGCCGCCTCAAAACCCAGCCCTACTTCCACACCCTTTATAGCCTGAAGGCTCATGAGAGCACCTGCCAGTCGGGCATCTAATTTTCGGTCCCAATGGACATGACTGCCCAATCCAGGAGGCGCCCCGGTAACCATTATTTGAAATACTCCTCCCAGAGAATCTCCCTCCTTCTTGGCCTGGTCAATCTCCCATATCATTTGCTCTTCCACCTGTGAGTCAGCACACCTCACCGGTGATTCTTCGGCCCGTCTATGAAGTTCCCCCGGAGACAGATCCAAAGGTTCCCCCTTAACACCACCTATTCCCACCACATGGCTGAATACCTCAATGCCAAAACAGGTAAGCATCTGCCGGGCTGCACTGCCCACCGCCACTCTGATAGCGGTTTCCCGGGCGCTGGCCCTTTCCAGGACATTTCTAAGATCAGCATGATGATACTTAAGAGCACCGGCCAGGTCGGCATGACCAGGTCGGGGACGGGTCAAAATGACCTCTGCATCATCAGTTATTTCCGGAGGATTATAGGGATCCATATTACTTTTCCAGTTTTCATAATCCCGGTTGGTAATGGACAAAGTCAAGGGACTGCCCAAAGTTTTTCCAAAACGCAAACCAGAAAAGACCTCTACCCGGTCCCTTTCAATATTCATCCTTCCCCCCCGGCCGTACCCTTTCTGTCTACGGGCCAGTTGATCATTTATTTTTTCCCGTTCCAGGCTCAAGTTAGATGGCAGCCCTTCTATAACCGCCATCAGACAGGGACCGTGTGATTCACCGGCTGATAAATACCTCATCATCAATTCTCCCCAGTTCATTAAATTTAACCCCTTCCAAATATAAAAGGCCTACCTTTTTCACCAGGCCGCCTGAATAACCCCCCAGCCCTCCATCCAGGCTGACCACCCGGTGACAGGGTATAATCACCGGCAGTTGGTTTCGGCTCAAAGCCCTGCCCACAGCCCGGCTTCCCTGTTGGCAGCCCATAGCCTGAGCTACATGAGAATATGAACAAACACGGCCATAAGGAATACGGCGTATATAATCCAGTACTCTGGCCGTAAAAGGAGGATATTCCTTTAAGTCAATAGAAAACTGGTTAAAATCCACACCTCTTTTTCCCTTAAAATAGTGCTCAAGGGCATGGGAAAACTCCGGCCAGATTCTTTCAATCCTTCCCATAGTCAGTATGCTCACGTTCTCATAACCGTTGTCCCGCTGTAAAAATTTCAACTCTTGAAGCCCCCGGGGACCGTATAATATTAAAATATCTCCCCACAGGGTAAACATTTTAAAATAATACAAATTCAAAACCCTTCCTTTTGGACTGACAATACTTTCAAATTTTCAATGACCCCCGTTTTCTATCCTTGAAAACAGCAATTTCCCGGTATCCTATCTCCCTCAGTAAATCCAAGGCCATTTCCAGGTCTCGGCCAACATCCTCCGGTCTATGGGCATCAGAACCCAGAGTTACCGGAATTCCCCTGCGAAAACAGCTCTCCAAAATTTCTTTAGAAGGATAAACCTCACTGGCTGAAGTATAAAGACCGGCGGTGTTTAGTTCAATACAGAGATCCGCCTCCCTCAAAAGATCCGTAACCCTTTCTATTAAATGAGCTGTGCCACCTGGGGGACGATAACCAAACTTTTTTATCACGTCCAAATGACCTACGATATCACACAGCTCAGCCTCTGCCAGCTTTTCTATTAAAATATAATATTTTTCATAAAGAGTTAGAATTTCTTCTGCCGTACATTTTTCATAGGCCCCGGCACAGGCCGGATTGGTAAAATCCCAATCCTCCAAAAAATGCACAGAACCAATCACATAATCAAAGGGATAATGAGACAGCTCCTCATAAATTGCCTTTTCCAGCCCGGGCAAAAAATCAACCTCTATCCCCAACTTAACATTGGGGCTGCCATTTTTTAAAGACAACTGCAAAACCTCCCCTATGTACTGAGGAAGCTCCCATCCCTCCATGGTAACTTTTTCCGGAGGTTCAAAATTTAGTACATCCAAGGGAAAATGGTCTGCAAATCCGATCTCCTTTAACCCCTTACAGACTGCCTCCCGCCAGTACTGCTCCAGAGTTCCCTCAGCATGACCACACCGAACTGTATGCAGGTGATAATCAATCATCTAACATCTTCCTTTATAAGGTAGAATTTACAAGATTGTTATACTTTTATTCGTTCAATCTGTTATCAAAGCATTTTAACTCTACGTTTCTAATAATAGAATAAAAAAATTACGTTAATCGATTGAAAAAACAGGATACCTCTCCCGTATGACAGGCTATCCCTCCCACCTGTTCCACCACCAAAAGGATCGTGTCGGCATCGCAGTCATAATAAATTTCTTTTATAATCTGAAAATGGCCGGAGGTCTCCCCCTTCAACCAAAGTTCCTGCCGGCTGCGGCTCCAATAACAGGCTTTTCCAATTTCCAGGGTTTTTTCTATAGATTCAAGATTCATGTAGGCCATCATCAGCACCTGTTTTGTGTTAACATCCTGAACGATGGCAGGAATTAGTCCCCTGCTGTCAAATTTTAGTTTCTCAATATCCATATTAGATACCTCCATTACAGACGAACCTCCACCCCATTCTTGGCCAAATATTCCTTAACTTCCCGCACAGAAAATTCCCGGTAGTGGAATACTGAAGCGGCCAAAGCCGCATCTGCCTTCCCCGTGGTAAGGGCATCTAGAAAATGCTCCATGGTACCGGCTCCGCCGGAGGCAATAACTGGAATCCCAACCCTATCGGCAATGGCTGAAGTTAAGGGCAGGTCATAACCGTCTTTCCCACCGTCACAATCCATACTGGTCAGAAGAATTTCTCCAGCACCCAATTCCTCCACCTTTTGGGCCCAATCCAGAGCGGATGCTCCCGTGGGGGTCCGGCCTCCGTGCAGGTAAACCTCCCAATCGTCTTTCCCTTCCATTTTCTTTGCATCTATAGCCACCACCATGCACTGGGTGCCAAATTTTTCTGCCCCCTGACTGACCAGTGTCGGATTTTCAAAGGCAGCAGTGTTAAGAGAAACCTTGTCCGCACCGGCGCTCAAGATATCTTTAATCTGATCTATGGTGGTCAGTCCTCCCCCTACAGTAAAAGGTATGTATACCTTCTCAGCTGTCCGAGAAACTACATCAATCACCGTTTTTCTCTTCTCGTGGGAGGCGGTGATATCTAGAAATACCAATTCATCAGCCCCCGCTTGATCATAAAAACTGGCCAGCTCCACCGGATCTCCGGCATCTTTCAGATTAACAAACTGAACCCCTTTAACCACTCTTCCTTCAAATACATCCAAACAAGGTACAATTCTTTTTGCCAACATTTTTCCCTCCACTTATTAGCCTTTAGATTTTCAAAGCTTCTTCCAGGGTAAACTTACCGGTATAAAGAGCCTGCCCTACGATAATGCCGCTGATGCCTACCCCTTCCAACTGTCTGGCTATTTTAATGTCCTCCAGGGAAGAAACCCCGCCGGAGGCAATAATCTTAACCTCTGTATTTTCCGCAATTTCCCGGGTAGAATCAAAGTTAGGTCCCTGCAGGGTACCATCTCGGGAAATGTCCGTATAAACCACCTCTTTGACTCCTGCCTGTTCCATTTTTTTAACCAGGTCAAGAGCTCTAAGATTGGAAGACTCCACCCAACCTTTAACAGCCACCATGCCCTCCTGGGCATCCACCCCAACCATAATTCTTTCTCCATAGGCATTCACCAATCGTTCCACCAGGTCTGGGTTATCCACAGCAGCGGTGCCTATTATTGCCTTACTTATCCCCAAAGAAAAAAGTTCCGCTACGGTTTCTTCCTCCCGTATTCCCCCTCCCATCTGAATGGGGATTTTCAGAACTGCAGCAATTTTTTTAATCACTTCTTTATTCTTTGGGCTTCCCTGGAAGGCCCCGTCCAGATCCACCAGATGAAGACGACTGGCCCCCTTCTGTTCCCACATCAGAGCCACCTCCAGAGGGTCCTCATAATACACCGTCTCCCGGTCTGCCCTACCCTGGAATAGACGAACACATTTTCCGCCTTTCAAGTCAATAGCCGGTATTACTTCCATAAGATCAGCTCCTACTTACAATTTTACCAAAATTGTCTAATATTTTAAGTCCCGAATCACTGCTCTTCTCCGGGTGGAACTGGACACCGTAAATATATGGTTCTTCTTTGAGCACAGCACCAAATTCTGTACCATACATTACACTGCCCAACACGGACTGCTGGTTTTTAGGAACAGCATAATAGGAATGAACGAAATAAAAATAGTCCCTGTTTTCAATACCGCAGAATAGAGGGTCTTCTCGGCAGAGCATCAGCCGGTTCCAGCCCATATGGGGGATTTTTAATTTACCCTGAAATTTTACCACTTCTCCAGGAAACAGTCCCAGCCCTTCCCCCTTTTGACCGGTACCCTCCTGGCTTTTGTCCAGAAGGAGCTGCAATCCCAGGCAGATCCCTAAAAGCGGCACCCCCTGCCGGGCCTGAACTTTCACTGCCTCTCCCAGGCCCCCTTCATTTAAATTCTGAACGGCCTGGCTGAAAGCGCCCACTCCCGGCAGAATTATTCCATTGGCCTTCCTGATATCCATTATTTTATTGGTCACCAGGGTACTATAGCCCATGCGAGCAAAACCATTTTGTACACTCTGCAAGTTGCCCATACCGTAATCTACAATGGCGATCAAAATAATTCCCCCATAAATTAGTTTACACCATTCTTATAGTTTCCCTTTAGTGGAAGGCACTCCCTCCACCCGGGGATCAGTCTTTAAGGCTTGATCCAAACTCCTCCCCAGTGCTTTAAAAAGGGCTTCTATAATATGGTGAGAGTTTTTTCCATGAATCAATTTCAAGTGCAGATTTATTCTTGCCTCATAGGCAAAAGCCCGAAAAAACTCCTCCAGCAGTTCAGTATCAAAATCCCCCACTTTTTCCGCAGGAATATCTACATTATAAACTAAAAAGGGCCTGTCCGACAGGTCTAATGAAACCATGACCAATGCTTCATCCATGGGCAGTATGAAAAAGCCATATCGTTGAATACCTTCTTTGCTGCCCACCGCCTTACTTAAAGACTGCCCCAGGACTATCCCGATATCCTCCACCAAATGGTGAGCATCGATCTCCAAATCTCCCGATGCCTCCAGCGTTAAGTCAAAGAAACCGTGCCGGGCCATAAGATTAAGCATATGTTCCAGAAAGGGAATTCCCGTCTGCAGCTGAGTTTTTCCCGTGCCATCCAGGTTTAAAAACATTTTAATATCCGTTTCATTAGTCTTACGCTCTATTTCAGCTTCTCTTTTATTCAAGGCTTTTCATCCTCACTTTGACCGTATTAGCGTGGGCATCCAGGCCCTCCACCTCTGCCAAAAGAATTACATCCTCCGCTGCCTCTTTCAAAGCCTGGGGTGGATAATATAATAATGTAGTCTTCTTAATAAAGTCATCCACATTTAATCCCGAAGAGAACCGAGAAGCTCCTCCGGTGGGCAGCACATGATTAGGTCCGGCATAATAATCCCCTAAGGGTTCCGGTGTATATGCCCCTAAGAATACTGACCCGGCATTTTTAATCCAGGGTAGATAAGACAGAGGGTTTTCAACAATAACCTCCAGGTGTTCCGGGGCTATGTCATTGGAAACCCTAAAAGCCTCCGCCAAATCCTTTACAGTAATTATGGCTGAATGCTCCCTCAAGGACTTTTCAATGATTCCCTGCCGATTCATCTGAGGAAGCTGTATCTTCAAAGAATCCAAAACTTTTCCCGGCAATTCCGGGTTTGATGTAACTATAAAATTGGCTGCCAGAGGATCATGCTCCGCCTGAGACATAATATCTGCAGCAATAAACTCAGGATTAGCCGAATAGTCTGCGATAATCAGCAGTTCACTGGGACCTGCCAGCATGTCTATATCCACATCTCCATAAACCATTTTTTTGGCCAGGGTAACATAGATATTGCCTGGTCCCACAATCTTATCCACCACCGGCACGGTACCAGTGCCATAGGCAAAGGCCGCAACCGCCTGAGCTCCGCCCATTTTATATATTTTTTCTACCCCTAGCTCTACAGCTGCAGCCAACGTGTACGGATTAATATTTCCGTCATTACCCGGGGGCGTGCAAACAAATATTTCCTTCACCCCGGCAATTTTTGCGGGAACTACGTTCATCAAAACTGACGAAGGATATGAGGCGGTACCCCCGGGGACATATGCTCCAATTTTTTCCAAGGGAATTACCATCTGTCCCAGCATGATCCCAGATTCCTCATTACTAATAAAGGAATTTCTAGCCTGACGCCGGTGAAACTTCTCTATATTTTCAAGGGCCTTATGTAAGGCTTTTAAAAAATCAGTACCTGCCTTTTTTACGGCCTTCTTTTTTTCTTTTTCCTCCACCATCAGGTTTTCCAAAAGACAACCATCATATTTCAGGGCTAATTCCAACAATGCCTCATCGCCACGTTTCCTTACATCTGCGATGATTTTTTTAACTACCTTTTCCTCTTTTTCCCATGAACCTATATTCTTTCGAGGAGAAGTTTTTTCCCATTCCTCTTTTGTAAATACTTTTAGCATAACCTTTCACCTCGCTTTGCTTTACCTTGGTAAAGCGATAAAGTAACAGCTATGGGTATTTTAACACCTTCTTTATTCCCTGTCAACTGATGCAACAATCAGCAGATTTTTCTAATTATTTCACCTTCATTTAACTCTCTATCTTTTATGTACGGTCTTCCCATTTTAGTAAATACAGAACTTTGACACCTTATCACTTCAGAGTCAAAACATAAAAAAGCCGCTACTTATTAAACAAAACGGCGGCACAATAACTTTATCTAAAAAATAAATACCCTTATAAATGAAGATAACAACCAGTATTAAATATCTTCTAATACCAGGGAAAGAACATCATTAGGGGTATCGTCTTGAATACTAACCCAATAAACTCCATTTCCTTTTTGATAAAAATAGTTAACCCAGTCCTTGCTTTCTGCTCGATACACTTTTATTCCATTGTCATAGTATACTTCATAGTTAAAAAATTTTTCATTTTTAGGTATTGCTTGGGTCATTTTTTTAATAAGATCTCTAGCATCTTCTTCATGATAAGATTCTGTAATCCAGATTATAGCCTGCCGGGTTCCAATTTGGTAATGGGGGATATAGGCCCTGGCGATATCAATAGTAGTCCCTTGAAATCTCTGGACGTTGGCCAGGGCTTCATCATCTTTAATAACCTTAATTAAACGCATATCTCCCAACCGCTCAGGAAATAAAGATTTATCATCTTGATAGATATTAAATTCTTCTCCCAAAGTATCTTTTCCCAGCCCACGGAAGGGAGCCTGAGTCAGCATTTGGATGTCATCTTGGTGGAACGAGTTAGGAATATTAATAATCTCTTTTTTAACCAGAGCAAACAGAAATAACAAACATAAAAAAGGAAGTAATATTTTTAACAGGTTAATTCGTCTTAGCAAAGTCATTACCCCCTTTAAAGTTACAATATTTAATTCATTTAATTCGTCACAATTTGACAAAATCCTTCTACACTAAAAATAATTCTAACCTTTACAATTTTTTAATAATATCCTCAAAATCTGGAAAAGAAATGTTGATACACTGGCTGTCTTTAATACATGTTTCCCTTTTTGCCGTCAAGCCGGCAACAGCTAAAGCCATGGCTACGCGATGGTCTCCGTGACTATTACAACTAGCCCCTTTGAGTTTTTGAGGACCGTTAATTATTAACCCGTCAGACAAAGTCTCCACACCTGCACCCATTTTACCCAGCTCATGGGCCATAGTGGCAATACGGTCACTCTCCTTAACTCTTAACTCTGCAGCATCCCGTATTTCCGTTTTCCCCTGAGCCAAAACTGCAGCCACCGTGAGAACCGGAATTTCATCAATGAGACGGGGGATTAAACTTCCTCCAATGCTGACACCCTTCAATTGCGCCCCTTTAACTCGTATGTCTGCGATAGGTTCCATATTCTCCAGCCTTTTATTCTCCAGGGCAATATCTGCTCCCATATCCGCCAAAACCTCCAAAAGTCCAATGCGAGTAGGATTTACTCCCACATTTAACACCGTTACATCTGAACCCGGCAGAAGGGCAGCAGCAGTAATAATATAGGCAGCAGAGGAAAAATCACCGGGCACCTTTACCCTTTTGCCTGAAAAACGATATCCTCCCTGTATTTCTACTTTTAAATCCTGTTTGTTAATTGGAACACCAAAATATTGGAGCATCTTTTCAGTATGATCCCGGGAAAGAGTCGGCTCAATTACTGAAGTAACCCCTCTGGCAAAAAGGCCCGCCAGCAGGACACAGGACTTTACCTGGGCACTGGCCACAGGGGATTGGTAATTTATCCCATTTAAATCCCCTCCAATCACCGTCAGGGGTAACAGACCAGACTTAATTCTTCCATAGAACCTGGCCCCCATCTGCTCAAGAGGATTCACAACTCTTCCCATGGGCCTGTTCCTCAAAGAAGAATCCCCCGTAATTACACTGTAAAAAGGGTTTCCCGCCAGAATTCCCAGGAGTAATCGGGCAGTTGTTCCTGAGTTACCAGCATCTAAAACATCCCCGGGTTCTTTTAGACCCTGTAAACCCTTTCCCTGAATGGTTACTTTTTCTCCCTCTATATCAATACATATTCCCATTTCCCTGAAACATGTTATAGTTCGGGAGCAATCTTCTCCCTGCAGGAAGCCTTCAATTTCTGAAGTACCTTCTGCCAAAGAACCAAAAATAACAGCCCGGTGAGATATAGATTTATCTCCAGGGACCTTAACTTTTCCCCGAATAAAGGGTTTGGGTTGAATTTTCAATTCCATTTTCCCTCTCCTTTTTTTAAGAAACTAACGCACAACAACCTGAAACCCTTCAGCTTTTAGAGTCTTAACAGCTCTGTCCCTTTCCTCCAGAATGGAGAAACTAAAACGTATAGAGCCTCCCTCTTCTTCTCTACTTTTTAAAATTTCTATGTCTTTAATATTAATATCATTATTTCCGAACAGAGTAGCCATTTTTCCAATTACTCCGGGAACATCCCCTACCAATACCACCAGATCGTAAATGCCGGGCAGCAAACCTTTAACCCTTTTGGGAATGTTTAACCGGGTTTTACGGGCTCTTTCAAATTCTTTTACCAGGTTTTCCCCGTCTTCCTCCTCTAGCATCTGTTCAAACACCTGTATTTTTTCTTTAAAAGCATCCAAGATTTCTAAAATCATCTCCCGGTTGGAAAGGAAAATATCCCTCCACATAAATGGGCTGCTCATGGCAACTCGAGTGGTATCCCTGAACCCCCCGGCAGCTAGAAATAGAGCCTTACCCATATCCACACCGATTTCAGGCAGAGTGTTTACCAAAATTACCGCAGCCAGATGAGGCAGATGGCTTACTGACGCCACCAGCAGATCATGCTCCCGGGGATCCATTACCAAACCTTGTGCCCCTATCTCCTCTACCATCAGTTTTAAGGTCTGCAGGGCGGTGAGATTAGTGCTCTCAGTGGCCGTCAGAACATATATGGCATTCTCCAGCAGGTAGGGATTGGCAGCCTCCACCCCAGATTCTTCAGAACCCGTCATGGGATGCCCCCCCACAAAATAGATTTCTGCGGGCAAAAATTCCTCAACCTTTTCTGTAATCTCCCCTTTAGTGCTGCCCAGGTCTGTAATGATGCATCCGGTTTTTAAAAAAGGTAAAATTTCTTTAATAACCGGAAGGCTCACCCCTACCGGTGCCGCCAACACCACCAGTTCCGCATTTTCTACCGCCTGTGAAAGGTGAACTGTCCCTTTATCCACAGCCCCCAGCATCAGAGCATTTTCTATTTTCCCCTGGTCCCGAAATACCCCGACTACTTCCTCGGCCAGGCGTCGATTTCTCAGAGCCATCCCCAGGGATCCGCCCATTAACCCAACTCCTATGATTGCTACTTTCCCAAATAATACCTTTTCCACAGATAATTCTCCTTTATAAAAACCTTGAAACTTAAGTCATCGTTGACCCAAACAAAAATGCGGCTTAGTTAACTCCCACCACTCCCGAGACTAAAACTATAGATATTATACTTACATGGTGCGGTCCACACTGGCCGCGACCCGCCCCAATTCCTGCATTAATTCTTTAAACTGCCCTGGGTTTAGGGACTGAGGCCCATCACATAAAGCCCTTTCCGGGTCAGGATGAACTTCAATCATCAACCCGTCTGCTCCGGCGGCGATGGCGGCCTTACACATGGAGCTAACCAGCCGCCGCTGTCCGGTGCCGTGGCTGGGATCTACAATCACCGGCAGGTGACTTAGACCCTTGACTATAGGAATTGCACTTAAATCCAGAGTATTGCGGGTGTAAGTTTCAAAGGTCCGGATTCCCCTCTCACAAAGAATTACATTGTAATTGCCTCCGGACATCAAATACTCTGCGGCCATCAGCCATTCTTCTATGGTAGCAGAAAGTCCCCGCTTCAAAAGGACCGGTTTGCGGGTCTGACCCAGTTCCCTTAAAAGATGAAAGTTCTGCATATTCCGGGCTCCCACCTGCAGTATATCCGAATATTTTTCCACCAGAGGGACACATTGGGGATTCACCACCTCAGTAACGATACAGAGACCGGTTTTCTCCCGGGCTTCCGCCAAAAGCTTCAACCCCTCCTCCTCCATGCCCTGGAAGGCATAAGGAGAAGTGCGAGGCTTATAAGCTCCGCCCCGTAAAACATCGGCACCAGCCTCTTTAATAGAAGCTGCTATCTGCTTCACCTGCTCTTTACTTTCCACAGCACATGGACCTGCCATAACAATTAATTTTTCAGCCCCAATTTTTACACCGTTTAAGTTTATAATAGTATTCTCCTGCCTAAATTCCCTGCTTACCAGTTTGAAGGGCTTAGATATGGGAACTACCTTCTCTACCCCCTCCATGGCCTCCAGACCCAGGGAATGGGCTCTGGTTCGGTCCCCGATGGCTCCGATTACCGTACGGGTCTCCCCTTCCGAAAGGTGAATGCCAAACCCAACCTGTTTAAGCCTTGCCAACACATCATCAACTTGTTCTTTTTTTGCCCCCGGATTCATGACAATAATCACTTTTAATTCCCTCCTCTAAACTATAAACAAATTCCGGCTGAATTTATTATTTCCAACACAGAGCTTGTTCATTTTGTAATGTGTAAAAGTTTTAATGCCGTAAAAAAAAGCCATATACTAAAAAAAGCCTACATCCCCATAGGGACGAAAGCTGTTCTTCCGCGGTGCCACCCTGATTGGCTGAAATAAAATCCAACCCACTTAAGTAAGGTACGAAAGGGCTTAACCCTTCTTATACCCCCCCCTTTGTAACGGCAGGAGAACCCGTCAAAGCCTAACGGCCGATGGTCTTTAAACCAGCAGCTTTCGGTTTGCCTCTCCCAGGTGTATTCGGCATGAACCCGGCACCGGGGTCTCAGCACCCCCCGGCTCTCTTCAGCCTTATTCATACTTACTCTTCCCAGTCATCGAATTAACGATTCATAATTTGAGGTTAATTTTACTACTGAAGAACCCTTTTGTCAAATGGTTTTTTGAGATATTAGTCGGATATTAGGTAAGAAATATTAATTGAAACTCCTTGCTGGTCGTATCAAAAGCAAAAATAAAACTATACCTTACATTTTTAAGGATATAGATGTTTTATTTGCTTCAACCCCAACTAATCACTCTACTCCCGGGCCAACACATCCAGCACCCGGGGGTGTATATATTCCGACACCTCTCTATTGGAGCCCCCCATAGTAATCACCACCAGTTTTCCTGAACATATCTCCTCCGCCAGTTTTTTCAACTCCCTGACTAAATCCACAAATAAGTCCCTACCCAGACCCCGGGAACCATAGTCATCTTTGTGGGTATCGTGGCCCAACAGGTGAATAATTATGTCCGGCCCAAATGTCCGAGCCCTGGGGAAGAACTCACTCCTTACCTTTTCCAGGTACTCCTCATCTGACATGATATTTCCCACCCTGACATCCACCTTGGTCCCCAGATCCTCCACCACATCCAGGTCGCAGAAGCAAACATGCAGCACCTGGCGGTCTCCCAAAAAGATTTCCCGGGTGCCGTCACCGTGATGACTATCGGTGTCTATTATAGCCGCCCGGACCCCTTCATGTTTCTGCTGTAAATTAGCTAAGGCCGGGCCAGTGGATGAAATGTAGGTGCCCCCCCAGGCATTGAAATAACCTGCGTGGTGTCCCGCTGCCACGTTAAATACCAGAGCATTTTTCAGCTCTCCCCGATACACCTTTTCCGCCGCCTCCACACAACCCCCCACTGAAAAAAGGGCTCCCTGAGCATAGTCCTGCCGAAAAAGGCCCTCCACCAGCTGCGCCTCATGTACCTGATATAAAAGGAGATTGCTAACTTTTTGAGGCTCTATTAAAACCACTTCCGGCAGACCAAGGAACTTGTCCATTATTTTAGGAAAATTTTTAAATTTATGACCCATTACCGGCCAGAACTTCTGGCTGAATATTTCATGAAAAAAAACCCCGGTTTTCATGGCATCCCCTCTCATCCACCAATTCCCACTTATTTCTGCTATTATACTATCTCAACAGAGTCTCCCTTTTTAACCTTCCCCTCTGAAACAACTTTACAAAATGACAACCAACCCATAATTATAATTAATTGTAATGCCGGCTTTAGGTTTATAAGCTACAGAATCAGTTAGGAGGGACAGGCCCCTTGTCCCTCCTGTCCCCCTGCCCCACTTTAACTACTCCCCGTTTTCCTCTTTTTTATTCTCTCCGTCTTTAGCACCCAGGTTGAACTTGGAAATAATGTCCGGAGCCATTTCAAAAAGCTTCTCCAAGGAACCCCTTCCGGAGAAAGGAATAACGCTTACTTCCCCATCTTTAATTACCAGCATGGCATTGGGGCTGATTTTACAGCCAGCTCCGGCACCACTGCCGGTCCCCTCTTGACCACCCTGATCTTTCCCTCCGCCTCCGCCTCCGCCCAGGCCGAAGGATACGCTGATAATAGGTACTAGAGTGACTCCACCCACCTCAATGGGTTCACCCACTACAGTTTCCGTTTTTAATGTTCTTTCCAGCTTCTCAAAAAGTGAAGTCAAAACATCGTTTATTTCCATTTTTTATCTCCTCCTTATAATCTTCATTTTTTTGTCTTTCTTATGGATAGATACCCGTAAAACCAGGTTCAGGTTGCAGTTTTATATATTTTTTTTTGCTTCCTCCACTGGCGCCAGATTTCCAATGTCCTTTTGGAAAACAAAAACTTCAGCAGGCGAAACAGCACAGCCCCCGGAACCATTTTCCCTTCTAGATTAACTTCTAGGTCATAGTGCTCTCTGTCCCAGAGAGGCTGTAATTCAATACGAAAAATATTGCAAAGGCTTTTAAAAGACCAGAGGAAGGCCAGGAGCCAGCCCAGAAGGTGAGGTTCCTCCAGTCCTATTTCTCCACGGATTTCCAACTTCTCAGGCTTTAGTATCCCCAAAAGGTCCCAGAGTAATGACAGCATATGTTCCAGAGTGCTTCTTTTCATAAATACTTTTATAAACTTACTAGAATCCTTTTGGGATGAAGACTCTTTCTCCTTCTGTTTTTTATTCTCCTTTTTTTTCCTGGGCTTTTTCTCTTTTTGTTCTCCGGGGTTTACCTGGAAGCTAAAGGGTATAAAAAGAAACTTTAAATGGACCCTGGCCTCCTGTGGGCAGTAGCTAAAAAGAAAAGAATAAAGAGGCATCTGAGAGACCCCGCCCTGGGCAAAAAACTCTTTCCCATAACCGGCTTTCACCCGATAAGTAAGGGGCAGGAGAAGTACTGTCAGCAGAAGAAAAGCCAGCACTACGGCTAAAGCCAGCAGCAGGAATAATAATATTTTCAACCATATCGCCCCCTAGCTTCCTATGATATTTAAAATGCGATATTTCTTCAGACTTTTCTTAAAGGATTTCTGCTGACTCTCTACGACATTTTGAAGCACTTTGCTGCCGGGCAAATATCTCATGAAACCCACAGTTTTTTTCAAATTACGATAATGCAGCTCCCAAACGTCTATGCCTTTTTCTGACTTTTCTTTTTTCATTTCCTGAGGAGTAAGATATTCATCCATACACTTTTCCCGCAGTTGGGATAGCTCCGGGGGAGCCTGTATCTCTCTAAACTGATTTTTTAAATCCCAATCCAGTATTTTAAGACGGTTCAATTCCCTCCGACAGTCCCGGCAGGAACTGAGGTGGTCTTCCAAGAAAATCAATTCTAACTGGCTCAATTCACCATCTATGAAAGACTGCAGCAAAATATTATAACTTTCGCACATTTCCTATACCTCCAAAACACCGTATTCTTCTAAGTTTTTTTTCAACAAACACCGGGCCCTATGTATACTGTTTTTAACTGTCCCTATGGGCTGCTTGAGAGTAGAAGCAATTTCATCATAACTCATATTTTCCAGATACCTTAAGGTGATGGCCATCCGGTAGTTATCCGGAAGTCCCTGGAGACACCGGGCTATGGTTTCCCGGGTATCCCAAAAAATAACGTTCTCTTCCGTATTGTCCGATGAAGCCAGGGAATTGACCAGGGCCAGCTCGCCCCGGGTATTACCATTAATTGAAACCTGATTTATTGTCTTTTTGTCCCTGTGATAATTAATGCAGGTATTCACCGTAATCCTTTTCAACCAGGGCAGGAAAGGGCGCTTTTCATCAAATTTGGAAATAGAACGAAATAGTTTAATGTAGACCTCCTGCATAATGTCCAGGGATTCTTCCCGCTGTTGAGTAAACCCGTAACATATGCTGTAAAGGTAACCCTCATATTTTTTTAGAAGGGTATCAAAGGCCGCCCGTTCATAATTCTTACAACGCCTGATCAAATTCACTTCAATATCCACAGTGCTCTCCCCTTCACCACAGCCTACTATTGTTAATACCCAATAAAGAAAGTAAAGTTGCATAAATGTAAAATATATTTTTTAATCCAACAAAAAATAATAAAATTAATCCTTGTGCGATATAATTTGCCTTTTATAAAAAAAAATTGAATACTGCTTAAAGCTGTGGTACTATTAATATATAATACAATTTCAGCTATCTTTCTCCAGATTAACGAAAAAAGTATTATGACCTATATTAACCTCTTTTATTTGACTCTTTTTGTTAAGTGAACTCGTTTCAGCAAGCTGAAACATCAGGGAATCAGGTGGAGACTCTACTCCACCTGATTAAAAGCCCCACCTACGCTAACGCTTAGAGGTGGGGGTCTTATACCCTAAAAAAAAGAGATAAAAGAGTCAAAAGAGGGTTGATAGCCAATCATTTAATAAATAATATAAAAAAGGAGGAAACGCCAAAACCTTAAGTTAATTTCATAAAATATTACTTTAAAAAAACCCTCTCTTTTATTCATGTTTCCCCATTAAGAAGGAAAACACTAATTTAAACAATCTTATAAATAATAAAAGTCCTAATATGGAGGTTTATAATGAAAACTGTAATAGAACCTGTACCCTTAAGTTCTAAAGGTAAAACTTTTGTTTATTTAAATGCCCTGGGTTTAGTTGCTCTATGGGGAATCGGTATTTATGCTTTTTTGAGTTTAGCTGATCAAGTTCCCATCCATTTCGATGCTGTTGGAAAACCAACTACATATGGAAATAAATTAACTCTTTTAAACATAGCCATGGCTCTAAGTGCTTTGCCTATATTTTTTATTCTGCTGGCAAGATATCGCTTCACTTTAATAAATAAATATCCCTACCTGATTAATCTTCCGACTTTTTTCTTACATATTAATAAAATATCGCCAAAAAGACGAGGGTTTTGGGTAAACAGGTATTTTGAGATACTTCTTTTGGTAGGTGTTGTCCTCACATTTTATTTGGTTGCTCTAATGATGATGTTATTTCTAGGTGCGGCAGCAGAGAGTTTGCCCTCGTGGTTTGCTACTTTTACAATAGTACCTCCTTTGGCACTATTAATTCCAACTTTATTTCTTATGCGTACCCTGACCAAAGAACTGAAGAATGAGGCGGGTTCTTAAGTTTTACCAATTAACAATTCTACCTTAAAAGTTTTTGTTTTAACTGTTTCTCAGCTCATCAAATATTGCCTCAAGAAATTCCGTGGTCTTTAAAGAGCGGTGCTTTATCTTAATCCCTTCAACCACAATTACTGTGGGGGTTGTGTCACTTTTAACTTCTTTTACTTCCAACTTTAACATACACATTGCTTTGCTTGCTTTCATGGGATCTCTGATCAGGCTGGCACCGCATTGGATTCCATAAGCCATATCACTGCCTTCCATGAGAGTTAGAAAAGCTCTACCATTAACTATTATATTCTTTACAGTCTGATGATTTCTCAAGAGTGCCGCAAAAATAGTTCTTTCATTGGGCGCTGCCATAAGGTGAACCGGCATTGCATGTGGATTACCCTGTTCTGTTAGGCTAGATAGAACAGCAGTAGTTCGCCCTTGATTTAACATATCCACAACTTCTGAAGGCAAATAATTTCCAAGCACTTTACTCATCCTACTTCCTCCTTCAATGAATCCTTTTAAACTATACTATCATATTTAACAATTCAAGTTATCTCTTTTATATTTAAGTTATGATTATAATTAGGGACAATATTTTCTTCCGTAGCGATAAAAGAAGTCAGATCCATTGCCACTTCCGGCAGGGCCTGACTTCTATTATTATTGGTATCTTTAATTACAGCAAATCTAGTATAAGCAGCAGAGTTCTGGTGGTAGTTTTTCAGAATTTAGACTTGAAAAATTCATTAGAAAAAAAGAGCACAATGTAATGAACTGCAAAAAAATAAATACAAACGAGATAAAAGTCAAAATCACTATTCCAGGCTGTTAGTCTCGTTTACAATTATGTTTCTTACTAACTGTACAATATGATCGATATGTCTTTTTAGCTCTTCTTTGGCCTGCTCGTATTCACGTTTTTTTAAATATTCCAGAATTCTTTCGTGATACTCTAAGGAATATTGATCTGTATGGGCAGATTGAAAATATATAAATTGGTAGCGTATAAGTTTTAAACTAACTAAATTATATATAGAATTCAACTGTGAATTAGCAGCAGAAACAACCAAATTTTTGTGAAAGTCTAAATGATTTTCTATATATTTAAATGATGTCTCAGCTTCAACAGTATTTAATGGCACATTCAAAGCTGAAGCACTATCTAAAGCCGAAATCAACTGAGACAAATCTGTGCTGTTAGTTGTTTTAAGTAAATCAATTGCATAACATTCGCACATTTCTCTAATCTGAGAGGTTTCTTCGAAATCCCTTACCGACAATTCTGATACAATAACCCCTTTTCTGGGAATATTAATCACCAGACCATCTTTTTCCAGTAATCTAAAAGCCTCACGAAGAGGCGGCCGACTGACATTAAGCTTTTTTGACAGCTTATATTCATTCAGTTTTTGGCCGGGTTTAATTTTACCGAAAATTATATTTTTTCTTAGATAGTCATAAGTACTAACAGTTATGCTTATGTTCTCCGTAGGAAATCCAATATTTTCCATAAATACACCCCACATTAATATAATATCCTTTGCCACTGTCTACTGTCTATTATCTCTACTTTATCATAAATGCTTATAATAACACAAATTGTTTTGCTGCCTATTATCGGTTTAAAATAAGTGTATAAGTTTCTTTTTATGAGTTTTATCACTTCAAGCTTGCAACAGCCAACAATTTTAAACAATCTTTAAGTCTGTCACATTCTTTATTTTTAAAAATATTTGATATTCATCATCAGTTTCTTGATTATGGTCATATGCTTCATAATCAGTAGGTTTGGATTTTTCTATCTCAAGAATCCCCGTCACACTTATGGGATCAAAAGTAAACGGGAACTGTTTATCCAGGTGGACAATTAAAAAATCAAAATAATCAACCTCTTCGTTTGCACAAAAGGGGCATTCTGCCCCCGGAACCCTAATTAAGTAAAACATATCTCCACCTAATGGAGAGATAGGTGATATCCAGCCTTTAATGTTTACCATCTGGCCATCCAGGCTCTGAGCCTTTTCAGACAAAACCCGCTCTCCATTTTTAATTTCCGAAAGCTCATCAAATGTTACTTTCTCAGCTATTTCCTTTGTGCCACAACCTGCAAATAAAGAAAATACAATTATAGTTAATAATAGCAGAATGATTGGATATAACCTGTAACAATTTTTGTGTTTTTTAATCAAAGCTGTCCCCTCCCTACTGAAGAAATTTTGTTGGCTGTGTTTTATAAATACTCAATCCAGATAAAACACCAACTATAATTCCTATCAATAAAATTGCTATAACAGACACTATTTCTCCAGGAGCAACTGCAAATGCACTGATTCTAACTCCAGCTGTAAAGGCGATCCATTCGCTCACAAAATAACTAATAATATGGGCTGACAAAACACCAAAGATTGTTCCAATTACTGTTAATGTTAAAGCTTCCAGTACAACTATCTTTAAAACGATTTCTTTGCGAGCACCAAGCACCCGATAAATTGCAGCATCTTTCCTTCTCTCTGTTACAGAAGATAGAAGTGATATTAAAACAGATATTCCTGCCAAAAACATGGCAGTGTAGGCAAGCAGATTTGCTACAATAGCCCCATTGCCCAATGTGCTTAAAAGCTGTCTTAACACTTCAGCAGTATGAACTGCTTGAACTCCTGTCTTTTCATCTAAATAATTTTTAATTTCTACTTGACCTATTAATTCCTCATCGTTTAATTTTAATAGTATAGCTGTAACTTCCCGCTCATCATCATGATCATGATGTTGGTGATGGTCGTCATGGTCGTCGTGAGCACAATCATCATGGGCATGGTCATCGTGGGCACAGTCATCATGGGCACAGTCATCATGGGCATGGTCATCATGGGCACAGTCATCATGGGCACAGTCATCATGAGCATGGTCGTCATGGTGATGGTCATCGTGGGCATGGTCGTCATGGTGATGGTCATCGTGGGCATGGTCGTCATGGTGATGGTCATCGTGGGCATGGTCGTCATGGTGATGGTCATCGTGGGCATGGTCGTCATGGTGATGGTCATCGTGGGCATGGTCGTCATGGTGATGGTCATCGTGGGCATGGTCGTCATGGTGATGGTCATCGTGGGCATGGTCGTCATGGTGATGGTCATCGTGGGCATGGTCGTCATGGTCACAATCATCGTGCACCAGCCATACGCTTTCAACAGGGGTCAGTATACTTAAATCGTCTCCTCCACCAGTGCTTTCTAAAATACCAATAACTGTATATTCAAAATCATGAACATGGTCATCATCCCCAGAAGTTAAACCATGCACTCCTTTAAATGTATCCCCCAGACTAAGCCCGGTAACTTGAGCCGCAACAGAACCTAATATTGCTTCTCCAGCATCCCAGGTTATTTCATCTATGACCTCTTTAAAACTGTAATCTTCAAAATATTCATATGTGGTACCAATAATCCTAAAACCGTTGTAATTATCCCCTAAAAGCAAGGGAACGGCTTTATTTACCTTTGGATTCTCTTTAATATCCAAATATACCTCATGAGGTATATTTCCTATGGGCTTTTCATAATGAAAAAGAGTGCTCAATAACAGTTGACTTGGACTGCCCTCAGCACCAACGACAAGATCATATCCGGAACCCTGGTTAGTAATACCTTGATTCAATCCAGAGTTTATTATCAGTATAGTTAAGACAAGTGCTGTCCCCACCGCAACAGCAAAAATATTTAAAATAGTAGGAATAGGTCGGTAACGAAAATAACTATAAATTAAAGAAAAGGTGTTCATCCTATTTTTTCACTCCTTTCCGTCATAATAGCAGCATGGTTTATCTTTTCCATATCCCAAACCTCATTAAATGTTTCAACTACATACGGATTATGAGTTACTAAAAGTAGTGCTGCATTATGTTCCTGACACATATTTTTAATAAGTTCTAATATGATTCTGCCATTATTTAAATCAACATTTCCTGTAGGCTCGTCCGCTAAAATTATATTACCTTTATTTGCCATTGCCCTGGCTACGGCAACCCGTTGTTGTTCACCTCTAGATAATTCCCCCAGCTTATGATATAAGCGATTTTCTAATTTCACCTGTGCCAACAGTTCTTTTGCAAATCTAAGCTGATTTTTTTTTGGCATAGTTCCGACAAAATACATAGGCAGCAGTATATTCTCTAGAGCGGTAAGACTAGGCACCAGGTTAAAGTTCTGAAAAATATAGCCTATATTCATTACGCGGAAAATATCCCGTTGAGCTTCGTTCAAACCATAAATGTCCTGACCATTAATCATCACTTTTCCCTCTGTGGGCATACTCAACCCGGCAATAGTATTTAATAAAGTAGTTTTACCTGAACCACTGTGCCCGATTAAAGCAACTTGCTGTCCCTTTTGAAGAATAAGTAAAGGTATCTTTAAAACTTCTAATGAAGCATCTCTGTTTTTATATTCTTTTCTAAATTCTTTTAATTCCAGAAGGCTTTTCATATTCGTTATCCTTTCTAGTTAAAAGTATTCCTTACATATTCTAAATACTAGCCACAACAAGGGGCAATAACCCAGACAATTTTCCACTCAGAGCTTATATTTTCAAACACTATTTTAAACCATATCACTCCATTATCACTAATAACATCTACAACAGCTTGATTTTCATCAGACCCAAAAACCGCAGATTCATCTGTAACATTTTTATAAGTAAAAGTATAATAATTTATAATATCATGTAAACTAGTTAGATGCTGCTGCAGGCTGTCTACAATACGAGGATCAGTGCAATATGTTTTAGCTTCATCCACATCAACTGCTATTAGGCTCTGCACAAATAATTCCGCAACTTGTTCGGGGCTTTTGGTATCTTTTCCCTGCCCATCACTACAGCCAATCACGCTAATAACTATAAGCAATAAGACTAATAACAACCTTCCAGTCCTCATAAATTCAATCCTCCTAACGGCCTGTGTTAAGTAATTCACACAGTAATCTTTATTTTTAAAAATAAACCTTGTGAGTTCCTAAGAGCACTTACTTGTCCTTAAAAACCTAAACACATGAAAGCCGCCATTTAATAGACAAAAGAATATTTAAACATAAACAATAATAAATAAGTTTCACTCCTACTAACATAAGGCTACCAAAGACAATATTTATTGTCAAGCATTATTAGTGACATCCTCTTCGTGTCAATAGACCCCAAGGGTTCCCGCCGATATTCCTAAAGTTAACATTTCTAACTACAAAGCGGTAATGCTTCTATTACCTTGGAGCATTACCGCTTTTTTTGTCTGCTCTCATTCCATTAACCAAAACTTGGAGCAGTTGCTAATGCTTGTTTCTGTTGAATATTATAAAAAGGCAGCTAAAATTCGGCTGAAAAAATCCATTGGATAAATCAACAAATTAAATGAATATTACAACATCATACTTAATCTTTTGGTTTCTCTTGCAATCATCAGCTCTTCGTTAGTAGGAATAACAAATACTTTAAATGAAGAATTATCAGTGCTGATTTCGGCTTCTACACCTCTGATGTCATTTTTATCTTTATCAATCTCGATCCCCGCAAAGTTCAAATAATTACAAACTCTTTCCCGGATGGTATTCGAATTTTCACCTATTCCGGCAGTGAATACAAGAGCATCAATTCCCCCCATTACCATGTAATAAGAGCCTATATATTTAACTATATTATAAACAAATACTTCTAGTGCCATTTTAGCCCGTTGGTTTCCTTCTTCTTCAGCCTGCTCCAAATCACGAAAATCACTACTTACTGCTGATAAGCCCAGCACACCAGATTTCTTATTTAGCAAGTTGTTAATTTCATCAAGATTTAAATTTTCTTTATCCATAATAAAAGGTACTATGGCCGGATCAAAGCTGCCGGTCCTGGTTCCCATTACTAAGCCTTCAAGTGGCGTTAATCCCATTGATGTATCCACGGACATACCATTTTTAACTGCTGCAATGCTGGCCCCATTACCTAAGTGAAGGGTGATAATTTTTAACTCCTCTAAAGGTGTTTTGAGAATTTGTGCAGTTCTTTCTGCCACATATTTATGAGAAGTTCCATGAAAACCGTAACGACGAATACCATACTTTTCATACAATTCATAGGGTAAACCGTATAAATAAGCTTTCCTGGGAATTCTTTGATGAAACGCTGTATCAAAAACACCTACCTGTACCGTATCATGAAAATACTCTTTGGCCGCTTCTACTCCTAAAATGTTAGGTGGATTGTGTAGAGGTGCCAGTTCAGAACATTTTTCAATTACACTCAAAACCTTATCATCAATAACCATTGAATCAGAAAAATCTTCTCCACCATGAACGATTCTATGTCCAACGGCCTTAATCTCTGACAAATCCGTCAGCATGCCAAATTCTTTATCCTGCAAAGCATCCACCAGTAAACTTATAGCTTCCTTATGATTGTTAACATCTTTAACTATTTCTAACTCTTTTATTTCTTCCGCCAATATTTTTTTATGACTAAACTTAGAACCGGCTGATCCAATACGCTCCACTAATCCTTTTGCCAGGACATCTTCATTTTCCATATTAAAAACTTGATATTTTAAAGATGAGCTGCCACTATTTAATATCAAAACTTTCACCAGGCTTACCTCCTATTACTACATCATCCAATTACAATTTTAAGGACGCTCGTTTTTTACTCGCTGTGCAAGCATCTTTTGAAACAAGCGCCCCCATGACAAGTGCATTGAAAGCATTAATTAAATATAATTCTTTTCCTTTAAAATCTCCAGCGCTTTATCTTTATCTTCTTCCGCAACCTGCACAATGGGACCTGTACAACCCATTCCGCTTTCTGCATAAATTTTGTTTTTCCATAGAGACTGTACTGCATCTTCAATTTCCAATATTTCGATTCCTGGGATTTCTTCCGTTACGACTTTTTGAGGAGGAGCCGCAACTTTTTCTTCCTGCTCTGTGGCAGGCTTGCTCTTTAAGGAATCAAGAGCTTCAGCCCATCCGGCTTTCCTAACAGAGGTGAATTCTTCTTTTACTTTGCTTACTACATTCCCACTGGCAGACTCTGCTGCAAACTTTAAGGCTCCTGCTATTACTGGAGCTCCTGAAGCCCGGGATATAATACAAATCACTTTTTTGTAGTCTTCTCCTATGCCAGGGCCATAACCGTATCCTAGAGCTTCATATTTTCCTCCGGTTACATATGCGGAGAATATTTTCATAAAAATATTACCTGAAAGACTATCAGTTACCATAATATCCGGAGTACCCATGATAAGGTCATTCCCCCTCATAACAACGCCCTCGTCAGACCTCCCGGAATTTGCAAAGTTTATGGGGTAACCTTTTTCCTTTAACTGCTTTAATATTCTTTCCACCTGCCTGGCCCCGTCAACATTTAATATCCCAACACTGGGATTTTCATTTCCGCAGGCTTTAGCCGTGGCTATGGCATAAATTGTGTTTTTTAACATGGATATTATCCTGTCAGTATCGGATACCCCTGTGGTTGTGGCAATATACATGTCCTTTCCCCTGGCAGGAGTGATTACTCTTCCTACCGTTGATACTCCCAAGGGAAAATTATAATGCATGGTAACCGAGGCTTCAATTTCTCCTGATGCAAGCATTTTATCCATCAATTCGTGGGCTTCTTCTTCACTGCTTGCCTCCACCACTTCAAGGTCAGTTTGTACTCCGCTTCCTATTACAACTATCTCAATGTCAGGATTTTTATCTTGAGCAAGCTGTGCTCCCAACATTACTTCTTCTACACCCAGTTCACTGCCATAAATAGTAATGCCAACTCTGGTCTTCTTTTGACTGAACCCAAATTCTAAAGAATCAGCCGTATCCTCCAGTACACGGGCAAGCGTTTGTATCGCTAATTTTTCACTCACAGTGATCACTCCTTCAGCGAGTTCGCACAGTCACGTAATAGTTTAGCAACCGTTTTTCTTACTTCTTCTTCTCCTGAGAATTCCTTTTCTATTCCGGTATTTTCTTCAAGAACAAAAGAAATACCGTCAAACTGATTGGTCATTCTGCCTAAGAACAGACTTCCTTTACCTATAATCAACCCTCTTTTAATTTTTCCCTCCAGGATCCAATCCCGACAATGACCTACAAAAGGTACTCCCGAAGGAACGTGCCCCTGGGTAGGAGCAAAACCAGGCATACCAAACTTTTCTACAGATGCCATTAAATTTTCTTTTAGTATTTGTCCTTTTTGTACGCCCAAAGCAGCTATCATTTTAAAATTACCCTGGGGAATATTTCCTGCTCCTGCTGGTTCTGTTAATTCCGGGTTATGCAATTCAGCCGCAAATCGGTCAACGTCCGTAATTTCGTAACCAAGTGTTTGCAGAGGTTCTAAAACAACTGCACTCATGGAGGCAACCGGAGAACTACCGGAACCTATTTTATGCCTGCCAATAGCATCAGTACGAATAACAGGATTTACTCCGTCATTTTCAGTGATATGGATAGCAAATGCCCCCATCATGTCTTCCAGTATGGGCATGCCCTTTTTCAGGTGCTCTCTTGAATTCATGCCCAATTTGGCAGTAGAGCCTCCTCCAACCACCACTACATTTTTGAAAATACCTGACTGTACCAGGCCTGAAGCCTGGACTATAGCATGGACAGGAGCTGAACAAAAGCTTCTTGTATCTGATCCGGTAGCATTTAGACAGCCGCACATTTCAGCGATAGCCTTGGCAAGATTTCCTCCGCCTCTTTGATTCATATCTCCAACTGCTTCTTCAGAACATTCAATAATGTAATCAACATCTTCTGGCCGCAGGTCATTCTTTTTGAAGTGAAGCAGTATAGTATATGCGGCAGTAGCCTTGGAAACAAGATTTTCCACCATTGCCTCACTTGATAAAGCATGGTCATAGGGATGAGCTGCCTTTACACAACCCACCAGTTGTGTTCCATTACTTAAAGGTTGGGCTCCTTTATTTTTGATAAGTTCCTCTATTTCTTCAATTGCAGCAGCATTTCCATTAAGGACTTTAAAATTACCAAGAGCAGCTATATCGGAATCGGCTGACAATTTTTCCCTGATTGTTTCCTGAAATTTCTCTTCCAGTACTACCAGATTGAAAACATCAGCAATTTTTACCAGTCCGATTAATTCATCCTCTTCTATAATCGCCCCAAATTTACCATCTTTTTTTGCATCACTTAAACCATTTTCATACCAGGGACGAGGAATTTCTTTCAGGTCATCAGGAGAAATATTGCCTATAAATGCCTGGTTTGGAGCATAACTTACTGCCTGTTCAAAGCTCCTTAACTGCTTAGAAAGCTCTGAATAATATTTTTTAGTTGGGTCGTTCCTGTATTCTACCGTTTGAGTCGTGCCATGATTCAAAAGTGTTCCCCTGGCATGTATAAGAGCATAACTGGCTCCTTTTATAACCGGGTATCCCATATTTGACACCTCCAGAAAATAATGTAATCGTGATAAGGGCAATGTTCATTACCCTTATCAATAACCATCATTTAAGCTCGATACGCTTTAACTTCCGCAATTACCTGATCCACTTCCAGTATCATTTCCATAGTACCAACGTGTTCCTCATAAACATCAGCGTCAACAAATTCCTTTAATTCAAATATGTGATACACTGGGAGCTCTAACTGAACTCCACCCAACGGACCTGCAAAAGTAGGATCACCATTCGTTACGGTTTCGGCTGTAAGGCCAGCAGTTTCTGCTTCAGCACTGCCGAGAATAACCATAATATTCTCTTTACCGTATTTATTAGCTATTTCCAAAACTTTTGACTGATTCTCAAGGTCCATTGCTCCTGCAGCTGTTCAGACAAAACACTCGGTAGATGAAAACACAACTTCAACATTTAAAGAGCCGACACACTGCTCGATAGTTAGTGCAGGCACACCATCCCGGTCGCCTAAAATTATTAATTTTTTCCCGTCAAGCATTTTTTACCCTCCTTTACTTTGTTACCTCTATTAGTTTGGATTCAACATCATTAATATCAAATTCTTTACTCAGTTCGGATACTTTCATCCCCCCTTTGTAAATCGCTACCGTAGGCACTCCCATCACTTTTTGCCCAATGGCAAGTCTCCTGTTTCCTGCAATATTTAATTTGCAGAACTTTACCTTACCGTCATATTTTTTAGCCAATTCAACCAACTCAGGCAGCAATTCCTTACACGGGCCGCATTGTGTACTCCAAAAATCAACCAATACTACTCCTTCTTCCTGCAATACCTCTTTTTCAAAATTATCTTTATCTAATTCAAGCATACTTTGGCTCCTCTCAAATTTATATAAGAGACTAAAAATTTTTTAGAATAGACCTGACATCCTCCATACTAAAGCTCCCGGATAAACGATTGATCACCTGACCTTTTTCAAAAAATAAAACGGTGGGAACTTCCTTAACATCATATCTGGAAGCCAGTTCTTGTTTTTTACTTACTTCAATTTTTGTAATTGTAACGCTGCCTTCTGTTTCATTCACTATTTTCTCTACTTCTTCTAAAACAACAGCGCTCTCCTTTTTATCCATTGACCAGAACCCTAC
This sequence comes from Candidatus Contubernalis alkalaceticus, assembly GCF_022558445.1. NCBI lineage: Bacteria > Bacillati > Bacillota > Dethiobacteria > Dethiobacterales > Dethiobacteraceae > Candidatus Contubernalis > Candidatus Contubernalis alkaliaceticus. The sequence continues at coordinate 2,573,692 of NZ_CP054699.1, forward strand.
TGCCACAGGTTTTTGGGAATTCAGAACTCGCTCTCTGAAATCCTCCTGTTCTTCCATGTATTTTTCCGCAGCTACCGCTGCTATGGCCCCATCGCTTACTGCGGTTACCACCTGACGCAGATATTTATTTCTTACATCTCCCACTGCATAAATCCCTTCAACCGACGTTTCCATCTTGTCATCTGTAACAATCCAACCATGACTATCCAGTTCAATCAAATCAGAAAGAAATGACGTTTTGGGTTCTATCCCTATGAAAACAAAAACTCCATCAGTTGTATGTTCTGAGAGTCCACCATCTTTTAGGTTTCTTAAAACAAGGGTTTCTACAATCCCGTCCCCCTTGATTTCCTCTACTGTTGAATGGCATATCCAGGATATTTTAGGATTGGCCAGGGCTTTTTCTACACTCACTTTGTTAGCACCAATTTCAGTCATACCCCGCCTTATTACTATCGTCACCTTTTCAGCAAACTTAGTAAGATACATAGCTTCTTCAATTGCTTTATCACCATTTCCTATAACCATAACTTCCAACTCTTCAAAGAAACTAGCATCACAAGTTGCACAGTAGGAAACGCCTTTTCCTGTCAATTCCTTTTCCCCTTTTGCCCCTAAAAAACGAGGTTTTGCTCCCAGTGCAAGGATAACAGTTTTAGCATAATACTTCTTGCCGCTCTTTGTGACAGCTACCTTTAAATTGTCTTCCAATTCTATTTTTATAACTTCTTCCTTTTCAATTTGCAGGCCGAAATCCTTGGCATGTTCCGCCATTGAACCAACAACTTCAGTTCCCTTACTCCCCCTGCGAAATCCAGGATAGTTTTCCAATTCTTCATATTCAACAACCTGTCCACCCAAAGACCCTTTTTCCAGCATTAAAGTCTCAAGCTTAGACCTTCCGCAGTATATACCTGCAGCCAATCCCCCAGGACCTCCACCTATAATCAAGGCATCCCAAATCTCTTGATTCAAATTGTTTCACCTCTTATCTCAAAAATCACGACTTACCGGCTATCTGTTTCCGGCAGAATGTAAAATGTTTTTGCACCAGCAGCTTAACTGTATTTTTAGAAGTGAAGAGAACAGTTCTATCCCTTTAACCATGTTACCTTTAACACAGCTTGTCCAGAACCGTCCCCACACTTCACCAGTTTTGATCTAGCTTAAATTTCTATTACTATAAAGTTGCGATCGTCGGTCCTTCAACCTCTGTCTGCAATAACTCCAGAGCCTTTAAAACATACTTACGTCGTAAATTTTTTTCTTTTTCACTATCTTCCAGCTTAGGATTGCCTGTCGGGTGAGGAACAGCATCTCCGACTACAATTCTGTTTACCCCCAACATCTCTGCAATGTTAGGAATAGCTGTTATCTGAACTACAGGAATACCCGCCTTTTCGATACTTCTAGCCATCGTTGACCCGCAACGAGTACTAGTTCCTCACGTAGATGTAAGGATAACTGCATCAACAGTTCCCCTCTTTATAATTTCATCAGCTATCTCTGCACCATTATCTTCACAGGCCTTAGCAACTGTGGTACAGGCCGGCATAGAGTAGAATGTGTCGTGCACTTTCCCAAGCTTCCCTTCACTAACCAAATCCTTCAGTACATCATACGGTACTAACCTATCAGGACTTTGCAGAACATAGTCATTGAAATAGCCTGCATGAATCACTTCATAATTCTCGAAAAGTTCATCAATTTTATAGGCTCCCCAGCGAAGATTACTTCTGGTGGTCATTCCATCAGGATTCCCCTTTGGCACCAGGCCTCCATCGCTGACAAAAGCAATTTCACTGGTACTAAAATCCTTAACAGCTGAAGGAATCTCAAAGTTTTCAAATACCGGAGGAACTACTTCAGTCTCAAAGGGTTCCCCTTTTAGTTTTTGCAGCAGCTTTTCGACACTTCTTTCAGCTACAGTCTTTTCGCAAAACTCATTTCTCAACATGTCCCGGGAGAAGTAGTTAAATTCCTCAGGTTTCGGTAATTTTTCTAAGGTTACCAGGTTTGATACTTCTTCTTCAGAAATAACTCTGAAAGCTAACTTTGCCATATTTTTCAAAACAGCAACCATCTCTCTGCTGTGATTGCCGGTCTTGCATATAAAGGCATGCTTCCTGTACATTTCCATACCGGGAACTTCCTCATTCATTCCCGTTATAACAGGAATGCCTAATTCTTCACCCACCGCTTTACACATCGCACCACAGGCAACACTATACCTTCCGGCAGCAAAAGCAGGGCCAGCAAAAAACAAATCAGGCTTATATGATGCGACTAATTTTAAACCCTCTGCTGCATTCTCCTCGGGGTGAGCCGCGAAATAGTCATCACCGCAAATAACTGTGGCTATAATTTCAGCTTCATCTCCAAACTCTCTTTGTAATGACATACCGGGACCCACAGGACCTTCTTTAACAACAAAACCTTCCTTGGCTTGTTCTTCCCCGCCGACCTGGCCAAAAAACTGATTAAGATAGTGAACTACTCTTTTTTTAACCATAATTACACCTCTCCTTTCACGCTTAATATTCTTTAACGACTACCTTTGCACTTCCGGTATGATCATGAACTCCGGCAAGCAGATACTGTTCAACATCAATTTCAGGGTCACCCGCATACTGAACAACAGGTTCCGGATGATATATTCTAGTCTCAGCTGTCCCTCCCAGAAACTTCTCCGCTTTAAAAGGCACTTTAGTTCTTTCAAAGGGGGCACAGGAGGTTATAATCAAATCCAGTGATTCTGAATTAAACAAAATAGTATCAGACAAAGTGCCCACAGCAGTCAGTGGAGTAGTAAATACAGCAGTTTTAACGCCAAGCTTTTCACATTCTTCCCCTGTAGCAGAAATGTCAATGTGGGGCATTCCACCTAAAATCTTAACCAGAATCGCTCCGTCTGCCCCTAATACATTTTTAATTAAATTAGCAGACATGCAGGCACAGCGTTCTCTCGATTCAGCATTCATGTTTGCAGATACAGCAACCACACCCACAAAATTTAATGTCTTTCCATGGTTCTTTAACAGCTCTTTAATAACCCCATGATTTTGAATACTATAGGTATCAATAGCTTTAAGAGCATTCCACCCTACAAACCCACCGTCTAAGATTTCATTTGGATGATACACTGTAGGAACCATGTTAGTAAGAGCGGTTCCATAAACTATGCGGTCCGATACTGCGAGGTAATCAAACTGTGGGCTGTATGCCTGATAATAACAGGCTACCCGGGGAAGATTGTTATCAAGATTAGGAATATCCAGATCATAGACTTCCACCTGGCTGACCGGGTGTCCTTCTGCACCTTTAGCAAGATAGACTGCTGTCAAAAGCCCTGCATTTTTAACAGCATCTTCAAAATCTCTTTCCTCTACCCCATCTGCAGCATATAGAGCAATACTGACATTCTTCATTTTTCCATAGGGGCTCAGTTCAGCAGCGGGACCGCTCATGTCAAGCAGCCCACTCTCTCTTCTGTTGGTGCTGGGATTGGAGACTATTACTGCAACCCCTTTTAAAGACCTGGTCTTTCCATCCCCTGCAATTTGCATCTTGTTAATAAATCCGGGAAAGTCAGCATTTTCTTTATCAACCTTGCAGCGAGGCTGTACAACGTCCTGAACGTTCAAAATTCGTGTTTTATCACCGGGATAAACCAAATTAATATCTACAGATGCTATCCTGGAATCTCCAAGAATTAGTTCCTCTAGTTCCTTTAGATTAACATACAATACACAGTCTTCGGCAAATGTCTTTGAACCCTCTTGAATATCATTAATTTCAATGGATTCTAACTCTAATCTCATCTGTTCTCATCTCCTAACATACAAGAATAAAAAACATAATCTAAAATCTACTAAATATTTTCCAAAATCCTTAAGTAAAATCAATTTTGACTGTAAGGGATCTTCTTTATTATTTTTGGCTGCACTCTCACATCCTTTCTCCACCGGATATGCTGTGACCGCCCAGAATAAGACTTTGCTCAGTTATTTAACGTTTACTGGATGGCGGCCGCCGTTTAAATTACTTGATTTTAACTAAAAATCTGCTTAACATTTGCCATTCATCGAAAAATACCTGAAGGGCTCCCGAGGATGTTCCATATACTCCACACTATTATATCTTAAATGCTCTTATTGTCTACTGTCTATTGTCTACACTTTAACATACGCGCTTTTGATAACACAAGTTATCTTATTACTTGTTATAACTCTTTAGGGTTTTTAATTGACAATTAGCTTTCTATATCTATGTATTTTGTCGTTTTTCTTAAACGTCTAACTAACTTTAATTTTCACAAACCTTGTTAACCATCATGGTGATGCCTGCAGTAGTTCAAAATGGAAATCATGTAAAACCGGCCTTCTTTTTTTTAGGCAGTAATACATGATTTCCCTAACACACAGTTCACCGAGATTAGTCATTCCATTCGCCTGATTCTTTTTAACAGCGCCTTAACAGGTTTTCAGTTTTCAATTGATGTTTTTCCGAAAAAAGCTTCAAACTCTTACGATAGGTGTAAAAGTTAATTTAAGCGAAGCTCTCAGTTTGCAGGCATTTTTACAGTATTGATCTTATCTGATGGTTTGGATTGGGAGTTGAGCCTCCAAACACAAAAGTATGACCAGATCTACTGCCGGCAACTATAATGTCAATATGATCCGGAACCTGAACACTTGGTACCATGCCGCCTGGTTTTAGAGCATTTTCATACACAGATACTGCTTCTGGAATAAAATTGCCGCCCTGAAGAGCCTCCTGGATTAGTTCAACATTGGTTGGCCCTACCTCTTCAAAAGGCACTTTAGTTTTTTCATAAAGATATTCTTGAACATCCCGTTTGGACATGCCTCTTTTCCTTAACAACCTTGCACATTCCGGATGCATTACCACCGTATATGCGCTGGTCCAGGCAGTTCCTGCAGAAATGAAACTACCGGGATGAGGGGATAGTCCGCCAACGCTAATAATATGTGCGACTAACTTGTCTAAAACCCCCTGTTCCGTCCAGGGGGCAATGGCTCCCCCTCCCAATACAACCAAGCTTCCTGCAACTGCGGTAGACACCAACACAACATTCTTATGTCCTTTCTCCTCAGCGTAGGATTCCCAGGGACTATGCTTTAAATTTTCTGCAAAGGTAAATAAGGTATGTGAATTGGGCCTGCCTATTTCCGCCATATCGTTTTCTCCAGGCCATGTATGTCCCATATTCATAGTGGTCAAATGTACGGCACGTCCAATGGAAGCATTGGCACGATAGCCATAACCAATTAATCCAGAACTGCTGTTAATATTTAATTCATCAGCGATTGGACCGCTGATAATAATAACCGGCATAGAAGAAGACGTTGACATCCGCCAAAAAGTGACATCATAATATTTATCTGCCAAACAATCTAAGGCAGCAAGAATGACTGGGAAATACTCCGGCCTGGCCCCTGCCATTACTGCATTAACGGCAACTTTTTCAACAGTGGCAATCCCTCCTTTTGGAGGAAAAGTACCGATAACCTCTTCGGGCGAACGAGTTGTACCCGTAAGCATCTGGCGGACGGCCTCTCTAGTGGGTGGAACGATGGGCAGACCGTCGCTTAATTTTTTTTCCATAAACAATTGATTTAATACATCTACAGTATCTGGAATATCCCTTCCTACAACTGTTAAGGTTTCTTCCAGCTTCTCTTGTTCTTTTTGCGGTGGATTAATTTCTTCAGGAGTTAAGGGGCTAATTAAAGCCTCCACCACTTTATCAAAAACTTTACCTACAAGATCCTTACACATTACCGGGTCTATTCGTGCCCGGTACCAACTATCAGACATTTTAACTAAACGCAACCCGGGCATTCCAACATCTTCCCCAGCGTGAATTGCATCAAGATAAAATGTTTCAGTTACAAGCAGAACACCTGGAGTGCCTTCCTTCTCTACTCCGATTGAATCGTGGGAACCCCACCATGTGCAGGACCCTCAATCGCCTACGGTAAAGATGAATGCATCACACTGAGAGGCCACATCTTTATACCAGTCTTCAGTAGAAAATAACAATCTTCCCCCCCCTGGTTTTCCTTGGGGTTTAGTTGTACGTACTACTTTTATGTCAGGGTATCTTTCTTTTAGCAAAGCTTCAAAAGCATCCTGTAAATATACAGCTCCAGACTTCCAGTTATCCATTAAACCAACTGTCTTACCATTTAAATCATCAAGACGGGGACTTAGACTATAAGTAGGTGGGGGAGATATTTCACCCCGAGGATTAAGCACCTCAAGCTTAACTTCTGGCTGCTGATTATCCATTTTTTTCCTCCTTTCAAGGCATCTAACCTTAAGTCATTCTTGTGATTCTTTAAGGTTTACTTCTTTCTTATTTCAGTTCACTGCCTTTTATCTCTGCCTATTTATTATGCTACTCCAAATTCCCTTTTTACTAAAATACAGGGGATTTATTAGGGCGACCATAAAGTCGCCCCATTATTTGTATCACCCAGCCGTATCATACCAAATAGTGATATTTGCCTATTTAAATCTCCTGAAAGACAAACAATAGAACACATTTACCCCTAATGATATATGGCTGTCAAAGATGAAAAATATTCTGCTAGAACCAGCAAAACAAATTGCCAATTAGTTTTTCCTGCATTTCCCCTGAGTTCCAAACCTTATGTATTTATTTTTACAAGGATAAGGAACCCTTAAATTATTACTAATTCCCCACAAATATTGCCCACATAAAGGGTAGAGCTTCTTTTCAATACAACTCAACTGACCTTGGCCAGGTATTAATAAACACCATACTGGTTAACTGCGTCCACCATTGCTTTAATATTCTCAGGCGGGTTAATACCGGATACTATACAGCCAGACCCCAGAATATACGCTCCGTCTTTCCCTACTTTTTCAATGTTTTCCTTGGCTGCCGCAATAATTTTTTCCTCCGGCCCGGAATACAAAGTTGTAGCAGGACTGATATTTCCAAAAAGACAAGTCTTGTCTCCCAGAATCTCCCGGGCAACTTCCAGATCTACTTCATCATCAAGGCTCATGGCATCCAATCCGAAATCAGCGATTTGATCTAATCTATCGGTAATATTACCGCAAATATGAAGCATGACTGCTTTTGCCCCTGCCCTCTTCATTGCTTGAACCAATCGTTTTGTAGGTTCAGCGCTCCATTCTTTGTACATTTTACCGGAAATAGCATCACCGGATGAGGATGGGTCAGAAATCATGATTATATCTGCCCCTGCGTGAACCAGTGCAGTACCATAAATGATCTGACATTCAGTGGCCAGGTCTAAAAGAGCCCTTAAGTCATCCTTTTTCTTATACATATCCTTCATAACATTGTCAAAGCCTCTAAGCATAGTGGTATGCCTCATGGGACCCTGAACATAAGAAATGACCGGAACCTCACCCTGACAAATTTCCTTTAACCTTTTAACTCCCTCAAGAACCATGGGTAGACGTCCATCTTTTTGCGGGTCTGGAATTCTAAGCTTTGGAAAATCTTCTGCATAATTATGAACAGGATGGTCTGTTGGCATTGGGGCTGTTTTTTCACTATACTTGAGTTTCATCCCCATTGCTTCAGATTCCGCCATACAACCTAAGAGATCGAATACCGCATCATAGCCAAACTCTTTCATGCAGTAATACTGAGAAAATACGTGCCTCTCAACATTATCCATAATATCCTTAATGTTAAAACCAGCTTGAAAAGCACACCAATCCCTGACCCAAGGTATCACCGGCACTCGGTCAGGTTTCCCTCCGGACATTGCCGTCATTACTCTTTCAAATGAATTCATAATGCTTCCCTCCTATTATTTTGATTAGTTGTTCATGACTGAACAAGATTACAAAAACTTTACTTATAATTGCTGTCACTTTACATATACCCCTATAAAGTGACAGCCAGGCAAAATATTATTGACCTGCTATGAGATTTGGCACATAAAGGATGATATTGGGATAGGCAATGATTAAAATTAAAAATACAAGCTGCACCGCAATATAAGGAAGAACTCCTTTATACATTTCTCCAATAGTTATCTCTTTAGGCGCTATACTTTTTAGATAAAAAACATTGTAAGCGAATGGTGGAGTTAGATAAGACAGCTGTAAAATAATACAGAATACTACTCCAAACCAAAGAGGGTCATATCCCAAAGTAGCAACAATTGGAGAGAATATAGGAATGAAAATGTAAATCATCCCAATCCAGTCCATAAACATGCCGCAAACATACAAAATCAATACCATAATAATAATGGTGCCTAATGGACTAACATCCATTCCCAGGATCAAGTCTCGAACAAATCTATTTGCTCCTGCCCTGAGAAATACACCGGCAAACATATCAGCGGCCAATACAATAAACATTATGGCACTGGATACCTTTATGGTTGAATAACAAGAATCAACAAGGGTTCTTACATTAAATTGCTTGTAAGCAAGGCTTACTAATATTGCGCCAATAGCTCCTAAAGCAGCTGCCTCAGACGGGGCAGCCCATCCAACAAATATTGCACCCAATACAGCTCCGATGAGTAAAAGGGGTGGGAGCACCGATTTAATAGTCATTGCAATTAAAACAGCTGGTGTATATTCTCCCTTTTCTTCTATAGATATTGCAGGGGCTAAGTTCGGCTGCAGAATATGATATCTGACGTATATATATACTAGATATAAGAGACCAAGAAGCAAACCGGGTAGAATTCCCGCCGCAAATAGTGCGCTTATGGAGACACCTGCCGTGCTGCCGTATAGAATAAACACGATACTAGGAGGTATAATAACTCCCAGCCCGGCACCGGCACATATGCACCCCGCTATTAAGCTGTGATCATATTTTCTTTTTAACATAGCAGGAATTCCCAACATACCCAAAGTAACTACTGAAGCTCCGGCAACGCCCGTGCAGGCACCGAAGACAATCCCAACAATAATAGTTACCAGAGCCAAACTGCCTCTTAACTTTCCAAACATTACAAAAAGCACGTCAAAAAGTTTTTCCGTTATTCCGGACCGCTGTAATATTGCCCCCATAAAGACAAACAACGGTATGGCAATCAATGTATAGTTGCTCATCACCCCAAAAGCACGGAGAGCAAACATGTCCATTAAGAAGACAGCATCCAGTGTAATTAATCCACAAACAATGGCCACTCCACCAAGAGCTAATGCTATTGGAATGCCTACAATCATTAATAATATGGAAACAACCAACCCTACCAATACAATTATTTCTGGATTCATGCAGGATCACTCCCTTCTGAAATAACTGTTGAATTATCTGCCGAAGCATCTGTTGAAGCATCTTTCGGGGAATCAATTAACGCATATATGTTCTTCACAGTTTCAGATATTGTTTGTAAAAGCAATAAGGCAAACCCAGCCGGCAGCATCGCCTTCATCGGCCAGACAACTACCCGCCAGGGTGAATAAACAGACTGCTGTTTTGTTGTAAGTGCGAACATAAAGTCTTCAAATCCTCCGGAAATCTGTATTAAACATAAAGGTAAAAGAAAGATTACCAGAGTAATCAGGTTAAGAAATATCTTCATGCGAGCAGGGTATTTTTCAGAAAAAACTTCAATGCTGATATGGTCCCCATTTAACAGAACCCATGAGATCCCTGTCAAAAACAACAAGGAAAATAACCATAAGCTTAAATCATAAACATATATAGAAGCCGTATCTATTTTTCTGATTATGATATCATAGGCTAACATTAGCATCAGGGGCACTATAAGAAAACTAATTATTTTACCAGCCCATTCTGTAATACTATCTATAATACTAGTAAACTTTTTCAACTTGTCACTTCCCTTCTTTAAAGATAGTTCATTCGGTTCAGGCATCTGCCCAAACCGAATGAACTTAACTTTATTTTAACTTAAACTCTTCATCTGCAAATTATCTAACCAGGTCATCAATCTGGAACACACCTCTTGCAGCAATTTGTTCAAAATGCGCATGCTCTTCTCCAAATTCCATCATAGAATCAAGAATCTTTTTAACCAAGGGGTCTTTCGCACTCCACTCAGCATAAAATTCTAAGTTCTTCTCATGCATATAATCTTCAACATCCTTGGGCAGCATCCTTATTTCCAGGCCTTGTGCTTCAGCCTCTTTCCAGATGTTTATATTATTAATAGTAGATCTTGTTAGAGCATAATCTGCAACGTCTCTGCTTGCCCGGTCCACTGCATCCTTTAAATCTTGGGGCAGCGCATCCCAAATTGCCCCGTTGACGGCAAAGTCAAGATGTCCGCCAATGGCACGTTCTGTATAGTATAAATAGTTAGAGACATCAAAAAACCCTATTCCACCGTCTGAATAGGCATCACTAAATTCGCATCCATCAATAACTCCCCGCTCCATGGCAGGAACAATTTCTCCACCAGGAAGTGTAACTACTGAAATACCAGCATTATCAGCAGTAAGAGCCCTTGCACCAGCGGATCGTACTTTCAATTTTAATAGATCATCAACATTATTAATAGGATCTTTAGTGTACCAATATGTTTGTGCAATAAGAGGTGTGCTGGGGAAAAGCACAACGCCATATTCATCCTTAAATACATCCCTCATCAACTCTAACCCACCACCATCGGTATACCACATATGTTTCATCATAGAAGAAATTGTAGATTCCGCATAACACATAAGCTGACTGGCAGGAACCCTGCCGGCTGAATAGCAAGTTCACATATGTGCTGCGTCAACTAGACCGCTTTCAACTGCGTCCCATGTTTCCATTGAGGGAACAAGCTCATTACCTGTGTAAAGGTTGATTTTAATACGACCATCACTATACTTCTCAATCATTTCCATATGCTTCTCAACGTACTCATTAAATCTGAACCCGGCAACCCAGGCTGAAGTAACTGTCCAGACATGCTCAGGTTCCACAGCTTGTCCACCTGTTGATGCCCCATTACTTGTATTTCCTGATGAAGTATTCCCTGAATCTCCCCCACAGCCAACCAGGGTAAAACTCATAACAACGACCAACATAGCAATCATTAATAAACGAAACCTCTTACTTTTCACTTTTTAAATACCCCTCCCTTTAAAATAATAACTGCACGGTAAAAAAACCTCTCAAAACTATTCATTATCACCTCCAATCATTATTCATTGCAAAAATTATAAGATTACCTCATAATTGTAAAAAATAATAAATATATTTACTCTGCTACTAATATTTGAGGTTCAAAAAAATTCCGGCAAGCCAGGAAAAACCTTGAAATTCAATTTCGTTGTTACTAAAAACATATTTAAAAAATTTAACAACTTACCCATACCTTATGTCGAAATATGTAGCATCATGTAGTATTATGTAGAATTTTAATTTGTCTACCAAAAATATTTTATCAAACGGCAATTATGGTGTCAATGGATTTAACTTCTAGTTATTTTTACTCTGCCAAGGATTGACTACTGTCTACTGACTACTGACTACTGTCTACATGCTATAAATATAACATACTTGTTCCAATTAAACAAAGTGTAATTTAGCTTGCTAAAAACTTTTTTAAACTGTTTTACCTGACATTTGCTCTCGTTATCTATGAGTTTTGCACATTTTTCAATTAATTAAAATAATTAATTAGAATAATTAAAATATTTCGCCCATTACCACAAAGGCTTAGTTCTAGTAGACATTCAACAACCTAATTTTTCCCATTCGAGCTAATTATACTAGATAATCACATTTAAGAAAAATATTTTCATAAATAGCGTTAATTTACAGATATTGCCTTGTACTATTTTCCCTTCTGTTATATGATAAAAACAGGAGGGGATGAACATGACTGCTGATATTGAAATGTACCATTGTGGCCCTGCTGCACTAATTTCAGCTCTATATGACCAGTTGAAGATTGGCAATACCATTGATGAAATGGTTTACTGGGATCCGGCACAGTGCCGACTTTCTCCTGGCACAAGAATTAAAGCACTGGTCATCAATATGTTTGGAGGACGCAAACCCCTATATCGAATGGATGAATTTTATGCAAATTTGGATATTGAAAACCTTTTCGGCAAGGGTGTAATCAAAAAAGATCTGACGGACTATACCCTGGCCCGTTCTTTAGATAAACTTGCAGATCGAGGGCCCCAGGAGGTGTTTTCCACCTTATGCCTTAGGGCCATATGTCATGAGCAAATTAAAATAAAGTATTTACACAATGACACAACATCTGTATCTGTGTACGGTGCTTATAACGAAGAAGACGGAGACGACTTTATCATTACGCAAGGACACAGCAAAGCCAAGAGGCCCGATCTTAACCAATTCTTATTTGGCCTTAGTGTAACTCAAGACAAAGTACCGGTCTGTGCGGAGGTAAAAAGCGGAAATACCAGCGATAAGACCTGGAACTTTAAATTTATCGAAAAACTAGCAGAAAATTTTGACCCAGATACTTTAAAAGACATTATATACGTGGCTGACTCATCTCTGGTTACTGAGAATAATTTGATGCAAATCGACAAGCACAAGCTAAAGTTTATTTCCCGACTCCCGGGCAATTTTTCACTGGAAAAAGAAATCAAGGCTAGGGCCTGGAAAGAAGATAGCTTTATAGAACTGGGAACCTTTTCTGATAAAAAAGATTCAGCTGTTTACCGGGTTCAGGAATTTACAGAGGAGCTCTGTGGAAAAAGCTATCGTTTTCTGGTGATGCATTCATCCAAGCTAGACGGTCGTAAAACCCGGTCTCTTGAAAAAAAGCTTCTTAAAAGGCAAAAAGAGCTAGAAAAGGCCATTGACGAACTAGAGAAAAATGCCTATGCCTGTGCACCTGATGCCGAAGCTGCTCTAAAAGCCTTTAAAAAACAGTGCGGGGATTCAATTTATCCCGTAACAGGTGAAGTCTTGGCTCGGGAAAAGCGAAAGCCCGGTCGACCGGGGAAGAATACCCCCAAAGAAATTGTCTATTTTCTTAAGCTTCAGTATTCCACCGATGAAAAAGAGATACAAAAAGAAAAGGAACGTCTGAGTTGTTTTGTGCTAATTACCAACCTGAATGAGTATACATCGTCTGAGATTTTAAAAGAATACAAAGCCCAGAGCAGTGTGGAAACTTCTTTTAAGTTTCTCAAAGACCCGTTTTTTGTCGGTCCTATTTACCTGAAGAACCCGGAACGGGTAGAAGCATTGGCCTATGTTTTGTTAATTGCTCTACTTATATTTGGTATCCTGGAACGTCGAGTCAGGGAAGCATTAAAAAAAGAAACGGAACCACTCGTCATCCCTGGAAAAGTGAAAACATTTAATCCAACCGGTAAAAAGATTCTGCAAAGCCTGGAATATGTGTTGGTAATGACCACTTCAAACCCTGATCGCCGTGCTTTTTCTAAAAGTTTTAAAGTGCCCAGAGTATTAGCACTCGCTGGTTTTGAGCCGGATATTTATCTTGATGTTAAAGATAATTCCTAGAAATTCCAGAAATTAACTAAAGATTTTTGTGTCCCAGGGTGTTGAATATCTATTCTAGGATGAAATGACCCCGAATTATCCTCATATATTTAAAAAAAAAGAGCGATGTTCCGCTCTTTTTTTATAATTAAGTAACTACTCAAATCCAACTGGTTGTTCATGACAGAAATTATGACATAATTTTTAATAAACCTCTGCAGAAAAGTTGTGGCCCTTTCCCAATTCAAAGTGATCGTGAAGAGTCTTGATTGCTTTTTTTAAATCTTCCTGGTTGATTAATAGAGAAATAGTAATATTAGAATCACCGGTCTGTAGTATTTTAATGTCCTGATCATTAAAAGCCCTCACCACTTTTGCCATAACTCCGGGTATATTCCTCATACCCACACCTACCACAGAAACCTTGGCACAGTCCTTTATCACCTCATATTCTACTCCCAAGCCAGTAAGAATTTTTTCCGCTTTGGGTAAGACCGGCTGCTGAACGGTAAAGACCTTTACTTCGGGAAAAACCGTAATCAGATCAATGCTAATTTTGGCCTCCGCCAGCTGCTGGAAAAGATCCAGCTCAGAAACGCTGCTGTTCTGTAAAAATTTTACTTTTACCTGGGCCAAATCGTGTCCGTGGGCAATTCCCGTAATAATCCTTCTTCGTTTATGAAACCCTCCATGGTCGCTGTATTCATTGTTAATAAGGGTGCCGGATCCGGGATCCGCAGGATTTCTGATTACTAAACTGACATTGTGCTGCATAGCAATCTCCACAGCCGGCGGATGGATCACTTTTGCCCCTTCATACGCCATATGGCATACCTCGCTGTAGGTCAGGTGATCTATGATACGGGCGTCCTCCAGCATTTTGGGGTCTGCAGTCATCACGCCGCTGACATCGGTGAAAATCACTACCTGTTCCGCATCCAAGGCTGCTCCCAGGATAACTGCAGAAGTATCACTTCCACCCCTGCCCATGGTGTTAATTTCCCAATCCGGAGAAATTCCTTGAAAACCGGCAACCACTACCACTTCCCCCTTCTCCAGGGCTTCCCGAATCTTATGGGGCTTGCACTTCACCACTTCCGCCTGAGCATATTCACCATCGGTGTGCATCCCTGCCTGAAAACCAGCCATGGCCCGGGCGGGAATCCCTTTGGCCTGCAGTGTACTGGCCATAACCACAGTAGAAATAATTTCTCCACAACTCATAACCATATCCAGTTCCCTCAAGTTGGTATCGGGATTTACGCATAGTGCCAGATTCTTAAGGGTATCAGTGGCATACGGTTCTCCCAATCTTCCCATGGCAGAAACTACCACCACCGGGGAAAAACCCTGATCAATAGCCTCCTTGACCCGCTCCACCACCATCTCCCTATGTTTAGGAGTGGCTACAGAGGTGCCTCCAAACTTTTGTACTATAATTTTCATCTTATCCCCCGCCTCTAGCAAAGTCCTTTTTCTATTATGCACTCAGCAATTTGTATAGAGTTGGTAGCAGCTCCCTTACGAATATTGTCGGAAACCACCCACATGTTGAGTCCGTGTTCCACGGAATCATCTTTACGAATCCTACCCACAAATACTTCATCTTTTCCATTGCAATCCCATGGCATGGGGTACAACAGCTCCGCCGGGTTGTCAACTACAATAATTCCGGGGAATTTAGCCAGTGCTTCCCGGGCCTCTTCCACGGTAATAGGAGCAGTAAACTCTATATTCACCGACTCGGAATGACCATTCATCACCGGCACTCTTACAGCAAAAGAAGAAACCCCTAAGTCAGGGAGACCCATAATCTTTCTAGTTTCTTTAACTACTTTCATCTCTTCCTTGGTATAGTCATTATCCAGGAATACATCCAGCTGCGGCACCACGTTAAAAGCAATCTGATGGTTTTTCTTGGCACCTTTGTGGGGGATCATAGTTTTTACCAGTTCATTACCCTCAATTACTGCCCTGCACTGGTCCACCAGCTCATCCACCGCTTCTTTGCCGGCACCGGAAACCGCCTGGTAAGTTGAAACTACAATTCTCTTCATGGGAGAAATGTCCTGTAAAGGTTTTAAAGCCACAACCAGCTGGATGGTGGAGCAGTTGGGGTTAGCAATCAAGCCCTTATGTCCCACCAGGGCATCGGGGTTTACCTCGGGAACTACCAGCGGAACATCCGCATCCATGCGGAAAGCGCTGCTGTTGTCCACCACAATAGTGCCTCTCTTTACCGCTTCAGGAGCCAGTTCCAGACTGACATCCCCTCCGGCACTAAAGAACGCAAAATCCACTCCTTCAAAAGCGGCAGGTTCTGCTGCCTCAATCTTGTATTCCTTGCCCTCCAATTCTACAGTAGAATCAGCAGAGCGGGCTGAAGCCAATAATTTCAACCCTGACATGGGAAAATTCCTTTCCAACAGCACTTTAAGCATAGTCTGCCCAACCATTCCCGTCGCCCCGACGATAGCCACGTTATACTTTTTCATTAGTTTGATCCCCTCCATTTATTATTTTTATAATGAATATACATGAGTATACTATTGTAATGTAATTATATGACTGATTATCTTCTACCCCCATAAGAATTTTTCTAGAAATTTATAAAAATGACAACCTGAGCACAGTCTTATCCTTTAAAACGCACAACACCTTTAATCCGGTCCATAGCCTCTTTGAGCCGCTCCACCTCTACGGTGAGAGCAATACGGAAATATCCTTCTCCGTATTCCCCAAACCCGCTGCCGGGGGTCACCACCACTCCAGTCTCCTCCAGAATGTAAGAAACAAAATCCGTGGAAGTATATCCCTGGGGGACCGGTGCCCATACATAGAAAGAAGCTTTAGGGGCAGCAGCAGTCCATCCTGCCTCCCGCAGTGCTTCCACCACCACGTTTCTCCTGTCCTGATAAACCTTCTGCATGCTTTCCATATGTTCCAATGCCTTGGGATTGTCCAGGGCCTCCACTCCGGCATACTGAACCGCTTTAAAGTTACCGGAATCAATATTGGTCTTGTAACGGTAAAGTGCTTCCAGCACCTCAGCATTACCTACGGCATAACCTACCCGCCAGCCGGTCATGTTAAAGGGCTTGGACAGGGAACCGAATTCAATGCCGCATTCCAGGGCTCCCGAGGCCTCCAGGAAGCTCACTGGTCGATAACCGTCAAAGGAAATTTCCAGGTAAGCAGAATCGTGGCATATTACCACATCGTATCTCTTAGCAAACTCTACGGCTTTTTCAAAAAAGCCTTTTTCTGCCACGGCACCGGTAGGATTATTAGGATAATTTAAAAACATCAGTTTCGCCCTACGGGCTGTCTCCTCCGGGATTATGCTTAAATCAGGAAGGTAACTGTTTTCCTCCAGAAGAGGCATACGGTAAGTCTGGCCGCCGGCAAAAAGGGTTCCAATACCGTATACTGGATATCCTGGATCCGGCACCAGGTTAACATCTCCGGAATCAACAAAACAAGCAGAGATATGTGCAATTCCTTCTTTAGAACCGATTAGAGGGAGAACCTCTCTTTGGGGATCCAATTTCACCCCGAATCTTCTTAGGTAATAACGGCTTACCGCCTCCCGAAACTCCATCAACCCCTCATCGGGGGGATAACTGTGATTACGGGGCAGTGTAACCTCCTGCTGCATTCGTTCCACAATATATGCCGGGGTAGGCCGATCAGGATCTCCAATTCCAAGCTTAATCACATCCACGCCTTTATCTAAAGCCTCCCGAATTTTTTTATCGATTTCCGCAAAAAGATACGGGGGTAGTTTCTCTATACGTCCTGCTTTTTTTTTCACTCTAGAACACCTCTTCCTCTACTATAGACCTTTTTTAAAACCTCTACAGAACTTCACCATTAAAAACTCTTTCTGCCGGGCCCCTCATAAATACTGTCTTCTGTTCTTCATCCCAGTAAATCTCTAACTGCCCCCCGGGAAGGTAAACCGTCACCCTCCTTTCCGTAAGGTTGTTTAGAACCGAGGCTACCACGGAAGCACAGGCTCCGGTGCCGCAGGCGAGAGTTTCCCCCACGCCCCTCTCCCAGACCCTCATCTTGATTTCCTTATCGCTTATTATTTCTACAAATTCCACATTAGTTTTTTGAGGGAAAAGGGGATGATGCTCAATTTGATACCCAATCTCGTTAAAGGGCATTTTCTCACCGTCCTCCACAAAAATTACACAGTGGGGATTTCCCATGGACAGAGCAGTAATCTTAAAAGTGAGTCCCAACTGGTTCAGCACCAGATCCTCCATGAGGATCAATCTATCTTTTCCCTGGGCAGGTACCAACTGAGAATCCAACACAGGTTCCCCCATATTCACCTCTACACTGTCCACCTGATCTTCAACTAAGAAAACCTTAGTCAGATTTAAACCTTTGTGGGTTTCTACCAGGACTTCTTCCTTATCCACCAGACCTCTCTCATAAGTATGCCGAGCCACACAGCGTATAGCATTGCCGCACATCTCTGCCTCAGTGCCGTCGCTGTTAAATATACGCATGCGAATATCTCCCTTTTGAGAGGGAAGGATCAGCACTAATCCATCAGCCCCAACGCCAAAATTACGGTGGCAGAGCTTTTGTATTTGTAAATCAGAAAGCTGAATTTTCCCCGAGAAATCCTCCACAACAATAAAATCATTACCCAGTCCGTGCATCTTAACAAATTTCATTTCTCAAAACTCTCCTAGAATTATGGATTGGCTGCCTTCTTTATCAACGGCTCACCTTTAATTTTTCTCATTCTTTTGGGAATCAGGTCATTCATCACCAGATCTTCGTAAGATTCCCTTTTTATAACCAGGTCTGAATTTCCCCCCTGCACAAAGACTACAGCAGGTCGGGGAATGCGGTTATAGTTGTTTGCCATAGAGTAAGTGTAAGCACCGGTGCTGAGGATAGCCAATAAATCTCCTCGTTCCAGCGGAGGAAGATCCACATCCCAGATTAACATATCCCCAGATTCACAGGCTTTACCGGCAATAGATACCACTTCTCCCCGGGACTGTTCCGCCTTGTTTGCCACCAGAGCTTCATATTTAGCATTATATAAGGCCGGTCTTAAGTTATCGGACATACCCCCGTCCACAGATACGTACCGTCGGATTCCGGGAACCTCTTTGATGGTCCCAATAGTATAGAGAGAAGTACCAGCCTCACCCACAATGGAACGGCCCGGCTCGATCATTAATTTAGGTAAAGGAAGATTATATTCCACTGCCCTGGTCTTTACTGCTTCCGCCATGGCACTGATAAGACTATCAATAGAAGGGGGTTGGTCATCTTTTAAATAGCGGATGCCCAATCCTCCCCCCAAGTTTAATTCTGTCAGCTGCACATTTTTAATAACATCAATTTCCCGTAAAAAGGACATCATGATATTAGCCGTCTGGACAAAGGGCTCCGTATGAAAAATCTGTGAACCAATATGGCAGTGCAAACCCCTTAGAAGAATATGCTTCATACCCAAACACTTCTCTACCGCTTCCAAAGCCTGGCCGTCCGTCAATCCAAAGCCGAACTTTGAATCCACCTGCCCGGTCTGTATATACTGATGAGTATCGGGCATTACCCCAGGCTTCACCCTGAACAAAACCTCTGCCTGCAGGCCCATACTCCCGGCCAGAGATTCCAGCAGATCCAATTCACTAAAACTATCAACGATAAACCTCCCCACGCCCGCTTCTAGTGCCATTTCTATCTCTTTTGGGGTTTTGTTGTTCCCGTGAAAATAGATGCGAGCCGGAGGGAAATCCGCCTGAAGAGCTGTAAAAAGTTCCCCACCGGAAACCACGTCCAAGGACATGCCCTCCTCCTCCAGCAGTCGGCACATAGCCGTGGTTAAAAAAGCTTTCCCTGCATAAATCACTTCAAAGTTTGTATAGTGCTTCTCCATACTCTGTAGATAATATCTACACCGGGTGCGAACCAGTGATTCATCCATAATATTTAAAGGCGTCCCGTAGCGGCTGGCCAAACCCACCACATCACATCCTCCGATTTCCAGATGGCCTTTTGAGTTGATTCTCATGGTCCCTGTTAACATCATTATATTCTCTCCCTTACCTGTAAAAATAAAAAACGACTAACAGGTGATTTCAGTCAGCCGAAACAGTCACCTCTCCCTATCCCTACCGTGAGATAGCACACCACCAGGGGTCCAGGGAAACCCTTGATGACAGTCCTGCAGTTCTTAACTGCAGACCCAGCCGTAATTTTAGGAAAAATTACGACTTCGGCGGCAGCCCCTTTCCTGCGCTTCAAAGCCTTCCTAAGCTCCCCGCAGTACTTTTGACAACCGCTCCTCTACCCCACCCCTTTTTGAGATGAGGTAATTCTTAATTTTTTTTAATACTAACATACACCCCTATAAAAGTCAACGGAAATAATAGCTAGCTTAAAAACCTTGTAACCAGCTTTCTCTATTGCCTCCGTCATGTGCATTTCTTAAAAGGGCCCCTGATATGCAGCCAGAACCTTTTGATTTTCCCAAGCTCACCTTACCTTATTATATCTTTACTCTCCGATAATTTTTTTGGCTTGCTGTCTTGTTACACTTCAAAAAGCTGTTTATCAATGGGGCTGAATATTTCACACCCTTCTTTAGTCACAAGAAGCGTGTCCTCTAAATCTACTGCACCCCACTGAGGTATGATTATTTTAGGCTCTATAGCCAGGACCATATTTTCCTGGAGCAGCATATCCGCATGTGGGCCCACCACCGGGGGTTCGTCCACCTCCAGGCCCAACCCATGCCCAATATATTCACCCTTCTGGCTGCCATAGCCCTGCAGATAATCACCATATCCCTCTTCTTCCGCAATCTTTACTGCCAGATGATACAGCTCCTTTACCGGAATACCTGCTCGTATATGGCTCAGCACCGACTCCATTATTTTAAGTAATGAGCCAAAAACTTCCTTTTGCCTGTCATCTGCCTGACCCACCACGTAAGTCCGGGCAATATCCCCGTGATATCCCTGATAGCTGGGAGCTATATCCACCATCACCAAATCTCCTTTTTGGATTACCCGGTCTGAGGAACCCCAGGGAAGAGCCTTACTTTTTCCTACACCGGTTACAGTCATGGCATATCCACTAATTTTCCACATGTTATCACCGGAAGCTACAATTCCGTCCCCAGGCAGATATCCATCCCAACGTCTGTGGGCTGTCAAACCTTCATGACCCTCTCTGCGATTAGCCACCCAAATCAATGTCGCCAGTTCTACCTCCGTAATCCCCGGCCTGAGGTTGTTTAATATTACCTCATGAATATGGGAAAACAGCCCGGCAGATTTTTTAACCAGCTCTATTTCTTCTAAATCTTTTATCATCCGCTGGTCCATAATTAAAGGAGATATGTTTTCACACCGGAAGTCTTCAAAAAATTCTGCCGTCTTACTGTAAAGCCTGGCAGGGAGCACATCCTCCTCCATGCCTATAACTCCCCCTTTGACACCAAAGCTGTGCAGGATTTTTTTTATCTCTTTTAGGCTGCCTCCCGGCCTTATATCCTCCAGGGTGGCCTCCTCCTGGACAAAGTCCCAGGCCCTTCTGGCAAAGAGAATTGGCTCCTCCTTCAGAGTGACCAACAGATTACAGGGCTGAGCAGTGCCCGCATAATAATATACATCCCGGGGATACATCAATAATGCCACATCAAATCCCTTTTCTTCCATTCTCCTCTTCAAACCATCAATTCTCTTCTTCATCATTACCCTCCAAAATTTAATTTTTAACCACTCTTTTTTGCTTTAATCTCAGAGAATTCAGCAAAACCGAAATAGAACTCATGGCCATGGCAATAGCGGCAATCACCGGACTCAGCAGTCCTGAAGCAGCTATGGGAATAGCCAGGGTGTTATAACCAAAAGCCCAAAAAAGATTTTGGCGAATGATATTAAATGTGAAACGACTTAAATTCAAAGCGGTTACCACTGAGGAAAGGTCTCCTCGGATCAAGGTTATATCTGAGGCTTCTATGGCAATATCTGTGCCGGTGCCGATGGCAATGCCTACGTCTGCCTGGGCCAGAGCAGGAGCATCGTTAATCCCATCCCCTACCATAGCCACTTTTCTGCCCTCCTCCTGTAGACGGCGGATTTCCGCCTCCTTCTCATGGGGCAGCACTTCTGAAAGTACCTGATTTATACCCACCTGAGCTCCAATAGCCGTAGCAGTGCGCTGGTTGTCACCGGTAAGCATAACCGTTTCCAAGCCTTTTCCCTTTAAATAATTTACTGCCCAGCGGGCATCATCCTTCAGAGTATCGGCCACCGCCAGAATTCCTGCAAGCTTCCCCTCCACTGCCAGGTATACTACAGTTTTTCCCTGGTTCTCCAGGCGGTACACTTCCTCTTTTATCCTGTCCTCCAATGAAATACCAGCACTAAAGAGCAGTTTGGGATTCCCTAAAAGAACTTCCCTGCCATTAACCCGGGATTTTACCCCCATTCCCGTCACCGCTTCAAACACTTCTGTTGAATCCAATACTAGACCTTTTTTTCGGGCTCCCTGTACCAAAGCCTGGCCGATAGGATGCTCCGACCCATACTCCACACTGCCGGCCAGCCTCAAGATATCTTCTTCCCCCTCACTGAAAGCAACTACATCGGTCAAAGAAGGTTCTCCTCGAGTTAAGGTGCCGGTTTTATCAAAAACTACCGTATCTATGTCTTTCATAGTCTGTAAACTTTCGGCATCCTTAATCAGAACTCCGTTTTCCGCACCCATACCCGTACCCACCATAATGGCCGTGGGTGTAGCCAACCCCAGAGCACAGGGACAGGAAATAACCAAAACAGCAATGGAAGCGAACAGAGCTCTTTCCATGCCCGAGAGACCTCCTATGGAAAACCAGGCAATAAAGGTGAGAACAGCAATAGTGACTACCACTGGAACGAAGTAAGCGGTAACCCGATCCGCCAGCACCTGTATAGGAGCCTTGGAAGCCTGGGCCTCCTCCACCGCCTTAATAATTTGGGCCAAAAAGGTATCTTTCCCCACCTTGCTGGCCTTTACCATCAGGACTCCATTTTTGTTCATAGTTCCTCCGATAACCTCATCCCCAACCGTCCGGTCTACCGGTATGCTCTCTCCAGTAACCATTGACTCATCCACGCTGGAGTAACCCTCCACTACCACACCATCTACAGGTACTTTTTCCCCAGGCTTGACCATTACTAAATCCTCCTGCTTCAGAGCTTCCACGGGAACCTGCCGTTCCTCTCCGTCAACTATCATTCGAGCAGTCTTAGCTCCCAGTTCTAATAGCTTGCGAATAGCGGAGGAGGTTTTACTCCGGGCGATGGTTTCAAGATATCTGCCCAGCAGGTGAAAGGCCATAATCATGGCGGATAGACCCATAAAAGAAACACTGTCCGATATGAAAAAAGAGGCAATACCCCAGCTGAATGCCGCTATTGTGCCCATGGAAATTAACACATCCATATTGGCACTGCCGTGGCGCAGGGAGTTCATGGCGCCTTTATGGGTGGGCAGGCCGGCCCAAAATACAATAGGAAGGGCAGCCGCCAGCATAATCCAATCGTGACCTGGAACATGTACCACATGCCACATCTCCATCAGCATCAGCGCTTCCAGGAATATCGTAACTGCCATCACAAAAAACAGCACCCTTTTTCGGCTTCGAAGCTCCAGTTCCACTTTAGTTTCTTCCTCTGATTCAAAGAGGGGGTCCTGAGCCAGAACTTCAAACCCCAGATCCTGGACCATTTTATCAATTTCAGCAGGTTCTATTTTTTGAGGGTCATAGCTAACGGTGGCGCTTTCCAGAGGGAAAACTACAGAAACATCTATAATTCCCTCAGTTTTTTTTAGGCTCTTCTCTATGTTAGCCGCACAGGAAGCACAATGCATGCCTCCTATATTCAATTTTATTATGTGTCCATCATTATTGTTTTTTCCTGTCATGTCAAACTCCTTACCCTCTGTGGACTTAATTATTCTTTCTCTCCGTTGTATTCTACCAAACAGGCTTCCAACTGATCCTCGGGAATAATCTCCGTTATGGTGGGTTTAAACTTTCGTGTTTGGGCAATTCGCTTGTCCATAAGCCTGATAACCACGAATACTAATACCATAGCCAAAAAGCCTACTCCAATACTCATAACTTCTGCAGTTTCCTGATAGCCACTGCCTATGGCCACCTTTTGCGTTATAAACATGGCAATAACCAGTGCAATTACAGGAATGACGTAGACAATGAGGGAAGCAAGTATTACTTTATTTGTCTCTACTCCTATTCTAACGAATTCCCCTACTTTTGCCCCCACAGGATTAGGAACTTCTATGGTGACTTCTGTCCCCCCTCCTGCTGATAAAATGCCACATCCACCACAACTTTTACAGGAAGAATGTTTCTTAACTATTATTTTTGCCATACCATCATCATTTACTTCAAAAACTTCACCAACCTGCTCCAAAAAACCCTCTCCTTTACCAGTTCTTTTTAAGCTAGAATATTTATATTATTATCATTACCCTCCAGCTGAAGAAAACCACAATAAAAAATATTAATAATTAATTATTCTATTTATTTTAAAATAATCCTTGCATAGGTTCAATCTTTGTATTATAATTAAGTTCAGAATTTAGTAAATTTTCAAATACTTACAGTGAGCTTACAACGTAAACTACCAACCCTTATTCATAATTTCCCCATATCCCCAGTTTATACTGGGCTTTTTTTTTGGTGAAAATAACAAGATTTAAACCTTGGGTTAAACCTTTTTACAAAACCATAAACTTTATGCTGAGACACCAGACAGTCTGTCCTATATTTATGGTTAATCAATCATTCCAATAACTTCAAGGCAGCCCAAGCCAACACTGCTGCCCCCACAGGCAGAGATTCTTCGTTGATATCATAATCCTGATGATGCCAGGGATGAACTGACTTCCCTGCTTCAGGAGCAACTCCCAGAAATAAATAGGAGCCGGGAACATGCTCTAAATAATGTGCAAAATCCTCACTGCCCATGAGTGGGCTTTCCATAATCAACGTATTTTCTTCTCCCAAGATTTCTCTAGAGGCTTCTTCAACTAGAGCAGTTACTTTGTCTTCGTTCACCAATACCGGGTAATTTCTGGTGTATTCCAATTCATATGCTGCACCACAAGCAGAAGTAATCCCTTTAAGGATTTCATCAATCATTCCTTCCATCCGATCCCGTAGTTCAGAACTCAAAGTACGCACAGTCCCCTCCATCTCCACTTCCGCAGCAATAATGTTAAACTTTTCCCCCCCTTGAATTTTCCCAATGCTTAATACCACCGGTTCTATTGGATTAACCCTCCTGCTGGAAATCAGCTGCAAAGCTTGTATCACCTGGGAAGCCACCACCACCGAATCCACCGTCTGGTGAGGAGCTGCACCGTGCCCTCCGCTTCCAATAATTTTTATTTTAAACGAGTCCGCCGCCGCCATAACCGGTCCCCTTTTCAGGGCTACAGAACCTACTGGATAGTACGGGTTGGTATGTATCCCTAAAATGGCGTCCACTGAAGGTTGGGTCAGCACACCCGCTTCTATCATGAAACAAGCACCGCCGGGGGGTTTTTCCTCAGCAGGTTGAAAGATAAACTTAACCTGTCCCTTTATCTTTTCTGAATATTTCAATAAAAGCATTGCTGCTCCCAAGACTACCGTCATATGAGCATCATGTCCGCAGGCATGACAGACACCAGGGTAACGGGAGGAATAGTCGGCATCCTTACCATCCTGCAGGGGCAAAGCATCCATATCCGCTCTCAGAGCAATGGTTTTGCCCGGCTCACTTCCTTTTAGCAAAGCTGTCACTCCAGTACCAGCTACGTTCTTTTGGACCTTCAGCCCCAATTTTTCCAATAGGGAAGAAATATATTCCCCGGTTTTTTCCTCCTCAAAGGCTGTCTCAGGATAACGATGAAAATGCCGACGGATTTCCACCAGCTGCTCTTTTAAAATTTCTGCACTGAATTTTAATTCTTCATTAAAAAACATTTCGACACCTCCGGCACAACAATTTTTCAATTAACTCCGTGCTGCTTTTTCAAGAGATTCTGTTCCCGCTTCGATGGTCCTTTCAATATCTTCTTCCGTATGAGCTGCAGAAACAAATCCTGATTCAAATTGAGAAGGAGCCAGATATATTCCTCTCTCCAGCATAGCCTGAAAATATCTAGTAAACATATTTAGATCAGAGCGGGCAGCTGTGTCAAAATCCCAAACCTCCCCTTCCTGGAAGAAAACGCAAAACAGGGATCCAATCCTATGGACACGAACCGGTATCCCCAGTCTATCCGCACCTTTCTTTACCCCCTCCAACAATTTCTTCGTTTTAACCTCCAACTGGGTATAGATTGACCCTTCTTTTAAAACCTTTAATACAGCAATCCCTGCAGACATGGCCAGAGGATTCCCCGAAAGAGTGCCTGCCTGATAGACAGGACCCAGGGGAGCCATGCTCTCCATTATCTCTCTTCTTCCACCATAGGCGCCCACAGGAAGACCACCGCCAATAATTTTACCCAAACAGGTCAGATCCGGTCTCACTCCATAAACCTCCTGGGCCCCTCCAAAGGCAGCCCTGAAACCGGTAATCACCTCATCAAAGATTAACAGTGAACCATACTTTTCAGTGATTTTCCGTAAAAATTCCAGATAACCCAAACGAGGTAAAACCAGCCCCATGTTTCCGGCCACCGGTTCTAGAATCACTGCGGCTATTTCCTCTCCCTGCTGTTCAAATACTTCTTTTAACGAATCTATATCATTATAAGATATGCTAATGGTATCCCGGGCCGTCCCCGGGGTAACTCCCGGGCTATCCGGCAGACCCAGGGTAGTAACTCCAGAACCGGCTTTAATCAGCAGACTGTCTACATGTCCGTGATAACAGCCGTTGAACTTCAAGATTTTATCCCTCTGGGTAAATCCTCGAGCCAGGCGCAGAGCAGTCATGGTAGCCTCTGTCCCGGAATTCACCATCCTCACCATTTCCATGGAAGGAAAAGCTCCTGTCACCAGTTCCGCCATTTCCGTTTCCATCTCTGTGGGTGCCCCAAAACTGGTACCACTCTCCAGAGCAGTTTTTACCGCCTCCACCACCTGAGGGTGACAGTGCCCCAGAATCAACGGCCCCCAGGAACAAACGTAATCAATATACTCCTTTCCCTCCAGGTCATATATTTTAGACCCTTTACCCTCGGATATAAAAGGGGGATTCAACCCAACAGAACTGAAAGCCCTTACGGGGCTATTAACCCCGCCAGGCATTATTTTCTTAGCCTTCTCAAATGCTTCTATGGATTTTTTTTCAGTCACCTTAAACCCTCCTTTGTTAAAAAAAGCGCTAAAAATAGCGCATGCTGGTTTTTTTAAATTCTTTTATAGAATACAGCAAATTAAAATCTTTTGTCCCAGTTTCCTTAGAAATTTTTTCCGCAGTATCCTGGCACTCTTCCTTTGATTTTCCATGAATCATCGTAAATAAATTATACGGCCAATGAGGAGGAAAAGCCGGACGCTGGTAGACATGACTAATTTCAGAATATGCGCTCATTTTACTGCCCACTTCATCTACCAGGCTTTCCTCAACCTGCCAACAGCCCATGGCATTATAACGATATCCTGCATGGTAATGTCGAACTACAGCTCCAATACGTCTCAATAGACCCCTATCCTGAAGTTCTTTCACCTTAACTAATAATTCCTCTTCCTCAATCCCCAAACTATCTGCCAAATTTTCAAAGGGCCGTGGATCCAAGGGTAAATCTTCCTGGAGGAAACTCACAATCTTTTTTTCCTGATTTGTTAACATTCCTTCACATCCCCGCTGTAAAGTTGGTTAAAGCATCCCGATAACGCTACCAAAATATATTCTTAATTCCTATCTAAATGCTGTGTATGAACTGCTTCAGCAGTTTTTGTGCCCACCTCGAAATAAGTGCCAATTTTAAAAAGCTTTAGAAAAGGCAGGTTCATCAAATTAACCACTGAGGGGTTTTTGCCAATAATCTGTATTATCTCTTTAATCCTATCCTCCCCAGGTGAAATCAAAGTAAACCACAGGTTGAAACGGTGATCCCGCTGGTAGTTATGGGTCACTTCAGAAAAGCTGTTAACCTGATGGGCTACCTCCTCCAATTTTTCCGGAATAACTTCCAGTGCCACCAGGGTACTGCGGTAGCCCAAACCCCGGGGGTCAAAGACCCCACCAATTCTCCGCACCAGTCCCTGCTCCTTAAAAGCGGTAATTTTTTTAATAACTTCCTCTTCCTTAAGACCCAGTCGATTACCTAATTCTTGATAGGGCCGGGAACTTAATGGGAATTCCTTTTGAATTATATTTAAAAGCTTACTGTCCACTGGATTCATAATTAACTCCTTTTTTTATTCCCTATAGAGAACCGAGGAATCCCGGTGTTTTTTTTATTCTTGAAAAACATAAAACAAATTAATCATGCCAAAAATATTGTCACAAGAACTGTCCCCTTGACAACCCTTGAAACTTGATAACCTTATTTGCCGTATACGCACCAGGGATCTTCTGCCATATAGTCTCCATCACTGTAATAATAGGCCCTGGCCCTACATCCTCCGCACATTTCCTCATAACGGCATTCTCCACATTTTCCCTGAGAGGGCTGGCGTAGATCTTTTAAAACTGGTGATTCCTGCCATAAGGTTTTAAAATCTGTTTCTACCACGTTTCCTAACTTTATAGGAAGGTAGGGACAGGGATGAAGGTCGCCATTGGGCAGGATACAGCAGTACGACCTTCCCGCCAGGCAACCCCGGTTAAAACGCATTTCCATTCCTTTTTGAACGGCTACCCGCATAAACTGGGGAGCACAGGTAGGTTTGATTTCGATATCCACTTCCCCTTGTTTTTTTAATATACGATGAATTAACTGCTCATACTGACGCTGCCTCAAGCCATCTTCTTCAATATCTTTCCCCCGGCCCGTGGGAACCAGGAAAAAAATATGATGAGCCCGGGCTCCTATCTTTACGGCAAAATCCGTTATATTTTCAAATTCCTCAAAATTTTCATTCACCACGGTGGTGTGAATTTGAAAAGGCAGGCCCACTTGAAGACAGTTTTTCATACCCTGCACTGCTTTTTCCCAAGAACCCGGCACCTGCCTGAAATTATCATGCATCGCCGGGTTGGCGCTGTCTAGACTGATGCCCATGCACATGGCACCAGCACTTTTTAATTCTTTCGCCAGCTCAAAGTCCAACAAAGTTCCCGTGGTGCCAAAAACTGTCCGCAGCCCCGATTCCCGGGCATATGCTGTTAGTTCTACAATATCTGGACGAAGCAGAGGCTCCCCCCCGCTTAAAATGATCATCTTAAAGCCCGCTGCCGCCAGGTCCTTTATTAACTTTTTCCCCTGAGCGGTATCCAGTTCATCGGAGTCCTTTAATCCGGCATCCCGGTAACAGTGTTTACATTTTAGATGGCATTGTCTGGTAGTATTCCAAGATACAAGCATCTTCATTCTCTCCCGGTTTTTTATTTTTAAATATTACTTGTTAAGAAGGTGGGCCATGTCCCTGGCAAAATAGGTAATAATCATATCCGCTCCGGCCCTTTTGATTGAAGTTAATATTTCCACCATAATATCTTGTCCATCAAGCCAACCTTTCTCCTGGGCTGCTTTAACCATGGAATACTCCCCACTGACATTGTAAGCAGCTACCGGCAGCAGAGTTTCTTCTCTTACCTTTTGTATGATATCAAGATAGGCCAGAGCTGGTTTTACCATGATAATATCAGCTCCCTCAGACTCATCCTGCTGAACCTCCCTCAAGGCTTCCCGGGCATTGGCCGAATCCATTTGATAGGTTCTCCGGTCCCCAAATGAGGGGGCTGAACCAGCAGCATCCCGAAAAGGACCATAAAAATGAGAAGCATATTTCACGCTGTAAGACATGATGTTTACAGACTGGTATCCCTCCCTATCCAAACTCTCCCTGATAGCCCCCACCCTGCCATCCATCATATCTGAGGGGGCCACAATATCCGCCCCACACCTGGCATGGGACAGAGCCGTCTCTGCCAACAGGTCCAAAGTGGCATCGTTTAATATCTGGCCCTCTTCTATCAGGCCGCAGTGGCCATGACTGGTATATTCACAAAGACAGACATCAGTAATAACCAACAAATCTGGGAAAGCTCTTTTTAACTTTTTTACTGCCCTTTGGACCACCTCCTGAGGATCATAAGCTGAAGATCCCCTGTCATCCTTATAAGCAGGAATACCGAAAAGAAGCACTGCTTTTATGCCCAAGGCAGACACTTCCCTTACCTCCTCCAAAAGACAATCCACAGAATATCTAAATACCCCCGGCATAGAGGGAATGGTCTCCTTCACCCCCCTGCCGTGGACAACAAACAAAGGATATATCAAATCCTCCACAGTAACCACTGTCTCCCTTACCATCTGCCGTAAGCTGGAAGAAACCCTCAGGCGTCGGGGCCTATTTTCAGGAAAGTACATAATAAACTCCCTCCAAACGAATAACAATCGTTATAATAAAATGAATTTCTTGTCAGTCTGCCCTGATTTCTTCATCGGTCAGGAAACAGGCAGGGTCTGTTTCCCAATAATCTCCTGTAAAGGCTTCAGCCCTGGCCCGGAAATTTCCGTTACACATATCCAACCAGCGGCAGGAAGAACATCTTCCTTTTAACAGGGGCTTTCGATCCCTCAATTTCCTTAAAAATTCGTTATCTTCATTGGTCCAGATTTCTTTAAAGGAACGCTCCTTAACGCTGCCCAGTTTATGAGTCCGGGTGAACTGGTCCGGGTATACATCCCCAAGACTGTTTATGGAGCCCACGGCCATACCGCTGCGATTGCCGCCGTTGATGGTTATAAGTTCCAGGATTTCCTGGGCTTTTTCCGGATCTTTTTCCTTCATCTTCATATAAATATATGGACCGTCCGCGTGATTATCTACCGTAAGGATTTCCTTTTCCTGGCCCTTTTGGTGAAACTCTTTAGTTTTTTCCATGAGCAAATCCAATACCTCCCGGGTTTCTTCGTGGGAGATATCCTCCTTAATCATTTCCTTACCCCTGCCGGTATACACCAGGTGGTAAAAACAAACCCGGGGAATCTTCTCCTCCTTGACAAGGTATAAAATATCTTCAATCTGGTTGAAATTGTGACGATTGATGGTAAAGCGAAGACCTACCTTTTGTCCCGCTTCCCGACAGGCTCTAATCCCCTGCAGAGCCTGATCAAAGGCGCCCTGGCTGCCTCGGAAACGGTCATTAAGCTCTCCCAGGCCATCCAGGCTGATTCCCACATAGCTGATACCTACTTTTTTTATGCTGCGGGCTGTATCTGGAGTAATCAATGTCCCATTGGTAGATATAGTAGCCCGAATTCCCAGTTTAGCGGCCCGGGAGGCCAGATCAAAAAAATCTTCCCGAATCAGGGGTTCCCCTCCTGAAAATAAAATAACCGGAACTTTAAAAGCCGCCAGGTCATCAACTAGTTTTAGACCTTCCTTTGGGGATAGTTCCCCTTCATATTTTTTCGATTCCGAATTGGCATAGCAATGTTTACACTTCAGGTTACAGCTCTGGGTAATATTCCAGATTACTACCGGCCCACTGCCGGGAGATGTGCCGTGAATCTCTTTCCCTGCGCCAGGGCGGTATCTTAAACTGTCACCATAGTATTCTGAACCACATAAAAGCCTGGTAATACTAATCAAGTTATTTCCCCCTAACTAATCTCCAGCATGTATTTTAAAATAGCCTCCAGCAGACCCTCCATGGTATAAGTTGAGGCCTCAATGTCTACATTTTTTCCATAGGACCTGATAGTTTCGCTGGTTATAGGGCCAATGCTGGCCAGTAAAGCTCTGTCTGCCAGCAATTTTCCCCGTTCTTCCCCTAAAAGCCGGAAAAAATTTGTAACCGTAGAAGAACTGGTAAAAGTAATCACCGGTTTTTCCCTTCGATTCAACAGGTCTTCTAAGGGAAAATCAACTTCTACTCGGGGAAGGATATTGCAATAGGCCGTCACTTCAGTTATTTGCATCCCCATCTGCTTCAATGCCTCCGCCAGTTCCGGACGAGCCAAATCCGCCCGGGGAAGCAGAATTTTTTCTCCCGGAGTCAAAAACCCCCTCATCCCTTGGGCAATGGCCTCCGCCCGGTATTCACCGGGCTGGAATTCTACTTTAATCCCCAGGGCTTCTACCGCCTCCCGGGTTTTTGGCCCAATGGCTGCCAGCTTGACCCCTTTCAAATCTCTAAAATCAATATCTTTTTCCCGCATACGTTGGAAAAAGTATTGTACCCCATGGATGCTGGTAAAAATTATCCAACCATATTCACTAATGTGTTCAAGGCACCTATCCAGTTCTACGTTGTCCGGAGGTGAAATCACTTCCACCGTGGGAAAGTATATCGGATCTCCCCCCAGGTCCAGTATTTTTTCTCGGAAAGACTTTTGCAGGTGACGGGGCCGGGTAATCACAACAGACCTGCCCATTAACGGCTTTTTCTCCCACCACTTCAATTTATCCCTAAGACCCACTACCCTACCCATTATGGTCACCGCCGGGGGCTTAAAACCACTTTCTTCTACCAAAGAAACGATATTCTCCAGGGTGCCCTGCAGCACCTCCTGTTTAGCCAGAGTACCCCATCGAATTAGAGCTACCGGTGTCTCCGGAGGCTTTCCCCGGGCAAGCAGGCTTTGAACATTTAAGGAAAGGTTTTTCATACCCATCAGAAAAATTAAGGTATCCTCAGATTTAGCCAGTTTGTCCCAATCCAGAGCTGAAGATTCTTTTTCCTCTTCATGTCCGGTAATCACCGAAAAAGCGGAAACAAAATCACGATGAGTTACGGGAATACCGGCATAAGCCGGCACCGCTACTGCGGAAGTAATGCCCGGGACAATCTCAAAAGGTACTCCCTTTTCCACTAAAAGCTCGGCCTCTTCCCCCCCACGCCCGAATACAAAGGGGTCACCCCCTTTTAATCGAACTACAATTTTATTCTCTAACGCTTTTTCCGCCAGTAGTAGATTAATTTTCTCCTGGGGAAGGGCATGCATCCCAGACCTTTTACCCACGAATATTTTTTCCGCCCCATCGGAGGCAAAATCTAAAATGCCCGGGTTGACCAGACGGTCATAAACCAAAACCTCAGCTCCCCTAATACATTCTAAAGCTCTTAAAGTAATTAAACGGGGGTCTCCCGGTCCTGCGCCTACCAGGTAAACTGTTCCTTTATTCATAATTATCTTCATCCTTTGTACAATTAATTTATCATGAGTTCTTTTATTAACATCGATTACTTTTAAGGAGCTTATCTGCTCCTTTTTTTAAAAGCCTTCGGGCCAAATGCCGCCCCACAAAAGCCGCCTGGGTCAAAGGCCCTGTCAAAGAATCCTTTAAGACAAATTTTCCGTCAGGGGAAGCTACCAATCCCGAAAGTTTAACCTCCGTACCCTTAAGCTCTCCAAAAGCACCTATGGGGACTTGACACCCTCCCCCTAAAGTTTTCAGCATTGACCTTTCTGCTGTAACCGTGCAGGCTGTAGAAAAATGATTCAAAAATGAAACCAGTTTTACGGCCTCTTCATCATCTTTCCTCAACTGAATGCCCAGGGCTCCTTGGCCCACGGCAGGCATACAAATATTAAAAGGAATAATTTCCCGGGCCTGGTCCTCCAAACCCAGACGTTTTAAACCGGCATAGGCTAAAATTACACCATCCATCCCCTGGTCCCTCATCTTTCCTAAACGGGTATTTACATTCCCCCGAATGGGTTCAAATTTTAAGTCCGGGCGAAAGTGAAGAAGTTGTGACCGGCGGCGGATACTGCTGGTACCAATTAATGCCTCTTTGGGCAGTGTGGCCAGCCAGTAGTCTTTATGAGACACCAACACATCCCGGGGATCCTCCCTCTCCGTTATGGCCGCCAACACCAGATCCGGGTGTTCCTCCGTTGGAAGATCCTTCATGCTGTGAACAGCAATGTCAATTTCCCTTTCCAACAGGGCACTTTCAATTTCCTTGACAAAGACTCCCTTGCCCTCCATTTTATCAAAGGATTCCGTAAGAAATTTATCCCCGGTGGTCTGAATAATCTTAATCTCACAACCCAGATCAGGATAATGATTCTTTAAACGCTCCATAATAAAGTTAGCCTGCGCCCGGGCCAAATTACTGCCCCGGGTACCGATTACTATTGTTTTCATAAATCCTCCATGATAAAACCTTGATTTTTATTTATAATTTCCCTGCACTTCTCCTCCAGCCGGCTCAAATCCTTCTCCTGAACCAGTTTTACCAGTTCCGGGTCAGACATTTCCATAAATATTTTCCGGCGAATTCCTGGGTCATCAACCTCCTGAAGAATTTTTTTCCTCAAGCCCCCCAGATAATCCAGAAGCAGGCTAAATTCCTCACCATAACTGTTTTCCAAACCTTTTTTAATCCTGCCAGACATTGCCGGGCTTTTTCCCTCTGTGGATACACTGATGGTTAGAGAGCCCCTTCGTAAAACTGCCGGCACCAGAAAGGTGCACAGGGAAGGAATGTCCACAATGTTTACAGGAATACCGGCATTTTGCGCATCTTGAGCTATCTTTTCGTTTACCTCCCGGTCATCGGTAGCTCCAATCACCAGACAGCAGCCTTCCAGATAAGTACGGTTGTATTTTACCTGAAAAAGCTTTATAAGCCCATCCACAGCCATACTTTCTATCTCCGGCAGCACCCTTGGGCTTACCACCAGAATATGTGCCCCATAGGAGAGCAAATTTTTCACTTTCCTAAAAGCCACCTTTCCGCCCCCAACGATTAAGACTTTTCTTTTTTTTACTTTTAAGTTTATAGGGTAAAACCCTTCCATCGACTAAAAACCCCTGTCTGACTTTTTTTCTTTTTCCCCTTGTTCTCCCTCAATATCCAGGCTGAATAATTCACAAAGGCTGGCAATACAGCCTTCCACATCTTTTTCCGCAGCCTTTTCTTTCAATCGGAGCACCGGAATCCGTAAAAGGTCATTCATAATATTTTTAGAAAGCCGCTCCACCGTCTTTTTTTCCTTCTCGGAGAGTCCATTAAGTTTTTCCAGGGCACTTTCCAACTGCTCCCTGCGAATGTCCTCCGCCCGAGCCCTCAGAGCCGTAATCAACGGAACTACCCTGCGGGTGTTCAGCCAATTTTGAAAATCTTCTGTCTCCTGGGAAATGACCTTTTCCGCTTGTTTTGCCGCCAACTTTCTTTCTTTCATGTTGTTTTCCAAAACCGCCTGGAGATCATCCATATTATAAAGGTTAACTCCTGGAATTTCCCGAACATCAGGGGCAATGTCCCGGGGAACCGCAATATCTATAAGAAAGATTTTTTTATGATTTCGCTGTTCCATCACCCTGGTCATTTTTTCCTTGTTCAAAATAAAGTGGGGTGCACTGGTAGAACTAATTACTATATCTGCCTGGGGTATAATCTGTAACAAGCGGTTGTAATCCTCAACCCGTCCCCCGAACAATTCAACCAGCTTTCCCGCCTGTTGAATACTGCGGTTAACCACCACCAGATCCTTAACCCCTTCGTCGCACAGATGTTTAATAGTCAACTGCGCCATCTCACCTGCACCCACCACCATAACCTTCTGATGCTTCAGCACCGGGAAAATCTGGTTAGCCAGGCTTACCGCCACGTAACTCACCGACGCCGGATGATCATTAATAGCCGTCTCTCGATGTACCCTTTTCCCTACCACCAGTGCCTGCCTAAAAAGGGCATGAAATATTGTATCAACCCTCTGCTTCTCCATGCTTTTCTGATAGGCTTCCTTTACCTGTCCTAGAATCTGAGTCTCCCCCAACACCATAGAATCCAGGCCGGCAGCTACATTGAAAAGATGTTCCACCGCCTCCTGCCCCTGATACAAGTAAAAACAGTCTTTCATTTTTTCTTCCCGGATACCTTTAAAATCCGTAAGGAAACTCACCACAGCATCACTGTTTTTTTTCAAGCCCGCTCCCGCACAGTAAATTTCTGTACGGTTACAGGTGGAGATAATTACTGTCTCCTCCAGTTCGTCTTTTTCACTGCTAAAGGATAAAGCCTGATCCAGTTCTTTTTCGGTGAAAGAAAGCTTTTCCCTGATCTCTACCGGGGCCGTCCGGTGGTTTATTCCCAGAACCACAATTTCATTCTGCATCAATATCTCTCCCTTAAATCTTTTCAAACATTAGTATTTTTTAGTGTGACCAGTTAACCCCTGAAATACACAGAAAATCTTCTCCAGGCCGCCAGGGCGGTACCTGCCATAAGCAGCACGGAACCAATAACTAGAACTGAAACCAGTGGTTTGCGGCTTACCTCAATCACTAACAATTCTTCCGGAGGTGGGCTGTCTTTGGGCGCTACCCTAAATCTAACCATTCCTTCGCTGGCATCCAGGGCTTCTACCAAAACCTCATCTATCCCTCCAGGCAGGTCTTTAGCCCCAGGTTTTACTCCATCTTCCGTGCTCTTCAGTGTAGGTACTACCCTCTCCTCCAGGTTTCCCTTAACAATATTTAACACTACCCCTATCTGTATTTTACTCCCACCTTCATGGGAATCAAAATCAAACCCCTCAAAATCTATTAAATATTCTCCAACCTCCACTTTTTCCCCTTTAATCATAGTTACCGTCTCCCCAGGAAACTCCAGCCTTTCCTCCAGGGGACTCAAATACAGGTCCCGGCTTAATCCCCGAAGTATATGGGGCTCCCTCATTAAACGGGGTTCACTCCCAGCCAAATAGATCTTAGGAGTAGCGGTCCATGTGCGACCGCCTTTTTCCACCTGAATCTCAAAGGCTTCCTTTTCATCCACCACAGTATTAGTTATAAGAGTGAAATGATAATCCAGGGCCTCCACCGTCTCCCCCTGCTTCAGAGATATGATATGACTGTGACTTAATGCAGAGGATGTTAAAATGCCAATGAACATCAAAGCCAGGCCTAAATGGGCCAAATAGCCACCGCTGTTCTTCAGTCCCCTTTTGACAGCCGGTAAAAAGGCAAGGGCATTAGTTCCCAGGGCCAACAAGGAAGCGCCTATAAAAGCCAGTTTAAGAGGAGAGTAAACCCCCAGGGCAATAGATACTATCAGTCCTGCCAATGTAAAGAGCATTGGACCTCTCATCTTACGCTTAATCCCCGAGAGATCCTCATCTTTCCATCCCAACAAGGGACATAATGCCAGAACCAAGGCTAACAGAACCACAATAGGAGCATTGGTTAGATTATAAAAAGAAATATCTACGCTGGCGGGATCCCCCAACAATCCTGTCAAAATAGGAGATGAAGTCCCCACGGTAATTAATACCGCCGAAATAGAAAGTAATATGGCAGTATATGAAAAGGTGGACACCTTGGAATACCACTTTTCCCCTGGATCAAGGCCGGGAATATCCCGCCAACGGAACAGCATAAGAACTGTCCCCACCAGGAAATAAAACAGCATAAAGGCCAGCATATAAGCATTCAATCCCGTTTCCCCAAAGGCATGAACTGAAAAGTCTGCCAGTATACCGCTTCGGGTAAGGAAGGTAGCATAGATAACCAGCACAAAAGTAATATAAGCAAAAAACAGGTTTGAACGATAACTTAAGAATCGGGCTCTCTGCAGTAAAATCCCGTGTATCAGGGCAGTACAAGTCAACCAGGGCACAAGGGAGGCGTTCTCCACCGGGTCCCATCCCCAGTAACCACCCCAACCCAGGGTTCGATACGCCCAGTAGCCACCGATAATAATCCCTGCCCCTAAAAACAGCCATCCGGTCAAAGCCCAGGGAAGAGCCCGGGAAGCCCACTCCTGGTAATCCTTTTTCCAAAGCCCCCCAAAAGCATACGCACAGGGAAGGAGCAGGGCCGCATAACCCACGAAAATTATGGGAGGGTGGATAACCATCCAGGGATCTTTCAAGAGAGGGTTAAGGCCGACTCCCTCCAGAGGAATTCCCGGCATAATCCGAAAAGGATTGTATAATAGTAAAAATAGCAAAAGAAATGCCTGTCCCACCAGGAGAAAAAACATCACCGGACTCTCGTATTCTTTTTCCCAGCGAATAATAAAAAGGCCAAAAACAGCAGCCAAAAGAACCCAAAGGAGAAAAGTCCCCTCCTGCCCGGCCCAGAATGCCGAAATTAAATATTCCAGGGGGAGGTCAGTGCTGCTGTGATAATAAACATAAAAATACTTAAATTGATGCGTTAATAATCCCCATAAAAGATATGAGGAAGCAGCAGTAACGGCTGCTGTTTTTAAATAGTACACGCCTCGGGCATAGGGAAGAAATTCCTCCCGTTTAAAGAAAAATACGCCCCCGTAAATCAGAACTGCGCACAGAGCAAAGAAAAATGCTGCGTATATTGCATAACTACCTATCAAGTGTCCTAACCTCCTTCATATTTTGAGGGACATTTCACCAGAATATCTTCCGCCTGAAAAACTTCAAGAATACCGTCGTATTTCCCTACCACCACGACACTTTCAGCATTTTCAAAATTGGCAGGCTTGGCCCCATGGAAATTAATCCAAACCCGGGTTCCCTCAACGTCCTCCAGTTCAAATTCCAGGTACCCCTTTTCCAGGTCATAACGAGCCTCTCCTCCGGTAAAATATCCCATGACCTGAACATTCCTGACAGAATCAAAGGATTCACTAAAGGTGACATAAGGGGTTACCGAAGACTGGAAGGCACCAAAGGCAAATATAGAAAAAGCAATAATTACAACAATACCTATATAGAACTTTGGTTTCATTTCTTTTCCAACTCCCGAACTTTTAAATCCATTTTTAACAGATAAAGAAATATGCCAATCCAGGATAAAAGCGTAACCACCATTACTACATAGAGATCAGACATGACATTACCTCCTTTAAATTTTTTTTCTCTTAAATTTTTCCTGTAGTTTAATAATTCGATTTTGCAGACTGTATATCCAAAAATAGATCCCCGTAAAACCCGCCAGAGAGGCCAGGAAGACCTGAAGCATTTGAGTGTTCATATTCATACTGCCCTCTACATTAATTATGGGATCCGGATGTAGGGTAGCATAAACTCTGGGAATAATAAACACCAAAAAGGGCACCGTCAAAAAAGCGATAATGGCATACACCGACGAAAGCCTGGCCCGCTGTCCCTCTTCTTCCACCGCTGAACGGAGAGCAAAATACGCTGCATAGATTAATAGTAAGACAAATATTGAGGTCTGCCGGGGATCCCAGTTCCAATAAGCACCCCAGGTATTTTTCGCAAAAACCGCTCCGGTAACCGTAGCCAACAGCGCAAAAACAGTTCCTATTTCTGCATTGAAGGCGGTTCGCCGGTCAAGTTCCATACTGCCTGTCCGCAGATACTGAACAGCATTTACCATGGACACCAGATACGCTAAAACGGCTACCCAGGCCAACGGAACATGATAAAAAATAATTCGTGACACTTCTCCCAACTCCAAAGCCGGAGGGGCATATAAAAATGAAGCCACAATCACCACAGACATCCACAACCCTACGATAATCTTCCAAATCAAATCTCTTTCACCCCTATCTCATCAACTGTTCAAATTCAAACAATAATTACCCTTTGTTAATCAATCCTATTATTAAATAAATTCAAGCCTTCATATCATTTATATTATAACTTTTATAGAAACATTATTATATAGGAAATTCATCCCCAATTATATAGGATATTCTTCTCTCTAGACTTGACCTAAGCTGTCTTTTTTAAAATATATTTTTAGTCCTCCCATACAAAACTAAACAGCATTAAAGAAACAGTAATCATAATCATAAAAAAGGAAAACAAAATTTGCAGTTCAGCCCGGGCCTCCCCCAGAGGGAACCCCTCCAGAGCCAACCGGGTACCGTTAATGGCTGAAATCAACAGAGGCAAAAGGACAGGAAAGGCCAAAACCGGCAGCAAATTACCTTTCACATTTGCTTGAGAAACCATGGCCGCCAAAATTGTAGTGGTAGCGGCCAGTCCCAGGCCCCCCAGTAACAGAACTAGAATAAGCAGGCCAGGATTACCTACCGGTGGGCTGAGAAAAAAAATATATGATGGAATTACAATAATCATTACGAAAAAAAGAAGAACAAAATTATAAATAAATTTTCCAAAATAAACGGTTTCAGGAATTGCAGAAAGCTTTAGAGCATATACTGTCCCCTTTTCCTGCTCGCTTACAAAAGACCTGGCCAGTCCTGCCATGGCAGAGAAAAATATAATAATCCAAATCAATGCTGAATGCAGTATCTCATCTAAGATATATGGGCCCACTGCAAAACTTACTAAAACCAGAGTAGTTAGAGCAAACATTAAAAAGGAATTCAGGGCATATTTAGTGCGAAATTCTACCCTAACGTCCTTCCCCAGCAGTGCATATGCCTGCTTAATCCAGTTGAAGAATCTGATCACCATAGCGGGACACCTCCCCAGGGTCATTAGTAGAGAGGATCACACATCCCCACCGCTTTTGTTCCTCAATAATCTCCTGAACCAGGGCATGTCCCGACTCATCCAGATTTGAACCTGGTTCATCCAGAAGAAGCAGCAGTGGCCTGTGCAAAAGAGCAAAAGCAAATTTTAGCCTCTGTTTCATGCCGGTGGAATAAGTGGAAACCATTTTTACTTTCCACTTTTCCAATTGTACTTTCCTAAGCATTTCTTCTGCCCTTTCCAGGCCCCCCAAAAGACCTCTAACCTGGGCGAAAAAGTATAAATTTTCCAGGGCAGAGAGCTCTTCATACAGCATGAGGTCTGGAGAAACATAACCTATACAGTCCTTCTGCTTTTCCCGGGGTATGTTTTCCCCTTCTACCTTGAAATGAATCTCCCCAGAGGTAGGACGGATCAACCCGGCTATAATCTTTAACAAGGTAGTTTTACCGGAGCCATTGGAACCAGAAACAACCAGGCAATTTCCCTGTTCCACAGCTTCCCCAATTCCGCTAAAAATTACCTGCTCATTATACACCTTAGTTAGATCACACATTTGAATTGAAATCAAATCTACCCTTCTCCCTAAACAGCTTAAATACCCTATTATTTTTATTTGCATAATTAATAAATAGCACTGTTGGAATTGACTTCTCTCCCCTAAAATATCATACCTAATCAGAGAGGTCAAACTTCCCTTAATATCTTACCACAAAAGTAAGTAATTTTTATTATAAGTTTTAATTATCCCTATAAGATTTTCTTCTTAGTAATTAATAAAACTAATAAACTGCGTGAAATATGTCTTTATTCTAATTTTTGTAAGTTATGGGTACTATGCTGCATATTTTTAAACCAAATAAAGAATAATAATGGTTGAATAAAATATAGGAGGCATGTTTATGGAGTTACAAAACTTACAATTTGCAGATCTTTCAGACACTGAGCTAAGTAAACTTAAAGAAACGGAACAGATAATTAACACCGGATCCGGAAACAAAACCATGAACGAAAAGGGCCAGGAAGTTATTCTTTTGGCCTTTGTGGACAAAGGAAGAAATTAGTGTATTTAAATTGTAACAGCCTATCTTATTATTTTCACAAGAAAAAAAGGAAACCTGTTTATAGGTTTCCTTTTTTTCTCTTTATCATTTAACTAATCTTTTTCAATTCCCTTAGAAGAACAGCAATGCTTTTCCCTGTCCCCGGATGCACTGCCTCTGGCGCAATTTCTGCCAATGGCTCCAGGACAAACTCCCTTTCTACCATCCTGGGATGAGGTATGATTAAAAGGGGTTCATCCATTATTTCCAGGGAATCGTACATTAAAATATCCACATCAATAGTCCTGGGCCCCCAACGAATGCTCCTAACTCTTTTTAAAGCGTTTTCTATTTCATGGCAAAAATCTAAAAGCTCATAGGGACTCAAAAGAGTTTCCCCCACTACAACTGCGTTTAAAAATTTATCCTGCTCCTCATAACCCACCGGGTCAGTCTCATAAAATGAAGAAATCTTCAGCACCCGGAACCCCTGGTGGGAACCTAGAATATCTAAAGCCTTCTCCAAATTTTCCTGCTTATGGCCCAGGTTAGTCCCCAGGCCTAAATAAACCTTAGCCACTTAACCCGCCTCTTCTAATTTCTACTCCTACATAGTCCAAATTACCAGGTATAGGAGCCCAGGGCTTCTTAATTAGGACCACCACTTCCACAGCCAGGGGATCTTCCAGCACCATCTCAGCAATCTTTTCTGCCAATGTCTCCAAAATGTTATACCGTTCCCGCTGGACCAATCTTTTAATCTTTTCATAAAGCTCAACATAACATATAGTATCTTTCAATCCATCTGTTTCTGAAGGCTTAGAAAAATCCATATATATTTCCAGGGAAACCAAAAACTTTTGGCCTTGAATCCTCTCCGTGGGAAGCACCCCATGATAACCGTAAAAAGAAAGTTCATTTAATATAATTTTACCTATTGCCATATTTTTCACCTTTCCCCTAACAGGCCTGATCCTCATCACACCTGTAGTTCCTTTTATAAAATTAACAATACTCCTTTCTTCTGACCATTGCATCGGTCATATCCACTACCCTCTTCATATATTCTATATCATGAACCCTGACAATATCAACTCCCCTGGTAATACCCAGGGTCAGTGTTGCAGCCGTTCCCTCCAGGCGAGCCTCCGGGGGTAGATCCAAAACCTTTCCAATCATGGACTTGCGAGAGGTTCCCAGAAGAACAGGATATCCCAAGGCAGAAATTTCCTCCAAATGATTCATTACTTCCAGATTCTCACTTAGATTTTTGGCAAAGCCTATACCAGGATCAAGAATAATATTCTCATTCTTCACCCCAGCCTCACAGGCCAGATTCACACTTTCCTTCAGGTCGAAGACAATATCTTTCATCAGGTCCTGATATTGATGTACTGTTCGATTATGCATAATACACAAGGGTACTTCATACCGGGCAGCTACTGAGGCCAAACGTGGGTCTTTCTTAAGGCCCCAGATATCGTTTAGCATATGCGCTCCCATTTTCAAAGCTTCCTCAGCCACTGAAGCCTTATAGGTATCTATGGAAACCGGCACTTCCAATTCCTTTAAAATCTTTTCCAGTACCGGGAACACCCTTTCCATCTCTTCCTGTTCAGAAACTGACTGATGATTAGGCCGGGTAGATTCACCGCCTATATCCAGAATATCAATTCCCTGCTGCACCATCAGCCTGGCCTGCTCCAAAGCATTGTCCAGTTTATTAAACCTGCCACCGTCAGAAAAAGAATCCGGGGTAACGTTTAAAATACCCATTACCAGAGTTCTCTGCCCCAGTTTAAAAGCTTTTTTCCCTAATTTTAGGATGTTTTCCTTTGAAGAATTCATCCAGTGATGGTTATTGTACTGATTCAACGCTTCTTCAATGTCTGCAGAAATTGCTTTTAATCCAAAGGGCTGTATCTTCAACTTCAAGATCAGCTGTTTGTACTGCTTCAAAGTTCCCATCAATAGGATATCCGTTTTGTCCTGAGAGAAATCCCCCACTCCATGAGCAACGGCAGCTTCCCCCCCCTTAGACAGCATCTCCTGTTTTACAAATATAGAAGCTCTTAAAGAAACATCATACAACTTTACCCAAAAAAATTGCCCCTTAGACTGCATAATCACAGATCCCTGTTTACTGGCCCCAATTTTATCTATTTCTTTTCTGATGTCCTCCCTGCTTTTGGGAAGGAGAATTCTAACTTTTGACAATTTAACTTCCCCTTTATCAAAAATACTAATACCACAGTCCTCGGCTGGTTGGCATACTGTCGAATTTATAGCATTTTTCCTGAGCGGCACAGTCAAAGCAGGATCTCGAAAAAATATCTGCCCGATGCAAAATATCCCCCAGTATTGTCCTTTCAATATGCTCAGGACCCCGGTGCTCCTTAATAGAACGAAGTATTTTAGCCATATCCTTTCTTTCAAAACCGGCTTGTTCTAATATTTCCCTGGCCATTTCTGCACTCAATAAAGCATGATCCTTACCCGTTTCATACTCTTTCCAGCGGCCAATATCATGTAATAACGCCGAGGCATACACCATTTCCTTGGAAAATTCAGACTGCAGTCCCTGTTCTAAAACCAGAATATAAGCAATACGGGCTACCGAAAGCAAATGTTCAAAATTATGATGACAGAATGCTCGTTTTTTTTCTGCTTTAAAATTTTTACGCACATACTCCTGGAAACGTGTATCTTTAAGAATTATATATATCTTTTTCATCTTACTTTTAATGGTGTCCTTTAATCAAAGAAAATGCTTCGGACCTGGAAACCTGGTTTCTGCGGAAAATTCCCCTTACTGCTGAAGTAATCGTAAATGAACCTGGTTTTTTTATGCCCCGTATGGTCATACATAGATGTTCTGCCTCCACCACTACAACTACACCCTTAGCATCCAAAGTCTCCATAATAACATCGGCCACTTTACTGGTTAACCTTTCCTGCAGTTGAGGCCTCCGGGCAATAGTTTCCACTACCCTGGCCAGTTTGCTCAATCCGGTAATCTTCCCTCGGGAGGGAATATAAGCTACATGAGCTTTACCGTAAAAAGGTAGAAGATGGTGCTCACACATGGAATAAAGAGCAATATCCCTGAGCAAAATCATCTCATCGTGCTGGTCTTCAGTGAAACATTTTGTAAGATGAACGCTGGGATCTTCATGCATTCCTTTAAAAATCTCCTCATACATTTTAGCCACACGCTTAGGGGTCTCTACCAGACCCTCCCGCTGTGGATCCTCCCCGATGGCCTCTAAAATCATTTTCACTGCTTCTTCGATTTTCGGCTGATCAATCATTGTTTGTGACACTCCTTCTAAATATAATAAATATTTAAAGTTCTATCAGCTGGCACATCACATTCAATTACTTAAATAATTATGCTAAAACACGAAAAATCCTTTTTTTTAATATCTTTTACTTGAAAAAAACTGTTTTTAAAGAATAAAAAACAAAATCAATGGTTATTTTTTCTCTCCTAAACATTTGCTATTATAGACATTATTTAAATTAATTGTTGAAAAATCTAAATAATTACTTTTTTAGTAATTTTTAAAAAGGAATTTGGAACTTC
Organism: Candidatus Contubernalis alkalaceticus; assembly: GCF_022558445.1. Lineage (NCBI taxonomy): Bacteria > Bacillati > Bacillota > Dethiobacteria > Dethiobacterales > Dethiobacteraceae > Candidatus Contubernalis > Candidatus Contubernalis alkaliaceticus. Next base: position 2,618,294 of record NZ_CP054699.1, read on the forward strand.
ATGTCGAACATGTTAAGACGGTAATTAAACGCAGTAAGGAGGTTTTAAATGCTATGTGTACAAGGGAAGAGAACATAATTACCACCCGGATCGAAATACTTAGGAAAAAACTGAATCATATGGGAGAAAAAAAAGATTTTTCACTGAATGACAGCGAAATGTATTCTCTAAGCACTCAATTGGACCAGTTGATTTATGAGTACACTGACTTAGAACTGGATAAGAGAAGGAATATCCAATTTTTCACTGAAACTGAGTAGCTCTATTGCTGCCCTGGGAAGATACTGTTCTTTTGGGTAAAGGTAGTACAGCTTTCTTTTGAGCAGGAAACCATCCAGCTTTTTTACTGCTATTCTTTTTAAAGCCTCATCCCTGCGTGCCGCCCAGAAAGAAACAAAAGAAATGCCCAGGCCGGCCTCTACCGCAGTTATTATTGCCTGGGTACTCCCCAGCTCTAAAACTGGAGTAATGTTGTCCACAGCAATTCCCACTTTTTGAAGTTTTTCCTCTACGACCCTTCGAGTTCCTGAGCCTTTTTCTCTCCAGATAAAGCTTTCTTTTACTAAGGCAGAAGGAGAGACCTTCTCCTCTTTTGCCAGGGGATGTTGGGGATGCATAATCAAGACCAATTCATCATCTGCAAAATTTTTGGCCATCAGTTTCTTTCTTTCAATCCAGGCTCCAACCACCCCCAGATGAATTTCTTCCGCAAGGATTTTTCTTACCACTTCCAATGTATCTGCCACCTCCAGCTTGATTTCTACATCAGGGTATTCTTTCTTAAAAGAACCCAGCAGATAAGGAAGCAGGTATTCCCCTGGGATGGTACTGGCTCCGATTCTTAGAACCCCTCCCACGGTACTGCTTAATTCACTGATACTCTGCTCTGTATTCTCCCATTCCTTCAAAATCCTCTTAGCTTTGAGGTATAATATTTCTCCCCCCTCAGTCAGGGTTATTTTTTGGCCCTGCCGGTGAAAAAGTCGGGTGCTAAAATGTTTTTCCAACATTTTTATATGCTTGCTCACAGCCGGTTGGGTCAAATAAAGGGCTTCCGCAGCCCGGGTCAAGCTCTTTTCCTCCACCACCATTAGAAAAGTTTTTAAAATGGATATTTTCATATGAATGCCCCCATTTTATTCCTCTTTTATTTTCCAGGCTACTCTCTTGTCCCCTATCCTTCGGGTCAATTTTTTTTGGTCAAAATGTTCCATTAAGGGCAGCGCATATTTCCTTGAAGTTTTCAAAAAATTCCTGAGATCGGAAACCCCCACTTCCCCCTGGGATAAAAGCTGCTCCTTCAGCAGTTGAATTGCTTGATGGTATGTCTTTGAATGAAAATAAATATCTTCATTAATTTTTATCACAACCTGCTTTTCCTGAAGATAGGCCAGCAGACTGTCGATATCTCGGGAGGATACTTTCAATGTTTCTATAATCTCTTTTTTATCTGGAGGAGAATACCCATTTTTAAGCAGCAGCTTTTCTATTCCTGCAAGGATTTTGGACTGCTGGGGCGTAGGCTGGATCTCATAACCGCGGGGAGATATCATCTCTCCCTGTAGCTGAATCATTTCTTTTTTCTCCAGCAAATTCAAAAAAGAATCATAATCCTTCTGACTAAGTTCTGAGGACAGAATACTTTTCAACTGAGAACGGGGCAACCCCCGGGACAAATTATTTTTATTTATATATTCTAATATCTTTTCTTGGGTAATCTTTTCCCAAGAATCCACAGTTTTTTTACTGATTAAGCTGACGGAGAGCTCTACAATTCGATTCAGTTGTTTTAGCTTTTCTAATTGTTCATGAATAATGGTTTCAGGCAGCTTGGTAAGCACCTTCAAATCCTGTAGAGAGGCCGTATGCTGCTGTTCCAAAACCTGCATAATTAATTCTGCAGGATCCCCCTCCTCCAGAATATTCAACCGTTCTATAACCTCCTGCCGAAAGCGCTTGTGTCTTACGGGCTGTCCATCCAAAACCACCCCTCCCCCTATAGTAGTCATGGGGGAATAAGAGCGTATGATAAAATGATCCCCGGAATGGGCTACCACAGGTTTATCCAATATACACTGCACCAAAGAAGATTCTCCCGAGGAAAGTTCTTCCTTTTCCAAGAGCAGCACCCTGGCTACCAGCCTCTTTGCCGCCAGATAAAAATGTACCGGTGTAAGATTGGACATAGGCTTTTTTAACACCGACAAAAGATTTAGACGGGCATCTATAATTGTCGTTGCCTTAAAAAACCCTGGGCCGACGATTACGTCTCCCCTTTCAATACGGGCCTTTTCAATTCCCGCCAGATTTAAAGCCACCCTCTGACCTGCAAAAGCCTTTTCCACTGTAGTTTCAAAAACCTGGATCTGCCTGACCCGGGCCTCAATTTTTTGAGGGAGGATCTCCACTATCTCGCCGGTAGAAATAGTACCGCTGAGCAGAGTGCCGGTAATTATCGTGCCAAAACCTGCCACACTGAAAATCCTGTCTACCGGAATCCGCAGTGGAGCATTCTGCTTTTTAGTAGGAACCTCCTCCACCAGTTTGTCCAAAAGGCCTTTCAGTTCTTCTATTCCCTCTTCCTTAACTACAGAAACCCGGTGAATAAAGGCATTTTTCAAAAAAGTCCCCTGCAGTTCCTCCTTGATTTCTTCCTCCACCAGGTCCAACCATTCTTCTTCTACCAGATCTATTTTAGTAATGACTACAATCCCTTTTTTAATTTTCAGCAGCTGTAAAATTCCCAGGTGCTCCCGAGTCTGGGGCATAACCCCCTCAGATGCATCCACCACCAGCAGCACCAGATCAATTCCACTGATGCCGGCCAACATGTTATGAATAAACCTTTCGTGACCTGGCACATCGATTACGCCGGCAATTCTTCCGCTGGGAAGCCTGAAAGGAGCAAACCCTAACTCAATAGAAATTCCCCGCTCCTTTTCCTCCCTCAACCGGTCGGTATCCTCGCCGGTAAGAGCTTTGATCAGCATGGTTTTGCCGTGATCCACATGTCCTGCTGTTCCAATGATAATGGATTTCATCAAAGACTTCTCCCCTCATTATTAAAACTTCTTAAATACCCGTACCAGGCTGGCCTGCAGCAGAGGTATTTCCTCCTGCAGAACTGTCCGTACATCAATTAAAAGCTGGTTTTTGTGTACCCGGGCAACCACCGGAACTACCTCTCTCCTCAACCTTTCCACAGCTTCCGCGGTGGTAACCATTCTATTGGGCTGCAAAGAAACTAGTTTTGTCGGCATTTTCTCCAGAGGAAGAGAGCCTCCTCCTACCTGGGAATAACCGTCTATCACCTGGATACTTACTTTACCAGTTAAATGTTCCTTTAAAAAGGCAGCCAAACTGGAGGCTCTGTACTCTAATACCTGTACAGGTATAGTCAGCATTCTTAACGTAGGAATCTGTCTGACGGCCTGACCTTCATCCATGTAAAGCTTAAGCGTTGCCTCCAAAGCCGCACAGGTCATCTTATCAATGCGCAGAGCTCGGGTCAGCTGGTTTTTTTTCACCTGTTGGATATATTTTTCATTTCCTACAATAATTCCCGCCTGGGGGCCCCCTAAAAGTTTATCTCCGCTGAAAGTAACCACATCCAGCCCTTCCCTTACACATTCCTGTACTGTAGGCTCGCCCATTAAACCATATTTGGACAAATCAATCAACACACCGCTGCCTAAATCTTCTACTGCAGGGAGACTGTATCTTCTTCCCAGTTCCACCAGTTCAGAACCGCTGACCTGGGAGGTAAAACCCACAATATGATAGTTGCTGGTATGCACTTTTAAAAGCATAGCTGTATTATCATTTATGGCATTCTCATAATCCCGAAGATGAGTTTTATTGGTGGTACCCACCTCCACCAGATGCGCTCCGCTTTGGCTCATCACATCAGGAATCCTGAAAGAGCCGCCGATTTCTACCAGCTGGCCCCGGGAAATAATTACTTCTCTGCTCTGAGCCATGGTATTTAGCACCAGCATAACTGCAGCGGCATTGTTGTTTACTACTACAGCTCCTTGAGCTCCGGTCAGACTACAGAGCATCTCCTCCACATGGGAATAACGGGAACCTCTTTCCCCGGTGGAAAGATCCAGCTCCAAGTTTGAATAATTTCGGGATACTTCACTAACTGCCTCCACCGCTTTTTTGGCCAGCAGTGAACGTCCTAAATTAGTATGGAGTACCGTCCCGGTAGCATTAATTACACTGCACAGATTAGGTTTTAGAATTTCTTTTGCCTTTTCCAGAGCCCTCTGGGCCAGCTGCTCCACCTGAACCTCAATATTCAATAATTCCTCTTCAGATTCCGCCTGAATTATGGCTGCCCTCAAGCTGCTCACCGTTTCCCGGACTGAATCATTTATCACCCGCTGAGGATAATCCCCCTTTATTTCCAAAAGATATTCACACTGAAGTATCTGATCTACTCCAGGTAGAGATCTGAGATATCTCTGTCTAATGCTGTCATTCAAAAAAACCACTCCATTCATGTACAAATAGGGAGGATAAAAGTAAAAGCGCCAAAGCGCTTTAATTTTTCTAAATAAATGGCGGGAGTAGATGGGAATCGAACCCACCGTGGACTTTTCGGCCCACCATTGGATTTGAAGTCCAAGAGCGTCACCAGACTACTATCTACTCCCACTTTAACACCTACTATAGAGAATAATTATTATTTTGTCAAGTTGTACATAAAGAAAGTAGGGGCAAAGCCCCTACTTGTAAGTAAAAATATTAGAAATTAATAAATTACATATTGGGGTGACAGGTATTGCATGTTATGGTGTCCACTTCGGCACCGTGACCGATCCCTATGTGACACTGCCCGCACTCCATACTTTCATGAAGCTTATGGGTACCGTCATCCTTAACACTTTGGTGGCACTGAATACAGCTTTCTTTGTTAACATGTACGTCCATGGCTTCAATTCTTTCCCGAGTAACATCCTCGGTCAAGTGAACATACAGTTCTTTAATGCCGTTCATCTTGGCCATTAAATAACCAATCATGCCTGGATCAGAATGGCAGTCTAAACACTTGGCTTCTTTATAATGTTCCGAAACCTCCCAAGATTCCTTTGACTCAGCCATGTAATGACAGGACCCGCAGAAACTGGGTGTGCTGGTAAACTTTAAAGCTGCGACGTTGACCACAATTAATAAGATAACAATAGCAATAATAATTATGGATTTTTTGCTCAAATAAGCTCCCCTCCTTTCTTTATGAAATGACCATGCCTCCTTAAATAAGTTATAACACATTTTATATGTATTCATATGAACTTAAAGATATTTTAACATATCTGCACATAAAAATATATAACTACAAGAATAAAGGCAGCACACACATGAACACACATATGTTAAACCATATTTTATTTCTATACCGCTCCTTAATAATCCTTCTTAAAAAAAAAATATTAATTATTTTTATCACAAACTATTTTTTTCTATTCCCTTTCCTCTTTCCTCTGGTAAGGGACAGGAATATACTGAACCGAAGGCCTTCTCCGGGGAAACTGAGGATATAGCTCCATTAAAGCATACACCTCCCGGGGCATATCATAAGATATATCCAGTCCCATGGCTTCCAGTTCTTCTCCGGTAATAGGGTAATCATGGGTCCATCGGCCTTCGGTAAAAATTTGAGCCAATTCCTCTGCCTTTTCCTCCGGAATATCCCTACTTTTCAAAATATAGCTGACGCTGCTTTTTACCTGCTTCATGGCTTTCTGTGCCACGTCGGCCCAAATTAAAGTGGTATCATCCACCTCGTTAATATCTTTTTTATCTACAACTTTTAAAATAGAAACCGCAGGATAAGTACCCAACTGGGGGTCTATAGGCCCCAGAACCGCATTGGGGTCCAATACAATCTGGTCCGCAGCCAATGCCAGCAGAGTGCCGCCGGACATAGCGTAATGAGGGACAAAAACCGTCACTTTCCCTGGATGTTTCAAGATTGCCAGGGCAATCTGCTCCGCAGCCAGAACCAATCCCCCCGGTGTATGAAGGATCAAATCGATGGGGACATCATCGGGAGTCAAACGGATAACACGGAGTATTTCTTCTGAATCTTCAATATTTATATATCGGGATATAGGAATACCCAGCAGATTAAATGATTCCTGCCGATGTATCAAGGTAATGGCCCGGGAATTTTTCTTTTTTTCAATTTTCTCCAGCATTCGAAAGCGGTGCGCTGAGGTCCTCCACTGTTTAATAGTGGGAACCAAAGCATAAAGAATAAAAAGAAGCCAAAAAACATTAAAAAACATTTTTTCCACCCCTACATTATTTTTTATAGCTTATCCCTGTATTTAAAAAAAAATGCCCTTTAAAAAGGGCACTTCCCAAAGATTTTTTAAAAAAAGATTGCTTAAATTTGTCCCAAAGCATTCAAGATTGATCTGTGCCGGATAGAGGTTTCCTTCTGATGATCCCTATGGGAGTCTGGGGGGTTTCCTGCCCCATAGGGTTGTCCTTTAAAATGTCTAAAAAGGGAACCTCCTTCAACGCTGGAGAAGAAAACCCTACAATTGAACCTCCCAGGTCATTTACATCTGCAACGATTGCTTCAAACCCAATACTCTCTTTAATCCTTCCGGCAGCACCATCGGGGTCATCCACAGTCTGTATCACATAATTATAGTAAGGCCAGTTTTCACCGCCGCTTTGTCCATCTAATCTCTGTACCGCTTCCCCGGCAATGGTATAAAAATAGCCTTTCAGGCCCAACAGCTTGGTCACGGCACTAACCACAGCAGCCAATAGAATTCTAAAGGTACCGGCAATCCTAATGGAAATTTCCATTTTCTCAGGAGTCCCAATTCCACGGCCGTGTTTGGTAGGCCTCACAAAACGATAGAGCAGACGAGCCAAAAGCCCCGGTTTTATATCCTTCACATGAATAGACCTTTTTTGACTGTGGGCCAAAGCTTTTTCACTAACAAAAACCACATCCCCCTCCTGGAGATGAGAACCCATATAATCCTTTATTACTTTAATTATGTCCTCTCCCCGCTGGATAAAATGAGTTTTAAAAAGAATTCTTTCATAGCTATTACCGTTCAATTCAACCATTGATGTTTTTACGGCTTCCTCTGCGCTGACAATTGCTTCGTTCAAGTGACTCTCCCCCTTATTTTTTGACAGAATCCGTATTGTCAAAAACATAAAAAATATCAAAACATATTTCGCCAAAAAATAATAAACTCCTTTTTCTTGCCCCTCTAGTTATTAATAAGAGAGATTATTTTTCTAAAAAAAGAGTATATGGCTTAAAAATGGGAAACATAACTATTATAATAAGGCGTGGGCACAGTTCTCCTGTCTTATTTTCCAACATCCAATCCAATGCATCAATGCAGGGACCTAAAAAACATACACTGCTATCCCTGGAAATTCAATAAGATGTTTTTATACTTTTATGAGGAAGGTGTTTTTATGGAATTAATTGTTGATCAGGATTTATGTATAAGCTGTGGACTCTGTGTGGATACCTGCCCCGATATTTTTGACTGGAACGAAGAAGGAAGAGCAGATGTAATGGCAGAAGAAATCCCCGGAGAACAACAGGACTGCTCTTTGGAAGCCCTGGAAGACTGCCCGGTAGACGCCATACAAAAAAAATAATGCAATAGAAAAACCGGACAGCGCTTTCGTTGGCACTATCCAGTTTTTATGTAATATTATTACCTTGATTAAGTACATATAATATAGGCTTTTCCAACTGAAGCAATTGTTTTCTAGTTTTATATCTTATTGTAAAAAACACAGATTTTAAGGAATAATTTTTCTTAAAGCATACTCAATAATTCCCTCTGCTCCAGCTTCTTTCAATTTATGAATGAGTTCCCGCACCTTTTTTTCATCAATGACGGTTTCAATAGCTACCCATTCCTCATCGTTAAGGTTGGAAATGGTTGGTTTTCTCAACGCAGGAAGCAGACTCATAACCTCAGCCAGGTTATCTTTGCTGACATTCATCTTCAAACCCACTTTTTCTTCGGCTAAAAGGGCCCCTTTAAGAAGAGTTACCATATTTTCAATCTTTTTTCTCTTCCAGGAATCTTTAAAACTTTCTTTGTTAGCGATAACCCTAGTGGTAGATTCCAAAATAGTATCCAGGATTCTCAAGTTGTTTGCCTTTAAAGAACGACCGGTTTCCGTCAATTCGGCAATAGCATCAGCCAACTTGGGAGGCTTAACCTCAGTAGCACCCCAGGAAAATTCTACCCGGGCATTAATACCATGTTTTTTAAGGTATTCCCGGGTTGACTCCACCATCTCTGTAGCTATTTTTTTCCCCTCCAGGTCTTTTACCTCTTTAATATCAGAATCATTAGGGACAGCCAAGACCAGCTTAATGGGTTTTAGTCCCTGTTTTGAATAAATAAGCTCGGCTACCTCTACCACATCTGATTTTGTTTCGGTAATCCAGTCCTTCCCCGTCAGTCCCATATCCAGCACTCCATCCTGCACATACTTGGCAATTTCCTGTGCCCTGATCAAGGTGCATTCGATTTCCTCGTCATCTATAGAAGGAAAATAAGACCTTTCCCCAACAAATATGTTAAAACCAGCTTTTTTAAACATCTCCATAGTGGCTTTTTGCAAGCTTCCTGCAGGCAGCCCTAATTTTAACTTGTTCATTATTACTCAATCCTTTCTAAGGTATAATAAATTATAACATTGCCTGGGTGCCAATTCCAGTCTTAATATTAAAACTCCCTGAAATAACAGGGGTTTTAGGGCTTTTTGATTACTATAGTATATCACAAAATAAAATTATGTAAATAACCATAAATAAATTGGTTGAGCTAAAGGGGAGTTTTATAATATAATAGGGATCATAAGTTATTTTTTTCTCTAACTTTTCTCGCAGCGTATTAACCTAATTATAAGAAGGAGGAATTATTTTTATGGAAAGAGTATTTAACTTTAATCCGGGACCGGCTACTTTGCCCTTATCCGTACTGGAAAAAGCACAAAAGGAACTACTAAACTACCAGGGCACAGGGATGTCCGTTATCGAAGTAAGTCACCGTTCCAAAGAATTTGAAGCCATCGTCAATGATGCCGCAGCTCTCCTTAAAGAACTGCTTCAAATGTCCGATGACTATAAAGTTCTTTTCCTGCAGGGTGGAGCCAGCACACAGTTTGCCATGGTTCCTTTAAACTTTCTGAAGGAAGAGGAAACGGCTGACTATATTACCACCGGAATTTTTGGGGAAAAAGCATATAAAGAGGCGGTAAAAATTGGCAGCATACATACTGCTGCCAGCACTAAAGATACCAACCATGACCGCATTCCCACTGCTGCAGAAATTAACTTCAGCCCATCTCCCAGCTTTGTTCATATCACCTCTAACAACACAATTTTTGGAACGCAGTGGAAGGATTATTCTGTATTTAACAACCTTAACCTGGTAGCAGATATGTCCAGCGATATCCTGTGCGGCCCCCTGGATGTTTCCCGGTTTGCATTGATATATGCCGGAGCCCAAAAGAACCTGGGCCCCGCTGGAGTCACTGTGGTTATTATTCGAAAAGACATGCTGGAGAAAGTACCCTCAAACATTCCTTCAATGTTCAGGTATGACCTTCATGCGGAAAATAACTCTCTTTATAATACACCTCCTTCCTTTTCCATATACATGGTAAAACTGGTACTGGAATGGTTAAAAGAACAGGGAGGTTTAGCCAAAATAAAAGAATTTAATGAAAACAAGGCTGCTCTGGTTTATGAAGCTATTGACCAAAGTAACGGGTTTTACCGTGGACACGCCCAAAAAGAATACCGCTCCACCATGAATGTAACCTTCCGACTGCCTGACGAGGAAATGGAAAAGAAATTTGTAACGGAGGCAGCTTCTCATGGTCTGGTAAATCTAAAAGGGCACCGTTCCGTAGGGGGAATACGGACTTCTATCTACAATGCCATGCCCTTTGAAGGATGCGAAAAACTGGCCTCCTTTATGAAAGAATTCAATAAGAAAAATTAATCCCCTTGACTATTACCGCTGATAAAAACATAGTGTTGGAATAAAGATATTGGCTGTTTAAACAAAAATATTTAATATTTTTTTCTTTTCTTATAGCGCAAATTATAATAGAATAAACACAATACTTTTTACTGGAGGTGAAGGATTAAAGTGTTATCCAAAAAAGCTTTAAATATAAGCCCATCCCCCACCCTGGCCATCAGTGCCAAGGAAAAACAAATGAAAAGTGAAGGGATTGACGTAATTGGATTTGGTGCCGGGGAACCGGATTTCGACACTCCGGATCACATCAAGGAGGCAGCCATTAAATCAATTGAAGAGGGTTTTACCAAATATACTCCGGCAGCAGGAATACCTGACTTAAAAAAAGCAATCAGCGCCAAATTAAAAAAGGAAAACGGATTAGATTACAACCCCACCGAAATTGTAATCAGCAATGGAGCTAAACACTCACTGGATAATATTTTTGCCGCTTTGTTAGACCCCGGTGATGAAGTAATCATCCCGGCCCCCTACTGGGTAAGTTATCCGGAAATGGTCAAACTCAATGACGGAATACCAGTGTATATTGAAACAAACAGCACAACCTGTTTTAAAATTACCGTGGACCAACTTAAAGAAACCCTGACTTCAAAAACTAAAGCGCTGATTCTCAACAGCCCCAGCAATCCCACCGGTCAGGTTTACTCCCGGGAAGAGTTGAAAAAAATTGCAAAGTTTGCAGTTGAAAACAATGTGTTCATAATATCCGATGAGGTTTACGAAAAGATTATTTATGATCAAGTGGAACATGTGAGCATTGCTTCCTTAGGTGAGGAAATTAAAAAAATTACTGCTGTGGTTAATGCAGTTTCCAAGACTTATTCAATGACCGGATGGAGAATTGGTTATACTGCAACGCCCCAAGCTTTAGCTACAGCCATGGGGGATATTCAAAGTCATCTGACCTCCAATGCCAATTCCATAGCTCAAAAAGCCTCCCTGGCGGCCATAACAGGTTCTCAGGACTGTGTAGAAGTTATGCGGAAAGCTTTTCTAGAACGACGAGACTATATGGTAAACAGGGTAAAAGAAATTCCCCTGCTGGACTGTCTTACTCCCCAGGGATCCTTTTATCTATTTGTGGAAGTGGGAGCAGCCCTGGGCAAATCCTTCCGGGGTGAGGTTATCAATGATGTAGACCAGTTTGCCCAATGCCTTCTGACGGGCTATCAAGTGGCCCTGGTACCTGGAAGCGGATTCGGTTCTCCGGACTGTGTTAGATTGTCCTTTGCGACCTCCATGGAAAACATTCAAGAAGGCCTTAAAAGGATTGAAGCATTTGCCAGAGAATTAAGCTAGAAACAAGAAAACGTGCACATTGATTACCATTTATTTAGCAGAACTAAAACTTTATCTTTATCAAAAGAAAGAAGAAAGATTTTTAAAACTTTCTTCTTTCTTTTTTGGGTTAAATAATCACTATTTATAAGTATTATTTAGTAATACTGACTTATTTTAAATTTTTTGATTATTAAGAACCATATTCTAAGATATATACCATATATGAATAATTTTTATATGTTAATTTGTATTATACATATTTACTTTTCCAGGAATCCAAGTTAGGATGATGAAAGATATTATTTTATTTAAGAGGGGTGATTATAATGCCTTTTATTTTGACAGCCTTACTGATTCTTCTAGCCCGGGTTATCGATGTTTCCCTGGGAACAATCCGTATTCTACTACTGATGCAGGGAAGCCGTGGTTATGCTGCAATAATTGGTTTTTTTGAATGCTTAATCTACATCTTTATATTGGGAATGATGGTCCAACATCTCGACAGTCCAATAAACCTGATTTTTTATTCCCTGGGATTTGCACTGGGTAATTATATAGGAAGCCTGTTAGAGGAAAAGATCGCCATAGGCCATGTGACTCTACAATTAATTTCCAAACACTGCTCTTACCAATTGATAAAAGAAATTAGAAACCTGGGGTATGGGGTAACCGTCTGTAACGGCTATGGAAAAGATCAGGCCGAAAGATGTCTTTTGCATATTCTAACAAAAAGAAAAAAACTTGCTATTTTATTAAAACACATAGAAGCCATTGATAAGGAATGTTTTATTACTGTATTAGACGCCAAAAAAATATCCGGAGGCTTTTTTGGCCAAGATACTTTCAACCAGAAGGTTCCGTTATTCAGCAAAAAAAACGCTGCTTTTAAATTAGCAAAAGCAAAAAAAATATAATTTCGATATAGAAGAGGACTGCCTTTAGGCTGACCTCTTCTAACTTTAATACCTTTTCTATTCAACCGACAAATAGTTAATTAAACATCTAAAGATTTAAGCAGGGGAAAAACCCTGTCTATCCCACCACTCTTCTCTGGCCATCTCGTACATTTTTTCCAAAGATTCCATATGTTCCCTTTCCCATTCCACCAGATTCTCATACAATTCTTTAGCTCTGGGGTTTCCAGTTTTTTCAGCTGCTTCCCGGTAAAAATCTATTGAGGCCTTTTCCATCAGTATACCGATTCTTAAGACCGATACCTCCAGGGATCCTGATTCAGAATTCATATTCTCCCGTCTAAAAATACCCGGTGACTGCCCCTTCACCGGCTTATCTGCATCATTTTGGCCATTTGTCCCTTCAGAAATATCACGATACAAAGCCCTTAACCATGTCTCATGCTTTTTTTCTTCCTCTGCCAGCAGATTAAATGACTCTTTAACTTCCAAATCATCTGTTTTTTCTGCCGCCAGGCGATAAAAACTATAACCTTCAACCTCATTTATAACGGCTGTCTTAATGATTTCCAACTCATTTACCATATGGTTTACCCTCCCCATCAAAACTTAGTATATTATAATAATTCTCCAAAGAGAATGAATTTCCTTGATAAATATTATCATTTTTACCATCTAACATTTCTAATTTTTTACCGCATTGCTCGAAACAGCAACCATAACTGCTTGGCTTACTATGTTCTTCCCAAAACTTTAATATCTCCCCTGGAACTTCTTTTTTTTCCAATATTCTTTTTGCTTTTTCCCTGGCTTCCTTAAATCTTTCATAGGTTCTGACAGACAACCCCCGATGACCGTAATATCTCCATCCTTTAATTTCCGTAAGCTTTAAAGTGGGGCAGCCAATAAAACCAAGGACATCCTTTACCGGATATCCTAAAAAAACTCCTATTTCATGAGGAAAGCTGGAACCCTTTATTTTTTTTACCAGAAAATGTACATAATTTTTTAGGGAGTATTCCCTTGGATAATTTAAATCCTTTAAAAGCAGCTGCACCGACTTCTGACTCAGGGTATTATTTAATGCTTCAAGGTGCAGGAAAAAAACCTGCCTTTTATGTTTTTTTTCCTGCACTTCAATCACTTTAAAGCAGTTATATTCTTCCAGAATTTTTTTCCCCTCTTCCCACTGATCTTTTCGTTCTCCTCTCATAGAGATATTCATTAATTCTGCAGGTTTAACTCCAGCTAGAGTTGCCCCGACCTTTTCTATAAAGGAATTTAATACAGGATTCAGGTACTTTTTTTCTTGAATCATTTTACCTCACCAACTTTAATCCATCTTTCCAGTCATTAAATTCTAAAATTATGTCAGAAATAGTTTTAATAATTTCTTCTCTTTTCTTTTCTCTAAGGCTCTTAGAAAATTCTAACTGAATGGTATTAAAAAGCTCCCCATAACCAGGATAATGGCTGGAGGGATCCCCCAGACGATGATGAACTAACGAAGGATAACCATAAAAATAAAAATCCTCCTTAATTCTAATCCCAGGAATTTTTTCCTTTAGATAATGTGTAAATCTAGGAATAAACCACCGGCGTAACTTCTCAGAACAACTGGCCCCTTTATATGTGCCGATTTCCACGTCAAAACTGGGCCTGTCTGCCATACCATGAATACTCAAATGAAGGTATGGTGAAACAATTTGGCCATTTTTATCAAGGATTTCCTGTTTTTTTAGAATCTCATTCAATACCATGCGATATTCCTCTACAGCTTTCCTGTTTTTTGAATTTAAGGTGCGATTCAAATCTGCTTCCACCCTGGAGATGAGAGAAATAATGCCGCCACAACCAATTTTTTGTGTCGTTTTTCTAACAATCTCCTCTGTATATAAATCACTTTTGGGAGGTTTAGCATGAACAGCATCCAGGTGGCCTTTCATTTTTCCACTGCCTATTGAATATTTAAGATAATTAAGATATTTATAACTGGTCATATTTTACTCCAAAATTTATTTAATATCTTTTCTTATATCTTTTGTCCAATGAGTTAAAAAGATAACTGAAATTTTATTAAAGTTTTAGAAAATGCCGGCTCAAATAATTACTTAAATACCTGAAAACCTATATGTCCTGAAAAGCTTTTTCCTTATTATAACACTAATGCAAAATTTTAATTAAAAAACTCTCTCCGGCGGCTTCAATTAAGCCTCCGGAGAGAGTTTCGTTTAATCAATTATAATTAATCCCTGGATACAGTAACTATACCGGGATTGTTTACAGCCTCTCCAATTATTTCTGCCCGAAGTCCCTTCTCCTTTAAACGAAGAAGCAGTTCATCGGCTTCCTCTGGGACGACAGATAGCAGCAGCCCTCCAGAAGTCTGGGGGTCAAAAAGAAGCAGAGCTTCCAACTGGCTTACCGAAGGCTTGATCTCAATGCAGGATTTTAAATAATCCTTGTTACGATAAGCTCCCCCGGGAACAAGCCCCTCCTCTGCCAGTTCCTTAACCTTATTTAAGAAAGGAACCCGTGAGAAATTGAGACGGAAACCTACTTTACCGGCACATGCCATCTCGTACATATGTCCCAAAAGACCAAAACCAGTCACATCAGTGCAGGCGCTTACGTTAAATGCCAGCGATGCCTCCGCCGCCCCTGCATTTAACTCAGCCATTAAGAATACAGCCTCCCGGGCTTCATCCTGGCTGATCACTTCCCCTTTCAAAGCTGTGCTGATTACCCCTGTACCCAGGGGCTTAGTCAGAATCAGTTTATCCCCTGCTCTGCTTCCGGCGTTGGTTTTTATCTTATCCGGATGAACGATTCCGGTGACAGACAGTCCGTATTTAGGTTCTTTATCGTCTACACTGTGACCGCCCAGACTAAGAGCGCCAGCCTCCTGAACCTTATCAAAACCACCTCTCAATATTTCCCCCAGCACTGAAATATCTAATGTATTTACGGGAAAACACACAATATTCATAGCTGTTAGGGGCTTTCCCCCCATAGCATAAATATCACTCAAAGAATTGGCCGCCGCAATTTGACCAAACATGTAAGGGTCATCCACAATAGGCGTAAAAAAATCTAGGGTTTGAATCAATGCCGTGTTTTCATCCAGTTTATAAACTCCAGCGTCGTCAAAAGTATCACTGCCTACCAAAAGCTTTCCATCTTTCTGCTGTGGTAACAGGCTCAGAACCTGAGCCAGGGTCCCGGGACCGATTTTTGCTGCTCACCCGGCACTGCAGCTGAGCTGTGTGAGTTTAATCTTCTGCTCATCCATAATTTAACACCCTCTTTTGATGATTTTTCCAGTATTTCTTTTGAATATAATAAGTATAACATATATTACAGGTACTTTAAAATGCAGGTTCTCACCTTATCCATCAATTAAAGTATAATTTTTAATCATTTATGGAGATATTAAATAATAATAAGAGACAATGTGATCATCATTATAGACTTCCCTTTAAAAAGCCATCATTGGAGGGTACTTCTTTGAACAAATCCAAATATGAAAAAAAACTAGACAGAATCATGAAAAACCTGAAAATAAATAAGTATGACTACAACTGGGACAGGTACGGAAGTTGGATACAGTTTCACTACAAAGAAGACCTATACAGGTTGGAACACAATATTGAAAAAGCCAGAATTCAAGGTATTATCATACATTATGGATCAGAGGCTTTCGCCCAGATTGTATTGGCCCTGGAAGATTTATACAAGGTAATTAACCGGGGAATTTACAATCTGGACACCTGGCTATCCGGAATGAGGCTGCCCTCTGAAATTAATAATACTAATGAATATTATGAACTTCTGGGTTTCACTCAAAAGCCCTCCTCCGTAAATGAAATATGGGAGCAGTATCATAAGCGTATTAAAAATTTAGACTTGGACAATAATGGCACAAAACCTGCGGCAGAAGCCTTAAAAGAAGCCGCTGAAAGGGCTGTAGAACAGTTAACGGGTCACGCACAATAATACACAATAGCCTTTGATATCCGGCGCTGCTTATAGCCGGTCAAACGCACTAATCTACGACATAACAAAACACTGCTATGGATACACGCAGTGTTTTGTTATGTGCAAAAGCTAACTAATAATCATTATGATTATTAGTTCAGATTAATAGACTCAAAGCTCACAGCAGCCTTATCCGCTGCTCCTGCTTCAAGACTTTTTGCAATTAATGCACCCATAATTCTTGAACTTCCTAACAATTTTACGTCAGCGTTGGGGGCATAGAGCCCTCCCCGGAAGACTGTATTGCCGGAACCGAAATTGACACTGTTTCCTTGAACATACATGATCAATCTGCTGGCTGTTCCTGCTGCATTAATATTAATGGTTTGGGTAACCTGATTGAAATTATCAACATAAAGCAGCAATCTTCCGGAACCCTGCAGGACAATATGACCTGCAATGCTCAATGAACCAACCCGGATAATTCGATCAGTATTTCCGGTATTTATGTAAAGAGTACTATTTCCTGTTATGTTTATACTTGAATAATAACTATCGTTTTCTATTGTATAGTTTGAAGAATTCACCGTTAAATTTCCCAAAGCCGGTAAATCAGTGGGATAGGCCGGGAGATTATACGTCCTTTTACTATCAAGAGTAAAAACACTTCCAGTTATGGCATCATCAATAGTGCGTCCAGAGCCTGGTACATTTATTACGTTTTCCGGGTCCCCACCTGGCCCAATGAATACATTTCCAACAATAACATCATTTTGAAAATTTAAAGAAACACTATTTTGGGCTGTAGAGTTTGTGGCAATATTTCCTATAATCTTTGTGCTGCCGTTAACCCTAATGGTATCATCAACAAAAACAGCCATGCTAAAGTCCTGGATATTTTCATCAATGCTGCTGACGTAAGGGTTTTCCGGCCATACCTGGTTAACAGCTTCGTTTGAACTTTGTACCGCTTGAAAAACTGCAGATAGCTTAAATACTTTTCCCTGATACTGGTTATCAGTGTTTAAACCGTCAAGACAGACTCTAAGACATAGTACCGCCTGTCGCTCTGTCTCAGATGCACCGCTATAGGTTCCCGGCAGGGGATGCTCATAATACCAGGTGTTCCCATCTCTTATCCACCCCTGAGCAGAATTTCCTTCACCGGACACTTGAGATCCCATGTCTAAGTCACAGAAACCCCAGTAAACTACATCTAAATCTGGATCAGGAAAAAAAGGAGTTCCGTCCTGGTTGTACCAACTTCCGGTGATAACAGCCCTTATATAGGCAGCCTTGGTTCCCATATTAATGATAGTATATTCTTTTTCTGTACAGTCACCGGGGTTCCAGTTTTCAACCATATAAGCTGGCGGAGTTATTGTTTCATCCGCCTGAATAAGGACGGTGCCGGCAGTAAATGTATTCGCAATGGAATCACTTTCATATGTAAACCAGGCCATAGTTCCTAAAGACATAGCGGCTGCTGCCAGCGTTATCATAATCAAACTTGAAATAATTTTCTTTTTCATAGATAATCCCCCGCAAACTGGTTCTTGTGTACAAACATTAAACTGTAGCACAATTGGAAACCAAACAATAATAATACTAATTATACATTATTCACCTGTTTTTGTAAATATTTTTAAACATTCTTTGTTTTGCTGTTGTTTTTTCATTTTTTTCGTATAAAAGCAAAGGCAAAAAACACTGCGAGAAAAACGCGGGTCTTTGACAGTTGAATAATGAACACATGTCTTAAAAGCCTTGAAAATAGGGCTTTTTTTATTGCAAATTTGTCAATTTTTCACCTATTTCTATTGAGTATTATTGAGTATTATGTTATAATATAAGGGATTGGGGGGTTAATATGAGATTGTCTATTTCGAAATCAAAAAATTCCACATCTCTTTACGTAATTAAATCAACTTATGAGAATGGTGTACATTCATCAAAGATTGTTGAAAAACTTGGAACAGTTAATGATTTGAGTAAAAAGTTAAACGGCCAGGATCCCATTGAATGGGCAAAGAAATACATAGCAGAGCTGAATCAAAAAGAGAAGGAAGAAAAGCTTGATGTGTTGGTAAAGTACTCACCTTCCAAGGTCATTACGAAAGATGAACAGCGCTCTTTTAACGGTGGTTATCTTTTTCTTCAACAAATATACTATCAACTTGGCCTTCACAAAATATGTAAAGAAATGTTAGGAAAATACAAGGTTACATATGACCTAAACTCCATACTCTCCAGATTGATTTACGGAAGAATAATCTTCCCTTCATCTAAGCTCGCCACTTACCAACTTTCCTCAAGATTTATAGAACAACCTAACTTTGAACTTCAACATATATACAGAGCTCTTGAAGTTATTGCTAAGGAAACGGATTTTTTACAATCATCCTTGTACAACAACAGTTTAAAAGTTTCTAAGAGAAATACTGGTGTACTTTATTATGATTGCACCAATTATTTTTTTGAAATTGAACAGGCAGATGGCGATAAGCAATACGGTCCATCAAAAGAGCATAGACCAAACCCAATCATTCAAATGGGCCTATTTATGGATGGAGACGGTATCCCTCTTGCATTTAGCATCAACAAAGGAAATACAAATGAACAATTAACACTAAAACCCTTAGAAAAGAAAATTCTATCTGATTTTAATCTTTCTAAATTTATCGTATGTACCGATGCCGGTCTAGCGTCCAAAAATAACAGAAAATTTAACGACAGGGAAGAACGAGCATTTATTACAACTCAATCAATTAAGAAATTAAAAGCACATCTAAAAAAATGGGCACTTGATCCAAACGAATGGCACCTCTCTAACGATGTAAAAACCTATGACATCTCTAAACTAGATGATGAGAAAGCTAAAAATAAAATGTTTTACAAAGAACGTTGGATTAAAGAAAATGACCTTGAACAAAAAATCATTGTGACGTACTCTATCAAGTATAGAGATTATCAAAGAAAAATCCGTAATTCACAGATAGAACGTGCACAAAAAACAATAGATTCAAATCCTACAAAAATAAAAAAATGTAATCAGAATGATTGCAGAAGATTTATTAAAAAAACTAATTTTACTCCTGATGGAGAAATTGCTGAAAAAGAAATATACAGTATTGATACAGAGGTTATCGCTAAAGAAGAAGCCTTTGATGGGTTTTATGCTGTATGTACAAACCTTGAGGATGATGCTTCTGAAATAATTAAAGTAAACAATAGACGATGGGAGATTGAAGAATGTTTTAGAATTATGAAAAGTGAATTTAAAGCCAGACCTGTTTATTTAAGCCGTGATGACAGAATAGAAGCACATTTTACAACTTGCTTTATATCCTTAATTATTTACAGATTATTGGAAAAAAAGCTTGGTGAGAAATATACCTGCAGTGAAATAATTAGAGGATTAAAGGATATGAACTTTCATGAAATAAAGGGGGAGGGTTACACTCCAACATATACGAGAACTGACTTTACTGATGATTTACATGAGGCATTTGATTTCCGTACAGACTACCAGATTATAAAAACAAAACAAATGAAAAAAATTTTTAAAGCGACAAAAAAATAAAAACATTACTCACTTTTTTGAATACAAAAAAAGCTTGATAATCCTTGTAAATCAGGGATCATCAAGCTTTTTGCTTGTAACAACTGTCAAAGACGAGATTAAACTGTAGCACAATTGGAAACCAAACAATAATAATACTAATTATACATTATTCACCTGTTTTTGTAAATATTTTTAAACATTCTTTGTTTTGCTGTTGTTTTTTCATTTTTTTCGTATAAAAGCAAAGGCAAAAAACACTGCGAGAAAAACGCAGTGTTTATAAGTAAAGTTAGAAGTAGACCTGTAAGCCGAGTTCTGTCTTAGATAGCCATCTATCTGGAATGTTAGTTGCCTAACATCTCAAGCGACCTAACCCGAGGGATCAGCGAGCCGCTTCATCCCCTCCTATTTGGTCTTGCTCCGGGTGGGGTTTACCTAGCCGGTTAGTCACCTAACCGCTGGTGCGCTCTTACCGCACCGTTTCACCCTTACCCCACATTGGAGGTTAGAAGTTAGAAGTTGGAAGTTGGATTTAAGACAAGTAAAAAAACGGGACGGTTCACCTGTCTTATATACTTGCTTTCCATGGCGCTGCCGAATTTAGACGGCATGGGAATGTATCCTGAAATAAAGAGTTAATTCCCTTTCTAATCTCCAACCTCTAACTTCTAACCTCCAATGTGTGGGTGGTTTATTTCTGTGGCACTTTCCTTAAGGTCGCCCTCACTGGGTGTTACCCAGCACCCTGCCCTATGGAGCTCGGACTTTCCTCAGAAACAATATTGTACTGCTCCTGCGACTATCCAGCCTACTTCTTTTGTCTGCAGTAATTATAACATATTTTCACCATTTTTTAAAGTATTATACCTTATGCATTACTCCTGCTGAAATATTAGCCTTCCACAATTTTCGCAAGTAATCAAGATTCCTGGAGTGTAAAGGCTACCAATAGTAGAAGAAGATAAGGACACCTGACACCCCAGGCAGACCCCCCCTTTCACTTTAGCCACAACATTAAATCCTGCCTTTTTTTTCAAGTAAGCATACTTTTCCAAAAGCTCAGAGGTTATCTTTGCCTCCAGCTGTTCTTTACTTACCTTGTGTTTTCGATACCGGCCTTTCAGTTTGCGGCTTTCCTGTCTATCCTTTTCTTCCAACTCCTTTAGACTCTCCTGCGTTTCCTTTTCTTGGCTTCGTTTCCCCAGCAGTTCTTTTTCTTTTTTTTCTATCTTTTCCATCTGTTGAATAACCATATCCTCCAGTTTGCCGTTTTCCTCAGATAACAGCTTCAACTTTTTTTCCATCTGAACTAATTCTTTGGTAGCAGTAACTTCTCCCCCATATAATTGTTTATTAGTTTCCTGAATATCTTCGGCAATCTCCTCTCCCTTCAGTTCCAGGCGGCGAAGTACCTTTCTCTGTGCATTTAGTTCTTCTTCCAGAGCTTTAAGCGACCTTTCAATACCATCCAACAAAGCTCTGGCCTCCTCCACATCCTTTAGTGATGTACGACTTTTATATTGTTTATTAATCTTGTTCATGTTCTTTTCTGTTTCCTGAAGATCCCACAAAAGCATAATATCGCTAATCTTCTTCACCCCCTAAATATTAAAAGATAGACTAAAATATAGTCTATCTCTACATAATTGACCAGGGATTAGTTTCAACCCCGGATACAAATATTTTGTTAGTATGACCGCCTTTTTCTACCCTGTCTCGCAGATAATCCGCTAGAAAAGGAACCACCACCCTCTCTGTTGCATCGTGACCGGCATCAATCAAAGCAATGTTCATAGAAAGGGCCTTTTGAAATTGGTGGTAACTTATATCCCCGGTGATTAACAGGTCAGCGCCCCTGGATGCAGCCTGTTCTATCATACCACCTCCACTGCCACCACATACCGCCACTTTTTTTATTATTTTTTCCCGAGGACCGGCAAGCCTAAGTTCCTTCACCTGTAACCTCTCCTTCACTTCTGTTGCAAGTTCTGCTAGACTCAATTCTTGGGTAGGCTCCCCTACTATACCTAATCCCATTACTTTTCCCTTGTTTTTCAAAGAGTATACATCATAGGCAGCTTCCTCATAAGGATGTGCCTTAATCATACTGCTGAGAGCTTTATTCAAGTTTTCCTCTGCAACAATAGTTTCCAACCGGAATTCAGATACCGTTTCTATTTTACCCTGTTGACCAATAAAGGGATTTGTGCCCTCCAAAGGTTTAAAAGTTCCTACTCCCTCCAGGTTAAAAGTGCAGTGGCTGTAATTTCCAATCCATCCCGCCTTGGCTTCTGCTAATGCTTCCCTTACCCCATTCTCATATCCTTTAGGAACAAAAACCACAATTTTATACAGCTTCTGGTAATAGGTAGGTTTTAAAACTTTCTGGTTTTTTAAAGAAAGTCGTTCTGCCAGTCTCCGGCTCACTCCCTGCTCCGTTACATCCAGATTGGTATGAGCGGAGTACACTGTCAGATCTTTTTTAACTGCATCACATATCAGGCTTCCCGCAGGAGAGTCTGGTTCTACAGCCTTCAGCGGACGGAAAATGATAGGATGGTGAGTTACCACCAGGTTGGCCCCCAATTCCAGAGCTTCTTCCATCACTTCCCGATTAAAATCCAGAGCAATCAGAACATTGGCAGCTTCTGCTTTAAGGGAACCAATCTGCAGTCCCGTAGGGTCTCCCTCCAGGGCTAAGAAGGGTGGAGCCAGCTCTTCCAGGTATTTTGTTAATGTTTTTATATGCATTTGAGTTCCTCCTGGATTCTATTCACCAGTCTTATCCAATAGTTATACTTTTGAGGCTCAATTTCCTGCCTTGATCCTTTTAAACTTTCCAGAACTGTATTGTATTTTCTCATTTTATGCTCAAAAAATGCTTTAAAAAGAGGATCAACATCCTTCTTTTCCAAAAGACGAGGGCCCAATTCTAACTGAACATCATCCAACTGCTCCCCTTCTCCGGGAACCGCCATAATAATTACATAGAAATGCTTACCCTCCTGAGCAATTTTCTCATCTATTATGGCAAAGTTATTCTCCCCCAACCAGAATCGAACATGAGGTATATTTACCATAGGTTGAAGAACAAGCATTTTTATTCCGGCAGTAATTTCAGGACTTTCTTCCAGGATTCCACATACAGTTTTTCCACCCATCCCTGCTATAATAATAACCTCAACCCGGTCTTCTAACTCAATTATCTTTAAGCCGTCTCCTAATCTAACACTTATTATTTCCTGTAAATTTAAAGAATGAACCAGTTGTCCAGCTTTTGCCAAAGGTTTCTCGTTCACATCTCCGGCAATCACATAGGGGCTGTTTTTTTCTTCAACCAGATATACCGGCAGATAACCATGATCTGTGCCAATATCAGCCACAGTACAGCCCCCTGGAACTGAATCTGCAATGGTTTGTAGACGGGGCGTAAGTTTCATCGTTTTCCCCCTTAACCGCTAATATTCTACTATTCCTTAAAAAATATGAAAAACCTTTATTCACTCATCGTTTTTCTCTGTATTACCCTTGTCCTGATTGATCCCCCACATATAAAACGCTTCTCCTGCATCCATGAGGAAGCGAAGAATAGCCTGATCAGAGCTAGAATCAAAGGCACCGGAGTTAACTAACATAGCCAGGCCGTGAGTAAAGATCCAGGTATACTGAACCAACGCATCCTGACCAGATTCCTGCATTTCCAAGAGAGCTTTTCCTGCTGCACTATCCTCGCCAAATTCTAAAAAAAATGATTCTTTAATCACTGACGTATCCTCTGAATCAATCTTCTCAGGGTTCTGCAGATAAAGAAAACGAAACAAATTCTTTTCATCCCGTGCAAACACTACATAACCAAATGCCAGGTTTAAAAGAGTGTGTTCGGTATACTGCCGCTGTTGGAATTCCTTCAATAGACCCCTGGTTTTTATTCGCAGCTCCTTTTCCAGTTCATCTACAGAACGCACGTGAGAGTAAATAGGCATGGTAGACGATCCAAGTTTTTTAGCAATGGCTCTTGTGGAAACTGCACTCCAGCCTTGTTCCCGAATTAGTTCAAAGGCAGCCTCAATAATTTGGGCATATGAATACACACTGGGTTGAATCATAAGACCACATCCTTACTAACTATTATTATGTTCTATAACTGCTGTTATTATATATAACATATGTTATTATGTCAAGAATTTTAAGTAAAGCTAAAAGAAACCCTAAAGACGGCTCCGTTAACTCTCAGAAAAGAAAGAGACTGCAGATTTAAGGAATTCTGCAGCCTCAATTTAGAAATTTTTAAAAATTTATAAATATCATAAAAGGGTAAAAAACCTTTAATAACCATGGTGGGCGATGACGGGCTTGAACCGCCGACATCCTGCTTGTAAGGCAGGCGCTCTCCCAGCTGAGCTAATCGCCCTAATTGGTGACCCCTGGGGGAATCGAACCCCCGTTACCGGCGTGAAAGGCCGGTGTCTTGACCGCTTGACCAAGGGGCCAAATTGAGATGTGGGACGTGAGATGTGGGAGGTGGGATGTTAGATATGGGATTTTAGGCTTAACAAGACGGCCCAAAAAACTATCCTGTCTATTTCTTCTTCCCACTTTTAACTTCTCTCTTCTCAACCACACTACAAAAAATTTTCTTCACAAAAGTAAACTCCAACTACTTATATTGACATGTGTTGGAAGTCCAGGAAGATGTAGAATGCTTTTCTAACCTCCAACCTCCAACTTCTAACCTCCAATAAGTGGTGGGCCCACCAGGATTCGAACCTGGAACCAACCGGTTATGAGCCGGGAGCTCTGCCATTGAGCTATGGGCCCTAATATTGGCTCCCCAGGTAGGACTCGAACCTACAGCCTATCGGTTAACAGCCGATTGCTCTACCGTTGAGCTACTGAGGAACAATATCTTTTTCACTGCATTTAAGATTATAAAGGATATTTGACTTTAAGTCAAGGTCTATTCCAGGTAATCTTTCAGCCTCTTGCTTCGCATGGGATGACGCAGTTTTCTAAGGGCTTTCGCCTCAATCTGCCTTATTCTTTCCCGGGTAACCCCGAATACCTGGCCTACCTCCTCCAGTGTTCTAGAGTGGCCGTCATCCAACCCGAAACGCAGCCGGAGCACTTTTTCCTCCCGGGGAGTCAACGTGTCCAGCACATCCTTAAGCTGTTCTTTCAATAGTTCAAAGGCTGCCGCATCTGCTGGAGCCGTAGCCTCCTGATCCTCGATAAAGTCTCCCAGATGACTGTCGTCCTCTTCTCCAATGGGAGTTTCCAATGAAACAGGTTCCTGGGCTATCTTAAGTATTTCCCTGACCCTGTCTTCAGTGATATCCATCTCATGAGCAATTTCCTCCGGCGAAGGTTCCCTGCCTAACTCCTGAACCAGCTGCCGGGATACCCGAATCAGCTTGTTTATGGTTTCAACCATGTGCACCGGGATTCTTATAGTACGGGCCTGATCAGCAATAGCCCGGGTAATGGCCTGGCGTATCCACCAGGTGGCATAGGTGCTAAATTTATAGCCTTTCCTCCAGTCGAACTTTTCTACGGCTTTAATCAAGCCCAGATTGCCCTCCTGGATCAGGTCTAAAAACTGCATACCCCGACCAACATACTTTTTGGCTATGCTCACCACCAGGCGCAGGTTTGCCTCGACTAGTTTTCTTTTGGCCACTTCATCCCCGGATTCCATCCCCTGGGCTAGATTAATTTCTTCACTGGGAGTAAGTAGAGGGACTTTTCCGATTTCTTTTAAATACATTCGAACAGGGTCATTAACAGTGACCCCTTCCAAAACACTCAAATTAATATTGGTATCTATCTCTGCCTTTTCCAAACCCTCTGTAACCTTGGTTTCCTCGTTTATTTCATCTACTACTTCAATTCCCTGGTTAGCCAGTTTGTCATAAAAATCATCTATCTCTTCAGGGCTAAGGTCATAATCCTGCAAATACTCCATAATCTGCCGGTAAGTCAAAGACCCCTTTTTGTTTCCGCTGTCAATCAACGACTTTTGAACTTTTTTTATGTCTTTGTCTCTATCGCTCAATTTATACTACTCCCCTTCCATAACACCCTATCACTGAGGATTAAAATCTTTTTCCAGGCGCTTTATTTCAGTCCACTCAACCAGAAGTCCATTGATTTTTTCCCCGTCCTGCTGCCTATCCAATTTAGAAATTTCTTTTTCTATTTCTTTTCTTTTCAGGCTCAATTTATGACACTTGATCTTCCTAACACAATCTTTTATTATTTTTTCCCGATTATCCGGATTTCTTTCCTGCTCCAAAATCAAGGCCGCAGCAATTTTTTGTTCTTCAAAGCCCGGGAAAAGCCTCAGTATAGTATGTTCTGAAATGGCATTACCATCGTTCCTTAAATAAAACAGTTTCTCTATGATCCCTCTATAGGGAGGATAACAAAAGTCTGAATCCTTAAGCCATTTTTTTACTTCAAAAATATAATCAGGATTTTTAAGCATAAGTGCAAGAATCTCTTTTTCTGCTGCCGGGGGCTTTACCTGATTGTTTGCCGAACCATCTGGTTCTGTGTTCCCAAATTTTATCTGTTTTTTTCCTTTGGCACGCCTGAATTTCTTCAATTCTAACTGCAGCGAATCCAGGCCAACACCAATCTGACTGCTTACCTTCTGAAGGTATACGTCCAACTCCACAGAACTATTCAGTTTAGCTAAAACAGGTAATATCTTTTGAATATATAAAAGCTTTTCTTGTGGCGTACAGAAATCCAGCACACCCAAATCTCTTTGGGTTTTTTCCAGTTTATAATCTATTAATGGTAAAGACTTTTCTATTATTTCTTTTTCGAATGCCTTGATTCCTTTTTTTTTGATGAAATCATCTGGGTCCATACCCTGTGGCATTTGGGCCACCTTGACCCTGCAGCCTGCGGACACTAATATATCCATGCCCCGCCAGGCCGCTGCTTCCCCCGCCGCATCAGAATCGTAAGCAATTACCACGCTGGAGGCATTTCTTCTTAAAACTTCTGCCTGTTCCTCCGTAAGACTGGTGCCCAGAGAAGCAACACAATTTTCCACTCCCTCTTGATGAGCAGTAATCACATCCATATATCCTTCAAAAACTATGGCTTCATCCTTCTCCCTGATTGAAGAACGAGAATGATTCAAAGCATAAAGAATTTTTCTTTTATTGTAAAGGTGAGTTTCCGGAGTATTTAGATATTTAGGCTGCGCACCCTCCAAAACTCTCCCCCCAAAACCTGCCACCTGATTTTGCTGATTAAAAATAGGGAAAATAATTCTATCTCGAAAACGGTCATAATAACCTGAACCTCGGGAACGGCGAACAATTAAACCGGCTTTTTCTATGTTTGTTTCACTGAAACCTTTGTTTTTTAAATATCTTAATAAAAATTCCCAAGAGGAAGGGGAATAACCAATATTAAACTTCCTTAATGTTTCCCCTTTTAGCCCCCTACCCTTTAAATAATTTAACGCTTTAATTCCATATTTTTTGCTAAATAGAACCGAGGAAAAAAACTTCATACTAACTTCATTGATCAGCAGTAATTCTTCCTTTAAATCTTTTACTTTTTTTTCTCCGGGTGATAAAGGTTTTTCTGGTAAAAAAATTCCTGCTCTCCCTGCTAAAAGCGTTACGGCCTCTCTAAAAGTTAAGTTTTCAATGGCCATAATAAAAGTATACAGGTTTCCCCCTACTCCACAACCAAAGCAGTGATAGAGCTGTTTATCCGGTGAAACGGTAAAAGATGGAGTTTTCTCAGAATGAAAAGGGCATAAGCCTGAGTAATTACGACCGGATTTTTTTAACGCAGTATAATTGGAAATAACCTCCACCAGATTAAAATGCTGCCTGATTTCTTCTATGGTTTCCTCCGGCACGATATTTTCCATAAAACCCCCCAAGGTAAAAAAAGGTTTATGAGATTTTTTTCATATTCGTCAATAAATGACAAATTCCTGCACAAACGTACATTTTTATCAAAAAACCCCATCCCATAATAGGAGAGACGAGGTGTAAATACTGCTTAATATTTAATCTGCCAACTTAAATTACACAACCAGGTTTGGTAAGAATCTACCTCCTCTTTCCCGGTTTAGTCTCTCTTTAACAAACACATATTCTATATGATTAAA
Organism: Candidatus Contubernalis alkalaceticus; assembly: GCF_022558445.1. NCBI lineage: Bacteria > Bacillati > Bacillota > Dethiobacteria > Dethiobacterales > Dethiobacteraceae > Candidatus Contubernalis > Candidatus Contubernalis alkaliaceticus. Next base: position 2,646,242 of record NZ_CP054699.1, read on the forward strand.
ATATATTCTACATGGCGCATTTTATTTCCTGCAAAGTAAATAAAAATAATAATAATATATAAAAACCTATGATTATCAATCAATATTATATACCATTTATAGTTTTTTATTCTCTCTTTACCAAAATCATAGAAATAATAGAAATCTTTTCTACGGCTGTTCCCAAAGTCTGGTTAACTAGACCAGGGCTTGGGAATAAACAATTTCTGATAGAGATTAATAAAGTAAATATCAGTCATTCCGGCTATGTAATCACAAACCCTTCTTTCCAGAAGGCTTCCCCCTTGAAGTGACCCGTTCTCCAAAGGAATTTCTTCAGGCCTTTCTAAGAAGTAATTAAAAACATGATTGAACATTTTAATTATTTTTTGGTCTTCTTTCTTAGCCTCAGACCCTACATAAACATTTTCAAATAAGAATTCCCGTAAATCCAACATCACCTGCATTACCTGGGGACTCATCTGAATTAACGGTTGGGCAAAACTGTTTTCTATCAAGTCTCTCACCATGGTATTTATTCTCATGGAGGAGGTATTGCCCAGAATATAAGGTACATCCCTGGGAAGATCTTCCTCTTTTAATATCCCCGCCCGAAGAGCGTCATCAATATCATGATTTATGTAAGCAATCCGGTCTGCAATCTTAACAATTTGTCCCTCCAGGGTAGATGGAAGAGTGCTTCCGGTATGATTCAATATCCCATCCCTTACTTCCCAGGTGAGATTTAACCCCTTTCCCCCCTCCAGGCTTTCAACAATTCTCAGACTCTGTTGGTTATGTTTAAATGGTCCGTAAATTTGACTCAAAGCCGCTTCTCCCGCATGCCCAAAGGGAGTGTGCCCCAGATCATGACCCAGCGCAATAGCCTCAGTAAGATCTTCGTTTAAAGTAAGAGCTCGAGCAGCAGTCCTGGCAATCTGGGCTACTTCCAGAGTATGGGTCAATCGAGTCCGATAATGATCCCCTTCAGGAGAGATAAACACTTGAGTTTTATGTTTTAATCTCCTGAAAGCTTTGGAGTGAATAATGCGGTCTCTGTCCCGATGAAATGCAGTCCTGACCGAACACTCCTCCTCATAATCTTGACGGCCTTTACTCCTGGAGCTTCGCATAGCCTGGGGAGAAAGAATCTGCTCCTCCAGTTGTTCTCTTTTTTCCCTCAAACTGATCATAGATATCGGGCAAACTTACCTTAAAGCAGACCATTTTTTTCCGGCAGCTGCCCTTTCCTCCCATACATAAGGGTTTTATTATTTCTTATTTACTTTTTTCGCAAAGTCAAAGTAGCCTTAGCAACATCAACCAACCTGCGGGCCAAAATTTGTACCCTTGTAATGGCATAATCATCTTTGATTGCCGGCCTTTGAGCACAGGCACCGTGGTGTCCCGGATCCATAGAAACGTGTCCATCCCCTACAATAAGCATGCCCTGCACCAACATCATGTCATGTAAAGCCCTCAACGTAGTTTCCTGACCGCCGAACCGGGCGGCCCCCACTGAAACGGCCCCCCCTACGGTATCCAGCAGGGCATGCTCATTTCTTAATTTACGAGACATATCCCAAAAACTTTTTAACTGGGTAGAAACCGTACCAAAGTAAACTGGACTGCCTAAAATAATTCCATCACATTCCCTCAAAAGATTATAAATGCCCTCCAGTTTTTTCCCCTCGTAACAGACCCCGGGACACCTGGGCTCACAAACATTACAATAAGGTTGTTTTAATTCATCCAGTGCCTCCTGAGCAAAAATTAATTGTGTTTTAGCTCCCAACTTAGCTGCTTCGTCCAAACCAAACGTAAGAAGATCCGCAGTATTTCCATGCTGATGCACGCTGCCATTAATGCCTAATATTAACATAATCAACCTCCTTTAAAAATTGTACCTTCAATAATTGTGTCGGAATTAAAGGATTTTCATTTCTAATGTCTAACTATAAAAAAACAGTACTTATATATAATACAATTAATAATTTATATTTCCTGCTTAAGGAATTTTAATAATTATATGTTAGAAGAATTATCTCAAGTGTTATAAAATATTATTGGTATAACAATATTATTCTAAAATGCTTCATAAACTTATCTGACAATTATAACAGCAAAGTGAGGGAATTATTTATGATTAAGTTAAAAAAATTGGCGCTTCTATTACTGATATTTTCCCTGTTTTTTTTAAGTTTGACACCTTTAACTGCATGGGCTGAACCTGATACAGACGCCACAGAGGAAGAACTAGAAGATGAACTACCCTTTGACGTAGATGCAAAATCTGCACTGCTTATGGAAGCTACCACCGGTGAAATACTCTATGAAAAAGACGCAGACGCTAAATATCCTCCTGCCAGTATAACCAAAATAATGACCCTGCTCATAGCCTTAGAAGCTATTGAAGAAGGCAAAACAGATTGGAATGATACCGTTGAGGTAAGCGAAAACGCCTGGCGGATGAAGGGCTCTGAAATGTTTTTGGAAATTGGTCAAGAGGTAACGGTGGACCAACTTCTCCAGGGAATATCCGTAGTCTCCGCCAATGATGCCTGCGTAGCCTTAGCAGAACACCTTTACGGCTCAGAAGAAATGTTTGTACAAATAATGAATCAAAAAGCACAACAACTGGGGATGAAAAATAGCCATTTTGAAAATACCACAGGACTACCCCATGAAAATCATTATATGAGCGCTAGAGATATCGCCATTCTGTCCGCTTATACCATCAATAACTATCCTAAAATTCTAGAACTGGAATCCCAAAGGGAATTCACCTTTAATGATATCGTTCAGTACAACCGCAACCCCTTGCTGGGGCGTTTTCCCGGGGCAGACGGTTTAAAAACCGGATGGACTACTGAGGCAGGTTATTGTCTGGCAGGAACAGCTAAACAAAATAATTTCCGTTTAATTTCGGTAATTCTAAATTCTCCCAACCTTTCTTCCCGGCTGTCTTCCACGGAAGCTGTACTAAACTACGGGTTTAGAAACTATATTTTCAAGGTCATGGTTGACAAGGGAGAAGTTGTGGGAGAGGCACCGGTACCTGACGGAAAAGACAAAGAAGTAGCAGCTTCTACCCAAAATTCTCTAGGTGCGGTAATTACCCTGCCGGATGAGGATAGACTGGAAACCCAGGTTATTTATGATAAATTGTCTGCTCCCATTGAAAAGGGAGACAGGGTAGGAGAAATGCACATCCTGCTGGAGAATGAAATTCTCAGCCGGGTTACTTTGGTAGCCGAACAAGATATCGAAAAAACAAACTTTGCTGTTATCGCCCTAAGGCAGGTTGGAGGGTTCTTTAAGAATATGACCACTGGATTAGTAGATATGATAAAAGGTATCTTTGAATAATAAAAATATTTTTGTGGGAAAACAACAATAACTTCATCAGATAAATTGTTCCCTGTATTACAACTATAAAATAAAAGCTGCCCTATATTTAGGCAGCTTTTATTTTATAGTTGACAGTTTTTTATGGGCAGTGTCTCACAGATTATATATCCAGAGCCTTGCCTCAAGTAATTTTAGTCTCCGTATCCCCCGGCTTTTTTCCCAAGTTTTGCCTGGGCCGCAGCCAGCCGTGCAATAGGCACCCTAAAGGGAGAACAGCTGACATAGTTTAAGTTGACTTCATGACAGAAGATGATGGAATCGGGGTCTCCACCGTGCTCACCACAGATTCCCAATTTAATATCAGGTTTCAGCCCTCTACCCTTCTCTGCAGCCATTTGTACCAGGGGCCCTACTCCCTCCCGGTCCAAAGTAATGAAAGGATTCTCCCCTATTACCTTCTTTGCCAAATATTCATGGAGAAACTTCCCCTCGGCGTCATCCCGGCTGTAACCCAAGGTAGTCTGAGTCAGATCATTAGTGCCGAAGGAAAAGAATTCAGCATGCTCTGCAATCTGATCAGCTACCACACAGGCTCGGGGCAGTTCTATCATGGTACCTATTTTATAATCTAAGGTTATCCCCTGTTCGGAAAAGACCTGAAGGGCCACCTGTTGGGTAAGTTCCCGCATTATGCGAAGTTCTTCCGCGTGCCCCACCAGGGGAATCATTATTTCAGGAACAACCTCCTTTCCTTCTTTGGACAGCTTTGCCGCTGCCTGGCAGATGGCTCTCACCTGCATTTCATATATTTCCGGGTAAACGATTCCTAACCGGCATCCCCGGTGGCCCAGCATTGGGTTAAATTCTGAGAGAGACTTGACTTTTTTCAGCAGTATCTGTTTGGCCCTTATTTCTTCAAGGCTTCCCCCGGTAAGTTTTAGCTTTACCAATTCCTCCACCAGCTCTTCGGAATCCGGCAGGAATTCATGCAGCGGAGGATCCAAAAGCCGGATAGTCACCGGAAGACCCTGCATCGCCTCAAATATTCCATAAAAATCCTCTTGTTGAATTGGAAGCAATTTATCTAAAGCCTTCCGCCGTTCCACTTCAGATTCCGAAAGAATCATTTCCTGCACAATTGGAAGCCGATCCTGGGCCATAAACATATGCTCTGTGCGGCAAAGGCCTATGCCTTCCGCACCAAACTCCCGGGCTTTCTTTGCGTCCTGGGGATTATCAGCATTAGCCCTGACCCCCAGAGATTTTATTTCATCAGTCCACTCCAGGATTTCCCGGAACTCACCACTTAACTGAATATCAATTAACGGGACCTCCCCTACAAAAACCCTGCCTGTCCCACCGTCAATAGAAATGATATCCCCTTTAGAATAGGTTACATTGTCTACACTAAAAACTTCCTTTTCCAAATCAATATTTAGGCTTTCACAGCCGCATACACAAGGCTTACCCATGCCTCGGGCTACAACAGCAGCGTGACTGGTCATACCACCCCGGCTGGTCAATACTCCCTGAGCGGCTACAATACCATGAATATCATCAGGAGTTGTTTCCGGACGTACCAGAATTACTTTTTCATCCTGCTGATTCATTTTTTCCGCTTCATCCGCATTAAAAACTACTTTCCCCGAAGCCGCCCCGGGCGAAGCAGGAAGGCCCTTGGCGATAAAATCCAGTTGAGCTTTTGGGTCAATCTGGCGGTGAAGCAGCTGATCAATCTGTTCCGGTTCCACTCTCATGACAGCTTCATCCCGGGTTAAAATCCCCTCCTTAACAAAATCCACCGCTACCTTTACCGCAGACCTGGCAGTCCTCTTTCCTCCACGGGTCTGGAGGATAAACAAGCGTCCCTTTTCAATAGTAAACTCGATATCCTGTATATCCCGGTAATGTGTCTCCAACCGCCTGCTAATATCATGGAACTGATTATACAGCTCCGGCATAAGCCCTTCCAGTTGTGATATGGGCAGAGGAGTCCTGATTCCCGCCACTACATCTTCTCCCTGGGCATTAACCAGAAATTCCCCGTATAGCTTGGACTCACCGGTGGAGGGATCCCGGGAAAAAGCTACTCCCGTGGCACAGTCTTCCCCCAAATTGCCGAAAACCATAGCCTGTACATTGATGGCAGTGCCTAGTTGGTCTGGAATTTTATGTATTTTCCTGTATACTATAGCCCGCTGATTATTCCAGGAATCAAAAACCGCCCTGATAGACTCCATCAGCTGATCCATAGGCTCCTGAGGAAATTCTCTGGAAGCTTTAGTTTTGACAATCCCCTTGTATTGCTCCACCAGTACCTTCAGGTCTTCACTAGTCAGCTGAGTATCATCCCGGGCTCCCTTTTCCTCTTTTTTCCTTTCCAAAACCCTCTCAAAAAATGCGTGATCTACCTTCAGGACCACATCCCCATACATTTGTATGAAACGTCGGTAACAGTCCAAAGCAAAACGTTCATCACCGGAAACTTCTGCCAAACCTTTTACCGTTTGGTCATTCAATCCCAGGTTCAATATAGTATCCATCATCCCCGGCATGGAAACTGCTGCACCGGATCTTACGGACAGGAGAAGAGGATTATTAGGGTCACCGAATTTTTTACCCTGCATTAGTTCTACTGCGGCCAGGGCCTCATCCACCTCTGCCTGAACCGCTTCCATCAAGGAATCACCCTTTTGGTAGTACTGATTACAGGCCGTGGTGGAAATAATAAATCCTGGGGGAACAGGCAGCCCGATACCGGTCATCTCTGACAGATTGGCTCCTTTGCCTCCCAACAACTGCTTCATCTGAGCATTTCCCTCGGTAAATAAATAAACCAATTTCTCAATGTCCATCCAGCTTTCTCCCTTCTCTTATATATTGCAGAATATAATTTGCAACTTCTTCCACTGCTTTATTAGATACATCAAAAATTGGGCAGCCTAATCTTTTCATACATTTTTCCGCATATTCCAGTTCCTCAATTATCCTCTTTAGGTTAGCGTAATTAGCATTTGCAGTCAGTCCCAAAGTTTTCAGCCTTTCTACCCGAATATCATATAACTGTTGGGGATTTATAGTCAATCCCACAATCTTATGAGGAGGGACCATAAACAGCTCTTCGGGCAGCTCTATTTCCGGAACCAAGGGGAGGTTGGCCACCTTTATCCTTTTATGTGCCAGATACATGCTTAAAGGCGTCTTGGAAGTCCGGGATACTCCCACCAAAACGGCGTCTGATCTGAGCATTCCCCGAGGGTCCTTCCCATCATCATACTTAACAGCAAACTCAATGGCAGCAATCCGATGAAAATATTCTTCATCCAGACGTCTCATCAACCCTGGTTCCATGCGGGGCCCCTCTATCATGATGGTTTCAAAGGCGTTCATCATGGGGCCCAAAATATCTACCGTAGCAATGTTCTTTTTATCAGCAGCGGTTTTTAAAGTTTTCCTAAGCTCAGGAAGAATCAGGGTATAGGCTATAATGCTGTTAACCCCTGCCGCCTCCTCCACAACATCCAATATGGTCTCTATTTCATACACAAAGGGCACCCTTCTTACTTCCACATGGCCCGAATTAAACTGACTTGCCACCGCTTTTACAACAAATTCTGCGGTTTCCCCTATTGAATCTGATATTACATATACTACCGGCAGTGTATTATTGTCCATCACAAAACCACCTTTCCTCTCCTTACATTTCTCCGCATAGTTCTATCATAAGCCCGGTTATACTGGTTTTAGTAAATCTACCCAAAATCTTTAATTTTCCGTTTTTTTCTTCCCGGACCACGGGCAGAGAATCCACCTGATATTCCATAATTTTCTTTGCTGCGTCTAGAACATCCTCTTCGGGCTCCGTAGTAATAATGTTAGGCATACGAGTCATAATAAATCCAACAGGCATGCTGCGGGTAGTAGTTCCCCCGATACAGCTCTTAAGAAAATCTTTACGGGAAACCACACCGGCTAAGTACCCGTCTTCACCCACCACATAAATAGTCCCAGTGTCCTCTAAGATTAAAGACACGGCAGCGTCATATACGGAGACATCCTCTTTTACTACCACCGGCATTCTCTTGACGTCTTTTACCTTAATTTTACGTAACGCCTTAGTAACTAAAGAATTTTCTGTTTTACCGGTGTAATAATAACCCACCCTGGGGCGGGCCTCAAGATGGCCGGACATGGTAAGGACGCTCAGGTGAGGCCTTAGGGCGGCCCGACTTAATTCAAGTTGAGAGGCGATATCCTCCCCAGAAATGGGGCCGTTTCTCTTAACAATTTCAATTATTTTGGCCTGTCTTTCAGTTAAGTCGACCTTTACCACCATCCTTATATAAATATGCTGTACTATTTAATTAATTTGTTAGATTAGTATACTATATTTACTTGATTTAATCCTTCTTTTTTTAGGAAATTTTTAAAACAACTGTGATTAACTGTGAGTTATCACAATCTTACCAAAATCAGCAAACTTATGAAACATATCCCTGATCTCCCTGAGCAGGTTCAGGCGATTGTTTTTTACCTTCTCATCCTCAACCATCACCATCACCTGGTCAAAGAAATTATTCACCGGTTCCTGCATTTTAGAAAACTGAGCCAAGACTCCTTCATAATCTTGAGCTGATAATTTTTCCGCTACTTCCTCAGATATTTTCTGAAAAGTTTTATACAATTCCTTTTCCGCCAAAGCCTCCAAAAGATTTGATTTGACAGAATCACCGGCTGAAGCATTCTTGGACAGGTTTGCCGCCCGGGTATAGGCGGTCATCAATTTTAAGAAGGAAGAATTATCAATCTCCCTGGATAGACTAACTGCCCTTTTATAAGCATGGGGCAGCACATCAAACCCTGAACTGAGCACTGCATCGATCAGGTCATAGCGCAGTCCTTTTTCCAGGAAAATATTCCTGATTCTTTGACGGAGGAATTCCAACACTTCGGTGATAATTTCTTCTTTATCTTTTATTAACTTGTGAGGACTGTAATAATCTACTGACTTCCCTATAAGCTCCGAAAGGGAAAGAGAAATCTCTGAATCCAAGAGTATGTACATAATACCTAAGGCCTGCCTTCTTAATGCATAGGGATCCTGGGAACCGGTGGGCTTAATACCAATTCCAAAACAGCCTACAATATTATCTAATTTATCAGCAATACTCACCAGGGAACCGGTGAGGCTTTCTGGAAGATCATCTCCGGCAAACCGAGGCAGGTAGTGCTCATAAATTCCATGGGAAACCTCCTGAGTCTCACCTGACAAAAGAGCATACTCCCGGCCCATAATACCCTGTACTTCGGGAAATTCATATACCATATTGGTCAACAGGTCATATTTACAAAGATGAGCAATGCGGGCAGACGTTTTTTTATCTTCAGCCTCCAGACCTAAACAGTCAGCCATATACTGGGAAATCTGAGTCAGGCGCCAGGTCTTTTCAAGCATTGTACCCAGACCCTCCTGGAAAAGAACGCTCTCTAGTTTTTCCACGTACTGTTCTGGAGAAGTTTTCTGATCCTCAGAATAGAAAAATCGGGCATCCGCCAGACGGGCCCGAAGGACCCTTTCATTTCCCATCTTTATATTGCCCTTTAGATCCTCCCGGGCATTACTAATAGTAATAAAGTTTGGCATCAGGCCCTTTTCCCCCACCACCGGGAAATACCTCTGGTGAGATTGCATGCTGGTAATTAAAACCTCTTTGGGGATTTCCAGGTAATCCGAAGAAAACTCACCTACCACTGCCTGGGGATACTCTACCAGATAATTTACCTCTTCTAAAAGTTCTTCATCTAAATGAACAGTGCCGCCCAGATTCCGGGCCGCTTTTTCAGCCTGTTCCCGTATTAGGCCTCTCCTCTTTTCCTGGTCCAGCAGCACATAGGAGTCCTCCATAATTTGAAAATAATTGGGGATATCTTTCACTTCAAAGGGGCCCGGGGCTAAAAAACGATGACCATAAGTGAATCTACCAGACTCTAATTCATCCAAAGGGAAAACAACCTCGTCTTTCCCGTACAATGCCAGGAGCCAGCGTATGGGCCGGGCAAAACGAAAGTCTTTAGATGACCAGTACATCGGCTTAGGAAAATGTAATTCTTTTATAATTCCCTGCATTAAGGAAGGTAAAAGGCTGCGGCTGTCCTGGCCCATAACCCTTTTAATTGCAAAAACATAATCTCCTCCCTGAAAATCCTTTACCTCCAGGTCCTCTACAGAAACTCCCTGGGATTTAGCAAACCCTACTGCAGCTCGAGTAGGTTTGCCTTGAGCATCAAAGGCAGAGTTCCTGGCAGGGCCCTTTTTCTGTTCCTCCAGGTCCGCCTGTCTTTCTCCAACTCCTTCTATCAAAAGGGTCAAACGCCTGGGAGTGCCAAAGGTTTTCACATTATTAAATACTATGCGATTTTCACCAAATAAATTTGTGGCGATTTGTTCCATCTGCTTAAGCACAGGCTCCATAAAGCGAGCTGGTATTTCTTCAGTTCCTATCTCCAGCAACAAATCTCTTTTACTCATTATCTTTTGACCTCCTTCTTTAGAAGGGGAAATCCTAATTCTTCCCTTTGAGCTAAATATTTTTGCGCACAGAGTCGGGCTAAATTCCTTACCCTTCCTATGTATCCAGTTCTCTCCGTAACACTGATGGCTCCCCTGGCATCCAACAGGTTGAATGTATGGGAACACTTTAACACACTGTCATAACCGGGTAAGACCAGGTCCTGCTCCAGGAGACGTTGAGCCTCATTTTCGTAAATAGTAAAAAGATTAAAAAGAACCTCCGGATCTGATTTTTGGAAACAGTAAAAAGAGTGCTCTACCTCTGCCCGGTGAAAAACATCTCCATAGGTTATCCCGTTCACCCATTCCAAGTCAAAAACATTTTCTTTCCTTTGGATAAACATGGCGATGCGCTCCAGGCCATAGGTTAACTCCACAGGGACAGCCTCCACATCAAAGCCCCCTACCTGCTGAAAGTAAGTAAACTGAGTAATTTCCATGCCGTCCAGCCAAACTTCCCAGCCCAACCCCCAGGCCCCCAGAGTAGGTGATTCCCAATTATCCTCCACAAAACGAATGTCGTGCTCTAAAGGGTCAATCCCCAGAATGTACAAGCTTTCCAGATAAAGATCCTGAATGTTATGGGGTGCCGGCTTCAAAATCACCTGATATTGATGGTGCTGGTGCAGACGGTTAGGGTTTTCCCCATATCTTCCGTCTGTTGGACGACGGGAAGGTTCCACATACGCTACATTCCACGGCTCAGGACCCAGCGAACGTAAAAAAGTAGCGGGATTCATGGTTCCTGCACCTTTTTCTACGTCATAGGGCTGCCAAATAATACAGTTTTTCTTGGCCCAATAATCCTCCAAATTTAATATGATTTCCTGAAAATTCATTTTTTTAATCCTTCCTCCTCAAATTTATGTTATAGCTTTTTAGACAAAAAAATAAACCTCTACACCCCTAATACATGCATATAGGGACGAGAGGATCTCCCGCGGTTCCACCCTATTTGGTCCAAAAACTATTTTGGACCCCCCTTGATTTATCTATGCCCTGAGAACGCCTTTGGCCAGTTTCCTTTACCGGGCTTCTCACCTACCCCCGGCTCGCTGTATAAGCCCCACTGGTTACTCTTTTCCCGCATCGCATAAGGGATTTAATTTCATTAACTTTAACAAATTAGGGTTCAAATGTCAAGCCTGGCCTTCTTAATTCTCCCCATTTTGGGGCTGTCTTTTCTCCATATGAAGTGAGTACTTGGTAAAAAGTAAAAACAGTGTCCCCAAAGCAGCGGCTTTGGGGAGAAACACAGCTCCTGCCACCCCCAAAGGAGCAGGAATATCCACCACAGTTTTTTCATGAGACTTTACAGAAATTCGAATATCGGCGCTCTTCTGTGCAAATTCTTTCGCCCTGGCAATAAAATCTGTGTGCGGTCCTTCCTCCAACCAAGACTTACTTTGATCCTCAAGTATAATCAGGGCCTCCACCACTTCTCCTCCGGTGGCCTCCAGCGCCAACCGGGCCTCCTTGTACGTAGCTCCGGTACGATCCCGAAGCAGGTCTATTTTTTCTAGTGTTATCGACACGGTATTTCCCTCCTGTATAATCCGTTTGAGCATAGTTTATGTAAATATTGAGAAATTTATAATAATTTTCTGAATAACTAACATTTTCTGCGTCTTTAATAATATATTTTAAGGAATCTTGTGAATTTTTGAAGATATATATACATAAATTATCTGGAACATCCTAATTGTTCCAGGAAGGCTAAAGCTTTACATCTTCCCAGGTTGAAATTATAACTTAGAAGTGCCTGGTTAATGGAAAAAATCTCCTGCCGCTGTTTTGAATTCATTTTTAGAATTCTCAGCCTTTTAAAATCAGCTGTAAGCAGCTTGGCCAGAAGTGAAAGGGTCCCAGGAGTAATCTTATTAGCCCCGGGATCCCGCATACTACATTTGGAGCAAAGAAGCCCCCCTTCCCGAAAGCTGAGACGAAAGGGGGTTTTTTGTGTAGAACAAACCAGACAGGAATCCAGGTATGGGGTATACCCTAGATTTTTCACAAGCTTCAATTCAAAAGAACGTGCCAGCACCTCCAGGTAAGCCGTGTCACCGTTCATGGCTTCCAGGGCTGATAAAAACAAGCGGTATTCCTTTGGACAGGGTTCATTCTCCTCCAACAAACGGCCAATCAGTTCACAAAAGTACTGGCCGTAAGCATAACTTAACAGATCCATCCTCAAGGAATAAAAAGAATTTAGAATCTCTCCCTGAGTTACAGTAGCTAGAGTTCTCCCCCTGTAAAGAAGAAAATCCCCCCGGGTAAAAAGCTCTACAGAGGCAGACAGTTTGCTTTTAGTTTTACAGGCTCCCCTGGCAATGGAGGGTATCTTACCCCCTTCCAGGGTTAACAGGGTCAAAAGCTTGTCTGCTTCACTATAACTTTGTGACCTGATTACCAGCGCTTCCGTTTTTAGATGTTTCATCTAAAGCCCCTGCCCTTTCATTCTCTGTCATGATAACCGAAATCTTTCAAAAACTTACTCCGATTGCGCCAGTCCTTCTGTACCTTAACCCAAAGTTCCAGGAATACTTTGCAGCCCAGCAGAACCTGGATATCCTGACGGGCTTTCATCCCAATTTCTTTGAGCATTTTGCCCTGATTACCTACAATAATTCCTTTTTGGGAATCTCTTTCCACAAAGATATTAGCCCGAATGTAAATCATATTTTTGCCCTTCCGTTCCTTCATTTCATCCACTTCAACAGCCACAGAATGGGGCACTTCATCCCGAGTTTGCTCCAATATTTTTTCACGGATTAATTCCGAGACCACAAAACGTTCCGGCTGTTCAGTAATCATATCCTCAGGATAATACTTTGGGCCTTCTGGAAGATGAGCTACCAACTTCTCCTGGAGCAGCGTTACATTGGTACCATTCACCGCTGAAACTAAAATCACTTCAGAAAAATCATATAGTTCCCGGTAACGCTCAATGATTCCTTCTAGTTCTAACGGCTCTACCAGATCTATTTTATTGATAACCAAAAATACCCTGGTTTCAGCCTGCTTTAAGAGATCTACCACATACCCATCCCCTCTCCCGGGAGGATGAGAGGCTTCTACCAAAAATAGAACGATATCTACTTCCCTCAAGGAACCGACCGAAACCTTAACCATATATTCTCCCAACTTGGTCCGGGGTTTGTGCAGCCCGGGAGTATCTAGGAAAATAATCTGAGCTTCCTGGGTAGTAAGAATGCAAGTTATCTTGTTCCTGGTAGTCTGAGGCTTGTCGGAAATAATGGTAAGCTTTTGCTTCATTAAATAATTCAATAAGGTGGATTTCCCCACATTGGGTCTGCCTACTACGGCTACTACTCCTGATTTAAACATCTCTTGCCCCCTGTATTATTAGCTTTTTAAATTTGATTTTCCCATGAAATCTGAAGTTAATAAGAAGAAACCCCTTAACTTACATCAAATAACCTGAAATATAAAAAACACCTTTCATTCCCCAGGTGTAATTTTAGTCAAAAATTATGATCTCAGTGCCGCTTTTAATATGTCAGGGTTGAGAAGCATTCGCAGGGCATCATCTACATCTTTTACCACAATGTCCGACTTTAAAAGAGATTTGGTACAGCAGCCTTCCTCCCCAATCACTACAATACCTAAGACTGACTGCTCCAACATCAATTCATCGTTGGCACCATTCCCTAAAGTTACTGTCTCTTCACTACCCAGTCCCTTGATAAAAGCCGCCTTCTCATCCCTTTCTCCTCCACCTTTCAAAACTGTAAGCTCCGCTTGAAGGGATGAGCAAACTTCACCAGCTATGCCGAAGGTATCTGCTGTAATTATATATACTTTCAAGTTTTGAGATATTTTATTCAAAAGAAAAGCAGTAGTTTTTTTAATTAAACCATTATTAGCTAAAGTCCCATTTAAATCAGTGACCAGATATTTAAGATTCAAGTCCTTGTATCCTGGAATGCTAATTATTAACATAATTTTCCTACTTTTTTTTATTTTACTTATCTTCTTTTTGACATTCCGTACAAAACCCGAAAATGTTTAAAGTGTGATATTCCAATTGAAATCCATGTTCTTTGCATATGTCCTTTTGCCGCTTTTCTATAGTCATATCCTCAAACTGAACCACCTTACCACAATTTTTACAGATCAGGTGATCATGATGCAGGTGACCAAAAACATGCTCGTAGTAAGCCCTGCCATCTCCAAAATCTACTTTTTCCACCAGGCCGCTTTCCACCAGCAAGCTCAAAGTCCGGTAAACCGATGCCCTGGAAACCTGTCGATTGCTTTTCCGGAGCATATAAAGAAGATCTTCTACATCAAAATGATCATGAACCGAAAAAACCTGCTCCAGTATGATTCTTCTTTCCTGGGTGAGCTTAAAACCTTTTAACTTCAGGTACTTATTAAATTTTTCCATTGCTTCCTTTTTCAAAGCTTTTCACCTACTTTATACTTTAACCGCAGTCCAAATATATCTTGGACTCTCCTAATAACGGGTCCAGCCCAGGCTTTTCCGCTTATTAAAATCCTGAAAAGTAAAATGAAGTGCGGTTATGCTTAAGTTAGCGCAATGGGTTTTATCTTCCGGCAGCCCGCCTAAAGCCTTCACAACATCCTCTCCGGTGATCAATCTGGCCTCCTGAATAGTTTTCCCCTTTGCCATTTCCGTCATCATACTGGTAGTAGCTATCAAAGTACTGCATCCGTATATTTTATATTTAATATCAGAGATTTTTTCTCGATTCACCTTTATATAAATAACTAAATAATCTCCGCAATCGGGGGCTCCGTAAGTGCCTATCCCATGGGCATCAGGCAGATCCCCTATATTCCTGGGATTAGTAAAGTGGTCTACAACCAATTGATTTTCCATATATTTCCCCACCTCATGAGATTCCATACAAAAAAGCATCTTAATTCTTTATTCTCTATAATTTAATAAAGTCCTTCTATATAAATAGTAAATTAGCATCACTAATTTAATAATGGGACTGACAAACAATTGCCCAGGGCAATAATCAGAGAATTTCACCAAAGGGAAAAATTTAAAAATTCAATTTAATTTCTATTTTCCCCTGGTATTCTTCTACTTTCCCCTGATCAGAAAAACGGGTAAAATCTGTATCTATGGGAATCTTGCCTAAAAGTGGGACCCCCATTATCTCAGCAGATTCTTCAGCCCGGCTGGGGCCAAATACTTCTAATTTTTCCTGACAGTGGGAGCAGCGAAGATAGCTCATATTTTCCACCAAACCAACTATGGGAACCCTTAAGCGGTAAGCCATTTTAACCGCCTTTTTCACCACCATCAGGGCTAATTCTTGGGGAGAAGTTACTACAATTATGCCGTCTACAGGTATAGATTTCAGGACTGTCAAAGGAACATCCGATGTGCCGGGGGGCATGTCAACCAGCAGATAGTCCAGTTCTCCCCAATCTACATCTTTCCAGAACTGTTTTACTGCTCCTCCAGCCTTGGGTCCTTTCCAAAGAACCGGATCATCCTCTTCATCCAAAAGAAGGTTAATAGACACAATCATAATACCTCCCGGAGTTTCTGCCGGCAGCATTTTCCCTTCAGCGGTTTTGAGCCGCTGCTGCAGCCCAAATATTTTAGGAATGCTGGGTCCCGTAATATCTGCATCTATGATCCCAACTTTATGTCCCTGTCTGGATAACTGCAGCGCTAAAAGAGAAGTGATGGATGACTTCCCAACACCTCCCTTTCCACTCATCACCGCCACCACTTTTTTTATCTTACAATCTTCCTGATCCGTATTTTTCTCAGTTTCTTCAACCGAACAATCCCTGGATGAATTCACTTTACTTTCTCCTTCTTTTCATAATATACTATAATAACCTTCTCCAAATTTATCCTTAAATATTCTTGTCGCCTTAATTATAGTTTATTGACCGGTTTCCGTAAAGACCTTCTTAAAAGCAAATGTTATATTTTACTAAGGCTTACGAAAACAAAAAAATAAACCTCCCGGGGGAGGTACGGCAAAGAGCCGATATGAATTTAACAGGTCACGCAAAAATAAAACCGGCCTTTGGAAGACCGGTCTGTGTACAATACATTACACACCACACCATTTCCTTTCTTCCGAAGGTAAACAAGTGACTAAAAAACAGGCAGGTTTCCTGACTCAGGTTCTTCGTCCTCCTGCACCTTCCCGTTTCCTTTAGAAACAGTGGTTCTAAAAAGCAGGAGACTCCCCTTTACAGTGGCGGGACCGCTCGGGACTCTAACCCGATTCCCTATTATCCAAATGAATTGGCACCTGTTTGATGTGATATTAACTTATTTATATTTTTATTCTACCTAAATTTAATTTTTCCTTCTTTAAAGAAATAATTTATTTATAAATACCTTATTCCAAAAAGATTAAGACAGCATAGACCAAGGAATCACACTCTCATCTCATCCATAAGATCATGTACAGTCATTTCTGGAGCTGCTGCAATTAAATCTTTCAAGGTCAAGTATCCCTTTAGCTTTCCTCCATCATCAGTAATAAAAAGGGCATAAACAATTTTTACTTTTTTTCCGGAATTTCTAACCCGGTCCAAGGCTTCCTGGACGGTAACATCTTCTTTAAGGCTAACGGGCCGGGAGTGTATATTCTTCTCTGCATTTTTAGCCATTTGATCAACCACTCTTTTCGGCAGTGTCCTGACTTTCCTCCTGATGTTTGCCATATTAATCCCTCCTGAGTTAATACTTTATACTGCTCTCTTTGAAACTTTTTAATTTCAAATAAGTCGCCTGATTTATCAGGGTCTCCTGTCACGAACACCACCCCCTCTGTAAAAAAATTCTTTATAAACAAAAAACGGCCCAGAAGAGCCGTTTAAATACCACAACCACACATGACAAAAAAATTAAAATTTGCCTGCTATGGAAACCACAACTCCTCGTTTTGGATTCAGCACTAAATGACGTAGATTCAAAACAGAATCAGCTACATTAAGCAGACCTTAATCCGATCATGCCTGTTATACCCATTGGCGTCTCTGGACGTTTTTGGGCAGCAGCCTGTGTTCATTTAGGAGCCTCCCCTAACAAGTGCATATTCACTTTTCATCCTTTATTATATGACAGTTAAAGAGAAATTGTCAATAGAAACCTGGGTTAATTTAATAAATAAGAGATGGCAAATAACAGATAACAGCAGTATGAAAAGTTACCCGGGTCTTTGACAGTTGAATAATGAACACATGTCTTAAAAGCCTTGAAAATAGGGCTTTTTTTATTGCAAATTTGTCAATTTTTCACCTATTTCTATTGAGTATTATTGAGTATTATGTTATAATATAAGGGATTGGGGGGTTAATATGAGATTGTCTATTTCGAAATCAAAAAATTCCACATCTCTTTACGTAATTAAATCAACTTATGAGAATGGTGTACATTCATCAAAGATTGTTGAAAAACTTGGAACAGTTAATGATTTGAGTAAAAAGTTAAACGGCCAGGATCCCATTGAATGGGCAAAGAAATACATAGCAGAGCTGAATCAAAAAGAGAAGGAAGAAAAGCTTGATGTGTTGGTAAAGTACTCACCTTCCAAGGTCATTACGAAAGATGAACAGCGCTCTTTTAACGGTGGTTATCTTTTTCTTCAACAAATATACTATCAACTTGGCCTTCACAAAATATGTAAAGAAATGTTAGGAAAATACAAGGTTACATATGACCTAAACTCCATACTCTCCAGATTGATTTACGGAAGAATAATCTTCCCTTCATCTAAGCTCGCCACTTACCAACTTTCCTCAAGATTTATAGAACAACCTAACTTTGAACTTCAACATATATACAGAGCTCTTGAAGTTATTGCTAAGGAAACGGATTTTTTACAATCATCCTTGTACAACAACAGTTTAAAAGTTTCTAAGAGAAATACTGGTGTACTTTATTATGATTGCACCAATTATTTTTTTGAAATTGAACAGGCAGATGGCGATAAGCAATACGGTCCATCAAAAGAGCATAGACCAAACCCAATCATTCAAATGGGCCTATTTATGGATGGAGACGGTATCCCTCTTGCATTTAGCATCAACAAAGGAAATACAAATGAACAATTAACACTAAAACCCTTAGAAAAGAAAATTCTATCTGATTTTAATCTTTCTAAATTTATCGTATGTACCGATGCCGGTCTAGCGTCCAAAAATAACAGAAAATTTAACGACAGGGAAGAACGAGCATTTATTACAACTCAATCAATTAAGAAATTAAAAGCACATCTAAAAAAATGGGCACTTGATCCAAACGAATGGCACCTCTCTAACGATGTAAAAACCTATGACATCTCTAAACTAGATGATGAGAAAGCTAAAAATAAAATGTTTTACAAAGAACGTTGGATTAAAGAAAATGACCTTGAACAAAAAATCATTGTGACGTACTCTATCAAGTATAGAGATTATCAAAGAAAAATCCGTAATTCACAGATAGAACGTGCACAAAAAACAATAGATTCAAATCCTACAAAAATAAAAAAATGTAATCAGAATGATTGCAGAAGATTTATTAAAAAAACTAATTTTACTCCTGATGGAGAAATTGCTGAAAAAGAAATATACAGTATTGATACAGAGGTTATCGCTAAAGAAGAAGCCTTTGATGGGTTTTATGCTGTATGTACAAACCTTGAGGATGATGCTTCTGAAATAATTAAAGTAAACAATAGACGATGGGAGATTGAAGAATGTTTTAGAATTATGAAAAGTGAATTTAAAGCCAGACCTGTTTATTTAAGCCGTGATGACAGAATAGAAGCACATTTTACAACTTGCTTTATATCCTTAATTATTTACAGATTATTGGAAAAAAAGCTTGGTGAGAAATATACCTGCAGTGAAATAATTAGAGGATTAAAGGATATGAACTTTCATGAAATAAAGGGGGAGGGTTACACTCCAACATATACGAGAACTGACTTTACTGATGATTTACATGAGGCATTTGATTTCCGTACAGACTACCAGATTATAAAAACAAAACAAATGAAAAAAATTTTTAAAGCGACAAAAAAATAAAAACATTACTCACTTTTTTGAATACAAAAAAAGCTTGATAATCCTTGTAAATCAGGGATCATCAAGCTTTTTGCTTGTAACAACTGTCAAAGACGAGATAAAAAATAATAATTTTCAATAAAAAAACTCCTGTTTATTGCTCTAGAGTGGGCTCTAGAGTGGGAATTCCTAATTAACTCTACTGCGATAGCCTTCAAAACATTCAGGACAGGCAAACTTACCCTCTTTAACCCTGGCCCTGGGCTCCATTATCCCTTCTCCACAAAAACCACACTGAACAGAATCGAATAGTTTGGCTTTAAATGGAAGGTCAACTTTAACTGTTTTAATTTCAAATATTTCTTCTACGGGCACATTAAGAATTATTTGGGTTAGTTCAGCATGATGTTTTTTAAATAGCTGCCTTTCCTCTTCTTTCACTTCCCCGCCACTGAAAAGCTTTTCCCTTAGTTCCTTCCAGCCCTCCGGAGCTACTTTTTCCATAGCTCCATGTTTTAGAGAAATTCTTAAACCTTCTTGTGTATCCCTTGAAGCAAAAGTAAAAACATTTTTTCCATAGTCTTTAAATATTAAATTCCCCTTACCAAAGGTACAGCTGGTCAACACCTGTATTGCATCGACCCCGCAATTATCTGTTTCCACTATGGCCACTACCTCTTCGTCCTTAGAAGGGCCAGCTTCCATCCTCTTTAAATATTCCATAGCCGCCCGATACCCATAAGCTAACCCTGGACAAACATGACCATGAAACTCCACAGCTTTTTCCCAGGGTGTTTTTTCCATACACATATTATAATCCCTCCAGTTTTAAGTATAGAGCTGAAATCGCCCGGTCTTTGCTAGAAACAACCTTTAGATTCATTTGCCCCTAATCAACAATACCATATGATTAGTGGTACCGCTAACTATATGGTAACACACTTCTAGAATTAAAGCCAAACAATTTTTATGCCAACCTGTTATATAAAAACATATTTATTAACTGACAGTTTGATCAAAAAACCAGATGACAGGCTTTCCAATGTCGCTCTCCAATCTTCAACAGAAGAGGTTCCTCCCGAGAGCAAACCTCTTTCACCTGGGGGCATCGGGGATGAAATCGACAGCCTTGGGGAGGAAAAATAGGGTTGGGTGGTTCTCCCCTGATTATTTGTTCTACATTAGCTTTTTCCCCGGGATCCGGTTTTGGGACTGCAGCCAAAAGAGAGCGGGTATAAGGATGCAGCGCTTCCTCCACTAGACGTTGGCTATCCAAAACTTCTACGATTTTCCCGAGGTACATGACCGCAACCTGATGGCTGATGTATTTGACTGCAGCCAGGTCATGGGAAATAAAAAGATAAGATAATTGGTAGTCATTCCTAAGCTTTTTTAGTAAATTCAGAACTTGGGCTTGAATGGACACATCAAGACTGGCCACAGACTCGTCACAAACAATAACTGACGGATTTAATGCCAGGGCCCGGGCTATAGCTATTCGCTGCCGCTGGCCGCCGCTGAATTCATGGGGATAACGTCCACGATGTTCCGGTTCTAACCCTACATCCTTTAAAAGCCTTTCCACCTGCTGCCGGCGCTGTGTAAATGAACCTTTTTTGTAGTTATAAAGGGGTTCTCCAATGATCTGTTCTACCTTCATCCGGGGATTCAGTGAAGCGTAGGCATCCTGAAAAATTACCTGAACATTCTTTCTCCACTGCCTGAGTCCTTCTCCCCTATACTGAGTAATATCCTCTCCAGAGTAATAGATACTTCCGGAGGTAGATTCCTCCAAACGCAGGATCAATCGGCCCAGGGTACTCTTCCCACATCCACTCTCACCTACCAGGCCCAGGGTCTCCCCCTCCCGAATCTGAAGGGATACACCATCCACAGCCCTGACCTTCTCCTGCTTTTCAGAAAACAGACTGTCTTGTGAATAGTGCTTAAACAAATTAACTACTTCTAAAAGAAAAGTTTCTTTTTCCTGGGAAGTACCTGCTTCTAACCTGTTAATTCCCACAGTATTTGCAATCTCCACAGACATCTATATCAGCACCTCTTCGGCATGACTTTCACAGCAGGTTTTTTCATCCAGTGGGAAGAAACAGGCGACCTTATGACCGTCATTTATATCCATCCATAATGGATATATGCTTTTACAAATCTCCTCTGCTCTGCTGCATCGGGGGTAAAAGGAACACCCTTCCGGCATACTATGCAGAGCCGGCGGCTGTCCCTTAATAGAACATAGTTCCTGATTATCCTGGCCCAGGTCCGGTATTGAATTGAGAAGAGCTCGGGTATAGGGATGGGATGCTCGATAAAATACCTCCTTTACCAGTCCATATTCTACAATTGAACCGGCGTACATCACTGCTACCCGGTCAGAAAGCTGAGCAATAACCCCCATGTTATGGGAAATCAGCATTATGCCTGTGCCAAAGTCTTTTTTTAGCCTTCTCATTTCTGAAAGAATCTGAGCCTGAACCGTTACATCCAGAGCCGTGGTAGGCTCATCGGCAATCAAGATATCCGGCTCCAAGGCCAGAGCCATGGCAATCATTACTCTCTGCCTCATACCACCGCTGAGCTGAAAAGGATATTTTCTCATGATCCCCTCCGGGGCAGCCAATCCCATAGCGGAAAGCATATCCATAGACCTGTGACGTGCCTTTTCCCTACTCAGGGACAGGTGGGTTTTCAAAGTTTCCATAAACTGCGGACCAATGGCTCGCACCGGGTTCAATGTCGAACTGGGATCTTGAAAGATTATAGCAATTTTCTTACCTCTTAACCGACGCATTTTTTCCCGGGAGAGAGTAAGAAGATTTACACCCTCCAGGCACACTTCCCCATGGCTAATTTTTCCCCCGGGGGGAAGCAGGCGGAGCATAGACAGTGCCGTAACACTTTTCCCGCAGGCGCTTTCTCCCACCAGGCCCAGCACCTCCCCCCTACCCAATGAAAAACTCACCCGATTTACGGCCTTCAGCTTCCCAAAGTCCGTACGGAATTCCACAGTCAGTTCTTTCACATCCAAATAATTTTGCTGGTATGAATCCATGGTAGAACACCCCTATAATTTATAATCTTCTAATTCCCCGAATATCGAAAATATCCCGCAGTCCATCACCCATGAGGTTAAAAGATAGTACCGAAATAAGAATAGCAAGCCCTGGGAAAATCATCAGCCAGGGGGCTGTCTGCATGTAGGGACGGCCATCATTTAGCATGGCTCCCCATTCCGGCATAGGAGGCTGAGCCCCCAGGCCCAAAAAGGAAAGCCCGGAGATACTTAATATAATTGAACCCATATCCAGAGTAGCCAGGACAATCACCGGGGATAATACATTGGGCAGCACATGACGCAAAATAATCCCCGGTCCAGTGGTTCCAACAGACCGGGCAGCCAGAACATATTCTTTTTCCTTAATGGAAACCACCATCCCTCGAATAATACGGGCATAACCCACCCAGGCTACGGAGGCAATGGCAATCATCACGTTGGTAATGCTGGGACCCAGCATCCCTGCTATAGCCAAAGCCAGAATCAGCCCGGGAAAAGCCAGGAGCACATCTATTACGCTGACAACCACAATATCCAGTTTTCCCCCTATGTATCCGGACAGAGTGCCAATAAAAATCCCAACGGTCATTATAATTACCAGTACCAGGAAGGAGGTCCTGAGGGACACCTGGGTGCCATGAATGATCCTGGACAGAATACAGCGCCCCAGGTGATCCGTCCCCAGGGGAAACTCCCCTCCAGGTTCCTGCAGCCGCTGGCTTAAATCAATTTTTACCGGGTCATGGGGAGAAAACAGAGGTGCCAGCAGCCCCACAACTACAATTATTACAATAATAATAAACCCCAGACAGGCCATCTTATCTTTTTTAAGCCGCTTGATAATATCTATGAAGAGTCCCCCCCTTCCAGACGAATGCGGGGGTCAATAAATTTATAAGAAAGATCTACCACGAGATTTACCAACACAAAGATTAACGCCATAAATAGGACATAGCCCTGAATTACAGGATAGTCCCGATTGAATATCGCCTGCACCACAAACCGCCCAACTCCCGGCCAGGCAAATATGGTTTCCACAATGACTGTGCCCCCCAGCAGATGGCCCAGGCTCATACCAAAAGCAGTTACCACCGGCAATAAGGCATTCTTAAGGGCATTCTTCACCAGAACTGTATGCTCTTTCAATCCCCGGGCCCGGGCGGCATGAATATAATCCTGACCTAAAACCTCTAACATGCTGGCCCGCAGGAGACGGGCATAAGTAGCAGACATCCCCAGCCCCAAAGTTAGGGCCGGGAGAACCAGATGTAAAATGCCTCCCCTGCCCATAACCGGCAGAATAGACAACTTTACAGCAAAATAATAAATAAGTAAAAGTCCCAGCCAAAAAGAGGGAAGGGATGCCCCCAGCAGTGCAAAAAAACGGCTCAAATGGTCCATAAAAGTATTTTTAAAAAGAGCCGACAGAATCCCCACCGGCAGGGCAACAACCAGCATTACCAACAACCCGGCCAAAGTCAGCTCTATGGTAGCAGGAAACCGGTGGGCAATTTCCTCCAGCACCGGCTGACCGGTCCTAAAAGACTGTCCCAGATCTCCCTGGAGCACGGCCCAAAGCCATTTACCATACTGAACCGGAAGTGGTTCATTCAGGCCCAGCTGCTCCCGCAGGGCCTGAATTGCCTCCCGGGTAGGTTCCACTCCACTTTCCCTTAAAATAAGTTCTGCCGGGTCCCCCGGTGTAAGCTGACTGATACTAAAAGTCAGAAGAGAAACTCCCAGCATTACCACGAATAAATACAGCAATCGTTTAACAATATATTTCTTCATCTAACCTACCTCCCCAAACCAGGGGTCAATTTAATAAATTGCTATCTCCGTTTATATTTGAAAAGTTATATATCTAACCTCTACTCTCCAATCCAGGCTTTATCCAGGCTGGGACGAAAATAGGCATCCAGAGTCATATCTTTAACTTCTTTTCTATAGGCGTAAAGGGTAACATCGTGGAAAATTGGAGCCATGGGAACTTCCTGATCCATCAATCTCTGCAGCTGACCATAAAGATCTTTTCTTTTGTTTAAATCACTCTCAACCGCAGCTTCCTCAATCAACCGATCAGCCTCAGCATTACTGTATCCCAACCCCCGGGAAGCGTTCATCTGACCTTGAGAATGAATCCATCGGGCAAAAACAAAGTCCGGGTCACCGGTCATGAAGGTGTAAGGAGTCAAAGTCATATGATAATCCCCATTTTTCAAAGCCTCCCCCCAGGCAGCGGCTTCCATCATTTGGATTTCAACTTCAAACCCCAGTTCTCCTAACTCCATCTGCAGGACTTCTGCAACAGGCTTATAGGGCCAGCGGTTGGCCAGGGCTGAACTTACTACCAATGTCACCGTAAGGCCATCGGCCCCTTTGACTAGTTCCTCTGCTTTATTCTTATCTGTTTTAAAAAGATCCCTCACCACATAATCTGTGGCAATTGGAGTAATTATTGAATCCGCAGGCTCTCCATAACCTTCCAGCAGTTGGTTTACAATAACAGAACGGTCTACAGCCATGCTAACGGCCTGACGGATATTTACATCATTAAAGGGAGCTTTTTGACCGTTGAATAAAATATAATGGGAAGTAGTCACCAATTTTGTTTGCAGCACCAGATCAGAATCCCCTTCTACAACTACTCCCTGTTCCGGCAGTACCCCTCCCACATCGGCAATCACGTGTATTTCCCCTGCCTGAAGAGCAGCCAGGCGGGTTGATGGATCCGGGATTGGCTTAAAAGTGACTTTTTCCAACTTTGCTTTTTCTCCCCAGTAATCATCATTACGGGTGAGAATCAACTCCTCATCTTTTATGTAATCTTCATATTTAAAGGGACCGGTTCCGTAAGGTACGGTAATTGCCCCTTCTTCATCAAAACTTGCCGGGCTAAAAATAGCAAACCCATGATAGTTGACCTTTAAGGGGAAGGCAGGTTCAGGCTGATTAAATTTAAAAACAACCTCCATATCTCCAGCAGCTTCTGCTCCTTCAAAATGTAAAAATGTACCATACTCATCAAATTTGGGATTGTTCAAAATACGGTCAATATTAGCCATAACAGCTTCTGCATTTAAGGGTGTTCCATCGTGAAAATTTACTCCCGAACGGAGTTTAACAGACCATTGGGTAGCATCATCATTGGGCGTCAGCTCTTCCGCCAATTGAGGCTCGGGTATCATATCTTCATTTAAATAGGTAAAACTTTCCCATACCCCGGTACTGCCATGGACAAATACTCCGCTCTCCGGTCCCTGATAAAAATCTCTTCCTATTCCAATAATTAATTCCTGAGGTATGCCTAAAGCCTCTTCTATGTTATCTCCATCCGACGCTGCCGACGGGTCAACAGCTTCTTCCTCTGCACTGCATCCATAAAAACACCCCATCATAAACAAAAACAGCAGCAGGAAAACTGCATTCCTTTTCATCTTTAACACTACAACAC
Organism: Candidatus Contubernalis alkalaceticus; assembly: GCF_022558445.1. Classification (NCBI taxonomy): domain Bacteria; kingdom Bacillati; phylum Bacillota; class Dethiobacteria; order Dethiobacterales; family Dethiobacteraceae; genus Candidatus Contubernalis; species Candidatus Contubernalis alkaliaceticus. The sequence continues at coordinate 2,671,691 of NZ_CP054699.1, forward strand.
CTTCTTTCTTTTTTAAAACGCACCCCACATATCATTTACATTCCACAGGGTCATCCCTAATAGAGACTGAAATTCTTCCCGAAAAATACCCTCCTGCAAATGTTTCGCCACATAATCACAGATAATCCTCCTCACCTCAGGAGTTATTTTAGTGTACAGGGAAAAATGTCGGGTTAAGTTTTCAACAGCCTCTTCCCCTGAAGCTTCTTCCTCCCACTGCTCCCTCCACAACTGTAAAGATGGGCAGTATCCTTTAGAATACAAATAGTTCAAGGGATAAAAAATATTATATTCCGGCAGCGGCATGGATTCCATAAATATCTCATTCCACAGTTCTTCCTGAACCCGATTTCGGCGTCTTCCGGCAAACTCACAGAGAAAACACCACTTTCGGGAACAAGTTATCATCTTTTCTAACGTATCTTTATCATGAATCGCCGGGGTAAGGGATGCAAAAACCAGGTCAAATCCACCCTCAATCCCTTCCTTTTTAGGATTTATGTCCTCCCACATATCAGTTATTATAGAAAGCTCACGCACCCCCTCTCCCTTCATATTATCCCTCAATATTTCCACCAGTTTTTCGGCAGGCTCTAAGGCAGTAACCTGGCCCCCTGCCTTGGAAAAAGGAATGGCAAAAGAACCGGTTCCTGCTCCAATATCCAGTATTCTCATGTCCGAAATTTGAATTCCCTGTTGTCCTATCCACTGCAAGACCTTTTGGACTCTGGAAATGGACCTCTCCTCTTTAGACCAGCGCTTCATTTTCTCAGCGAAGGCGTTCCAGAAATTCACCTCATCCTGTCCCTTAATCCTTCTACTTCTCAATGAATTATTCCGATGCTCTTGCCAGGCATTTAACCAAAAAGAAGGATAGTTCAACCCCATATTATCTTTAATAGCCTCTGACTTTTTCAACCCGGAATTACTCCTTTTTTAATAGATTATAAAGTAAACTATTTTGATACTTTTAGCAACAACAATGGTGCTAATAAGAAGAAAGACCCTTTTGGCCCTGTTAATTGCTTTTAGTTTTCTTTATTCCTGCCGTCCTTCCTCTATTCAGTAAATACTCATTTACTTTCTGCACCATTTCATCCAAAAATCGGGGAAGCTGCTGTTCTTTCAATCCTAACAGCATAATTTTATGATTCTTAAGAGGGACAAGAATTTTACAGGCTGGACTTTCCAAAATAGCACATGCCATCCCGGGTGTAATTTCCCCCAACATGGAATTTTGCAGCAGTATACTGCATGATCCAATAATAATATCAGTATTTGTCAAATTATATACAAGAGCATTTTCTCCACTAGCCCCCTCATGAGCACCGGCTTTTAACATTACTGAGGTGGCTACTCCGTTGGTGCCCAGGGCAAAAAGACTTGCTTTTTCATGTATTCTTTCCTTTATTAACCTTTCAATTACTACCTTCCCCAGACCTCCACCCTGCCCATCAATAACCGCAATTTTCATAAAATCACATCCATTCCTTGTGCTGAATTCAATCATGTGCCACCTCATGAGTAAAAAATAAACATCCTGGTGTGTTACTATTTTTTATTTTGTATTACCTTCTTAATTATTGTTTATTCTACATCTTTACTTGAATTCCTTTAAAAAATAGTTTTTATTTTAAAATAATTACAAAATAAAAACCGCTCATTTCTCTTAATTACCGGCTAACAAAACTGCCAAGAGAATGAGCGGCCTATTAAAATTATATTTTACAACTGTCTACTTATCAATTCCTTTGTTTATGTGCAATACAACCGATAGGAAATGTTATTTATTGGGAAAAGTTATACTATTGAGAATTAATAATATAATACCACGTTTTTTGTCAACTCTTTACCCATTTTACCACAACTAAACCCAACAGGGCTGCAAACATTCCAACTGACATATAAGACATTAATTTAAGTCGACCATCAAGGTGCTCTAATTCGTGTGCAATTTCTTCCAATTCATGAATTATTTCAGCTCCCTGCTCCTCGGTAATCTGAGCCTGTACCCCATCCGCATAAATAGCTAATAAAGCCATAGTTAATATTAAAGCCGTAACAAAAACAATTGCGGTCTTCTTGTTGTTTATAGCCATTAAATTCATAACATCAACTCCCTTTCGCGTTTTTAAAAAATAGAATTATTAATAGAAACAGATTATTTCTTATAAAACACCCCTCCCTTATTTTTTTTGGATTAAAGAAATTCTTGCAAAAATTAACCATAATTGATATTGAGTCTTATTTTCAACTATGGTTAATATAACAACTTTTTTTTTTCTTGTCAAGGGTTAAAGCATAAAATTGGGCAAACTTTCAACCAACTTTCAACTTCAACCTCAAACTTCACTTTCACTCAGTACCAATTCAAGACATTTGCTTTTTTCCCCATTTTATTATTGACAAAAACTATGGCTTAAGATAATATTGGCATATACTGAGACTGCGTTTCATTATATATTAACAGATGTATATTTTTCATTCGTGCATTATGTTTTAAACAAAACTCATGCTGCACAGGGGGGAAAGAGATGCAAATTATTCAGCCAGTAGTTTCTTATATAGAAAAAACATGCAGCAAAAAAAAGATGCTGATTAATTTATATACATCCTTCTACAAAGATGTAGTCACCAGGGAAATTACCTTGGCCAACATTTCTTGTCAGGATACTGTTTTAAACATAGGTTGCGGAGCCATACCCTTTACGGCAATACACCTGGCACGGCTTACCGGGGCCAAAGTATGGGCGGTAGACCGGGACATTAACGCTGTAGAAGGGGCCAGGTACAGTTTAAAACTGCTGGGCCTTACTAAAAAAGTACTGGTAATAGAGGGAGATGGCTCAGAAAAAATACCCTCAGGTTTTACTGCAGCAGTGGTCGCCCTGCAGGCGGAACCCAAGGAAACTATCTTCAAAAACCTTTTTTCCTTAGGAAGTCCCGGTGCCCGCCTTATCTTTCGACATCCCAGCCCCTCTTACAAATCATTCTATGACCAGCTGCCTGAAAAATATTGCCCGGCAGCACATCAAAAACAAAACATGAAAACCTTTGACAAATCTCTATTGTTTATTAAAAATAAATAAAAATTACTTAAATATTTTGCTGCAATTATAAATGCCACTGGCCTTACTTTTTCTAAGGAGTGCATAATCATGGGTAAAAAACCTTTATTACTGCTGCTGGGAATTATTATAATCACTCTCATGGTAATAACTTTTGGTGGGGATGAAATCGGAAGCCTTTTAAAAGATGTTAATGCTAAAACTATTGCTGTTCTAAGCCTGATTCAGCTGACTACACTTTCCCTGACCTCTTACCAGTGGTATTTTCTCCTAAAAAAACAAAATCAAGAAATTTCCTTTGGGAAAGTATGGCTGCTCTTCCTGACAGGGAACTTTGTGGAAAGTGTAACTCCTTCAGTAAAATTAGGAGGTGAAGCTGCCAGAATTTATCTCTTTCGCCAGAGCACTTCCCTGGGATACCCGCAGCTGACGGGTATGATGCTGGTTCAAAAATATATCATTCTTCTTCCCTTTTTACTGCTTTGTTCCCTGGTATTGATAACTTCATCCCTGTTGATACAGCTTCCAACTGCAGCTTATGCCGCATTTATCCTCCTGGCCCTACTGGTAGCCCTGCTTTTCAAGTTCACCCGGGATGACCAAAATCAAATACAGGGGAAAATGGTTTCCCAGGCAGCAGAAGAAATATATGAAAAAAATTCACTAAAAACCTTTAAGGAAAAATTAATAGCAATAATTCGAAGAATTAAATTTTTTTTAAGAGAAGCCGCCCACGCTTCACGGTTGTCAGTAACCGGAAAGGAAAAGTGTTTTTTGATGTCCATATCACTTTTGGTGTGGATCCTTTATCCGGTAAAGACCTTAATTGCTGCTGACATGCTGGGTTTTTCAATTGGGATATTTCCCCTGGCTTCCGCAGTTTTTACAGCATACATGATCAGTATGGTTCCACTGCTGCCCGGAGGGCTGGGAAGTTTTGAAGGCAGCATGACATTGATGTTAACAAGTATGGGATTAACTCCGGCAGAGGGCCTGGCAGTGGCACTGGTTTCTCGTTTAGTCACCTACTGGTTTCCCCTTCTCCTCTCTCTAGGGGCAGCGGCTTACCTTATCTTGAACAAAGAATCCGGCTTACTGCAGTTAAAAACTCATAAATACATCATTTTAATACGGGGGTTAAAAAAAATGGAAAAACTTTCAAATTTATTACCTTTATGGTATTTCAAATATCCCAGAGCTTTTATTCTTAAGCTGTTTACCATATCTGTGGGAATTTTTGAACACTTAGGCAGCAAATATTCCTTTTTAGGTAAACTATACGGTATCTTTTTTTATCGAACCATGATAACCACTGAAGCAGAAGCAGCAGGGCTGAAACCGGGCATGAAAGTACTCCATATAGGCAGCGGACCCCTGCCCATGACGGCCATATCCCTGGGTCGTGCAGGCTGCAGCGTAACCGCTGTGGACAGTGATGTAAAGGCAGTAAAGGCTGCTTCTATAATGGTAAAAAGGGCCGGAATGGAAAACCAAATAAATGTAAAAGAAGCCCATGGACAAGACTTGAATTGTTCCAGCTATGATGCGGTTTGGATATCCCTTCATGTCTTTCCAAAAAAAAAGGTGATCCTTCATTCCTACAAAACCCTTAAAGACGGTGGTGTATTAATTTACCGAAACCCGGGAGGTTGGCTCAAATTCCTGTACCCTCGGTTAGAACCGGAAGAAGTGGATTCTTCCCATCAGCACCAGCATCATAAATTAGCACAACCCATGGGTAAAACTACTGTAATACTAAAAAAAATCTTCCCGGAGGAAAAACTGGAAAGGAGAGCTTGTTTATGAGAAATGAACAAATTAAGGCGGAAACAACGATGAGCTTGACTAAAAAAAAAGAAATGTCCGGTAAAATGACCCTGGAGCAGTTAAATAAAGGACAGGAGGGCATTATCTTTTTTGTCCCCGATAATCCGACCCTGGCACCCTTAGGTTTCAGACCGGGGAAAAAAGTGAGATTGTGCTGCCGGGAAAGCTTTGGAGGCCCCATAATAGCAGAAATAGAAAAAAGATGTATCGCCCTGGGTTTAACCCTGGCCCGAGAGATTCAAGTTATATGTGGTGAGGCTGAGGCCAATGCACTGTAGTAAAGAAAAAACTCAAAAAGACTTAGGGTCATTATTAAATATTTTACTAATCGGTCCTCCAAACGTGGGTAAAAGTGTGTTCTTCAACCGGCTGACTGGTTTAGATGTAAACGTTGCTAACTACGTGGGAACTACCGTTGAGTATACCCGGGGGAAAACCCAACTAAACAGCATAAGTGCCCTGCTGGTAGATGTTCCGGGGACGTACACCCTGGATGCTACCAATGAAGCAGAACAAGTGGCGGTAGAAATGTTAAACAGCAATCCGTCAGGAGTAATGGTGGTAGTGGATGCTAACAACCTGGAAAGCAGCCTGTACCTGCTTCTCCAGCTTTTAGAACAAAAGCTTCCCACCATAGTGGCCCTTAACCGCTATGACCTGGCCCGGGATAAGGGATTTGAAATTGATGTTTCATTTTTATCTATAAAGCTGGGAGTGCCGGTAGTACCTACCATAGCAGTTGTAGGAGAAGGTATCCAGCATCTAAAACAAGAGATAGAAAAAGTTATTTCCCGGGGACCTACTCATGAAATAAGCTGGAAAGAGGACAAAGTCAGCCGATGGCAGAAAGCAGAGGAGTTATCTCACAGGGCACTAAAACCTCTCCCCCAAAAACCTCCACTGCTTCAGCGGCAAAAGTGGGGGGAATGGCTGGTTAAACCCTGGCCTGGCCTACCCATGGCAGTCCTATTTTTGTTTTTAATCCTGGCAGCAGTTATTGGAATAGGAATGGGTTTGAGACGGTTTGTACTTCTTCCACTTTTCCAGAGCCTTATTATTCCACAAATCGTATTTGTGGTGGAAGCAGTTATTCCCACCGGTATTTTTCAGAATATCTTTATTGGGGAGTATGGTTTCCTGGTAAAAGGGTTAGAATGGCCCTTTGCCCTGGTACTGCCCTATGTAATATCCTTTTACAGCGTTTTGGGAATTCTAGAGGACAGCGGCTACCTGCCCCGACTGGGAGCGCTGCTGGACGGACTATTAAATAAAATAGGGCTGCAGGGATCCAGTGTGGTTCCTCTGCTTTTGGGGCTGGGATGCGGTATTCCTGGAATACTGGCCACCCGCAATCTAAACTCACAAAAGGAAAGAGTGGTAGTTTCCAGTTTAATTTGTTTAGCAGTACCCTGTATCTCCCAGACCGGCGCCTTCGTTTCCCTACTGGCGGAACGTTCCATAGCAGTTGTCCTGGCAGTTTTTGGTGTTTCTGCTATTGCCATGGCCTCCGCAGGCCTGATCCTGGATCGGGTGGTCAAAGGCCCCCGGTTCCACACCCTGATGGAAATACCAGAGCTTTTGATTCCTAGAAAAGAAATTCTCTTTAAAAAAGTATGGATTCGACTTAAGCGTTTTATTACTGACGGTGCTGTTCCAATGATAGTAGCCGTAGGACTGGCAGCCGTGATGTATGAAACCGGCCTGATGACCGTCGTTGGACAGGCTCTATCTCCTTTAGTGACCGGATGGCTCAGACTGCCCGAAGAAGCCGCAGTCCCACTAATTCTGGGTATACTTCGCCGGGAAATGGCGGTACTTCCCTTAATGGAGATGAATCTAGACACCCTGCAGCTTTTTACCGGGGCTGTGGTGGGGCTCTTTTATGTTCCCTGCATTGCCATGATAGCGGTATTAGCCAGAGAATTTAAACTTACCCTGGCCTTTGGGATACTGATCATGACCACCGGCAGTGCCTTCCTGATAGGAGGCTTACTGGCCCGTTTGGGTGCTCTAATATTATAATAATAACAGGATGCTTCTTGAAAAATGTATGAAAATTTACTGTCAGCATCAAAATAAGCCATCTCTGATAATACTATTGACCTCTTTGACAAGTGAATTCGTTTCAGCAAGCTTTAAACATCGGGGAATCAGGTGGAGACTCTACTCCACCTGATTAAAAAACGCTAACGCTTAGAGGGGGAGTCTTATACTGTTCTCTATTAACTTCCCATTGTGCTCATTCTTGTTCGCTGTCTGGACGTCCAAACTCTTGACATACTATGTTTCCCATGCGACAATATGACTATAATATTATATTTAGTCATATTGGAGGTACGTTAAAATGCCGCGAGCGTTTACAGAACAAGAAAACCGTTATATCAGGAGGAAACTTTTAGATGCAGGGCTAAATTTATTCGGCTCACGAGGTATTCGCAAAGTCAGCGTAGATGAACTAGTCCAGCAAGCAAACATCTCTAAAGGTGCCTTCTACAAATTCTTTGCTTCTAAAGAAGAGCTATACTTTTCCCTTCTTGACGAGGCACAGCAGAAATTTAAAAAAGACATCTTGGATGCAGCAATAAATACTCCTTCAGACAATAAAGCCGAAACTCTAAAATTTATCTTCAGGCAGGCTGTACAATCATGGGTCGAAAATCCGTTATCGGCAAGATTAGACAGCGATGATCTGGAATATGTGCTGAGAAAAATGCCGCCGGAGCTAATAGCTGAGCACATGTCTGACGATGCAGATTTTTCAAAACAGCTGCTGGAATTGTGCAGCGAAGCCGGTATAGACATGGGGCAGGAGCCGCAGCTTGTAAGCGGCCTGTTGCGTTCTGTTTTTTTGGTTTCTCTGCATGAAGAACGCTTTCCTGCAGAAATATTCCCCAGGGTTATTGATACTTTGTTTGATTTGATTGCTAATTACATTGCAAGAAACAGCGCAGGAAACTACAGTGCTCATAGAACGGGGATTAACAATGATTGAGGTAAAACAGCTTTCTTACACATACCCCAAAGGTACGGCCCCTGCAGTTAAGGATTTAAGTTTTTCTGTAAAACAGGGTGAGGTTTTTGGTTTTCTTGGGCCCAGTGGGTCGGGAAAATCCACCACGCTAAAAATCCTGATTGGGCTCTTAAAGGGTTATCAAGGAAAAGTGAAAGTTTTAGGACACAGCTTGAACCGATTCAAGCGGGATTTCTATGAAGAAATTGGTGTCTCTTTTGAGCTGCCTCACCATTTTAACAAACTAACTGCTTTGGAGAACTTAAAATATTTCGCCTCCCTTTACCAGAAAGCTACACAGGACCCCCTGGAGGTACTAAAAGAGTTGGGTCTCGATGATAGTGCCGATATCCCGGTTGGCAGGTTTTCAAAAGGCATGAAAAACCGCCTCAGCCTTGCCCGCGCTTTAATCCATAACCCTTCTGTCCTGTTTCTTGACGAACCGAGCTCCAGCCTGGACCCAATCCATGTCCGCAAAGTTAAGGATATTATTTTGTCGCTGCGCTCACAGGGCAGAACGGTCTTTCTGACGACTCACGATATGAATGTAGCCGCTGAGCTTTGTGCTCGGGTAGGTTTTATTGTGGACGGCAAATTGAAGCTGACTGCCGACCCTAATGAGCTGGCCATTAAACACCAGGAGCCGGTAGTCCTGGTTCAGTATAAGCAAAACGGAACTCAAATGAGTGCAGATTTTCCCCTGGATGGGCTGGGCTATAATGAATCGTTTTTATCATTTATCCGGCAGCATAAAGTGCTTTCCATACATAGCAAAGATGCTACCTTAGAAGATGTCTTTATTAAGGTAACAGGGAGGAATCTGGCATGAAACAGCTTCCATCCACTATATATTGTGACTTTTTAATCCAGCTCAGAAACGGGTTTTATACCGCAACATTCTTTGTTTTATTATTTGTGGTGCTTGGTTTAAGCCGTTTGCCCGGGGTTGATTGGGGCTGGCTTTTACCGCTGGCAATCCTTTTATATATGAACATGACGGCTTACTACTTTATTGCAGCACAGGTTCTGCTGGAAAAGGACGAAGGTATTTCAGTAATACGTGCAGTTATGCCCTTTTCTCCACTGCATTATCTCTGCTCTAAAATAGTAACACTTGGGTTTTTGGCAGTTTTAGAAAGTACTGTGCTGGCAATTGTGGTTTATGGTTTTGGCTTTAATTGGTTTCCTTTTATCATCGGCATTTTTCTTGCTTCTGCCTTCTATGCGCTTGTGGGGTTTATCAGTGTCACTCGTTATAATTCTTTGGAAGAATACCTGCTGCCTTCTGTGCTGTACGGTGCCCTTGCATCTTTGCCGTTAATTACAGGCCTGGCACAACTTGAAAGCCCTCTCTTATTCATTCATCCGCTTCAAGCTGTATTAGTAGTCTTACAGTCAGCTTTTGCACCTGTTGAAATTGGGCTGCTGGCATATGGTGTTCTGTATTCAATAATCAGCTTAGCCGTCCTCTTTTATGTCTGTATAAGACTGTATCAAGGTATGGTTATCCAGGATATGGAGGGATAGCAATGAAGACTATACAGGTGATAAAGATACTGGGGAAAAACGATTTAAAAAACATAATGCGCGATGACTATATCAGCTACCTTATCTTTATGCCGCTTGGTCTTGGGCTGCTGCTGCGCTGGGGGCTGCCAGCAGTACTTGATGCTCTCGGCACATATTTTGCATCTGATTTAAGCTCTTACTATGCGGTCATAGCTGTCTGTTCAGTTCTTTTGCTTCTTCCTATTATATCAGGTGCTATTGCAGGGTTTCTGCATCTGGATCAAAAAGATAACAAGATAACATCTGTGTTACTGTTAACCCCGGTTTCACCCCGTCAATATATGCTTTACAACCTGCTGCTGCCATTTTTCGGTTCGCTCTTAGGCACATGGTTAGCTTTGCTTCTGGCGAACCCGGCAGATTTGGGGCTGTTAAGATTATTTGTTCTCTCACTGTCCGCCTCGCCGCTGGCACCACTTCTGGCATTTGCAGTGGCCTGCTTTGCAGAAAACAAAATCCAGGGCTTTGCCATGATGAAAGGGACAATCGCCTTGTGGATTGCCCCTATTTCAGCGTTTTATATCTCGCCGCCTTGGCAGTACCTGTTAGGCATTATCCCTTTGTATTGGCCCTGCCGCCTGTATCAGGTTATTGCTGAAGGCAAACCGATACTACCGACATTTCTTGCAGGGTGGCTCTACTCTGGAATTCTGTTGTACTTACTGCTCAAACTTTTTGACCGCAAGGTTTATCAGGCAGATTAAAAGGAGGCAAAAATATGCTGGCAACAAAAAAAGTAAACAATAAAAGGCAGGTTGAACTTGACTTGGCGCGGGGATTGGCAGTGTTATTTATGCTTAATGCACATTTCTGTTAATTGTCACTGACCGCCTAACCAGAATTTTAGCTCACAAGTTACCTTTAAAAATCTAAACCAAAGGGAGGAATCTTAAAATGGACTTTTTAAAACTAGTAAAAAAACGGTGTACTACACGTGGATTTACAGATAAGAAAATAAACAAAGATGATCTTGAGCGAATCTTATCTGCCGGACGTGTGGCCCCAACTGCATGCAATATGCAGCCACAGCGGATTGTTGTTGTTCAGCGAAAAGATAATATTGTTAAGGTTGAAAAAGCATATCAAACTTTCGGCTCGCAATGTATCCTCATCGTGTGCCAGGACAAGAGAAACGCTTTAGTACGTCCTTTTGACGGGAAATGTTCGGGCGATTTAGATATTGGTATAATCTGTGATCATATGATGCTGGCCGCCAGGGAATTAAATATCGGCAGTGTAATGGTGGGATTGTTTGACCCTAAAATTATAAGAAAAGGATTTAACATCCCTGAATACATTGAGCCGACAATTTTAATTTTCCTAGGTTATCCTGACAAGGGCTTTTTGAGTCCTGACCGCCATACCACTGAAAGAAAACCGCTTGAGAAAACAGTGATGTATGAGAAATATAGCGAACCGGTTCAACCATAAAGCCATATAAGCCCTTGTCCCCCTTGACTGCTTGTGTCTGCTTAACTAATCATCCTTTTTTTCATCAGTACCATAGGGGGAGCAGCCAGTGCGAGAGCAAAGGCCAGAATAATGGAAAAATGGGCACACAGCAATGTTGACAGCTCACCCAGAACAAGACTTCTGCTTAACTGTACCGCATGGAACAGAGGAGTAAACCAGCCTATAATCTGTACCCACAGGGGCATGGTATTTAAAGGAAAAAAGATGCCCGAGAAAAGAAACATAGGAGTAATAATTATAGTAAAAAAATAGGCAAAAGAATCAAAATTGGGGGAGATGCTGGTCCAAATCATCCCCAGTTCCGAGAATACAATACCAGTAAGGAAAAGAACAGGGATAATTAACAGCGCCCAGGGGGATGCAGTCAATCCCAGTAGGGAAATTACCAGTAAAAAGACTGTACCGTAAAGAACACTTTTAAAAGCTCCAAATAGTATTTCTCCTGCCACCACCTCATCTAGACTGAGGGGAGTGGCGATCATGGCATGAAATATTCGGTTCAGCTGCATCCGAGTAAAGCTACCGTAAGTAGATTCAAAGGAAGTGGACCACATGGCTGAGGATGCCACCAATCCCGGAGCAATGAACTGTAGATAGGTTAGCCCCTGGATATCTTCAACATATAAGCCCAGCCCAAACCCCAGGGCGGTCAGGTACAAAACTGGTTCAAGGAAGTTAAACATTAAACTGCTTTTCCAGTTTTTCAAAAAAACCAGAAAGTTTCTTTTAAAGACTTTGATAAAGAGAGGGGTAATTTGCGGCCGGAAAAATATCATTTTAGGATTCATTTTTTAGTTTCCTTCCGGTTAATATTAGAAAAACATCTTCCAGAGTAGCGGGTCTCAGCAGCCGATAACCAGTGGTAATATTCAAATGGGATATCTTAGATAAAAGTTCCTGTCCTTTGTTTGTAAACAGATAAAGAGTTCCCCTTTCCAGGTGATATCCCCTTACATGTTCCCTAAATTCACTTACCAGGTAACTGGATTTTTCCTGAAGGTTTTCCGCCAGTTCTATTTCCACCACTTCTTTTCCCACATGCTTTAATATTAACTCCCGGGGAGCTCCTTTTTCAATAATTACTCCCTGATCCATAATGATTAACCGATCACATAAAACAGAAGCTTCCTCCAGGTAATGGGTGGTCAGGATGATGGTCAAGCCATCTTTTTTTAGTTTTTGCAGCTGTTCCCAAACCAAGTGCCGAGCATGGGGGTCCAGGCCGGTAGTAGGTTCGTCAAGAACCAGAAGTTGAGGTTGGTTAATTAAAGATCTGGCAATAGCCAGCCGTCTTCTCATGCCTCCCGAAAGGTTTTCTACGGGAGTATTTATTTTCGAAGATAGATCCATGAATTCTAACAGTTCCCGGGCTCTACTCTCTGCAATCTTGCGTTTAATATTAAAATAACTGGCATAGACAATCATATTCTCTAGAACGTGCAGCTCCGGGTCCAGGTTGTTTTCCTGCGCCACAACTCCAGTTATTTTTTTAATTTCTATCGGATTTTTCATAACGTTCATGCCCAAGATCTGAAGAATACCGGAGGTGACCGGAGAAAAGCAGTACATCATTTTTACCACAGTAGTTTTTCCAGCACCGTTGGGCCCTAGAAGTCCAAAACATTCCCCTTTATGAACTTGAAAATTTATGGAATCTACTGCTTTATCATTGCCATAATATTTTGTAAGATTTTCTGCTTTTACCACGTTCATGCTATTCCTACTTTCAAAAAGCTCATATTATTTAAAGGATATAATGCCAGTCTTCGTACGTATATTGATAGTATAGCATATTCATTGAAATGTATAGCAAATTGAGAATATTATTATTGTATTATTTTACCGGCGTTTTAAACCATAAACTTATCGCCATATAAAGCCCACTTTAATTTCTGATTTTCTATTCTTCCTTTATGTAATGCAACTAACTTCCATCCTTCCCAGCCATATCCCCAAAACAATTGGCATAACTTCCGATATATATCTCCTCTCATTAAAATTGTTAAACACTCTTTACATTTTGAGCAAATCTTGATATACTAATGTTAAGAGCTCTTTACATCGGAGGGATTACTATGAAATGGTTAGAAAAAATTGGCTTTTACAACTTAAACACAGCTGATGAGATGGATATCCATATATCCTATTTGGCCGCAAGAAACCTGGCAGGTTTAGTTTGGATATTTTTGTTAATTTGGATATGGTATGATTTTATTAAAACTGAAACTATTGGAACTCCTTTCCTTTTAGCTGCCTTGTCAAAATTAGTATATTTTGGTTCTATAATATACTATAGAAAAAAATTTGTAGGTAATAGTGAGCAGTAAATTAAAAACACTTTTGTAGGCTTTTTTAAAAAAGGAACGTTGGAGGGATTTGATGAAGAAGTTTTTGAAAAAGCTTGGCTTTAACAGAGCTGATGAAATGGATATGTATATAGCAAATTTATCTATGAGAAATCAATTGTTGTTAGTATATATCTTTTTGTTTATTTGGATATTATATGATTTTTTTACATCTAAAATTTTTGGGCTCCCTTTTTTCCTGCTAATATTAACAGGAATAGTAAACAGCTTATCACTTTTATACTATAGAAAGAAGTTAGTGGGAAAAGATGCAAAATAAAGTACATAACAGGGTACGATTTTACAGAAAACAGCTTAATTTAACCCAGGAACAATTTGCCGGGAAGTTAAAGGTATCAAGACAAACAATTATAGCTATAGAAAATGAAAAGTATAATCCTACCTTAGCCCTGGCACTAAATATTTCAAAGTTATTAAATAAACCCCTGGAAACAATATTTTCTTTAGATGAAGATTTTAGCCCTCCCGCCCCTCCCAAGTAACCATTTTGTTTTGTCATGTGGGCAGGTTAGGGGTCAAGCTTGAAATATTCCGTTATTAATGTCGAGACTTTTCATTCGCTTACTTCAACAAGGGAATATTTCAAGCTTGCCCCCCTAATGTATTGTAATGAATTTTTTTTTACAGTCTGATCAATATTTTCCCCAAACGGCTGACCATCTGATGAGACAGCTTTCCGTTTTGCACCCGGCCCTCCAAAAACTTTCGGACTGAATCTTCCGGGTAAGGTTCCTCTTTACCAAACATCTGCAGTTCATTTATAAAGAAGGGCACTGCCTCTTCAACAGTTGTTTCTATTTCCCTTTTTTCTTCCCAGACACTGAACTCCAGCTGGTAACCCCTGGAATAGAGAAGGTTTAAAATGAACATAACATGAGCAGGCCATTTAGGGATTTCCTCACCATATACCGCCTGCCACAGATCTTCCATAATGCTGCTCTGCCTTTTGCCGGCAAACTGACTGATAAAACAGTATTTTTTTGAACACTGCAGTGCTTTATGTATGGTTTCCCAATTGTTAATCCCTGGGGTCATGGAGGCAAAAACCAGGTCAAACTGCCCCTTCAGTCCATTAGCCTCCAAATCTATCTCCTCCCAGGTATCCTGGATAACTTCAATGTTTGTAATTTTGCCTTCTTGTATTTTTTCTTTTAAAAAAGCTGCCATATTTTCTGCCGGTTCCAGGGCCACTACCTGTTCAACTTTTTGGGCAAAGGCCAGAGAAAAAGGGCCGGGACCGGCACCAATGTCCAGGACTTTAGCACCTTCAAGCTTTACCCCCTGGACTTCCAACCATTGAATAACCTTATTTATTCTACCTTTCCCTTTCTCACTCATCACATTTTCCGTAAAATTTTCTGCCCTCTTATTCCAGTGTTTTACAATATCCTGCATTGTTTTATTCTTTTTTTTAAAGATTGAATTTTCCTTAGCCTGAAACCAGGCATCCTCCCAAAACTCCGAGCTTTTCAAACGTTCTGGATCCAGCTTCTGTACTATAGTCATTATTTAACCTCCCTATCTAGAATTTACATAAATGCATGCGTAGTAATACTTATTAAATAATTGTAACACGCCGTCTTATTTACTTCTACATTTTCTTGCTACTTCCTGCATAATTTTATAAAATATCGTAAACATTTTCTAAAATATAAAAGGCTAATTATTCAAGTAATGGTATTAAAAACGTTTTCCAATCATACTTCCTTATAGGCTTATAGGCTTATAGGCTTATAGGCTTATAGGCTTATAGGCTTATAGGCTTATAGGCTTATAGGCTTATTTTTTTAAGTTACGCAAATACTTTTTACCCGATTATGGTTCATCCGGCTCAGCAGCTCATTGGTAATAGTTCCCGTCTGCCATGCCACCTCTTCCGCCCTGATTTGCTGATCTCCGTCTTCCCCTATAATGGTTACAATATCGTTTGACCGCACACCCTTAATGTTGGAAATATCCACCATCATCTGATCCATACAGATGAAACCAATTATTTTAGCCCTATGGCCTTTTATCAAGACATACCCATCCATGGAAGATAGATTTCGCGACAGCCCATCAGCATACCCTATGGAAACAACAGCAATCAGCATATCCCCAGGGGCTGTAAATTTACGCCCGTATCCAATGGTTTCACCTTCAGCCACCTTTTTTGTAAGAACAATCCTAGCTTTAAGTGAAAATACAGGCCGGAGATTTATTTGCACTTTAGTCCAATCATCTCGATTACTGAGTACTCCATATAAAGCAATTCCAAGACGTGCATAATCACACTGAAGCTCCTGATAGTTCAACACGCCGTAACTGCTTTGTATGTGCAGCTTTCCCGTATTTATATTTATTTTTTTAAGTTCAGATATGGCATTATAAAAATACTCAATTTGGTTTTTAGTAAATACCACATCCTCTTCATCCATACTATCAGAAGCACAAAGATGAGTATAAGTTCCACAGACAATCAGATTTTTATATGATACATCTGTGCAATTTGATGTAACCTGTGGCAATTTTCTCCTAAACGGTTCATCCCTGTATCAATTTTTATATGTACCTTAATTTTCTTTCCATAACTGTTTAGTAAGCCTGCATATTCACAATCTACCACTGTCTGAATCAGACGATATCTCGTAAGCAGATGAAGGTCTTGAAAACCGGTACAGCCCATTATAAGGATATCACCACCAATTCCATGCTGCCGCAGGGAAATTCCCTCTGTAACAGTTGAAACAGCAAAAGCACGTATGCCCTGTTGGTATAATGCCTTGGAAACGGCAATATCACCGTGACCATAGGCATTTGCTTTTACGACCGCCATGATTGAACATGATTCCGGCAGTATCCCTTGAAAACTTTTTACATTGCTAATCAAGTTGGACAAATTAATTTCTTGCCATGCTCTTCCTCTGGAGTACGGTTTCTCTTTCCTCCACCCTGATATTCTCTGCAGAATAATACAGAGGGCAAAAGATGCTGCTGTGACAGCCACAAAATGAGTAAAACTGTTCTCAATTAACACAGGGGTCCATCCTGTCATCTTAGCAAACCCCCGCACCAGGACAATACAAAGAGGATGTAAGATATAAACAAGCATACTGAGGGTTCGAAGATTTTTTCGGCTTTCCCCTGGAACTGACAGTATCAATTGAAAGAGGAAATACATGCAGGGAAGCAGCATAACATACATACTGTCATGACGCTGTAAATCATAGTGATTTAATATCATTGCTTCAACAATCATTAAGGATAAGGAAAAAATTAATCCCATGATACTTTTTCTTACTCCAATTGTTTTCTTCCCACAGGCGATCCAACCTCCCATTACCAGGAACACAGGAGCAAAAAACAATCCGTTTCTTGTATAATCAAACAGAACAAACATATTATCGTAAAATATTTTAATAAAGGGTATCTGCACTGTAATTCCAAAGTAACTGTCCCCCAAAAGTCCCAATAAATATAGAATTAATACCATTACCCCCAGCGCTTTTTCCGGTAATTTCTTGGCAAACAGATATACTATAAGAACTCCTGAAGTAACTGCAGGAAAATACCATAAATGATAAAGGGTGCCGTCAAACACCAGGGCTTTAAAAAGAGAAAAAACAGTTGTCCTTAATCCAAAGAACCCGGAATAAATGTTTAAAGGAAGATATATGATAATGGAGAACCCATATAAAATAACTATCTTTTTCAGAAATCTTAAAAGAGCCGCATTATCTGTAGTTTCTTTAGTGCTTAGTGTGACCAGCCCCGGAAGCAAAAAAAATCCTGTGGCCATAAAGAAAAAAGGGACAGCGGTGCGAGCCAAAACGCGGGTCAATATAAAGTCTGCAGTTTCATTAATAGATACCAGGGGTGAAGTATGTATGGCTATGACTAATATCACGGCGATTATTCTAAAATTATCAATCCAGTTATATCCTTGTTTAGTTTCATTCATTTTAGTACCACACCGTTACAATAAGCCCATCTGCATTATTGCCTGAGAGCTGACAGGGCTTATGAAGTGAAATTTCTATACTCTTGTCCGATGCCTCTAATATCGGATAATAATAAATTTCAAATTGATGCTTACCATTGGGAATTATAAAATGTTTCCCGTTAAAGAGAAAGTTTTTTAAAAAATCATGATACTCCTCAAGGCAAAAATTATAATCCCTCATAACAACAGAGTGTGGATAACCTACATATCGAAAATGCCACGGCTCATGAGCTATGCCTGTGATTTGTTCCTTACCCTTTTGATAACGCTCTATGAAACCAAAATCCGGCGCCAGCTTTCGAAAGGTTTTACATGCCCCCTCATCAGGAAAATCCGGGCAAATAAAATCAACACTTTCTTTGTTCTTAGCCACATCAATGGCCAGTCCCGTCTGATGTTCACTTTCATTGGGAGGGGCGACAAATTTTGAAGTAAAGGCAGCGCCATTTTCCCTCATGGATTCACTGTATATCTGCTGCTGCTCAACTTTGGAACGGTATCCGCTTACGGGAATAATTTCTGCTGCTCCGCCGCAGGCACTAAGAAGCCTTTGGAACATTAAGGCGCATCTCTTTTCTAAAAGAACAATGCTATCATTAATAGAGGGGACAAGGTTCTTTCGTAATATGCCGTTATCTGTACTGACAGGCCACTTTCTATTTACGAGAATGAGGTCCCCCTGGTAAATATAGAAATTTGACAAAGTATTCATATGTATTATGTTCATTTTAATCCCCACTCCTTAGAGCAAAATTTATGAGGTTATCAATAATTTCTCCATAGGATAATCCTACCGCGCAAAGCATGGTGGGGTACCTGCTTTTAGTCGTAAAGCCGGGAATAGTATTTATTTCGTTAAATACAACCTCCTTCTGCCCTGTTAAAAACATATCCACCCTGGCAAAACCCCTGCAGCACAAAGCTTTATATATAATTAATGCGGTATCCTTGATTTTTTCAGTTGTCCGCTCATCTATCCTTGCCGGCAGATGTATTTTGGCAGTTTCCAGGGTATATTTCTCCCTGTAATCAAAAAAACCTCCGCACAATTCAATTTCATCTACTTCCCCTGTGAGCAATTTGTCACTACCTAAAACAGCACATCCCACTTCAAACCCGTCAATGTTCTCTTCAATAAGGACCCTACGATCATGTTCAAAAGCTTTTTCCATGCCAGCAAGTAGTTCCGCTTCACAATTAGCTTTGGTAATTCCCATGGATGAACCGGCGTTGGCGGGTTTCACATATACTGGGAAGCCCTGCTGTAATGCAAAATCAAGGGCAGGCTGGTTGTCCCGGGGTTTTGTTATGCAGATACTGTTGGGCGTTTTTATCCCTTCAAGCCCAACAATCTTATGTGCAATATCTTTGTCCATGCACATGGAGGAGGAAAGAGTATCACAACCAACAAAAGGAATACCTGCCACCTCTAACAGCCCCTGCAGAGTTCCATCTTCGCCATTTTTCCCATGCAAAACAGGAAAGGCCACGTCAATTCTTGTCCTACAAAAACCCTCACTGCCAAACTCAATCATTCCATGCACATCTCTGCTGGGAGAAATAATTGCTTCTACGCAAACACCCTCTAAGAACCATGTATCATTTTCAATCTTTTGGGTATCGCCATAATACCGAAACCATTTTCCCTCTCTGGTAATTCCAATTAAAATAATCTCGTATTTGTCCCTACAGCAATTGTCTATTACTGCCGCAGCAGACTTTAAAGAAACCTCATATTCTGTAGAGCAGCCTCCAAATAATACGGCAACTTTTTTCTTTTTCATAGTTAAATGCCACCTCCAGATCTTTAGATAATGACATTTTAACCAATGAATCTTAACTTCAGATATAGTAAAATCCTAAGATTATCTTAAGGTGATTATTCCACCATGCAAAAAAACCCCTTATAGCTCAGGGGCTGATGATAAGGTCTTATCCTGTTAATTCAGAGAGTGAATTAAAAATGGCTCTCCACTAAAAAATACTTACCAAGAACACACAAACCTATAACAAGGATTTAATCTCTTTTACCGGGAAACATAATTCTACCTCAAATAAATCCCCTTTAATCTTTATATCAAAAGTTCCCCCTTGAATCTCAGTCAAACTTCTGACAATAGAAAGGCCCAGGCCGCTGCCTTCTGTGGTTCTGGCCTGGTCACCCCGCACAAAACGTTCCATTAATTCTTCCGGAGAAATATTCAGCATCTCAGAAGATATGTTTCTCAAGGTAAGATTCATTAATCCTTCATTGGTTTTAAGGTCGATATACATACGGGTGCCCGGCAGGGCATATTTTTTTATATTGGACAAAAGATTGTCCAAAATTCGCCACATATGCCTTCGGTCAGCCTCTATAATTATTTTTTCTTTGGGCAGGGTGTGTATAATTTCCAGTCTCTTTTCCCTAAGCCTCTCATGGTACTCTCCCGTTACCTGTTTTACCAGCTCATTTACATTAATCTCATTTAAGAGCACTGTAATATTGCCGGTGCTGGCTTTTGAAGCTTCCATTAGATCCTCAATGAGATCTTTCAACCGCTGGGCCTTCTGTTCTAAAACATTTAAATATTCCAAGGCCTTTTGATTCTGCAGATCCTCCTTTTTTAAAAGATCAATAAAGTTAATAATAGAGGTAAGCGGCGTTCTGATATCATGGGAGACATTAGTTATAAGTTCAGTCTTAAACCGCTCACTTCGCATTTTCTCATCCAGAGCTTTATTAAGTCCATCACTAATTTCATTTAGTGCTTCCGCCTGCTCTTTAAAACCTAAAATGAGTTTGGAACTATCAATTTTTGATTCCAAATCACCGCCGGCGATTTGACCCACGCTTTTTTTTAGGTTATCAAATTGAAGGGACAGATACAGCACAAATCCAAATACAGAAAGGTTAAAAACTAAAAAGGCCAGGCTTGCAATCCCGTCGCGGATATTATTAAGTAGTAAGATATTTATAATACCGAAAATAATAACAGCCAAACCTGCCTGATAGACTGTGCCTATATTGGTAAAGACCTCTTTGCCAAACATTATCAATCCATAAATAATTGTGTTTTTTAAAAAGGAACCACTCCTTATGCGCTTAGAAAATGTCATGGCACCCAACATAATAATGGAATAGAGATAAAAGGCAGCGATTAAAAACAGCATGTACTGCATAATATCGCCTCTAAGCACGCGCTCTATATCTAGATAAATTAATGCTCCTGGCATCAAGGCCGCTGCTGAAAGTAGTATATAAAGATCCGTATAAATCCTGTCCAATCCATTAAGGGCGGGAGCATCTTTACCTTTAATTACTCCCGCGCTGGATATCAAAAAAGCAAACAAGAAAATACCAGCAAACAATGAAAGAGGTAAAACATAATAAGAAATATTTAATAATATCATATAAACCTGCTTAAACATAATATAATTAAGAACGAGGATATAAGCAGCCCCAAGGCAGAGCATAATACATACAAACAATAAAATGTAAGCGAAAATTTTTGCAGCAAGGCTATATCGTAAACCCTTCATTTTCCCACCCTGTCAATCTTGTAACCAAGCCCCCAAACTACCTTCAGATACATAGGGCTTTTGGGATTGGCTTCAATTTTTTCCCGCAGATGCCGAATATGCACCGAAACAATATTATCCGATCCCACAGGCAGTTCATTCCAAACTTTTTCATAAATTTGGTCCGAAGAAAAGACCATCCCTCTATTGGAAATTAGCAATTTTAAGATATTATACTCAATTGGGGTTAGTTTCACCGGTTTATCGTCAACTGTCACCTGTTTTTGTTGGTCGTCCAGCAAAAGCCCCCCTGATTGATATATACTATCATTTATTTCCAGGCTGCCAAGCGAAGAGTATCTTCTAAGTTGAGCCTTCACCCTGGCCATCAGTTCAAGAGGGTTAAAGGGTTTAGTGATATAGTCGTCAGCTCCCATATTAAGCCCTATAATTTTGTCTGTATCCTCCCCCTTGGCGCTGAGCATTATAACAGGCAGTTTCTTTTCTTCACGGATCTTTACTATCACCCGAATGCCATCATTTTTGGCATCATGATATCTAAGATAATAAGGTGAATTTCTTCTGCCTTAAGTTTTTCCAGGGCCTCCAGGCCGTCGAAAGCCTTCAAGACTCTGTAGCCTTCATTGGTCAGATAGATATCTATTGCAGATACGATATCTTTGTCGTCATCACAAACTAATATGTTGAATTGTTCCATAACGCCATTCACCTCTAAATTTAAACTATGTGACCAACCACTATGTAATTGCCTGCTATTCAATCACTGGATATAGTATATTTCATAATCATAGGAACTTCAATCAAAATGCCACTATCCTAAAGATTGAGTAAGATAGTGACATTCTAATCAATTATTCTTAAGTTTATATATGGAAAAATCCTAAGATTTTCTTAAAATTAATCTTTGATTAACTTATTAATTTAGCAATTAAAGGCTATTTCTTACTGTGCCTAATATTATCCAGGATATCCCGCTTCAGCCATTAACATTGTAAAAAACCCAGGACCGGTTCTAATATCTAAAACCTCCAACGGAGAGCCACCAGGCCTGTACTCAATTATTAAATCAACCCATGCTTGTTTTTTAAAACTATTCATCTCCTACCATACACTTTGACTATATTGTGATGCTTACCCTTCCCAATATTTTTCGATTCTTCCCTGCACTGTTTGTACCTCCTTGTTCCCTAATTATTCTCTTACTTTAAATCTAAATAAGATACCGTTGTTACACTGCTCCTTCCCGGCTTGTGGATTTACTCCACCACTGTCTCCGTAAGGCCGCGGAATATCTGCCAGGTTCCTATGGAAATATTAAAATTCTTCACTTTCTGGTTAACCAGCATAATATTATTGCGGTGGAAAACCACCATAAAAGGTGTATGTTCCAGTATTTCTGCCTGCACTGCCCGGTGGAGCTTTACCCGCTCCTGGTAGTCCAGACTGCCGGCCAAATCATCAATCATACCGTCAAGTTGTTCTGAAGTGTAGATGGTATATGCCGAATTTGAATGCCAGTAACCCCCTTGATAATGGCTAGTGGGGTCATCATGGGGCACAAACCACTGACCTATCATCAGCATGTCATAATCCTTTTCTGTCAACGATTCCCTGAGAGCCGCATCCTCCAAGGCTTTTAACTCCACCTCTATTCCAATATCTTTTAAAATCCCCTGAATAGCTGTGCTTAAAAGGCGGTTCTCTTCATTTTTTGCCCCAAAGCAAAGGACTGCTTTCAGTTTTTGTCCGCCCTTTTCCAAAATTCCATCACTAGCAATGGTCCAACCTGCCTCCTCCAGCAGGGTCTGAGCCCTTTCTGGATTATAAGACGGCATATTGGGGTTGATGTTGAGATACTCCTTATATGCCTCAGAAAAAAAGTTTGACGACGGTTCTGCCAAATCTGTCAGAAGGTCGCTAACTAATGCCTCCATGTTCACAGCATAAGCCACAGCCTGCCGGACCCTGATATCTTCAAAAGGTTCTTTATAAATGTTAAAAAAGAGCAGTTCTGAGGTCTGTCCCATTCTCTTGATAATATCGATACCCTCATAATCGCTGAAACGCTGGACTACCGTCAGTGCTTCCCGGCCGCTCATCATATCAATTTGCCCGGCATCCAGAGCCAGAGCCCGAGTTTCCGCATCGGGAATTATTTTAAAAATTAACCGGTCCAGCGTAGGAGCGCTATCAAAATAATCTTCATTCTTTTCCATAACAAACTGGCTGTCTTTAGTCCAGCTGACCAGTTTAAAAGGGCCAGTACCTATAGCCTCTGTAACATTTCCCTCATCATCAATGGCCTTTGGACTCACCATGGCTAAAAAGGGTGGAGTAATGTCAGACACGAATGTAAACACCGGCACTTTAAGGTTTATAACCAGGGTATGGGAATCCGGTGTTTGTATATCTTCTACCGCTGAAAGCCAGGTCTGCCCCTTTTCTATTTGCCATTCCAGGTTAAACTTTGCCGCTTCGGAATCCCAGGGAGTGCCGTCATGAAAAAAAACATCCCTCCGGAGGCCAAAGGTCCAGGTTTTTCCATCAGGACTCATTTCCCATGATTCCGCCAGACCGGGAACCTTATTAAAATTTAAATCCAGTTCCACCAGGTTATTATAAACCAGCGCCCTTACAAAAGAGGACATGGAGGAGGAAGGGTCATACCCTCCCAGGTCAAACTGCTCCCCAATAACAACCTCCTGAATTACAGGATCTTCCACTAGTTCTTCAATGCTTTTTTCAGTTTTTTGTTCCGTTGTCTGTTCATCTTTTTGTCCATCTCCCCTACATCCACCCAGGAAAGCGGTCATGAGGAGAAACACCAAACAAAAAATGAAACATTTTTTCATCCCTGCCAAATTAATCTTCATTATAAAACCCCCTTGATTATAAAGCTTTTTTAACATAAAAAGCAGAAAGACCCTTGTACTGGTAAACTGCTTATAATAACCTGCTACGCCTCCTTCTCAACGCTGATGCAGAAGCTGTCTCCTGATAGCCGTATTTATCACTGAATCAGCCATATTAATATTAAATATTTCAAATAAAAATATGACCAAAAGAAGGCTCTTCCTTCTGGAAGACAATAACCTTCATGGTCACATTTTAAAGTTATTATATTACAGCAATTTTGTTGCTACTTTTTTACAATTGGTGTTATTATTCATTTCGACATATTTTATTTTATTCCTTTTACTTTATAAAAAAATTTTTTTAGCATTTTTTACTTCGATCCACCTGGAATAGAGTGATGAACGCAGATGGTTTCGACCTTACTGAAATTACATCATAAACGACTTTGAGTGCTTTGTCTGAGTTTTTTCGCACGCCCTAAACAAAATATGCACACCCCTGCATAAATTAGAATTTAGGGTGCGGATATTTTTTGGCAAAAAGTTGTGCAAAGTTTCAATTAACCACTTTCTTTAGAAGAAAATCGTTTCATTAACAATACTCAAGAACGGGTTTTATTATTTTTAGTGCCAATATGGCAATAATTATATTTATTTTTTATGCATTAGCAAAAAAGGGGTTTTTTGGGGTGAAGTAGAAATATATAATATTGGTATTTTTAACTATATTTTAGGAGATAAAAAAATGAGACTATCCCTATTATTTTGGTTGTGCCATACTTTGCCGGAATCACTGGCCGTAGCCAGCCTGGCGGTAGTTTTATGTGTGGGCAAATTAGAATGGAAGCAAGTTTTCATAATTAGCATACCTTTTGCTTTTTCAGTCTTCCTGGTACGCCTGCTTCCTCTTGAATTTGGTGTTCACTTTATTATTTTAATGATATTGCTTTCAATGCAACTTGCTGCGCAGTTGAAAAAATCTTTAAGTAGTTGCCTGCTAACAGCATTATTAGTAGGTATGATCCTGGCTGTTTCTGAAACATTTTTTATTAATTTTTTTTCATTGTTAACAGGTATTAATATGGACCCGGAAATACATGGCCTTCTATTACACATTTCTTTTGGTTGGGGTCACATAGCTTTTCTATTTGTAATGGCCTTGGTTGTAGAAAAATGGAAAAAAGGCCACTATAAGAAAGGAAAAAAATATCATGGCTAAATACCTGGCTCAGGGAACTGCCGAAAAAATTGGACAATTGGCAGGACTCTCCCCCGAAGACCGAGAGGTAGTGGCTTACGGACTGGATTACCTACTCTCTGGGATCATAGGGCTGACATTGATGCTTGCTATTGGCTTGGCACTGGGGTTCTTTTCAGAAACTCTAGTTATTATTTCTTGCTGGACCTTTATACGAATTTTTGCCGGCGGAGTCCACTGCACAGCACTGTGGCGCTGCACCGTTGTCAATTGTTTAGGGATTACTGCAGCTATATTTTTTACCAAGGGTGTTTATTACTTTTTCCCTACAATCTTCTGGGTTGGCATCTCCGTAATATGGGCTATATCTGCCACCTGGCTGTGGGCACCCAATAACAGCGAAAAACCGGTGAATGAACCAGAGATGCGTAGAAAACTGCGCTTGAGGGCTCTGTTTATGGTTACAGTTATTAGCTCATTGGTTATTTTCGCTTCAAATATTACTGTTGAACCCTGGTCATCTTTAGCTGCAGCAGGGGCTACTGGGCTGGCAGCAGGAGGAATTATGCTTTCTCCCATTGGGTTCCGTTTAGTAAAACGCCTGGATCAAAAACTAGAAAAGCTTAGCCGCTTCTAAAAAAAGGAGGTGAATAATTGTGAAAAGGACACTTATTTTACTATCATCAATGTTGGCTTTTCTGCTGACCCTAGTAGCCAACGCTGGTGCTGCCTCAGCTTCCTGGTGGTTTTCCTACGAACCAGAAATGCCAACCAAACTGAAACGTTAAAGGTATTTAAAGGGGTATAAAAAATGAAAAACTGGCAAAAAAAAAGGCAAAAAAGTCTGGCAGAGGTAAACCTTGTTACACATATTTTGGCTTATTTGGTAACAGTTATAATATTAATTTTCGTAGCTAATTTAAAAGAATATACCTTTTATACTTCAACTATATTATTAACAGGAACTGTATCCCCAGCAGCAGTATTTATCCTGATAGATTATCATTTTTTACAGCGAAAATATCGATACCCGGTGCTTCTATGGTGGAATATTGCCAAACACACCTTACTGTTCATAATAATTACTATGGTGCTGGCCAGTTCCCAGAGAGAACAGGTTTGGCTTTTTGGTTCAATCTACCTGCTGCCGGTAGCCCTCTCCTGTATCGCCCTGGGGAAACGATGGGGAACAGCCTTTGCCGGAGCAGCATCCCTGTGCATTTTCTTCTTGTCCAGCGGTTTAAACTTTACCGGGAACCAGGAATTGGGTATCCTTGAACCAACCCTGGTTCTCGGTAGTATTTTTTTTCTCTTAGCCTGGTTTCTGGGAGGGATCCTGGAAATTGAAAAAGAAAACTCCAAACAGCTCCGGCAGGAACGGGACCTGATCGCCCGTATGATGGATACCAGCCCCGCCGGAATCATGGTGTTAAACCGCTGTGGAAATATTATTTATGCCAACTCCCGGCTAGAACAGATTTTCAAACTTAAAAAAACTGAGCTGCAGAAACTGTTATGGCAGAAGGCAGCCGGTCCAAAAGAAAACAATCCCCACAACCCAAAAGAAGTATTCCAAATAGTTATGTCTGAAAAAAAACCGGCCTATAATTATTCAGGCACTTTAGATGGAAATGAGAAAACAGCTTATGTCTCCATCAGCGGTGCACCGGTTTTTGATGCGGAGGATAACGTTGAGCAAGTCGTTCTCACCGTGAACGATATCACCCAGCAGAAGAAAATAAATGAAGAAATCCTTAAGGCGGATAAGCTGAACTCCATAGGCCTTTTGGCCGGTGGAATCGCTCACGATTTTAATAATTTTATGGCGGTTATTCTGGGCAATATCTCCCTGGTAAATATTCGCAATAAAGATAAAAAAATTAGTGTTTATTTGGAGCATATGGAGAAAGCAGCCCTGCAGGCCGAGGAGCTAACCTGTAAGTTATTTGTTTTTGCCAAGGGGGGCGCACCGATCAAGAAAACTATCTACCTAAAAAATCTGTTAAAGGATACCATCGGTTTTATTTTAAGCGGTTCTGCCTCCATTTGCAAAGTCCAGATAGCAGAGGATCTCTTTCCCATAGAGGCCGACAGTACACAAATCGGCCAGGTAATTAATAACATCCTGATCAATGCCGTACAGGCCATGCCGGAAGGGGGGAAAATATCCTTAACCGCCTGTAACTTAATATTAACAGACGATGAATTAAACAGTATACCCTTATCCCCCGGTGACTATGTATGTATAACCATTGGCGATGATGGAATCGGCATAACCCCCTACCATCTGGATAAAATATTTGACCCCTTCTTCTCCACAAAACCAGGAGGAAGCGGCCTTGGCCTGGCAACCGCCCATACAATCATCCAAAACCACGGTGGTTTGATTCAGGTAGAGTCACAACCAGGTATGGGGACAACAATTTTTATTTATCTGCCTGCCTGTGCCGGTGCCTGCCCGGAAACGGATAAAAATGAAGAACTATATTTCGGCAGCGGCCATAT
Organism: Candidatus Contubernalis alkalaceticus; assembly: GCF_022558445.1. NCBI lineage: Bacteria > Bacillati > Bacillota > Dethiobacteria > Dethiobacterales > Dethiobacteraceae > Candidatus Contubernalis > Candidatus Contubernalis alkaliaceticus. The sequence continues at coordinate 2,699,066 of NZ_CP054699.1, forward strand.
TTTAATCATGGACGATGATGAGTTAGTCCTGAAAACCTGTGGAGAAATGCTGAAGAGCCTGGGCTACCAGGTTTCCTGGGCATACCATGGAGAGGAAGCCATAAGCCTTTACAAAAAATCTGCACAAGAAGGAGACATATTTGACTTTGACGCTGTAATAATGGATTTAACCATACCAGGCGGTATGGGAGGGAAAGAAGCCATCAAGCAGCTCAGAAAATTGAATCCAGCAGTAAAAGCCATTGTCTCCAGCGGCTATTCCGATGATCCCGTGATGGCCAACTATAAAGAATACGGTTTTTCCGCTTGTCTAAGAAAACCCTATCAAATTAAAGAATTAAGCCGAACCCTGGTGAAAATTATGAATAATGAAAAAAGTTTATCATAACCTAAAAATATTTATACTGTTAGTGTTCGCTTTCTACTTTCTCTAAAAACATCTGACTTTCATACAGTTCCCTAAATAATTCACTCTTCATAAGCACCTGTTCCTGCTGACCTGATGCTTCGATATTTCCCTCTTTCAGGACAAAGACCTGATCCGCTAAATCCAACAGCACAAAACGATGGGCTATGATAATACCGGTTCGGCCTTTGAGCATAAGCTTCAGTGCCTTCTTAAGAATGGCTTCGGTAGAACTGTCCAGGCTGGAAGTAGCTTCATCCAGCACCAGAATCCGGGGGTTAGATAGAAACACCCTGACCAGAGCAATTAACTGCTTCTGCCCACCAGAAAGACGCTCACCCCGGCGGCCCACTTTTGTCATGTACCCTTCAGGCAGCTTCATTAGCAGCTGATGAACCCCCAGGGACTCTGCTGCACTAATCACCGTTTCATCAGATGCCGATGGATTACCATAACGTATGTTGTCCATAACTGTAGTAGAAAACAAAAAGGGATCCTGAGGGACAACCGCCAAAATATTTCTCAAGCTCACCGAAGGAATTTTCCTGATATCCACCCCATCAATAAAAATCTGCCCCTCCTGCACTTCATAAAGATGGGCCAAAAGGCTTACTATTGTAGTTTTGCCTGCCCCGGTAAGCCCAACTATTGCTGCTGTGCTGCCCGGCTCAAAATGCATGTTGATTTTTTGAAGCACGGGCCGGTCATTTTCATAGGCAAAACTGACATCCGAGAATTCAACTTTCCCCTCATATTTTATTTGTGTAATTCCATCCTCTTTAATAGATATAATGCCATCAGGTTCCACTACCTGGGGCTTCATCTGCAGATATTCATATATCCTGTCTAGAGAAGCCGCCGCTGATTGAATAACGTTGAACATCTGGCTGATTTCCCGTATAGGACGATGAAATCTTTCCACATACTGCAAAAAAGCTACCAGCAGGCCAACACTTACCAGGCCCCCAGCGGCAAGATTTCCACCGTACCATAAAACTAGGGCTGTGCCCAGGCTGCCGATTAAAAATACCAGAGGGAAAAACAGAGCAAAAATACCCATAGCCCTAAGGTTAGCTTTCATATTATCAAAATTAATTGTTTCAAACTTCTCAATATTTGTCTCCTTGCGGTACATGGATTGGACCACTTTGCTGGCAGTAATGTTTTCCTGCAGCTCTGAGTTAATTTCAGCTATTTTTGCCCTGACCTCATGAAAGGCCTCCCGCAATTTTTTCCCGAAATACACGGTGAAAATATAAATTATAGGAATTGTAATAAAACTCAGTAAAGCAAGGTTTGTATTAAGGGCCAGCATCATCCCCATTATAGCGATGATAATAAAAAGATCGCCAATTAGCTCCACCAATCCTGTGGATATAAGGTCCGATAAAATATTAACATCATTAATCAGCCTGGACATAATCCCACCGGGAGATTGTTTTACAAAAAAGTCCAGGGATAATCTTTCCAGATGGGCAAAGAAATCCTGACGTATTTTAAAAACGACTTTCTCCCCAACAACTCCGGCCAGATATGACTGCCAGTAGGAACCAACCCATAAAAGACCGTTAATTCCAATGTAGAAAAGCGTTAATACCGTTAGCCCATGTAAATCACCCCCGTCAATGTACCTATCTATTCCTTGCATAACCAGGTAAGGAGCAGCGGCAGTACAAACAGTCACCAGCAGTGCAGCAGCCAGAGCACCCAACAAACATGGATAGTGGGGTTTAAGGTATGCCAGGAAAAACCGTAAAGCACCGGTATTCAAGTTAGAAAATCGAAAGTTTTTTTCCTGACGGGAGGAATACTTCTGAAAGAATCCTTCTCCTTTCATTATACCTGCCCCCCTTCCCAATAATTGTCATCACGGGGAAAATTTTTGTTCTGCAGAAAATGATTATAAAACTTATCATACATTCCTCCTGAACCCAGGAGTTCTTTATGACTACCTGACTCAACCACCCTGCCCCGGGAAAGCACCAGTATTTTATCTGCATTCTGTACTGTCCACAGCCGGTGAGCTATTATAAAAACTGTCCGGTTCTTGACTACTTCCTGCAACGCTGTATGTAAAGCTCCCTCTGTTTGTGCATCCAGCTCAGAGGTGGCTTCGTCTAAAATCAGCAGCTTTGGGTCCGTAAGAATCACTCTGGCCACAGCCAGCCGCTGCCTTTCCCCGCCGGATAAGGTCATCCCCCTGGTGCCCACCAGAGTCTCATAACCCATGGGTAGAGTAGAAATATAGTCATGAATCTGGGCCAGCTTAGCAGCCCTTTCAATTTCTGCAGAAGAAGCAGAAGGTTTACCATAAGCAATATTTTCTCGGATAGAAGTATTAAAAATAAAAGCATCTTGAAGCACAACGCCAATTTGCTTTCGCAAACTTTCCAGAGTAACTTTTTTAATATCATGGCCATCAATTAAAATTCTGCCCTTTTCTGGATCGTAAAATCTAGTTAATAAATGTACCAGGGTAGTTTTACCGGTACCCGTAGGCCCCACCAATGCAATTGTTTGTCCAGGTTCTATGGTAAAATTTATATCCTTTAATATCTGATTCTTGCCGTCATATGAAAAGTCCACGCCTTCATAACTAACCCTGCCCTCTACCGGGGGCAGGGAATAAGCATCAGGAGCATCTTTAATATCGGATTCCCAATCCAATACCTCCAGGATTCGCTTCCCTGCTGCAGCTGACTGGGTTACTATCCCCACCATTCTTCCACTCATGCGGATGGGCCTGACCAGCATCCCCATATAAGTTATGAACCCCACCAGCACACCCTGGGAAACCCGCCCCTCTATAACTGCCCGGCCACCGCTCCACAAGGCCACCGCAGTAGCCAAGGCGGTTAAAAATTGTACATAAGGCTGCCACAGCGCTGATATTTTTAACACACCCAAAGTAGTTGAAAGATACTCTTTGTTTTGCTTCTTGAATTTATTTAATTCATGCTCTTCGCTGCCGGTTAACTTAACCAGTGTAATCCCCATTAAACTTTCTTCCAGAGTACTGCTCATTTTCCCTAACTGCTTATATATCCTGGAATAAGCTGGATGAACTTTGCGGGCATAAGTTAAAATACCATGGGCTATGGCCGGTGTAATTAATAAAAAGGCTAATCCCAACTGCCAATCCCAATAAAACATGACGGCCACAATTCCGGTTATAGTCATTAAATTAGCAGCAATATTGACCAGGGCAAAACCAAAAAAATTATTCAAGATATTGGTATCTACCGTAAGCCGGGACATGATATCCCCGGTGCCGGCACCGTCAAAAAATGAAAAAGATAATTGGTTTAAATGACGGTACATGGTATTACGCAGCCGAAAAAGGGAATTCTGCCCCACATATTCTGCCAGATATCGGGCCCCAAAATTAAAAACAATCTGCAGGAGAGAAAACCCGATAATAGCCAATGCCGCCATCCCCAGTAAATTTTCCCTTCCTGTTAAAATAAAATTATCTATAGAGTAACGAATTACCCAGGGGGAAACCAGGCCGGAAACTGTTGACAGAATTATCAAAAGTAGCGTTAATGAAAGCAATAACACAGAAGGTCGGGCCAACTTCAAAAGTTTGTATAACATTATTTTAAGCCTCCAATTATCTATGTAAGGTAAACAATAAGGTAAATCAGATTAATTTAAACCAAATCTCTGAAGGACTCCCTCAATAGTTGTTTTGTATAAACGTGTTCCGGGTTTTCAAATATTTCAAAAGATACACCTTGTTCCACAATTTCCCCTTGATACATAACATAAGCTTTATCAGCAGCTTTCCGGGCCAGATGCAGATCGTGGGTAATATATAACATAGCAAACCCCTGCTTGTTTTGAAGTCCCTTGAGCTCTCTTAAAAGGTTAGCCTGGGTTGAAGGGTCTAGCATAGAAGTCACTTCATCGGCAATTAACAATTTGGGCTTTGTTACCAGTGCCCGTGCAATGGCCAAACGCTGACGCTGTCCACCACTTAAAGTGTAACAATAACGATTTAAAAAATCTTTAGAAACGGGCAATTGGACCGTCTCTAAAACCTTAATTACCTCTTCTTCTCTTTCTTTTTTACTGCCCCATTTAATTATGTCCAGGGGTTCTTTCACCACTTCCAGCACACTCATACGATTACTTGTGGCAGAAAAGGGATCTTGGAAAATTATCTGCATCCCCTCCAGCATCTTGGTGACCCATCTTCCCTCCACCTTTTTGTTTTTAAAATATATCTGACCCGCATCTGCCGGTAATACCCCTGCTAATATATGAGCCAGGGTAGATTTGCCGGAACCGGATTCACCTACCAAAGCTATAACTTCACCGCTTCTTACTTCCAGGCTGACGTCATTTACAGCCTTAATTTCCATATCTTTCATCTTATATGTCTTTCTAATGCCCACAGCCTGGAGAAAGGTTTCAATGCCTCCTTTGTTACACGCTACCATGCGTTCCAAAGCTACATATTCCAGAGAAGGCCTGGTATAGCTGCAGCTTTCTTCCCCCTGGCAGCAGCGGGGATAAAAAGAACAGCCCTCTAAAGAGCTTCCTAAGGAAGGTTCTCCTTCAAGCCCCCACAGGTCCTTGTATTTAAAAAGATTAGAAGAAGAATTAAGCAGGCCCCGGGTATAACAATGCATAGGGTTCTTAAGCACTTCCGAAGTAATTCCCGTCTCAATTACCCGTCCGCAGTACATGGCTATAACCCTGGAAGTAAGATTTTTAACTACTCCCAAATCATGTGATATTATAACCATTGTAAAGCCCAACTTTTTTTGTAAGCTTTGCAGTAACTGTAAAATCTCATTTTTACTTAAAGGGTCTAAGGCAGTAGTAGGCTCATCAACAATTATTAATTCCGGGTCACAGGATAAGGCCATGGCCAACAGCACTCGCTGCCTCATCCCCCCTGATAGTTGATGCGGGTAATGTTTCCTCCACTGCGGGTCCAGCCCCACCATTTCTAATAGCTTTACTACTTTTTGGTCAATCTCCACAGAAGAAAAGTTATAATGAGTTTTTAATGGCTCTCCTATTTGCTCTTTTATGGTAAGTACGGGATTAAGTACCTCCAGGGAATTTTGGAATACCAGGGCAATATCTTTCCAACGGTACTTCCTCATTTCACTTTCCGGCAGCCCCGTCAACTTTTGTCCGTTGTAAATCATCTCACCTGCGACGACACCCTCCTTGATCAGGCCCATAATACCTAAGGCCAGAGAACTTTTACCGCACCCGGATTCCCCAATAATCCCCACACTCTCTTGTCTTCTAAGCTGCAAGGAAAAACCATCAACGGCTTTTACCGGCGGATGCACACAATCATAGGTAATAGAAAAGTTTTTCATTTCCAATAAATACTTACTTTCAACAGTCAAATCGGCTCCTCCTTCAAGAAAATTGTTAACTCCTAATGCGGGGGTCAACTATTCTTTCCAACTCACGACTAATAAAAGCCAGGGAAATTACTATTATCGTTAAAGCTAACCATGGATATAGCAACCACCACTTCCAAAATTCTGTATAATATATTCCCCGGAAACTGGTAGCATGATTGATAATTAAACCCCAGCTTTTGGATGTAGGGTCTCCCAAACCCAAAAAAGAGAGTCCCGCTTCAGAAACAATGGCCCTCCCTGTAAGCCTGATCATATTCACTGCCAACAAAGGAAAAACTTCCGGAAAAAAGTGTTTCCTCATCAGGTACCAGGCACCGGCACCATATGTCTCCGCTGATTTGATATAACTATGTTCCTTTAACATCAATACCTGTGAACGGACAATTCTAGCGGGGAAAACCCAGGAAAACAAAGCCAACACTAAAATAATATTTAGAAGACTGGGCCCCAAAAAAGCGGCCAGCACAATCATCAGCGGAAAATCCGGCAGCACTATCATCACATCAATTAACCTCATAATCACCTTATCCATCCACCCGCCCAGGTATCCTGCAATAATACCTATAAGGCCGCCACCCAGAGCTGCCAAAAAAGCTGCACCAAAACCTATGAGCAGACTGACCCTGGCCCCATAACAAATTTGAGCCCAAAGGTCAACACCCAAATCGTCGGTGCCCAGAAGGTGCACTCCTCTCGGCGGAGAAAGAGCTGGACCCGAGGTAAAGTTATGAGGATGAATTGAGATATAAGGAGCAAAAATAGCTGCCAAAAAGATAAGCAAAATTAAAAAAAGGCTTGCTTTCCCCAGCAGGGAAAACTCATCTACCATTTTTAATACTTTCAGCAAAAATTCATGTATTGCGGCCACAATTAACCTCCATGTTTCTTACTATAATCGTTAACCCTTGGGTCAAGCTTCCTGTAAACAATATCCGCAAAAAAATTAGCTGATAAAACAAGCAGGGTAACCACCAGAAAAATACCCTGTATAACATGATAATCATGGCGCCTTACCGCTTCTCTCATTAAAAGCCCCAGCCCTGGATAAGCAAAAACATTTTCTACTAATATAGCACCACCGATAAGGGTTCCAAGGCTTAAGAATACACGGGTTACGATAGGAAGCAGGGCATTCCTTAAAGCATGACGAAAAATAATACGCTTTTGGGGAAGCCCTTTGGCCCAGGCAGTACGCAGGTAATCCTTTTTCAACACCGTTGTCATACTGTTTCTGGCAAGCAGATACATGCCGCCCATCCGGGAAATGGTTAAGGCCATAACCGGTAAACAAGCATGGTGTAAAATATCTAAAAGATTTTCCCACCAGCTATCATAGTTGGCAAAATGCGTTATGGCCCCTGCCAAAGGGAATAGTCCCAACCCGGCGGCAAATATAAACAATATAATAAGACCCAGAAGAAAAACCGGAATCTCTGCTAAAACAATTAATTGAAAAAACAAGAGCTTGTCCGGCCATTTCTCCCTATACCAGGCGGATATGCAGCCCAGGATAGTACCAATAGCGGTACTTAACAGTAATGACGAAATTACCATAAAAGCAGTCCATCCCAGCCGGCGTAAAACAATCTGGCTCACCTGCTCCTTGTAATAAATGCTGTATCCTAAATTTCCTTGAAGCAATTCCCCCAGATAGGACACATACTGCTGACTCATCGGTTTGTCCAGGCCGTAGTAGCTGAAAAAAAACTCCCGCTGCTCTTGGGTCAGGACAATTTCCTCATCTGCAGGGCCATCTGAAGAAATTATTAGGAAAGGATCACCGGGTATTATCCTGGGTAGAAAAAAATTTAAGGTAATCACTATCCAGATTGTTAATGCATATTCCAAAAACCTTAAGGGGGTCTTTTTCTGCCTCACGTTATAATCCTCCATCTATTGACAATATACTCATCTTAGCCGCTTCAATGATAGTCTGGAAGCAGACGCCCTGACAATAATTTATCTTTACATCATTATTAAATCATTTAATCAGCCACAAAGTTCAGCCGGTGATCATTATGATAAGTTTCCAGACTCCAGCCGTCATATACCGATGGGCGGTGCACAGAAATGTCGTTTCTATAGTAAATAGTAAGCTTGGGCAGCTCTTCCGCCACAATCTGCTGCAGCTCCTCCATCAGTTTCCTTTTTCTTTCTAAATCTGTTTCTTTCTCCTGAGCAGAATACAACCTGTCCACCTCGGGGTTACTGTAACCTATTACATCTGCTGTGGTAGAGGTAGCCCTGGTCTCTTCTTTAATAGTGGTAACTTCTGAAAGATTTTCTACGCCACCGCTGCCATTGATACAAAGTTCAAAATCCCCCTCCTCAAAGCGGGCGTCCCTGGTCATATTGTCGGTTACCTGGACATTAACCTCTATACCTATGAGAGCAAGCTGCTGCTTAATTAACTCTGCAATGCGGACGCTGCCATCGTCAGCCAGCAGCCGGAAACTCAGCTTCTCACCTACACTATTTTCCCTTATCCCATCTCCATTGTTATCTTTATAGCCCAGGCTGTCCAAGAGTTCTTCTGCCTTCTGTCGGTTATAGGTATATTGAGGCACTTCAGCGTTGTAAAGTTCATTACTGGGGTGTAAAACCCCCGGGTTCCCCGGCACCGCAGCCCCCCGCTCCACCATATCCACCAGCTCCTGACGGTCAATGGCATAAGCCAGGGCTTGGCGCAAAGTTTTATCAGCCAACTCCGGCCGCTGGTTCATATTGAAGTAAAGCCGATAAGACCAGGTTGTTTCATACTGCATGACCCGGTACTCCGGGTTATTTTCAAACTTGGGCAAAATATCAGGGGTGGCACTGATACGGTCAACCGCTCCCTGCTCGAAAGCCATGATATCCTCACTCACCGGAATAAGCTCGATGGCCTTAACTCTGGGCTTACTCCCCCAGTAACTTTCATTTTCCTCAAAACGATAGGTGCCGTGCTCTTTGCTGTAATCGGTTAACCTGTAAGGCCCTGTTCCCACCACAGCCTCAGAGGCAACAAAATTATAGGGGTCAGTGACTTCTTCCCAGATATGTTTAGGAATAATGGTAAAACTCCGCATATTTTCTAAAAAGAAAGGATCCGGCTGTTCCAGTTCAACCTTTACCGTCTTGTCATCCACGGTTTCCACTTTATTTATGGAAGAAAAATCAGCAACATTAACCGGGGGAAACTGATTTTGATATTCATAACTGAAAACTACATCATCAGCTGTCAATTGCTGGCCATCCTGCCACTTTGCCTCGGGCTGAAGGGTTAAAGTATAGACCAGGCCATCTGGACTAACCTCCCAATCACTGGCCAACCTGGGCGAATCGTTTCCATCAGCATCACTATTTAACAGAGTATCAAAAATCAGGCGCATCTTACGGGTTCCAGGGCCCCTGGGATAATGGGCATACGGACTGGGATAACCCCAATCTCCCCCGCTCAACTTAATCAAATCAACCTGCTGTTCTTCATCTTTCTCCTCCTGCTGCTCTTCACCATTGGCTGCATCCTGTTTTTGAGCATCATTTACTTGATTTGTTCCACAGCCAAATAAAAGAAGACCTGCGGAAATAATCAGTGCCAAAAATAATAATAAGTATTTCCTTGACATTTACGCCACCTCCCAATTTTATGTGTTTATGCAAATATTCTAATTGGACAAAAGTAACATGCCTAACAAATTATTTTTACAGCTTAATCAATAACTGACCCTGACGGACTGTATGCTCCTGTCTAAATATTCCATTTACCGCCTTATTATTAACAAATTCTATTATTCTTTCATCCTCTTTAAAAGGATCCTCCACCCCATACAAAAGCAGCTCTTCTTTCAAGGAAGACACTGCTTCCTCCGGGGTATTTTCCTGCATCCGCTTTTCCTCCCATACTTCAAAACTCATTTGAAAACCCCTGGCATAAAGAAAGTTAAAAATGTAAACGATATTACCGGGCCAGGAGGGAATTGTTTCGCCATACAGAGTCTGCCAGAGTTCCGACAGGGCATCGTTCTGCCTCTTACCAGCATGACTACTAATAAAACAGTATTTTTTGGCACAGCGCAGTGCTTTATCGATAGTATCCCTGTTATTTATCCCTGGGCTCATGGAAGCAAAAACCAGGTCAAATTGTTGTTCCAAATTATGTTCTTCCAGGTTAACTTCCTCCCAGGTATCTTGAATTACCCTTATATTGTTTATTTTATTTATTTCAATCTGCTCTTTTAAAAAAGTCACCATGGCTTCTGCCGGCTCCAGAGCCACCACGTCCTTCACTCTCCCGGCAAAAGCCTGGGCAAAAGCACCAGGCCCGGCCCCAATATCCAGAACCCTCATATTGTCAAAATTTACTCCCTGGTTTTCCAGCCAGTTAAAAACCCTTCCTATCCTTCTCCTGCCTTTTTCTCCCGTAACATTTTTCTCAAATTTTTTCGCCCTTTTATTCCAATGGTTTACCGTATCTTTTAGACTTTTCCTTTTTCGTCGCAATAAAGATTCTTCCCTGGCCCTGTTCCATATCTCCTCCCAAAGTTCAGGGCTGTTGATTTGATGATTAATTTGAATCTGCTCATTTCCCACATCATTTTCCTCCTTCTTGTACCTAGAAAAAATTCATACTCTACTAACTTGTAACCACAAAAAAAACCAAAAATACCATAACCATGGTACCTCTGGTTTTCCAGTCAGTACGGTCTTCAACTTTAAATAATATTTAAACTGTCTTAAACCTAAAAAATAAATAAAAAAATTCCTCATTTTCTTCATTAAAAATTGAGGAACCTTAACCTAAACCTATATAAATCAGTTTAGCAATATGCAGCACCCCTTTCCAGCGAAGAAGGCAATCTGTGTTCTGCTTAAGGCAGGTTTCCTGACTTACGGATCAGTGTCTGTTTCGGCCTTCCCAGATTTTAGTCCGGTGGCATTTAAAAAACATACTCCCCGCTTACAGTGGCGCGACCATCCAGGATTTACACCTGGTTCCCTATTATCCTCAAAAAAACTAGAGGCACCTTGAAGCAATACTTTATTAAATTATAAAACATGGAAAAATAATAATTTCAAATAAATTTTTTCCCACCCAAACTATAATAATTATAATATAGAGTCACCTGATTTACAATAATTAAATTATTATAATCTGTATGCACTCTATTAACAACTTTTTGTTTTCAGCACTTCTACATAAGCTTTTCGCAAAACAATAATGTTAATCGTTTAGAGTATTCCAAAGAGAGCCAAGATTCTCTGCCACAAGGTTTGCTCAACAGGCTCAGGCGTTTCAGTTACTTCATTCTCCTCAGCTTGAACCCCATCAGTCATCATCACAAATTGTACCAAATTAACCTCGGTATTCTTTGCGGAAGTAAACGATACCATTTCGAAATCACCGGGTATAAAATCAGACATAAGATTATCAATTTCTTCCTCAATTTTAACATCCATATCTGAGGTTTCCCGTCTCAATTCAATAGTGCCATGAGCAAAGTCCTGCATACCATCGAACAGGGAATTTACGCCCCAGTTTAAATCTGCGCTTCCGGCAACCACATCATTAAAACCACTAGATAGCCTGCTGTATCCATCATATATTGCCGCGGTTCCAGATAAATATTGCTCTATTCCACGATGAAACACCCCATAGTTCATAGTCAGTTGGTCAATCCCATCTTTCAACTGCAAAATACCACTGACCATTTCATTTAGCATAACAGGCATAGCTTGAATTGTATCATCAAATTGCACATATTGGGACGCTAATGCACCGGCACCCGAAGCCAGGCCTGGATTTTCCGCTGTGCCGCTGCCGCAGATTCCGGTTTTCAATCCTGTTACCAATTGGTTATTAGCGGACAATAGTCCGACAATCATAGTGAGCTGCTGAATTTGGTGGGCGTTAGCTTCGGGATTGGCATATAACGCCTCTATTTGCTGATTTAAGGAGACAATAGTGGCTTCATTAGCCTGCTTGAGACCGGGATAAGCACCCCCGGTTTGTTGACTGATAGCTGCGTCAACTTGGGAAAAACTTCCCTGTAAAGCATCCAGCCCTCCGGACAATTGATTGATTCCACCCAAAATAGCAGAAGAACCTTCTGTTAATTGACGAAAATCCATGTCGGCAGCGTTATAATCGGCTAAACTACTCTGTATGATGGTCAGTGCATCTAAGATTTGCTTTGAACCGTTTTCCAATTCAGCATTACCGCCGGTCAGCTGCCTGAGGCCATTCTTCAAATCCTCCATCCCCCCTTGCATATCCTGCAAGCCGCGATGAAACTGGTTAGATCCGTCTTTTAGGCCTCCAGTACCCTTCGCTAACTCCTGAGCACCTTCATCCAGTTCTTTTATGGCGTCCTGCAGTAAGGAAAGGTCGCCGGTAAATCCATGGATATCGGGCAAATCAAAGCTCATGGAAAAAGGAATGCCGCTGATTTGTATCCCCGCCATCTTAAAATCAATTACATCCATGGAAACGATATACTGTCCATTGACCCCGGGCATTTTAACAAAATTAATGATTTTATCCTTCCCTGACATTGCAATGGTGGCATTTTCCGCCTCAATAGCTTTGCAGCGGTCGGTATCCAGTGTCATAGAAATCTGCAAAGAATAATTCTCTACAAAAACAGGATTTGCATATGAATTATCTTTAATAGTAAGCTCAATCTTTAGTTTTCCAGATGCACCTGATATCTCTTCCGCTGTAATAGGCACGCCATCCAACTGGTAGCTGACTGCTACATTCCATGGTAATTCCGCTTTCTTAAGATTCCCTTGATAGTAAAACTTTCCCTTTGGGGCAATAATATTGACGGCATTGTCTACCACTGAAAGTTTATCTGTCGTGGTTAAGTTATGTACTTCTTCATAGTCGCCATAATCCACAAATTGCCCCCCCTGGTTCAGTTCAAAGCTGTTGACAGCATAGGCACTTATTACTGAACCATCGGAAGAAAGTTTAACATAGATTACTTCTTCTTTGGGCGGTTGTATTTCAAGCTCCGTCGCTAAAATATTTGCCGGCATAATGCTCAGCAGGATTCCCACTAAAACAATGGCAGCTGTTTTTTTACATACTTGTCTCATCCTTCTATTTCCTCCTTATGAGCTGTTTTTACTGTGGTTTTCTGAATAATCTTATCAAACAAGATTAGCATTCCCGGCAGTACCAATAACACCATCCCGGCGGACAGCATGGCTCCCCGGCCCAGAATAGCACCCATTTGACTAATGATTCCATTGCTGGAGACTAAACCCAACATAAGCCCCGCGATGGTTAAAATGCTTGCGGGAGTAAGAATTGAAGCCGCTGTATCGGAAATCGTCCTGCCTGCAGCACTTCGTTTATCCATAATTTTACGATTCCATGTGTATTGTTGTGCAAATAAGATGCCATAATCCACAGTAGCCCCCAATTGCACAGAACTAATAATCTGATAACCAAGATAATTAAGGGGATAACCGGCAAAATAGGGAATACTCAGATTCAACCAGGTTGCCCCTTTTATTGCCAAAAGTAAAACTATAGCGATGGATGGGGAGCGGAATGTCAAGAGCAGCACCAACCCAATGGCTAGAATTACCGCAATACTAACTACCTGATTATCTTTAACAATTGTATCCTTAAGATCATAATTGACAACACTTTGCCCCACCAGGTGATAATCTTCTTCCCAGTAATAGTTTTTTGCTGTTTCCCGCACCGCTTCCACTGCCCGAAAAGCATCTTCACCCTCATCAGATGTGTTCACATAAAGAATCAATCGACTGTATTGACCGGAACGAAAATGTGCCAGTTGATCAGCTGCCAGAAAATCCTCAGGAATTTGAGCCCCTACCATATGGGAATAGGACACCACAGAGGTCACATTTTCCAACTGCTCCAAAGCACTCCCCAACTGTGTCTCTTTAACGATATCACCTTCAGGAACCAGTAATACCATCTGTACCGATTCCCCAAAAACACTGTTAATTTTATCCATGTCTATTTTAGCCTGGGAATCAGCACTGTTCATCCCAGAGGAGCCGTAGATGAATTGGTTATTTTTTTGTCCTAAATAACCAGGAACCATTATAATCATTACAATTATGGACAGGGGTATACAAAGCCGAACAACAACTCTGCTGAATTTTTCAAAAGAAGGCAGCAGTGGACGGTGGTGAGTACGATCCATCAGCCCGCTAGTTGAAATTACTAAAACAGGCAAAAGAACCATTACACTAATGAAGCTGGTTAATACACCTTTAGCCAGCACCATCCCCATATCGGGCCCGATTTTAAACCGCATCAATGCCAATACTAAAAAACTGAGAATAGTTGTCATTGCACTGGCTGAAATGGAGGAAAAGGATTGAACCATGGCTTTTGACATGGCCTGTTGGATATTCACATTCTTCTTCCGAAGTCGGGCAAAACTATGCAGTAAAAAAACAGCATAGTCCATGGATACCGCCAGCTGTAATATGGAACTGGTGGATCTAGTCACAAAGGATACTTCACCTAAAAAAATATTGGTACCCTCATTAATCAAAATAGCAGCTCCAATGGTTATCAAAAAAAGTACCGGCTCAAACCACGAACTGGTAGAAAACAACAAGATTATAAGCACCAAAGGCACAACGAATAGAATAATTTTTGGGATTTCTTCCATGGTGGAACTTTGTGCCATGGCCTGATTGAATGCTTCTCCAGCCATCACTCCACGCTCTCCAACAAATTCTGTCAAAGAATCGATGTGCTCAACCAGATGATCCTTGTTCACAGACACGGAAAACAGCGCACCGCCATCCTTATACCATGCTTCAACCGTGGCAGAATCCTCTATCTCCAGTGGCTTATAAACATCAATCACGTCATCAAGCCAAAGCACACTCTCCACACCGTTCATTTCCTTAATCTGCTCTTTGATTTGAAGAGCTTCAGGAATACTAATGTCTTCAATAAAGATCGAAAGATTTGGTATCTCTTCATCAAAATTCTCATCTATAACCTGCAAAGCTGTGGTAGAAGGATTATCCTCCGGCAAATAATCGGAGAGCTTGTAATTAATATTGACTAAAGACATTAATGCTGCACAAACCAATGCTACCAATAAAAAAACAATTAACACTACGTTTTTTTGCCGTAATATAGTATCAGCAATTTTCTCCAGATTACTCACCTCAAAAAAACACTCAAAATTAACAAGTGTTGAATTTTAGACTCTTGTATATTATAATAAGTTATAATTTAAAAAACAATAGTCAATTACTGTCCATATGTTGATTATTGGACATATGTGAATAAATTGTTTGATACCAGGAGAAATGCTCATGAAAAAATCACATGATGATCGACGCATACGCAAGACAAAAGTGATTATTCGAAAAACCCTAACGCAGCTATTGATGGAAAAGGACTTAAAGGATATCACCGTAAGCGAATTAACTGAAATAGCGGATATTAATCGAGGAACTTTCTATCTACATTACAAGGATTTATATGACTTGTTTGAGCAGATAGAAAAAGAAATAATGGATGATTTTATTGGAATCATCACCAAATACCGAAAACTTACTCAGGTACCCTTGATGCCGGTTTTGCTTGAAGCGTTTAAATATTTCGCTGCCAATTCTCAAATTTTCATCGCCATTCTTCGAACAAAAGAAACCACCTTCTTAAACCAGGTAATTGATATGTGCCGTCCACAAAATAATAAGGAATGGCAAAGTCTTTTTGCCAGCGATAAGGATGAGTATTACGAATACTATTATTCTTTTATTGCCTTCGGCTGCGTCGCCCTGCTGCGCCGCTGGTTTGATAACGGGATGACGGAATCACCGGAACAAATGGCAGCACTGGCTGAAAAACTTATGGCAAACTGCACAAGAGATTTGCCATAAATTGAAAAAAACTCACAAAATAATATTTTAATCAAAAATTGAAAGCTGCTTATAACCATAGCCTTTCTTATACAATTTAATAATATCAACCATTTTATAATGAATTCCTAACTGGTCACATTGGCCTCGGAATAAATTCCATAACTCATTACCCTTTGGAGAACGGCATTCATAGGTATTTCCAAATTTCTTAATATATTTTTCTTTAAGGCCTGGAAAGAGATCTTCCAATTTTTGGTAATACCAATCTCTCTGATTCTGCCTTAAGGTTACACCAAAAGCAGGATATATAAACTTTGCTCCATTTTTGCATGCATACTCAATAATGCCTTTGATATTCTCTTCATTATCTTCTATGAAGGGCAGTACCGGCATTAATAATACTCCAGCAAAAACACCTTGGTCTGTCAGTTTTTTTATGGTCGCAAATCTTTCCGATGATAGAGCCACATTGGGTTCAATTATTTTACACAATTTATCATCTTTCGCGGTGATAGTCATCTTAATCAGCACTGGAGAATGTACCGCAATATTTTTTAAAATATCTATATCCCTGGCGATCAAATCACTTTTAGTAGCAATAGATACACCAAAACCATAACGGTCTATCAGTTCCAGCGCCCCTCTTGTGAGCATATACTTTTTTTCAAATGGATTATAAGGGTCACTCATTGCTCCAGTTCCAACCACACCTTTTTTGCGTTTTGATTGAAGCTCACGGGCAATTATCGCAAGAGCATTTTCTTTTGCCCTTACCTCATCAAATTTTTCTATATGGTAACACTCACTGCGGCTGTCACAATATATGCAGCCATGACAACAACCCTTGTAAATATTCATGTTGTAGTTATTACCAAACCAGGAATTGTTGTCAGCATATCCTGAAATGATGGTTTTTGCCGGAATAAATTGCACTTTATATCCCCTCGTATAAAGACTTTCTTAAAATATCTGCTGCTCAAACAACATTTCCTGATGTCTAATTATTTTACTCTAACTCCCATTATTACTATAACAAAAGGCTGCTTATCTTACACCGCTAAGCCACGGGGACGTTTCCATCGTCCAAGCCTTCGGACCTCCGCTCTTGCTCCGGTGACGCTGGAAACGTCCCCATGGCACCGCTTATTTTCCAGTTTTCAGGACAGTATTATACACTATGACATAATGTTAGAGTAAACTATATTAACATTATACCAATGATAACATGACAACAGTATGTCATAATTTCCAAAACTCTAAAAAAATGTTTCTTCCACCTGCACATAATCAAAGAAAATTACTTCCACATCACCCTGGTTTACTATGTTTACCCGGTGAAGGCCCGAACCAAAGGATACATTCCCCACAGTTTCGTGGGTTTCGGACTGTGTTTCCATGCTCGGGTCTTTGACAGTTGAATAATGAACACATGTCTTAAAAGCCTTGAAAATAGGGCTTTTTTTATTGCAAATTTGTCAATTTTTCACCTATTTCTATTGAGTATTATTGAGTATTATGTTATAATATAAGGGATTGGGGGGTTAATATGAGATTGTCTATTTCGAAATCAAAAAATTCCACATCTCTTTACGTAATTAAATCAACTTATGAGAATGGTGTACATTCATCAAAGATTGTTGAAAAACTTGGAACAGTTAATGATTTGAGTAAAAAGTTAAACGGCCAGGATCCCATTGAATGGGCAAAGAAATACATAGCAGAGCTGAATCAAAAAGAGAAGGAAGAAAAGCTTGATGTGTTGGTAAAGTACTCACCTTCCAAGGTCATTACGAAAGATGAACAGCGCTCTTTTAACGGTGGTTATCTTTTTCTTCAACAAATATACTATCAACTTGGCCTTCACAAAATATGTAAAGAAATGTTAGGAAAATACAAGGTTACATATGACCTAAACTCCATACTCTCCAGATTGATTTACGGAAGAATAATCTTCCCTTCATCTAAGCTCGCCACTTACCAACTTTCCTCAAGATTTATAGAACAACCTAACTTTGAACTTCAACATATATACAGAGCTCTTGAAGTTATTGCTAAGGAAACGGATTTTTTACAATCATCCTTGTACAACAACAGTTTAAAAGTTTCTAAGAGAAATACTGGTGTACTTTATTATGATTGCACCAATTATTTTTTTGAAATTGAACAGGCAGATGGCGATAAGCAATACGGTCCATCAAAAGAGCATAGACCAAACCCAATCATTCAAATGGGCCTATTTATGGATGGAGACGGTATCCCTCTTGCATTTAGCATCAACAAAGGAAATACAAATGAACAATTAACACTAAAACCCTTAGAAAAGAAAATTCTATCTGATTTTAATCTTTCTAAATTTATCGTATGTACCGATGCCGGTCTAGCGTCCAAAAATAACAGAAAATTTAACGACAGGGAAGAACGAGCATTTATTACAACTCAATCAATTAAGAAATTAAAAGCACATCTAAAAAAATGGGCACTTGATCCAAACGAATGGCACCTCTCTAACGATGTAAAAACCTATGACATCTCTAAACTAGATGATGAGAAAGCTAAAAATAAAATGTTTTACAAAGAACGTTGGATTAAAGAAAATGACCTTGAACAAAAAATCATTGTGACGTACTCTATCAAGTATAGAGATTATCAAAGAAAAATCCGTAATTCACAGATAGAACGTGCACAAAAAACAATAGATTCAAATCCTACAAAAATAAAAAAATGTAATCAGAATGATTGCAGAAGATTTATTAAAAAAACTAATTTTACTCCTGATGGAGAAATTGCTGAAAAAGAAATATACAGTATTGATACAGAGGTTATCGCTAAAGAAGAAGCCTTTGATGGGTTTTATGCTGTATGTACAAACCTTGAGGATGATGCTTCTGAAATAATTAAAGTAAACAATAGACGATGGGAGATTGAAGAATGTTTTAGAATTATGAAAAGTGAATTTAAAGCCAGACCTGTTTATTTAAGCCGTGATGACAGAATAGAAGCACATTTTACAACTTGCTTTATATCCTTAATTATTTACAGATTATTGGAAAAAAAGCTTGGTGAGAAATATACCTGCAGTGAAATAATTAGAGGATTAAAGGATATGAACTTTCATGAAATAAAGGGGGAGGGTTACACTCCAACATATACGAGAACTGACTTTACTGATGATTTACATGAGGCATTTGATTTCCGTACAGACTACCAGATTATAAAAACAAAACAAATGAAAAAAATTTTTAAAGCGACAAAAAAATAAAAACATTACTCACTTTTTTGAATACAAAAAAAGCTTGATAATCCTTGTAAATCAGGGATCATCAAGCTTTTTGCTTGTAACAACTGTCAAAGACGAGATTTTAACATTATACCAATGATAACATGACAACAGTATGTCATAATTTCCAAAACTCTAAAAAAATGTTTCTTCCACCTGCACATAATCAAAGAAAATTACTTCCACATCACCCTGGTTTACTATGTTTACCCGGTGAAGGCCCGAACCAAAGGATACATTCCCCACAGTTTCGTGGGTTTCGGACTGTGTTTCCATGCTCCAATCCACGTTTCCTCTTAAAGAATTTGGGCCGATGACCACAGCGGTAACGGCCAGATCAGCCTGACTGTTAACTCTAAGCCTAACACTGCCTGAAACATCTACCATAAAATGATTGCTCACGGCATCACTATCTATTTCCACAGGATAATAATGGTATGAATTATAGAAATACTGCCTCTTTATTTCTACCAATTTATCCTCCGGCAGGAATACTGTATAGGTAAAATCTGCAGCTCCCAGGTTAAAACTTTTCGCCTGCGGCACATCAGAAAATTGAACATACAGCACCTCCCCCACTTGATCAGCTGTCACTTTTCCTTGAACCGCTAATTCCTCAGCCCTTTCCATACTTTCTGCGGTAACCTGTCCCCTGGCGAAAATAACCAGTTGGCCCTCTTCTCCCTTTTTAAAGTTTATAGGAGCATTAGGAAGAATAAATTCTATCTTTTCTACCGAAGAGGAAACCCTTATTTTTGACTCAGGTGCCACAACAGTATATTCCTGACTGGCTATAGCAGCCGTTACCCTGGGAATAAGCCCAATACTGGAAACTGTATACATACCAAGGCTGAAAATCCCTGTAACAAATATTAAAAACATGCTCAAAAGATCATACTTTATTTTTGGATGCTCTTCCTTAGATAGAAAAAGATATACAACTACCTCTAATCCTAATATAATTAGCACTACCGGCCACCAGTCTAATATAAGATTGATAACCGGTGTCTGCTGTATAAGTGCCGCCAGCAGCAGGATACCAAAAGAGATCAAAAGCACTCCCATAGACATGCTGCCTACTCGCCACTGTCGCATAAGTTAGCACCTCCATTATTTTCTTCAGATTCCTCTTCTTTATTTCCTGCCAGCATCTTAACCCCGCCAATAATAAATAGTAAAGCTGTCAACCCGGTCCGGAGGTATTGGCTTACTCGCCAATGAATAAATTCTTGGATGAAGGGAACGGCTATGCGGTTAAAGATTAAAATAACGCCAATCCCTATTAATCCATATCCAATAACCCTGTCTCTGGAAATAGACCGGCTTCTTTCCACATTGATCCAAGACAAGAGCAGTATATCTTCATCTACTAAAGGCTCCTGGCTGGACACCTTCTTTAAGGTATCAAACACCCCAAAAAACCAGATGATAGGCAGGGCAAACATCAGGAAACTTAATTGAAGAAAATCGATAATAAAAATAACAAAGAAAAACATAGTCATTAACTGTATCCCCTGCTTTTGCAGTTCAAGATACATATGTCCAGCCCCTGGAATTATAGACAGCATCATGGCAATAATCTTTCTGTTCTGTTTTTCCAGCTCTATATGAACTGATTGGTTCTGTTCATATTTATCTTCTACCCCATATTTATTAATTCGGTCAACTAATATCATGCTGTCCACCATGGCAACCAGCCATATAAACGGTAAGAAAATAAGTAAAATCTGACCGGCATAAAAAAGTTCATGTATAATAAAGCTAGCTAATATAGTTCCAGCTACTGCAAAAAGAAAGATTAAACCTCGAACAGTATAATTCAAATAGACTTGGCCCAGGCCGGGAATAATAGACAGTATAAAGGTTAACAGTTTACTTTTCTTATTCAAGCTCTTCACCCCTCTTATCTTGATTACTTAATTCCACCGTCACAAAATCTAACAAACGCTCCGACCAACCACTTGCTAAGAAATCAGTCTGATTCGTAGAATCTACCATTTGATAAGTTGTTTTGGGCACATAATGACCAATCGAGTCAAACACCCCACAGCTGAGAAATACCAATGTAATACAGGCGGCCGCAGTATAGAATATAAGGATATTGGAGGATCTGGATCTTTTTTTCTTTGATTTTTCCGGCACTTTCATCTCTAAAATTTTAAGTTTTGCCATTACATTATCAGTAAAACCAGCACTTACTAAGCTGTCCCCTTCAGCCAATTCAGCTGCCTCTACTGCAGATAAATATTCTTTCAGGCAGCTATCACAATCAACTAAATGGTCTTCCATCTCAGTCTGCTGCTTTATTCCAATTTCTCCATTAATATAAAGCTGCCACTCTTTTTTACTGTAATGTTTCATTTTATCCCCCCTCCTCCCTATACTGCCGCATGAGCTTTTTTGCCCGGTAAAGCCTGGATCCAACGGTCCTTATGCTTACCCCTTCTTCATCCGCTATTTTCTGATAGCTTTTAGCTTGTATAAAGTGTTTTATCATTACATTATGGTATTTTTCCGGTAAACGGTTAATCAGCCTTTCCATATTTTCTAACTCTTCTTTTCTGATAATTCTATCTTCCAATAAATCTTGTTTTGATAAATCCTGGTTTAAAAGCTGATCAGATAGACTCAACTGTCCTTCCTTCTCCTTCATACGCTTTCGCTTGAAATCGATTGCCTTATTGGTGGCAATCCTACCAATCCAGGTCTTAAAACCTTTAAATTGATACTGGGGCAGGGAGCGGTATACCTGTATGAAAGTCTCTTGGGCTATATTTTCTGCTTCTTGATAATCTCTTATAATATTAAGTATAATGGCAAAGACAAAGGCCTGATATATATCAACTATTTCCCTGAAAGCTTCCTGGTCTTTTGCTAAAGCTGCTTTGATGAGATTGTCCTCTGATTTCATAGCTCCCTCCTTCCCCCTCTATTATAGACGTAAAAAATGAGCAAAACACTGCAACTTTTTAAAAAAATTATGGAAATATACCTGATGTCCCCGTGACACCCATGGCACCACTTATTTACCAGTTTTAGCTGTAGTATTAGTCAAAAAAAAACGAAACCAAAGTTTACTCTGGTTTCGTTACTCTAATATATTTCGTATTTCGTTTTTCCTTTTTAAAAAAAGCATTTGAATTGCCCTAACTATATTTCTTTAACATTTACCGGCGGTCATCAGGTAGAAAACTGGACCATCCTGTATTTCTATTTTCTCCATTTTAGCCTCCCGGATTAAAACAGCCATCTCTTCATCATCGGGAAGCATATCCTTTGAAACTGGACCATCCAAGCTGCTGTGAAACTTGTTCAATTCATCCCGGGTAGATGTGTGAATAATATGCAGCCTGCCGCCTTTTTTCAAAATGCGGCTCATCTCCGCCATCGCCTTTGGTTTGTCGGAAAAATGAGGAAAAGCAGAGTTGCAGATAACCCTATCAAAAGATTCGTCTGAAAATTTCAATGAATGAACGTCAGCTACCAGAAATACTGCTTGACTGCCATACTTTTCCCTGGCTTTGGCTACCATCTCTGGAGCATAATCCAGGGCTACCAGCCTGCCGCCAAAACCAACGACTTCTTTCAACCAGGGTACAAGTACCCCTGTTCCGGTGCCAACATCTAAAACACTACTGTTTTCAGGTATATTAAGCCTTTTGATAATATCAGTTAAGATTTTAACCTTTTCATCTGTCAACATAGAATCCCATTCAGCTGCCAGATTATTAAACCATTCCCTATTTTCCATTTTTCACGCCTCCCAATTACTGTAATATTAAACAAGGGAATAATTCAATTCTTTACAGCAATTATAATTTTTGAATCTAATGTGTCCCCAATCTTAGACAAGGGATAACCAGCAAAAGCAGGCGCATCAATTACTTTTTCTACAACAAAATGTTCTTTTAACAGCTCCATGTATTCCTCATAAGATAGATCTCCTTCAAAACTGTATACTTTGTTTCCCTTGGAAATACCTTCAAAAGCAGTTAAATTCCACTCTATATCCAGTAAAATATTTTTCGATTCTTCCTTTTTACTATAAAAGCTGTGTTTATTGACAAAAATACCTCCAGCTTTTAAGCTCTCAAATATTTTTAGAACAAGTTTTGAATTCTTTCCCCCAGGATTAGAGGCTAAAAATATAATATCATAGTCATTCCCTATACTGTCTTTAAAAAAGTTTCCAGGAATAACCTCCACCCTATTGGCATTGTATTTCTCAATGTATTTCTTTGTATCCTCAATAACATTTGGGAAATCATATATATACGCCTGCAGATTAGAATTTAACTTAGAAAATGCTATGGCATATAAACCATGACCTCCTCCAAGATCAAGTAATTTATTCGCTTTCTTGAATTGAGGCAGCTCTGTAACAATACTTACAGTTCTCTGCATTTCCCCACATAAAGCTTCCTCTGCTAATGAATGGATTAGATTGTCTGCAAAAAATACTTCTTCTCGCATTTTAACTGAACCATTTTTTAGTGTATTGGTGAGATTTTGCCACAACACTAAACCATTCTGTATATTTTCAAAAACACTTCCCTGGTAAAAAGGTGAATCAGAAAGCAAATATAAATTACTAACTTCAGTATTTTGGTAAATTCCATTATCTTCTACCACTAATCCCAGCATCTTTAGACCTTGACAGATCTTAAAAACAAAATTAAAATCAATTTTCAACTGTTGAGTAAGATCTGTTAAAGTGGTTGGATGAATTAAAATTTTAAACATCCCAATATTTATAGCAGTTAAAAGAATATGATATTTTTTAAAGCTGCTTGAATAATTCTCCAAAATCTCATATAAAGGTTCAGCATTAATATATGGTTCCTCACAAAAAAACTTCAAATGAAACTCGGCTTCCAGACTGTTAAACAATTTCTCATTTTCCATTATTTGCCTCCCTATTCAATGGTAATTCCCATAAGATTCAGCCATGGATCCTCGGCGCTGATCTGATAGTCCTTTACATTGCTGCGGGCAGCTACCACTTTCTCCTCATGGATGAGATAAACAGCGGGCACAAACTCCATTAGATGCCGTTGGGCCTGTTCATATACCTCCCATTTCTCCTCCTCGGTTAAATCAGCTGATTCCCCCCGCATCACCAGTGGATCATATTCCTCGTTGGCATAATGGCTGAAAGGATGATGAGACGTATGCATTTTTAAATGATGCGGATAATCTCCCCAGGTTAAGTATCCGGTCCTCACTAAAATGTCAAAATCTCCTCTTTCCTCCGCCTCAGATTCTGCCCCGGATTCCATAATTAATAACTTCAAATCAATCCCTACTTCTCTCAGCTGCCCCTGAATCGCTTCAGCACTAATTTTTTGGCGGGGGCTCCAGGCAGAGAGAATGGCAGTCAACTCCAGAACTGTACCGTCTTTTTCCAATATTCCATCTCCATTTTTGTCTTCCCAACCCGCCTCATCTAAAATCTCTCGGGATTTTTGTGGGTCAGGCTGTATCTTAAGGTCAGTATTGCTGTACTTCATAACGGGGGACAGGGGACGGCCCATAGCCGGCACCCCAATATCAACCAACAATTCACTTACAATGGATTCCGTATCTATTGCCAGTGAGATGGCCTGTCTAATCCTATAGTCATCCAGAGGAGCCTTCTTAGTGTTGAACTGAAGAAAATCGGTAAAGGTGGAAAGTTTTGTATTTATTTCAATCTCAGGGTTTTCTCTTAATCGCTCAGCATCCGACTCATTCAGCTTCAAAGCCATATCCACCTGGCCAGCCTCCAAAGCCATCACTCGAGTAGAGGGATCAGGGATAACCTGAAAAATTACCTTATCCAAAGTTGCTTTTTCTCCCCAGTAATTCTCGTTCCTTACCACAATTACTTCCTGATCCGTAATATGTTTTTCCAGGGAAAAAGGCCCGGTGCCGGAAGGGCCCTTAAAACTGCCGCTGTCGTCATAGCTGGCAGGGCTCATTATTGGCCAGGCCACGTGAGTCAGGTAGGTAGGAAGGTCCACCACCCGGCTTAGCACAAAGGTGACTGTATGCTCATCTTCTGCTATGATTTCCTCCACCGGAACAGTAGTCCTGGCAGCATAAGATTCTTCATCGTAAGAATGAATTACTGCTTCTGCATTAAAGGGTGTCCCATCGTGAAACTGAACCCCTTCCCTCAAGTAAAAAGTCCATACCTTTCCACCCTCTGAGGCCTCCCAAGAGGTGGCAAGACCCGGTATCTGATTTAGTTCTGTGTCCAGACGCACCAATGTTTCAAAAATCTGTGACCAAACAAAGCGGGAATCTCCTCCCGGAAAGTTAACCCTTTCCCAGGTCATGACATCAGAAGAAATGGCAACTGTAAGTTCCTGGGAAACTTTTTCTATTTCATCTTCTGCTTTCTTTTCCGCTGCAAGCTCCGAATCATTTCCCCCACAACCCACTATGGAAATTAAGAAAAACAATACCGCAAAAATAATTAATACTCCTTTTTTATAAACCTTCAACTAATTACCCCCTTTATAAAATTTATAATTTATAGAATAAAAAAGCAAAAAGGCCCCTTGTATAAGGAAGCCTTCATGGCTTTGATTATTAGATATTATTATTTTTCTATTTCCAGATCTTTTAATATCTTAGAAAATAATATTTTTATTATCATCTAACACAGGGATAGCAACGTTGTGTTACTATTCTAGTTCTCGTGTCATACTTTCGACTTCCTTCATTGTAATTCCTTCTTTTTTTCTATGAAGAAATATTTAAGGTCTCAAAACCGGGCCGTAAAAAATGGGGTTTAACGAATTTAGAAATGCCTGGTCATCTTCCGCAGCACTTTTTATACTTTTTCCCGCTGCCGCAGGGACAGTGGAACAAATTCAATATCTAAAAGTGCTCCTGCTACCGATGTGCTTGCGTTGGGAAAAAGCATCCCAGGGAAAAGCGGCTTTCTTTGCCGTGTTTGCATGGCGAAAGAGGATTAAACTACCAGGCATGATTTTTTCCGAAAAAGGGGTAGGGGCTGCCTCCAATACCGGCATTAACGTGGAGAGCGTATTTTCTACATAAATATTGACCTTATTCCTCTAATCTTACAATATTCCTAAGCTCTTTTAGTAGAGGTGGAATATCATTAGTGATAGTTTTCCATACAATGTCCAGGTCAACATCATAATATCCATGTATCAAGCGGTTTCTCATTCCTGTAATGGAATTCCAGGGGATACCGTCGTGTTTATTCCGGAAGTTGTTGGAAATTTTGCTGGCTGCTTCACCTATGATTTCTAACAAATGAACAACTGACAAACTCAACATTTTATTATTTTCCAAATCATTCCGGCTTTTTCCTGATGTAAAGTTCAATATGTCTGTTGAAGCATCTATCATGTGTTTAATTCTTACTAAATCAGGATTCAACATGAAGCGCCTCCGCTGTTTCTAAAACCTCATTGCGAAAATAACGGCTCAAGTCATTAGGAGTTCTCAGGTCTACTTTCCGACCGCCGAAAATAAGAGAAAGTTCTTCCTCCATATCAACTAATTTAAAGAAGCCTGGAATAAATTCCTTATAAAATTCAACAAGTATATCTATATCACTCTCCGGCTTAAGATCACCACGTAAGGCAGAACCATAAATAGAAAGCTTTTTAATATTGTGTTTACGGCAAAATGAAACAATATCTTGCTTAGGTATATTTATTTTTAATTTTTTGATCACTTTTAACACTCCCTTCATTTTTTATACAGAAATACTGCAGTTTAAAGTTTTTTGCTTGCCCTATAAGCACATAAATTCCGAGCCTAATAGTGCTAATAGCAATTATATTATACATTATTTACCATAGGAACGCAATGGAAGGCACAGGCAAATACAGATATATTAGTGATATTTTTCCACAACACTGTGCAGATACAATCACCGGCACCGGTTAATTTCATCCCTGATAAACTTCCCGTGCTTTGGGCTTCAGTTTTTTTGTTTCTGATCAGCACCCGCAATATTCAAAGGAAGTGGATTTTTTTAAAAAACCAGCTGTATTTGTCAGGTGGGCTAAAGCGAACCAAATTAAACAGATAGTCGTTAGTAATGTGGAAAGGTTTCAGCTCGAAACTCTAAAGCTCACATATTTACGTTTGAGCTCTTGATAATTACAATTAAGTATGCTCCCGTATTTGACACTTGATAGAAATAAAAATCCTGCAACACCTTGATATTAGGGTATTTGCAGGATTTCATGTTAATGTAAAAAGTGCGTAATGTTTTTATGATTTTGTACTTTTAAAAATTTTTTTCATCATACTTGTAGTAACAATCTGATAGTCAGTGCGAAAGCCAAAAGCTTCATGTAAGGCATCAGTAAAATCTGTTCTTGTATATATTGGTTCATAACCTTCACCCTTAATTACTTTGAAATTCATTTCGCGCAATTCACTAATAATTTCATGACATGTAAAATTTTCACTAAGCTTCTTTTCCAGTAATCTATAAATAATTAATGATATAAAGCAAGTGTTGAAATGTGCTTCTATCCTATCATCATTACTTAAATATACAGGTCTTGCTTTAAACTCGCTTTTCATAATTCTAAAACATTCTTCTATTTCCCATCTTCTATGATTCACCTTAATTATTTCAGTGGCATCATCATCAAGATTGGTACAAACCCCATAAAAACCATCAAATGCTTCTTCTTTTTGGATAAGAACGGTATCAATATGATATATTTCATTTTCTGCAACTTCACCGTCTGGAGTGCAGTTTGTTTTATGAATAAATCTTTTGTAATCGTTTTGCCTGCATTTCTTTATTTTTGCAGGGTTAGTATCTATTGTTTTTTGAGCTCGTTCTATTTGAGAATTGCGGATTTTGCGCTGATAATCCCTGTATTTAATGGAGTATGTTACAATAAGTTTTTGCTCAAAACCGTTCTCTTTAATCCAGCGCTCCTTGTAAAAGACTTTGTTTTTATCCTTATTCTCATCAAGTTTGGAGATATCATAAGATTTCATATCTCCCGAACGTTGCCAGCCATCTGTAGCAAGTGCCCATTTTTTAAGGTGTTTTTTTAATTTTTTTATAGACTGGGTTGTAATGAAAGCTCGATCATCCTTATCATTAAACTTTCGATTAGCCTCAGAAGCAAGACCGGCATCGGTGCAGACGATAAACTTAGAAAGCTCAAAATCGGATAAAATCATCTTTTCTAAAGGTTTTAATGTGAGCTGTTCATTCATATTTCCCCTATTAATACTAAAAGCAAGAGGAATACCGTCCCCATCCATAAATAGACCCATTTGAACAATAGGGTTTGGTTTATGCTCTTTTGATGGGCCGTATTGCTTTTTGCCTTCTTCTTGTTCAATTTCAAAAAAGTAATTGGTGCAATCATAGTAAAGAATACCGGTATTCCTCTTGGAAACCTTTAAACTGTTTTCATATAATGAGGATTGTATAAAATCTGTTTCCTTAGCCAAAACTTCAAGAGCTCTATATATTTGATGGAGATCAAAATTCGGCTGCTCTATAAACTTCTTAGAAAGTTGATAAGTCGCGAGTTTTGAAGAAGGGAAGATAACCCTGCCATAAATCAGTCTGGAAAGAATTGAATCCAAATCAAAATTGAATTTATACTTCTGAGTTATTTTCTTACAAATCTTATGTATTCCGAGTTCATAGTAAATTTTTTGCAGGAAAAGATATCCACCGTTAAAAGAGTGCTGTTCATCTTTGTTGATCAGTTTTGAGGGAGAATATTTAACCAGCACTTCTCGTTTTGTTTCTTTTTCTTTCTCGTTAAGCTCCTCAATATACTTTTTTGCCCATTCAATGGGATCTTGGCCGTTTAATTTTTTCTCTAACTCTGTAATGGTTCCGAGTTTTTCTACAATTTTAGTAGTGCGCTTATTCTTTTCAATAACATCTTTTATTACATAAAGTGAAGTGGCATTTTTAGATTTTGAAAACGATAATCTCATAAAGTCAACTCCTCCAATCCCTTATATTATACCACATTACGAGGCATTACGAAAGATAAACTTGGCAAATTTGACAAAAAAAATAAGCCTTTTCAAAGGCTTGAGCGATTTTTTATTATTAAACTGTCAAAGACCCGTAATGTGGAAAGGTTTCAGCTCGAAACTCTAAAGCTCACATATTTACGTTTGAGCTCTTGATAATTACAATTAAGTATGCTATTATTTATTTTAGCATTAGCTTAATTAAAATGAGGTGATTTCTTGTCGGAACTGATTACAATCCTGAAGGCTCTTTCTGATGAAACCCGCTTTGCCCTAATCCAACTGCTTCTGCAGCATAATTACTGCGTAGGGGCACTGTCAAAACAGCTGAATATCACGGAATCCGCCGTATCCCAGCATCTGAAAGTGCTGAGAACGGCAGGCATTGTCAAGGGAGAAAAAAGAGGATACTATACTCATTATTACGTAGATCGAGAACTCCTTAGAGAAGCTGCCTCCAGCATTGTTACGCTCTCAACCCTGGCCCCTGCAGAAAACAAGTGCAGGAAAAACACTATTAGCAATCAGCCGTGCTGTAAAGAGGGGGATCCCATTTGAATATTATAGAGGCGGCGCAGCTAACAAAAAACTATAACGGCTTTACCGCCGTTAAGAGAGCAAGTTTTTCCGTTACAAAAGGGGAAATTTTCGGGTTTCTAGGCCCCAACGGGGCTGGGAAAACCACCACCATAAACATGCTGACCGGGCTGGCCAGGCCCTCCTCCGGCTCGATCCAAATGGCAGGGGAAGACGGTATAAAAGACATAAAAAAAGTTCAGCAGCTCATAGGTATTGTTCCGGACGAAAGCAACCTGTACGATGAAATGAGCGGACTGGACAACCTGATCTTTTGTGCGTCTCTATATGGAATAGATAAGGTGAAAAGAGAAACCCGAGCCAAACAACTTTTGGAGCAGTTTGGCCTGACAGATACGGGCTCAAGGCCTTTTAAGGCTTATTCCAAAGGGATGAAAAGGAAGCTGACCATTGCAGCCGGCATCATTCATGAACCGGAGATTCTTTTTTTGGATGAACCCACTACCGGCATTGACGTGGAGAGCGCCCGGCAGATCAGAAAACTGGTCTTAACCCTCAATAACAGCGGTACAACCATTTTTTTAACTACCCATTATATAGAAGAGGCCGAAAGGCTCTGCCACCGCATTGGATTTATTGTAGGTGGGGAAATCGTAAAAATCGGGACAACCGGTGAACTCATGCAGGAAGCACAGAGGGAGAACGCGGTGGAATTTGTTTTCGATAATAATACCGCCCCCTTAAACCAGTCTTTAACCGATGCCTTTCCGGATATCCGTGTCCATAAATTTAACGAGAATGTGATTCGAATTTTCTCCAGGGATAAGATAGACCTTATGCCTTTTATGAAACACTTTGACGAAAAAAATGTTCTGGTCAGGGAAGCCAGGATCATCCGGCCTTCATTAGAAGAAATCTTTGTAAAAGTAACCGGAATTAAAATAGCTAACATGAAGAAAGAAAAAGAAGGGGGCAGGAAAAAGTGAAAAAATACATAGCCTTTTGGAGCATACTGATGAAAGATATGAAAACCTACTACCTAAAACCGCCCAATATCAGCTGGGGGCTTATATTCCCCTTTGCCTGGACCCTTATGTTCTTTATCCGCTCAGAAAGTGCCGTAAATATCAGGGAGATTTTACCGGGAGTTATGGCTTTATCCGTATTATTCGGTACCACCTCCATGCTGGCCGTAACCATCACCTTTGAACGGAAAAGCCGGTCCTTTGAAAGGCTGCTGCTGGCGCCCATCAGCCTGAATCTTCTCATGCTGGCCAAAACCACGGGAGCCATCATCTTTGGAGTACTGAATGCGCTGGTCCCGGTGTTCTTTGCCTCATTTTTCATTGACCTGTCCGGCATCAACTGGACAACAGCTTTTTTCAGCATACTGTTCATTGCCGTAACCTCTACCTTCCTGGGCCTCTTTATCTCCGTATCCGTCAGCGAGGTCTTTGAAGCCCAGACCTTTTCCAACTTTTTCCGCTTTCCCATGATATTTCTCTGCGGCCTGTTTCTCCCCATTCAAAACCTGCCGGCCCTGATCCGGCCCCTTTCTTATGCCCTGCCCCTGACCTACGGTGCAGATATTCTAAAAACTGCAATTAACGGAACCGGTTTTATTTCACCCCTGATAAGCTTCCCGGTGCTTCTCGGCTTCAGCCTTTTTCTGTTTCTGGTCAGCACCCGCAATATTCAAAGGAAGTGGATTTATTAGCCCCTGATATATAAATTATTTTTTGGATAATTAATTTTATTGCACAAAATAACCTGAAGGATTTTGATGAATTCAAATGTTCCCACAGGGTACCATAGAAAAAAACAGCTAAAGGATTCCCAGCTTTTCCCGCTCTACTATCTCAAAAGCTGTTTTTCTTACCGCGCAGTCCTGGTATGAAAAATGATGGGTTGGCTCATTGAGAATGGCCCGGGCGGGGAAGCCCCTGGGGCAGAAAGCATTGAACCTGCATTGTTGGCACTCTAATGACCGCTGGTTTTTTATGTTTATCCCTTTAAATTCTAATGCAGGGTTACCAACGGTCCCTATATGAAGATATCTGCCGGACCAGTTCAAAATTTAAGAGGGGCTCTCCCCCCGAAAGCTGCACTTTAAAAGGGTTAGGAATACTGCCCAATACCTTTTTTGCTGTATCAAAGGACATATAGGTTTGTTTTTCCCCTGCCCGAGCATAACAGTATTTACACCTTAGATTACAGTCACTGGTCAGCCAGAGAACTACGTAAGATAAATTGTTAATGATTTCTGGCACCCCTTTTGAAAAAATACGCAGGTTTTAATAATCACTAATACTCTATTCCCCGACGGCTCTTAACCCCACTTTTTAAAGGATGTTTCACCGCATTGTTTTCTGAAACCAGGTCCGCTGCTTCAATTAATTCCGGAGGTATCCCTCTGCCGGTAAAGACCAGCTCAACCCTGGACGGTTTTAGTTTAATCAGTTCCAGGCCGTGGGAAACCTTCAGCAAGTCAAATCTCAGGGCATTTCCAAATTCGTCCAGGATAACCAGATCGTATTTTCCTCCGGTTAGAACCTCCCGAGAAAATTCATAAACCATCAGGGCATGCTCTCTCTTTTCCTCCACATTGCTCTGGCTGTTAAAACAGTCCCCCTCACAATCACCGCAGTGCATAAACCCGCTGCGAATCATGGAGGAGTAAGGACAGCCCTTGCCGAACTGAAAAAAATACAATTACTTATTATCCAACTTGCAGCACTATAACCAATAAGCCGATGTACACAACTTCGTTAAGGAAAAAAGAGGTTAGGGCCAGTTTGGCACCCAACCTTAAGCCGTATACTCCAACATAATAAGCACCGGAATACTTTAGTAAAAATACCGGAGAAGCTAAGATACTTGACCAAAGCATAGTTTTTACCGCCTGGATCAAAGTCATGTCCCCTCCCTGAAAACATGTCCCCAGAGATGTGAGCCCTATAACAGTATTGGTCATATAAGCTGCAATGCAGGCTGTGCTGCAGGGGGGCAATCCCAGAACTTCAACATTTATAGGCAGGGAATCAAAAACCCCCAGGGAAATAAGCTGAAAAAACACCAGTGCAGTAAGGGGTATGGTTAAGGCCATACGTCTTAAAGACGTCACACTGCTGATCATACTGCGCTTAAGGATCTCCCAATAGTTTTTTGGTGAGCTTTCCTGTTCATCCTTTCGAAGTTCACCGGTTTTTGCTATCTCGGGCAGCGTGAACCTGCCCAGGAATATGATTACCATAACCACTATAATTACACTAATGGTATGCACAGAAAGATATATAGACCCCAGAACCATCCCCAACAGGGGCAGGGCCACGGGGATATAAAAGGTAAACATCTCTCTTATATGAAAGGGTATATAGAAAGTAAGGGCCGAAAGAAAAGCCTGCCGTTCGTCAATTAATCCCTGATCCCGAAAGTTTATCAGCATGGCCCCGGCAGAATAGGCGCTGCCAAAGCTGGATACAAAGGGCACGGTAACTTCTTGGGGCAGATGGAAAAAACGGCCGAAAAAATAACCTGCCGGCGCCATAATTTTTTTAAAAAAGCCCAATTCTAAAAGAATATTGGCAAACAACATGCCCGGAATAATGAGAGCAAAAATCCTTACACTGAACAGAATAACTTCCCAAATAATTTCTATCTGTGTTTCCATCCCCGAAGCCCCCAGTTAATACGTTTTTCCTGTTATTAGAGATTTCAATATGCTTAGATGATAAGAGGTTTTTCACTCCACCCGCAGAGTAACTTTAACGGCTGCCCAAAAGAAAATTACCGCAAACCCCAGCATAATCCATAGGGATGCCCAGGGAAACGGGTTTTCCAAAACTACTGCCCTAAGCGCCTTGCTGGCATGGGTTAAAGGCAGGAAATTAATAAGCACATTGACTCCCGAAGGTAAATCATCGATGGAAAAGAAGGTGTTACTCAAAAAAGACATGGGAACAATAACAAAAGAAGTAAAAGATCCCATATCTTCGTGGGAATTAATAATCATCCCAGCCAAAACCCCCAGGGAAGCAAATAAAAAGCTGTTTAACAGCATTACCAGCCAGAACAACGGAGGCATGATTAACTGAGCTCCGAATAAAAATGAAAGCCCCAATACAATGATGGAGGCGAATATCCCCCGGCCGCATCCTGCAGCTACTTCTCCTAAAACAACGGAAACAGGGCTGATGGGGGCTATGACAAATTCTTCATAGGTCTTATAATATAGACGGCTGATATTTAAGGGGACGGCCACACTGTTAAAGCTTACGCTCATGGAGGTTAAAGCAATAATCCCTGGGACTACAAACTGCATGTAGCTTCCTCCTTCAACACTGATGCTTCGTCCCAGCCCCCACCCAAAAGCTACCATATATAGCAGAGGGCTGACTAAAGTAGAGCCTAATATTTTCCAAAACCTGCTCTTAAATATCTGCCATTGTCTCCAAAAAATAGTATGCCAATCCATGCTTATTCACCCACCTTATGATCCGTCAATTTTATGAAAACGTCTTCCAGATTAGATTCCCGGATGATAACCTTCCCTGCTAATTCTCCCGCAGTTTTAGCTGCCGTCTCCCGGTCTGGGAAAAATTGATAGCTGGTATCTCCATTTATAATATTTTCAATAACCACATCCCCTACCTGGTGCCTCAGCTCCTCCGGGGTTCCCAGAGCAATCAACTTCCCTTTATCAATTAATCCCACCCGGCTGCACAGAGTCTCCGCTTCTTCGATATAGTGAGTGGTTAGAAGCACTGTTAATCCCAGGTCGTTCATCTTCCTTATTAAAACCCATATTTTTCTTCGGGAATGGGCATCCAAGCCCACGGTGGGTTCATCCAGGAACAGAATCTGAGGCCGGTGAAACATGGCTCTGGCAATCATCAGCTTTCTTTTCATTCCCCCGGACAAGACCATAACCCGGTCCCGGGCTCTTTCCTCCAGCTGGGTAAAAGCCATAAGTTCCTCAATTCGCTTACTTCGCTCCTGCTTGGGAATCTTATGAAGCCGGCCATGTAATTCCAGGTTGTCCCATAGGGTTAAATCCCCGTCCAGGTTTATATGCTGGGGCACCACCCCAATCTGTGCCTTAACCCCGGTCAGCTGACGGGTCAGGTCCAAATTATTAATTATCACCTTCCCGCTTGTAGGGCGGGCCAGAGTGGTCAACATCCGGATAATAGTGGTTTTGCCGGCCCCGTTAGGGCCCAGCAAACCAAATACTTCACCCTTTTCTATAAATAAATCTACGTTATCCACTGCAGTAAGTGAATTAAATTTTTTGGTAACCCCCTGTAACTCAATCAAAAAGTACCCTCCTCTGTCTTTTGACAATTTTCGGTCTTAGCTACTGCTTCACTATTCTCATCATCTCAAAAAGCTTCTAACGGCCCCTTCTATTTCCTGGGCCCTTAAATCCTCTAGTTTATAGTATCTAGCTTCCATCACCTCTGCCAGTTCTTTAGCCAGCCCCAACTCAATAAAATCATTTTCACTGTCGATAACCAATCCATTAATCCCTTCAGCCCTCATTTTTCTACCCAGTTCTTTAGCCTCCTCCACCGGATCTCCCCCCTTCAGGGATACGTTGGCCCTTCCGTCGGACACCAAAACCAACACCGGCACCATGTCAGGATCTTTAACTTTTCTAGATTTAAGTATCTCATACCCTAGAGCCAGCCCTGCAGCCAAAGGGGTTTTTCCCCCCGTGGGCAGCTCTTTTAAGTTTTTGTTGGCCAGATGTACGCTTCGGGTAATTCCCAACAACATTTCCGCGGAACTGTTTCGAAAAGCCACCAGTCCTACCATATCCCTTTTCTGGTAGGCATCATTTAAAAGAGATAAAATAGCCGTTTTGGTAGCCTTCATACGTTGATTAGCTCCCATGGAACCGCTGGCATCAACCACAAACAGCAGTGTATTGCCGATTTTCTTTTCCCGGACTTTCTCTCTGAAATCACATTTTTCAATGATAATAGCACTGCCGCTGCTTTTTCTGCTCTTTTGAAATACGGCTGCCGCTCTCAATGTGGCGTCAAAAGCCAGGTCTATCAGCTTATCTCCCGGCATCCGGTAGCGAATGTACCTTCCCTGACGGGAAGTGGTTTTAGTCCTGCTCCTTCTGCCGCTGCCTCCCTGATTTTTCTTTCAAAAGGATCAATCCCAATGGTGCTCACTCTAAAAGCCTCTCCGGGTTCCTCCACCAGGCCTTCCGGACTGGGAATTGTCTGCTGTTCCTGTTTTCCCTGGTTTTCTGGAAAACCTTGTAGATCTTCAGGCTGCTCCCCATGATTTTTCGGTCCATCAGGCTTCACTTCCTGCTCCCCGGCAGTCGGATCGATGTCCTGCTGGTTATCTTGGCCCTGCTTATTTTCTTCCTCCTCTGTCTCCATTTCCTCCGGCGGCTGCTCCTGCTCCATTTCCTGAGACTGATTTTTATTCACCGGAGGGGAGCAAACCCTATGGGGTAAAGCCAGCTCCGCTGCATCCTTTAAATCCTCCAGGGTAATATTAAGGCGATGCTGTAATGCTGCAATAGTACGGGCGGTTTCCACCATTACTAAATCTGCCCGATGCCCCTGGCAGTAAGCCTGCTGAGCAATTTCTGCTGCCATTTTGATAATATTTTCGGAAACCTCCACCTGTTCCAGAAACTTTTGGGCAGCATATATTTTTTCCGTAAGATCTTTTTGCTGGGTTTGGTACTTATTTTTAAACTGCTCAGGAAACTGCTCATATTCCAGGCGCCTTGAAATCACCTGCTTTCTTTCCTCTACCTCCTGCTCTCCTTTAACTTCTACATAAAGGGCGAAACGATCTAAAAACTGAGGATTCAGCATCCCTTATTCAGGATTCATAGTCCCCACCAAAACAAACTCCGCCTTGTGGGAACAGGAGATCCCCTCCCTTTCCACCACGTTGATTCCCGATTGAGCAGTATCCAGCAGACTGTTTACAATATATTCACTGAGCAGGTTTACCTCATCTACATAAAGGATATTTCCATCTGCATTGGCCAGGATACCTGGTTCAAAATATTTACCTCCAGTAGCGATAGCTTTTTCAATATCGATGGTCCCAATCAAACGATCCTCCGTCACATTTAAAGGCAGGTCAACCACCTTCATTCCCGCAATCAGCCCCGACAAGCCCCTGACCAAAGTAGACTTGGCAGTACCTTTCTGCCCGCTTATTAAAACCCCACCGATTTTAGGATTAACGGCATTTAAGAGCAGCGCCTGCTTCACTTTTTCCTGACCCACTACCGCAGAAAAGGGGAAAACATATTCCCGGGACATTAAGCAATGCTCCTTTCCTGATAATCCTTTACAATTCCTTCCACTTTTGAAAACTCCAACATTCCATCTTCAAAGGGCCTTCTTCTCATGCGGTGGGGCAGGACCAGCGCTGAGGCTTCCAACAAATGCTCTGCAGTTATTTCCCTCTGGTCGTTAAAAGCAGCAATGGTAAGGGCTGTTTTAATCATATTGATATCTGCCCTGTGTCCGTCAACCCCCATTTCAATAGAGATTCTAGCTGATAACTCCAATATTTGATCCGAAAATACCACCTTTTTTAAATTTTCTCTGGCTTTTAGAATCTGCTCTCCCAGTTCAGACTGCTCTTTTTTATACTTCAAATCAAATTCCGAAGGATTTTTTTCATAATCCAACCTTCTTTTGATCACTTCAACTCTCTGCTTCGTTTCCCCCTCTCCCCGGACATCTACGGCTAACCCAAACCGGTCCAGCAACTGAGGGCGCAAATCTCCCTCTTCAGGGTTCATGGTCCCCACTAAAACAAAATTTGCCGGGTGACAGTAGGAAACCCCTTCCCTTTCAATGGTATTCACCCCCATGGCGGCGGAATCCAGCAGAACGTCTACCACATGGTCATCCAGCAGGTTCACTTCATCTACATATAAAATGCTGCGGTTTGCTTTAGCCAAAATCCCCGGCTCAAATTTCTTTTCCCCTTTTTTTATGGCATGCTCAATGTCCAGGGTGCCCACCACCCGATCCTCCGTAGCGCTGACCGGCAGGTCTATTACCATCATCTTCCGGGTGCTTTCCGGAAGGGTTTCTCCCTTTTTGCTCCTCTCCAGACAGCTCTGGCACATGGTGCTTTTTTCCCGGGGGTCACAGCCGAAAACACAATCTTCTATTACTTTCATTTCCGGGAGCAGATCCGCCAGGGCTCGTACCGCCGTAGACTTTGCAGTACCCTTTTCTCCCCTGATGAGTACCCCTCCCAGGGCAGGGTTAATAATATTTAAAATAAGTGCCTTTTTCATCTGTTCCTGCCCCACGATAGCACAGAAGGGATAGGTATTTTTTTTGTTTTTCATGTCAGTCTCCTTTCCCGATTGAGTTTAAATCATTTGTTTTAAAAAGCTTTTCCACGCCTTCCAGCTTTTCCTTCCATTCTTCAACCTCTGCATCATTGATAACCTCAATGGTACCGGCTTGTATTTCCCCTTGGTTCTCTCCCAGACGTTCCTCCAGGTCTCCCTCCAGCTTCAGGTAATTGCTCTTTAATTTTTGCAGTACCACGGAATCTGCCTGCCATTTTTCCCGCTGAAACAATTCCAAAAATCTTCGAGCGATTTCCTCAGCAGAAAAAGGGTTGTGTTCTAAAAACCACTCCCTCATTTCATCATCGTTTACATACTCCTCCACCAGCCGGTCCAGTACCGTGTCAGGAAATATTTCAGTTACGCACTGCCACTCAAAAACATTCTGCATCCTCTGCATCAGTTCTGAAGCTCCCAGATACCCTTTCTCCTTAACACTTTCTTTCCATAAGGGATTGAACAGCTTTTCCTCCAAGTTTTCCTGCATCTTTTCTTCTAGGCTGCTGACTTTTATTTCTTCGGGATTTTCCCGGGAACCATGATACTGCTTCAGTTCTTTGCCATGCATGACTTTCTTAACCAGGTTGAACCCACCCTGAACCGAAGCACCAAATCCCGAAGACAGGATATCACAACGTTTGGAAGTAGTAGTATCATACGCCAACTGAGCAGCTTTTACATTTTCTACAAATTCCAGGGCTGCCGGCTGTCCCGCCAGGGCATTCCCATAGGCATAGGAGGAAAAATATACGAAAGTTTTAGCCAGGTCCCTTTCATTTTTCCAAGCACTGGCTTTTAAAGCCAGATCCACTCCAGCGCCGTAAGTGCCCGGCCGGTCCCCGAAAATGCGAATTGTGGACTGTCTTGTCAATTCCCAAGCCTCCCCGGATTTCTTTAACACCTGAGCAATCTGCAGAGTATGCTTCCTCACAAAGTTTAACTCCTCCGGTTCAGGCAGCGCTGCTGCCTTACAAACGGCAGAATCAATAAATCCCAAAGCCTGGGGATAACAGTCCCGCAGTATGCCGGAAACCCTGATCGTTACGTCAATCCGGGGGCGATTTAACTGTTCCAAAGGAATAACCTCCAGATTCACTACCCTGCCTCTGGGATCCCAAACCGGCTTCATACCCATTAAATATAGAGCTTGAGAAAGCTGTTCCCCTTTAGTCCGGGAAATGTCTAAGGATATCATGTTCATAGCAATTTTTTCAGGGTATTGCCCCTCATCCTCTATATATCTCTGGATCAGCTGTTCAGCCAGGCTGCTTCCCACCTCCCAGGCAGCCCTGGTAGGAACCTTTTCTATATCCATGAGATAAAAATTTCTGCCGGTTGGGATGATATTTTTCCCGTTGTCATCAGGCATACCGCAGGGTCCCGGAGGAACATATCTCCCCTCCAGGGACTGACAAAGATTTGTTATCTCCTGGGGGATTAACTGTAATTTATTAAATATTTCCTGAACTTCTTTTCCCAAATTGTCAAATGCATGTGCCAAATCGCTATTTAAATCCTGTGAACATAATGATTTAGCCGTCAAACTTCCCAACTTCCGGCAATTTAAAGTCTTCTCAATAAATTTCATTAAAAAAAGCTGCAGTTGGTAATCCTGCTCCCAATATTTTCTTAAGAGTTCCATAACCTTCAAATCAGACTGCACCACTTCCCGGATATAGCTGCAGGCATCTTCAAAGGCTAATTCTCTGCCAAAGACATGGGTTTTTTCAGTTCTGGGACGGCAGACCGACTGGACTAAGCTGTTTTTTAATTTTTCCAAACTCTCAAGAAAGGGACCTTCCCCCTGCATAATTTCCTGGGCCCCGGGAATCAAGGCGATAAGTTCCCTTATCCGCTGCTCCATTACCGGAACCTGCTGGCTCTTCATACACAAAACTTCCCGGTATTCATTGGCTAAATCCACCAGCTCCATTACTTCTTTTTTCTGAAAACTACAGACCGGCGGCAGATGATCTATAATTACCGCACTGGTCCTCCTTTTAGCCAATATTCCTTCGGTTCCAACCCCGGCATTATAAATATATAGATTGGGAAGATTGCCTAAAACAATATCCGGAAAACAACTTTTGGAAAGTGCGTTAGACTTTCCCGGTAAAAACTCTACACTGCCGTGGGCACCTACATGTAAGACAGCATGGGCTTTGTAAATATCCTCTATATACTTAAAAGCAGCCAGGTATTGATGGGGCGGCGGACAGCTGGGGTCCTGTAGGATCTTGCAGACCTCTCCGGTGCATTTAGCTCCGTAACATCCTCGTTTAGGCTCCACTAAAACAGTAACATTTCCAAACTTTATTCCAGTAATAATTAACCGGCCGTCATAAACCATCCCTTCACCGGGAGGCGGCCCCCAAAATTCCTCCATCTTTTTTCTGCACTGTTCCTCCAGTTCTTCATAAAAACCAAGGTAGCCATCACTTCCCTCCATAGGCATAGAGTAAAGACAGCCGCCGCTGGCTATGATGTCTTCCACCGAAGTCCAGCGAAAATCGCTGTAGGCTTTTTTCTCCATAATCATCTTATGCAGCTGACTGCCGTCCCCGGGGAGGTTTTCTACACTCCAACCGTTTTTTTGCAGCTCCCTCATAACCCCAACAGTACTCTCAAAAGCATCCAATCCTGCCGCCATGCCCACTGTTGCTTCCACCCCTGAGCAGGGGGCATTATGGAGGATAATAACCAGTTTTTTTTCATGGTTGGGAGTTTCTCTCAAGTAAATCCAATTTTTAACCCTGCTGGCAAATTTATTTATTCGGTCCAAAATAGGAAGGGATTTTCCATTCTCTTCCCTGCAGCCCAGAATCATGGGTTCAATCATACCCTGCATTTCCGGCACTGTAAAACACCAGGGAATCTCCATTGTCAGTCCTTGAGGGCTTTCTTCCCAGCGTTCCCTGCTGCTAAAAAAACTGATTAAAGGCCTAAACAAAGGAATATCCAGCTGCTGCATTTTATCCACCGCCTGCTGAAACACATCTCCTCCGGCCCCAACGGTTCTCAGCACAAAAACCTGGAGATTAATCAGACCCTCTATAACTGGCCGGCCCTGAAAAGAGAAGTAAGCTCTCACCATCCCATCAAAGTCTTTTGTTTTTAGTTCTGAGTCCCAATAACCATAAGTAAAAACCGGGATTACCTTTAAGCCATTATTTTCCAACTCATTAATCAAGGCTTTTTCCACTTCTAAATTATTGGAGATCCAGCTGCTGCGATGAATAATTAAACCCACCCAAGGGCCTTTCCCGCAGCAGGGGCGGTTTTCATACCACCGGGTAAAACTCTCCAGGGAATCATAAACAAGTTCAGAGTCAGGGTGAAAAATTCCCTCCAGAGCAACCCCTTCAGGTTCAACTACCCCCTGGACGTCTATACCCCACAACTTAACCCCTATATAATGAAGGGCATTTTTCATATTTTGGGGCCCGCCATAAATGAAATAGCGATTTTTCTCACTGATAACCTGTAAATCTGCATTATATATATGATTTTGAATCAATTCAGAACCGATTGGAATCACCGGTATATCCCCCGCCGACTCCTTTATGTCCTGACAAAAATTATCGGAAGCGGTATGCCAGGCATGGTCAGTAATAATTACTGCCTGAGCCTTTTCTCTAACAAAATCAATGATTTCCTTTCTCTGATCTGTGTTATTGATAAGGGCTGCCGAAAAAAATTTTATACTTATGTTTTTTACAAGCTCTGCAGCTTTCATTAATTCTTCCTGTTCAAAATCCAACCCCACAGCAGCAATAATGTGCATTTTCAAAGTCTCTTCCTCCTAAAGATATTCCTCTACATCCCCTTCAATTTCCAGATATATTTTTTTCAGCTTTTCCAGGTCTTCTTCAGAGGCGTTCCACATCCCCCTTTGGTTGGCTTCCATCAGCTTCTCCACGATGTTATGCAGAGCCCAGGGATTCTGCTCCTGGATCCACTCCCGGTTTTCCGGGTTAAACACATAGAATTCGGTAATCCTGTTGTACATCCAATCCTCCACCACATCTGCCGTAGCATCCCAACCAAAAACCCGGTCAACCAGGCCGGATACCTCCTGGGCTCCCTTGTAGCCGTGCTTTTTTAAGCCCTCCAACCATTTGGGATTTAAAACCCGGGCCCGCATAATCCTGGCAGTTTCTTCATTGGTGTCCCGAATTTCGGGACGCTGGGGATCTGCGCTGTCTCCACAGTAAGAACGGGGTTTTTTCCCGCTGAATGTCCTCACCGCCGCAATCATTCCCCCGTGGTAATTATAATAATCATCGTCATCATACATATCAATTTCCATGGAGGACTCATTTTTTACAGTAATCTGGGTGTTGGCCAACCTGTGGGCAAAGACTTCCTGTTTCTTGTCCCCATGAATTTTCCGGCCGTAGGCATGGCCTCCCCAGAGGGTATAAACCTTGCCCAGGTCACCCACCTCCTGCCATTTTTTGCTGTTGAT
The DNA here is from genome assembly GCF_022558445.1 of Candidatus Contubernalis alkalaceticus. Classification (NCBI taxonomy): domain Bacteria; kingdom Bacillati; phylum Bacillota; class Dethiobacteria; order Dethiobacterales; family Dethiobacteraceae; genus Candidatus Contubernalis; species Candidatus Contubernalis alkaliaceticus. The sequence continues at coordinate 2,741,372 of NZ_CP054699.1, forward strand.
TAAAATATCCACCCCGGCCCCGTATGTTCCCGGAGGACAGCCAAAAATACGCAGGGAAGCCTGTTTTTCCGCCTCTTTTTTAGAAATCCCCTGCTGGACCAGTTCTCCTACCTCCTGCAATACATGCTTACGCACATAATTGGATTTTAGGTCCTCCTCCAATCCCGCCGTCAAAGTTATAGCATCTTCTATGAAACCTATCAGGTTAGGGAAAGTATCTCGGAAAAGCCCGCTGATCCTGAGAGTTACATCGATCCGGGGCCTCCCCAGCTGCTCCAAGGGGATTACTTCCATTCCAATAACCCGTTCAGTGCTCCCCAGCCAGCAGGGTTTTATGCCCAACAGATACAAAATTTCCGCAATATCATCTCCACAGGTTTTCATGGTTTCCCCGGCGTAGATGACAATGGCCACACTTTCAGGATATTTACCTTCTTCTTTTAAATACCTTTGTATTAAGTCATCCCCCAGCCTTTTCCCCACTTCCCAGGAGGCCCGGGTAGGAACAGCCGAAGGGTCGATGGTAAAAAAGTTTCGGCCCGTAGGCAGTATCCTGGCCATCCCCCGGGTAGGGCAGCCGGAAGGCCCTGGTGTCACAAATTCCCCATTTACCCCTTTAACTAAATATTTTAGTTCCTCCACCGTGTCCTCCAGCCTGGGCTTCAAATCACTGCATATAAAACGCAAACAGTTTTCCAGAGGGCTTAAGTCAGTTCCCTCAGCCCCGGTATAAATGCCTGCAAAAACTTTCTCAATGACTTCAGTGATTTTATGTTCCCGGTAATCCCGGGTTTCCAGCTCATCCATTAACTCCGTGCCCTGTCGTTGAATTTCCTCCAGGATCATCAGGCTGGTATTTCCTGCTTCCCAGGTACAGGTGGGATCACTTTTTAGCTTTTCATAATCCAATCCTTTGGCCCGACAAATAGATTCCGGCAGCGAAGGCACTTCTCCATTCTGCAGCCGTACCAGACTGGTCAGCATATTTTTAAACCGTACTCCCGGTGGAACCTCTCCGAAGACATGTAATCCGTCCTTAATTAAGGAAGTTTTAATTCTATTCACCCAGGTGTGCAGCTCATCTATAAAAGCTTCAAAATCTTGTAGGGCTTTTTGTTTATCCACTCTCAAATCCATGTTCAGTTCCAGCTTCTCCGCCAGCTCCCAGATCTGTTCTTGTAAATAAGGGATTTTGCCCGGGCTTCCTTTCTGAGCATGGTAATACTCTTTAATAAGATCGTCTACAGAAGCCAGTTCATCGTATGTATCGCTCTCCACCATGGAGGGGATTAAATGATCCAAAATAACCGCATAAGACCTTCTTTTGGCCTGTACTCCTTCCCCCGGCACATTAATAATGTAAGGGTAGAGATGAGGAAGGTCATCAATGGCCAGGTCGGGATAGCAGTCCCTGGATAGGGCAATTTCTTTTCCCGGAAGCCATTCCAGGGTACCGTGGGTGCCCATATGGATAATGATATCTGCCCCAAAAACATGTTTAATCCATCGATAATAACCCAGATACTGGTGGGGGCATACCATATCCGTGCTGTGATAACTTTCCTCCGCCTTCTCTTTAAAGGCCCTGGGGGGCTGCAGTCCAATAAAGATATTGCCGTTCAAAATCCCCGGCACGAACATCTTATCCTCCCAGGCCATAAACGTTCCTGGAGGCTCTCCCCAGTCAGAAATCATTTTCTCCTGCACCTTCTGCCCGAACTGAGAAAACCAGTCTCTATAACGGCGGCCCTCCACCACGGCAGCGCTGTTCTCCAATATTTTCTCCGATGGCAGCCAGCGGGTATCATTAGTTACTCCATCAATGATTCTGTTTATAATTTCAGCACTATCGGCAAAATTATAGTCCGTTTTAATGCCCGTCTCTTTCAGGCTTTCTACAATATTATAGACCGCCGCCGGTGAATCCAGGCCGAAGGCACAGCCAATCATGTCATTTCTGGGGGGCATATTGTGAAAGATAATGGCCACTTTTTTTTCATGGTTAGGAATATACCGCAGACGGGCCCAATTTACTGCCAGGCGACAGACCTTGGCTACCCTCCCTTCAATAGGCCGGAAAATCCGCTTTTCCCCTACATGGTCTTTGACCACCTGGCTGTAGGCCACGGGAACGCTGATAATCTGACCATCAAATTCCGGCTGGTAGACACTGCTGCTTAAAGACATCATATCCAGTCCTGCCAAGGACTCCTCCCACTGCTCCAGGGTGAAAAATGTGGTCATGGCCTGCAGAACCGGAACTCCCAACTTCTCCAGTATGCTTTCTTCTACCACCTTGGTACCGTCACCAGGGTTAGCCATAATACTCAGAGAAAAACCTGCAGTATTAATTACTGCATCCACCACAGGCCTTCCATCTTTCATCAGGTAATTATCAATTGACCAATCTATCCCCTTAGTTCCCAGGGAGTCATTTTTGGTAATGGAAGTATAAACTGCCAGGGGTACTGCTCCCAGAGCTTTAATCTGATTAATTATGCAGTCAATATGCTCCAAATTATTGTTTTGAATTTTGTTAGTATAAAAGAGCACCCCTATTACCGGCTTATTTTTTCCGGCTATTATCCCTATATGGCTTTCCTCATGGGTAATTTCTTCATCCGGGTCATAGAGCCCCTCCCACCTGGGCATTATGGGCTCTTCAATGACAAATTTGCCCTGGTTAAACCGATTAGCCAGCCATAAAATCAAATTAAAGGCGTTTTGACTGCCGCCCATAGCATAATAACGATAGATATTACTATACTCCCGGGGGGTTAAGCCGGTTCTATCCATCAGCTCCTCAACTTCATCTTCAATCCCTGAATTAATAAATATTTTCTTTTTACCACAGCAGCTCTCAAAGAAATCTTTGAACTTTTTAAAATAGCTTAACCCTCCATGGATAATTAAAAATATAAAATCACAGTCATGGGCCTGCTGCACACAACGGGTATATTCTTTAGGATCATCATCTATTTTATAGGTATCCATGAAATATAATTCAAATTGTCCCGGATATTGCTGTTCTAAAATCTGCCTGGCCTCCTGTAAATGATAGGCAGAATCATGGCCGCCAAAAATAAACAAAACTCTATACATCACCGTCACCTCCCGGGATATTGTGAGGAGGCTTTTCCTCTAACTTCCCCGCAGCCCGGACCATAACTTCTTCAAAATAACCTGTTAAGCGCCCGATGAGATGATCATCCCCTGAAATAGTAATCTCTTCCGGTGCTTTTACATTCAATAGTTTTTGGACATTTTCTAAAATAACGGCGGCGGTTTCCTCAATTTCCCATTGATTTAGAAGCTGCCAGTCATACTGGTCAAGCAGATGGATGTACAGGGAGGCGTAAGCAACCAGCTTAGCCTCTCTCTCCAGGACATGAAGGTTATGAATAAAATCCGGTTTCTGTAATGGTTGGGACCCGGCCAAATGGCAGTATCTCCGCCAAAGGCTTTCTTCTGTTAACCCGTAGCGGTCAAACCTCTTAAGGACACTTCGCTGGTCCTTTGGGTTCAAGCCGGACTGCTTATGAAGTGCCTCTTTTACCGCACTCTTGACTGACCTGCCTATGAGTTCCCCCAGCTTGGAATGCTTTCCCGTATTAGTCAGCAAATATGGTGAATCTCCATTACATATCAATATGGTGCCGTCAGTACCGCTGCCTGTTGCCAACCCTGTAGAGTATCGGCTGGGGGCCATCAATTCCTGAAGGGCAGCTGTTTTTGCTTCCGTGCAGGTAACCAGAGCCCGGGTAAGGGCAGCAGGGGTTAAATCTACGTTTATTTCCAAAATAATATTAATCGTTCCCCGGGCCTTCTTTACCTCCGCCAGCTCTTTCCTCTCATCATATGAGGCGGGATCCCCCACTCTACCGCCGTTGACCTCAACTCCTCCCGTAACAACAGCTGTAACGCTTAGGCCCTCATGATTTTCCACCTGTATAGAGACATTGTCCATTGAAGCAGCCGTCCCAATACCGGCAGCAGAGTTGGAATTTAGGCCCAGTTCTTCAGCTATTAACTCCATGTGTTCTTCATAGGTAGGCGCCTTTAACTCACAGGCTATGCCGGCTCCCGGGTTGCAGTCGTTGTTAAAAACCGCCTTCAAATCCTCATTATACCCCCCGTTAATAGGAGATGTGCTGAGCACCTTTCTCTTTCCCTTGAATAGAACCACGAGACTTTTTTGGTAGCGGTGAATTTCATCCCCCAGGTCCGTTTTAAAAATCATCAAAATTAATTCCTCCCATGCTGATTAAATTATACTGCTTTCACTAAATCAGGAGTTATGTGGTGAAAAAGCTCTCCACTGTTTTTACAGCAGATTATGCTGTCCCAATTCTGCGCGCCGTATATTTTCCTGCAGCCTGCTTCATCCCGGAGAGCGTAAATTCTTTTCCCCTTCTTAATGGCCAGTTCAGCAAGGCTTATATTGCGTTTATTAAGAAACCCTGCGGGAAAACCGGAATCTATGATAAGGTTTGAACTGTTAATTAAAGAATTGGCTTTTTTAAAAGCTCCGTCTCCTATTGGCTCAAAAGCCTTTTCACTGCTGATTACTGCTCCAGTGGCCTTTGCCACGTGGTAATCCACATCATTTTCATGGATAACCCCCGTGCTTACTCCATAACCCCTTCTAGAGAGCAGTCGATAAAGACCAGTGGCACTGCCCCCGCCCCCAATTATAAAAATGGAAGAGCTGCAATTATTGGAACAAAGTTCTACAGAGCCCAGTATGTTGTTAAAATGAGCACAGTTGATATCAAAGAGTTCCGTTACAGTGTTTTCTTTAATAATCTCCTCTGGAGGGCCGCAGGCCAGTATTTTGTTATCTTTAACCAGTATAGCAATTTCACAGCTTTTTAATGCCAGGTCAACCTCATGCAGGGACAGTATTACGGTAATCCCCTTCTCCCTGGACAGTTTGTTCAGGATTCCCATCACTTCGATGCGGTGACGGACATCCAGGTGAGTGGTAGGCTCATCCAAAACAATTATCTCCGGTTCCTGAGCCAGGGCACGGGCCAGCATAACCTTTTGTTTCTGCCCATCGCTCAGCTCATTAAAGAACTGGTAGGCAATATCCCAAGCATTGACCATACGCAGCGCCTCCCTGGTTTTTTCAACATCTTTGTCCGTAAGGTAACCGAAAAAGCCAGTATGAGGATGCCTCCCCATGGAAGCAATATCAAAACTGGTCATCAATCCTGGAGACAGGCGTTCTGTCAGGACAACAGCCATATTTTTAGCCAGCTCAGAAGACTTAACCTTGAATATATTTTGATTTTTCAAGTAAACGGTACCCTGTACCGGGGCTAAAAAACCGCACAGTGACTTTAAGATGGTTGATTTTCCTGACCCATTGGGGCCCAGAAGGCAGATCAGTTGACCTTTTAGCACCTCCAGATTAATCTGGTCGATAATTATTTTTTTGCCGTACCCTACAGCCAGTTCCTGCGTATTCATTACATTCACATTGCGTTCCTCCTCTTTAAAAGCATCATAATTACAATGGGAGCGCCAAAAAATGAGGTGATAGCGCTGACCGGCAGTTCCACAGGGCTTAAAAGCATCCGGGCCGTGAGGTCACACAAGGCGGTGATAATGCCTCCCAGCAGAATAGTCCCCGGTATAAGAACCCGGTTATCGGAGGTTTGAAATAGCATCCTGGCTATGTGGGGCACAGCCATTCCGATAAAAGCTACCGGCCCTGTAAAAGCCGTTATCAATGCAGCCAGGACACTGGAAATAGAAACAATAACAAAACGAAAGGATTTTATGTTAATACCCATGCTTTTGGCATAATCCTCCCCCAACAAAAATGCATTTAAGGGTTTACATATGAAAAAGGACGCCAACAGTAAGGGGATTCCTATGGCTGCCACAATACCCACCTGCTGCCAGGTGTAACCGGAAAAACTGCCCATAGACCACATTACAAATCCATGCACCTTCTCTTTTTCCGCCAAAGCCGTCAGCAAGCTGGTTACGGCACTGCATAAATACCCTACCATTAAACCAATCACCAGTAGAGTAACAATACTTTTTACTTTACTTGAAACCAGCAGAACCACTGCCATAACTAAAATTGCTCCCAAAAAAGCAGCCCCTACAATTAAAAAGGGAGAGACAGTTTTCATGCCAAAGGTGAATCCAGCCAAAATCACCAAACCCACCATTAAGGTAGCCCCGGAGGAAATTCCCAAAACGAAAGGCCCCACAATAGGATTTCTAAAAAACACCTGCAGCAGCAGGCCCGCCGCTGCCAATGATGCCCCCCCCAGGATTGCAGCTAACGTTCGGGGAAACCGAATTTTCCAGATAATTGCCTGATGAACCCCCTCCCCGGACAGCTGCTTCGTAATAATGTCTACAACTTCCCCGATTCCGATACCTACAGAACCAAGGCTTATGTTAATAATAAAAGATACTAACAGCAAAAAGAGAAGAAAAATAAATATTGTAACTACCCTTGTATTCCTGACTTTACCTAATTCCATATAATGCTCTCTGCCTTTCTCTCCAATTTTTCTTCTCACACCTGCCTTTTCACTATTCACTAATAAGCTGTGAATGGTGCTTTAAATCATATCCACTAAAAGCTTCAGGATAAAAGATTGCTGCCAAATCTTCAATCTGTTCATGGGTTTTTTCCAGAGCCTGGTAGTACCAGGGTTGAAATACCCAAACTTTCTCCTGCTTAACAGTCTCTATATCCTCTAAAATTGGTGCATTTTCAATAACCGTATTTAAAGAAGGCATCCATGTGGTAGTTGAAGAATAAATAAATACCTCCGCTTCCGCTGCCCGGGCGTAAAATTCCTCCAAAGTAATAGGTTCACTCCCTGTTTTATCTACTCCAAAATCTTTAAAGACATAATCTCCGCCGGCCATTTCTATCATTTTCCCAACGTAAGAACCGGCGTTGGGCACATATACATTGCCATCGTAAACCATTCCCCAAACAACCCGGGTCTTCTCTCCTGATGGGATTTTCTCTTTTATAGATTCCAAAGCCTCTTCAATCTCAGCGAAATAGTTATTGGCCTCCTCTTCTTTATTGAAAAAGGCTGACAAAAACTTCATCCACTCCATTCTGGCCATAGGTTCATCCTCGGTATAATCATTAATTACCACATAAGGAATGTCCAGTTCTTTAAATTTTTCAATTAATGAGTACTGCCCGGATGATCCAGTATAAACCATGGCCAGTTCAGGGTTAAGAGCTTGTACCAGCTCATAATCCGGTTCTCCCATACCGCTTCCGCCCACATATGAGATATCTCCCGACTCCAGTCCCTGTTTTATCTCTTCAATAAACCATTCATCTGTATCTGAAGTTACCCCGGAAATATTGTCAAAAATACCCAGTGGATTCATAAGAGATACAAATGTTGTTGAACAAACCAGAACATTTTGCACCGGGGTATATATAATCTGGTCAGCATCATATCCGTCAGGCACTACTGCATCCCGGGGAACCAATATCAATGTTCTTCCTTCCCCATCAACCACTCTCTTAACATTATCTTCCAAATATTCGATGCTAAAATCGGCGCCATACTCTACATTAACTTGTGCTGTATCCTCAACGACTTCTTCTTTTTGAGTTTCTTCCACCTGCTCCTCTACGACATCCCCGGCATTCTTTTCTTCAGATTGATTAGTGCAGCCCGGTGTAAACATAATCATAAAAAAAGTAAATGTGATTAAAATTACCATTAACATTTTTTTTAACATTTTATAAGCCTCCTCATTGTTTAAACTTATTAAGCATGATTAGAAATCTTAATACAAAAAACCAGAAATGCATAATTAAAAAAAATAGCACCTCTGGTTGTCCAGTCAGTACAACTCTAAAGTTTTCTTATTCGGGACAAGGGGGACAAGGGATGGAAAAGGTAACAGGTTCCTTGTCCCTCCTGTCTTAATTTCAAATACACAAATTCCCTGTCACCCTGTACCTCCCGGCTGTACACCAGGATTGTTCACGGCTAAAACAAAAAATTCCCCGTTTCTTCCTTAGGAAGAACTGAGGAACATAGACCTAAACATCAATAAAGAAGTTTGGCAATATGCAGCACCCCTTTCCTGCGAAGAAGGTTTTTCGTATTATGTGTTATGCTTAAGGCAGGTTTCCTGACTTACGGATCAAAGTTCCTGTTTTTCGCCTTCCTGGATTTTATCTAAAACCAGTGGCAACTAATAAAACGGAACTCCCCGCTTACAGTGGCGCGACCGCCCAGGATTTTCACCTGGTTCCCTATTACCCTCAAAAATATATAAGAGGCACCTGAAGCACTATTGATAGTTAGATTTATTCTAACTCATGTTATATTCTAAAAAATCTACCTTTATGTAGGATGATTATAAGCTAAATGCAATTAATTTGCAATAGGTAATTAGTTAGACCTATGTTAGAACGCAACCGTTACGCCCGAGAACCTTATTCTGCAATTGGATGGCGTGCTCCAGTTCTTTTAAAGATCCAGTTAATACTTCATATACCAGATACTCAGGCTTCACCGCCTGGATAAAACTTCTAACACCTTCATGGTCAAAGATAAGATGCTGATCTATATGTTGAATATGCTTTCTTGCCAGCAGGAAACGCTCCCAAATGTCTTCTGTTTCCATCAGTATTTGTTGATTTTCAGTAAAATTTCTTTTCAAGTAACTTCCCGGCAGCGTTTTATTTAAATGAATACCCCGAATGTATTTTTTTAAACTTCCCAGGTTATTTACCTTTTCTAAAAGATATCTGCAAGCCTCATGACCATTTTTAATTTCCGGATTGGTAATTAACAGGTGTCCTGTATCCAGCATAAATCCCTTCCGTGGATATTGAACTTTTTCCAAAAATTTTTCTATCAGCTTCGGATTTAAAAATGTCAAACCCGGCCACCACAAATTTTCAAAAAGAAGATCCACCCCCAAATCCTCCTTACCGAAGACCTGGTTAACCAGCTGGGCAGCAGCCTCCAGCACATCCCAATCACTATATGTAAATTCCCAGGAATAAATATGTTCGATATCAACGTGACTTACATGAAAAACTACATAATCTGCTTTTAAAGCCACCGCTTTTGACAGTTCCAATTTGTATTGGTCAACCATAACTTCCGGCTCTAATCCACCGTAGAAACTTTTTATATTATCCAAAGATTTGAACTGCCTCAACAGTTCCTTATGGTCTCCCCTCCAAAAATCCAGCCACATGGGCCAGTAACACAGATGGATACCTTGTATTATTTCTTCAGGGATATCTTCAACTCTGCAGCAGCCGCCGTGAATTATTAATTCCAATCCATCCAGCTGGTTATTACTTATAAATTTTTTTATTGTATCCCAGTTGTGATTAAACCAAGCCATCCTGTTTTTAAAGGTACAAAAATTAACCAGGTGCTTCATAATAGAAACATCCTTTCGGAAAAAACATCCAATAAGATTATTTAACGGGAAATATTTTCAGATATTCTTTCTAATACATCCTCAAGACTGTCTCCCTTCACTGTAGGATAACGTTTGTCTATATCCTCTCGTATTTCTTGAACATTTCTTCCGTGCTGCAGCAGCACAAACATTCTTTTATAAATACCGTATGCTGTACTTACGTTCATTTTTCTCCCCCTTTCTTTTAATATTGTATTTGTATTGCCACCCAAAAAAAAACAGAGAAATACCATAATGAAATGGCACCTCTGGTTTTCCAGTCAGTACTATTTTTATTCTGTAAACTTAAACTTTGAATTATAATTTAATAGATTTTTTTAGCTCTTCAACCCTAATAGGCTGTTTATCCTGAATTATAACCTTTACTTCACCAAAATTAATATTACGTATTAAAAATATAAGATTTTTTTCCTTTTCACTTAAATCAATTTTAATAAAATTATTACGTTCCAAACCGCTCCCCCCGTAAAAATTTATTTAACTTAACCAAAATAACCTTAGTTCTTCAACGGAAGAACTAAGGTACACGAGACTAAACTTATACAAAGTCTATCACATACACCCCTCCTTTCCTGCGAAGAAGGTTACGTGTAATACAGCGGGTAGGTCTCCTGGCTTACAGATCGTAGCATGCTTCGGCCTTCCCGGAATTAAGTCCAGTGGCATTAAAGAAACAAACTCCCCGTTTACAGTGGCGCGACCGCCCAGGATTTACACCTGGTTCCCTGTTATTCTCCTAAAAATAATGAAGAAACACCCGAGCATATTATTTATTTTTTAATAGATTTCAAAAATCTTTCCTCTTAAGTTTAAAAAATTTTAAACAATTAATTTACCTATTATTCATTTTACCACAGGTTTATTATAAACACCATAACTTATTTCACCATTATCTTCTTGATCTTCTTACCATTTTATAACATTTGGACACAGGTTTCAATAATTTATTTTCACTTTTTTTCTACTTATTTATTCAATTGGGGCTACTTATTTATTTATATTATGGTATATTTGCCTGACATTTAACATCGCTGAAATGGTAACCACCCCGGTGACGGCGGGGATGTAGACATTTCCATCAAAATGATTAGCCATGCTGGGTTCGAAATAAATATTTTGCCCCGGCACCTCTTGCCCATACTAGTCTCGAACAACAGCCTAAAAAAGTATAGGGACTGTTCATTTCCAGCTTGGCACGGGTCTTTGACAGTTGAATAATGAACACATGTCTTAAAAGCCTTGAAAATAGGGCTTTTTTTATTGCAAATTTGTCAATTTTTCACCTATTTCTATTGAGTATTATTGAGTATTATGTTATAATATAAGGGATTGGGGGGTTAATATGAGATTGTCTATTTCGAAATCAAAAAATTCCACATCTCTTTACGTAATTAAATCAACTTATGAGAATGGTGTACATTCATCAAAGATTGTTGAAAAACTTGGAACAGTTAATGATTTGAGTAAAAAGTTAAACGGCCAGGATCCCATTGAATGGGCAAAGAAATACATAGCAGAGCTGAATCAAAAAGAGAAGGAAGAAAAGCTTGATGTGTTGGTAAAGTACTCACCTTCCAAGGTCATTACGAAAGATGAACAGCGCTCTTTTAACGGTGGTTATCTTTTTCTTCAACAAATATACTATCAACTTGGCCTTCACAAAATATGTAAAGAAATGTTAGGAAAATACAAGGTTACATATGACCTAAACTCCATACTCTCCAGATTGATTTACGGAAGAATAATCTTCCCTTCATCTAAGCTCGCCACTTACCAACTTTCCTCAAGATTTATAGAACAACCTAACTTTGAACTTCAACATATATACAGAGCTCTTGAAGTTATTGCTAAGGAAACGGATTTTTTACAATCATCCTTGTACAACAACAGTTTAAAAGTTTCTAAGAGAAATACTGGTGTACTTTATTATGATTGCACCAATTATTTTTTTGAAATTGAACAGGCAGATGGCGATAAGCAATACGGTCCATCAAAAGAGCATAGACCAAACCCAATCATTCAAATGGGCCTATTTATGGATGGAGACGGTATCCCTCTTGCATTTAGCATCAACAAAGGAAATACAAATGAACAATTAACACTAAAACCCTTAGAAAAGAAAATTCTATCTGATTTTAATCTTTCTAAATTTATCGTATGTACCGATGCCGGTCTAGCGTCCAAAAATAACAGAAAATTTAACGACAGGGAAGAACGAGCATTTATTACAACTCAATCAATTAAGAAATTAAAAGCACATCTAAAAAAATGGGCACTTGATCCAAACGAATGGCACCTCTCTAACGATGTAAAAACCTATGACATCTCTAAACTAGATGATGAGAAAGCTAAAAATAAAATGTTTTACAAAGAACGTTGGATTAAAGAAAATGACCTTGAACAAAAAATCATTGTGACGTACTCTATCAAGTATAGAGATTATCAAAGAAAAATCCGTAATTCACAGATAGAACGTGCACAAAAAACAATAGATTCAAATCCTACAAAAATAAAAAAATGTAATCAGAATGATTGCAGAAGATTTATTAAAAAAACTAATTTTACTCCTGATGGAGAAATTGCTGAAAAAGAAATATACAGTATTGATACAGAGGTTATCGCTAAAGAAGAAGCCTTTGATGGGTTTTATGCTGTATGTACAAACCTTGAGGATGATGCTTCTGAAATAATTAAAGTAAACAATAGACGATGGGAGATTGAAGAATGTTTTAGAATTATGAAAAGTGAATTTAAAGCCAGACCTGTTTATTTAAGCCGTGATGACAGAATAGAAGCACATTTTACAACTTGCTTTATATCCTTAATTATTTACAGATTATTGGAAAAAAAGCTTGGTGAGAAATATACCTGCAGTGAAATAATTAGAGGATTAAAGGATATGAACTTTCATGAAATAAAGGGGGAGGGTTACACTCCAACATATACGAGAACTGACTTTACTGATGATTTACATGAGGCATTTGATTTCCGTACAGACTACCAGATTATAAAAACAAAACAAATGAAAAAAATTTTTAAAGCGACAAAAAAATAAAAACATTACTCACTTTTTTGAATACAAAAAAAGCTTGATAATCCTTGTAAATCAGGGATCATCAAGCTTTTTGCTTGTAACAACTGTCAAAGACGAGATTTTACCACAGGTTTATTATAAACACCATAACTTATTTCACCATTATCTTCTTGATCTTCTTACCATTTTATAACATTTGGACACAGGTTTCAATAATTTATTTTCACTTTTTTTCTACTTATTTATTCAATTGGGGCTACTTATTTATTTATATTATGGTATATTTGCCTGACATTTAACATCGCTGAAATGGTAACCACCCCGGTGACGGCGGGGATGTAGACATTTCCATCAAAATGATTAGCCATGCTGGGTTCGAAATAAATATTTTGCCCCGGCACCTCTTGCCCATACTAGTCTCGAACAACAGCCTAAAAAAGTATAGGGACTGTTCATTTCCAGCTTGGCACTTTTGTCGTATACACCCACATCACCGAAGATAATTTCCAGGGAAACAGACCAGGGGTGTTTCTTATCCGGGCTCCACCGGCATGCCCTTGACTGAGGCATAGAGCAGTTTCCTGCCATAAAAACTTAAATAAAGCAGTCCCCCGGGACCAAGAAGGGGGCTGTGAGGTAATGCCGTTTACAAGATATACTAACTATTATAAGCATTATTCACTATCTAACTGGCGAAATTATTTTAAAAAAAGATAAAAATAACCTCATATCTGCAACTTACAACCTTCCACCGTGTATATATTAACAAAAGCAGCTCAGTTTTTTTCCGTTCGCGGTAAATTGTGATGATCACAATTATACAGAAACAAGAAATCTAATCCTCTTTTAATGAACAGCTGAAACAACAACAACTCATAAATTACATAAATTTGAAGAGAAATAATCCCAAAAAAATGTTATAGTTAAGATGCATATATAGAAACAAAAGGTAAATTTCATAAGATACCAGAACAGCTTAAAAAGGACTTGTTGACCAGTATTTCTTACATATCAAAAAGGAAGTGATTCTTTGAACAGTATCGAAGTATCCTCACTGAGCAAAAACTATGGAACTCTTAAAGCCGTAGACAATGTGAACCTTTCCATCAAACAGGGAGACATTTTCGGCATGCTGGGGCCTAATGGCGCAGGCAAAACCACCACGGTGGAAATCCTTGTGGGATTAAGACGCCCCGACAGCGGCAGCATTAACATTCTGGGCCTAAACCCTACCACACAAAAAGAACAACTGCACCAAAAAATTGGCGTTCAACTGCAAACGCCCTCTCTGTTTCCCCGTTTAACAGTTCGGGAAAGCTTACTGTTAAACAGCAGTTTCTATCCAGATCCCTTCCCTGTGGACCAGATATTGGAGTGGATTGGATTGAAGGATAAAGAAAAATCCCTGACCCATAAATTATCCGGGGGACAGCTCCAGCGGCTTGCGGTGGGTACGGCCATCATTGGGCAGGGGGATATTATATTTTTGGATGAACCTACCACCGGCCTTGACCCCCAGGCAAGACGAAGTTTATGGGATGTAATTACGAAGTTAAAAAAATTAGACAAAACGATTTTTTTGACCACTCATTACATGGAAGAAGCGCAGCGGCTTTGTGACCATGTAGCCATCATTGATCATGGTTCAATTATAGCCCTGGATTCTCCCAATAACCTGATAAAACTACATTTTCAGGAACAGGCAGTAGAGCTTTCTATTACAGATTCTGTGGATGCTAATAACTATTCTTCTATCCCCGGAGTCAACCGGGTACAAGCTTCAACCGATAAAATCACCCTGTATTCCAGTAAAGTAGAGGATACAATTCGTCATCTCATTAACCAGGAAACAGCCGGTGGGCCGGCCCTGACCAATTTATCCATCCGTAAGGCCAGTCTTGAAGATGTATTTTTAAAACTCACAGGAAGGAGCATTCGGGAATGAAAATATTCGGTCATTTATTTATCGCAACATTAAAGGACATGGTAAGGGACAAGATGACTATTTTTTGGTTCCTGCTTTTCCCGGTATTGTTTATTATATTATTTGGTTTTATTTTTTCCGGGGACACCCAAAATATTGATATTAATCTTGGGGTTGTAGTGGAGCAAGACAGTGTCTTAACAGAAGCCTTCGTTGAAAATCTCAATCAAGCCCCTGCCCTTACCCTCTACCAGGGTACTTTGGATGATGAACTGGAAGCACTGGAAAATGGGGAACGGTCTATCGTTCTGGTACTGCCTGAAGAAATTTCCTCTCTCAGCCCCATGGCTGAGGGTATTATCATACCTGTATACTATGATGCCTCCCAGCAGACTACAAATCATATTATGCTCTCGGTAATTCGAGAAATCTTCGATGAAAGCGAACGCCAGATACAACAGCGGCCCCGCCTTTTCAGCATTGATGCCCAACCGGTCCAGACGGAACCTTTGAAAGATATTGATTTTTTACTGCCTGGAATAATAGCCATGGCTCTAATGCAGCTGGGCCTTTTCGGTTCCCTGCGATTGGTTTCACTTCGTGAAAAGAAAATTCTCAAGTCTCTGGGAGCAACTCCCCTGCCCCGCACCCACCTGGTGTTAAGTGAAGTAGCCGTTCGCCTGCTTATGGCAGTGGTCCAGACGGTTTTAATCATACTTATTGGCCACCTGGTTTTTGGAGTCACCATAATTGGCAGCTGGTGGAAGGTTCTGGGAGTTATCCTATTGGGTGCGGCAACTTTCGTCAGCCTGGGTTATATGCTGGTTTCATTCTCCAAAACAGAGGAAAGCGGTATGGGAATTATTCAGGTAGTCCAATTTCCCATGATGTTTTTATCGGGAATCTTCTTCCCTCTCAATTTCCTGCCGGAATTTTTAGAACCTGTTGTCAAAGCGATACCCCTATCTTACCTGGGGGATTTGCTGCGAAATGTAATGGTGGGGATACCCTCTGAATTTGGCCTCACCACCAACCTCCTGGTGCTTTGTGGTTGGCTTTTCATAAGCTTGTCTGCTGCCATTCGATTCTGGCGCTGGGAGTAATCAGTTTTTTCGTCTTAGTATTTCCTTAAATGCTTTTCGAGCGTTCTGTAAATCTTCCATATTTGGGTGATTACTGCTTGCCTTGTGATGAGCTAAACGCTCCTGAGTCATAGCGTGAGGATTATCAGCAGCCAGTTTCATTAACGATTCTGTTACTTTGGGATCAATTTTCCCTCGGCAAATAAATTCTCCCATGATTTTATTATCCGAATCCAGCAATTTTTTTGCATTCAGCATGCTTTTTTGGGCATGGGATGAATCCGGTTCAGCACCCAGGGTAGCAAATAAAGCCACTTTCTTGCCTTTAATAGTACCCATGTAACCCTGGGCTTTCTGATCAGCATTTTCCCTTTTTACCCAAAAACCTAATACTATAAAATCATAGCCATCCGGTAACGGCGCATCCTCCACAGCAAAAATATCCGTTCCCATGGGCATTACATCAAAAATTGCCTCAGCAACTTTTTTTGTATTTCCGGTCTTACTGGAATAAACAATCATTGATTTCATAAAACCCTCACCTTTCATCCTATATTTAACATCATGTTCTAGCCTGAAGTTTTTTTCGGTTAGCTTGTAGTTGGTTCAGCAGCACTTCCGTTAAATAAATTGCTCCGTTGAACCCCATAAATGGAGTATGTTCATAGATTTTAATCACGTGATTAATATTGGGGTTTGCCACCTGCACCTGCATGGGAATGTGGGCACCCAATTCTAAGAGCACACCATCTCCTACCAAAAGAGAGGGGTTAGCTTCCTTAATCATTTGGTTTTTTTCTTCCTCATCACAGTTAAAAAGCACCTTTTCTTTAAGTTGTTCCGGAATTTTGCGCCCCATACCATAATCTTTATGATTGACAAAAATCTTCTTGATGTCCAGCATCATTTCATTCCTAAGTAACGGTAAAATATCCAGGACAAAATCTAGGTTTCCAGAAAGGATCCCTGTAAGATTCTCATAGATGAATGCAGCGTGGTTGAATTTAAACAAATTCTTTTGGGCTTTCTCAGCCTGTCGGGCAAAAAAAATATCATTTGCTTTGATTGAGAACGCAGATTCAATAGTTTTAATCCACTTATATGTACCGTGAACGCCATAGGGAGCTCCTGCTGCATAAGGTATTCGGAATTTACTTGCAAGAATTTTTGCACAATCAATCCCTTCCGAACGAATCACCAGATTAAACTCGGCCTTAGAGGCTTCTTCGATTTCTGTAACAGAAGTTTTAGCACTAAATACCGTATGGAGAGTGCAGCCAAAACCTTCAGACATGATATTCTGAATTTCCTGAATATCAGAGGCAAAGTTGAAACAGTCGATATTGCTGCCAATGATGTTATAGGTACCCTTTATTTTTTCCTGCGGTTCTTTAACAATTTTTTCAGCTAATATAGTAAGCACTTCCTGAATACCATGCGTATAATCTCCCCGAAAACCACCACCGGTAAAACAGATAAGCTTTGCACTTACCTCAGGCTGAAAATCCTGACAGATACTCAAAATATCAATCCCCACAACAGAAGAAATTGTGGAAGCAAGAACAAAGATTACCGGCGGTTTATACTGTTGATCTATCTCTTTAATAGTCACCTTCAGGCGGGAACTGTCTCCCATAATAATATCGTTTTCATCAATATGAGTTGTATAAAGCCTGGCTTTCAACTCTGTATTCAACTGCATCAGCCCTTCTACCGCGTAATGGGTGGTGCCCGCCGGACCATATTCCAAAATACAAGCATCTTTTATGGGTGCCAACGTCCACAGCACTCCCATTCTGTCTGACGGAAGGGGAAAATATTTATACAACTGCTGCATGATGCCCGCCTCCTTCTGCCATAAACTTAAATTTATACAGAGAATCAGCCAATGTCTTCATCACCAGAACCGGCACTTCAAACCCCAGCTTCTTCGCTACGCCATCTAGAACCACCTGCACAATTCCCTTTTCCATTAACAGCATGGGGTTTTCGTGCCCGATATAGAAATCAGGAGAAAGTTGACCATACAATGCCTGCAGTGGAGCAATATTGGCAATACGGGACACATAGGGATCCTGACCAAACTCCAGAATTTCCTGTAAATACCGATCATCATTTACATACAAATCCCTGGCCTGAATCAGAATCGGTTTCATCCCCAAACCAGTTAAAAATCCGCAGAATTCAAAGGCTAACAAGGGGGTGTTGGCGTAAATAAAACTTTTACCTTTTAATAAGGCCTGATACTTCTCTTGTGCCTTTACCGCCTGCTCCTTCATATGCTTTATCTCCGAAGATAGGTTTAGTCCAAGCTTTTCTGCCACCGCCAGGTACCCCTGTTCAATTCTACTTAAGTTAAGGTATTTGTCAAAATATACATAAGGGGTGCCAAATTTTTTTTCAATTTTTTCTGCCAGAGTCAGTGCGGTAAAATCAGTGACAATATTTAGGGCTGCAGAAGGCGAAGTTTTTATCAGATCAATACTGCACCTGGAAGGAAGCACCGTATGTATTTGAACTCCTCTACTTTGCAGTAACTTTACTAATTCTGTCTCTTCCGCTCCATTGTAACGGTGACCCAAGAGATTAATAGTCCTCTCTTTAACCGGTTGTTCTTCCATCAACTGAACCAATGCTTCCAGTGTCCTTTCAATACCCGGAATATGGCTGTTACATTTGAAATGCTCTGTCTTAACCAGGACCAGCTTTGCCTGAACCTTCTCCTTAACGGAATAGATTAACGCTTTCAGGTCCTCACCAATCACTTCCAGAATGCAGGTTGTTACCAGTAGAATCGCCTTTGGCCTATACTGCTGATCAATTTTGATTACTGTTTCCTGTAGTTTATCATGGCAGCCAAAAACAACATCGTCCTGGTTAACAGCAAAACTTAAAAAATTGTCACTTAATCCTTCCGTACCGTTTTTACGGTCAATAATAAAGCTTTTTGTGTAGTAGGAGCACTCATCTGTACCTACCACAAGGGCAAACAGGCCATTGATATACCCCGCAGTCAGGGCCACGCCGAATAATGGGCAGTGGGTTCCTGGAAACTGGGCATGGGAAAGCTGTTTTATATCTTTTGCCGTGTTAATTTTAGAAACACGGTTTAAAGATTCAAGTATTTGAAATTCAGCCATTTTCATCCCTCACTTTTGTTTATTTTCTAAGCGATTGACTATGTCTTTAGTCGGTTAAGCACTTATACAGGCAAGACCAATAGGGAAAAAAACAGGCTTCCCCATATGTTTGTCTATTGCAATTTCAGCTTCCACATTATAAACATCCCTGAGCATTTCTTTGGTTAATACATGAATAGGAGCACCTTCAGTAACCAGCCGGCCGTTTTTTATTACCATAAGTCTATGGCTGTATCGTACCGCTTGATTTAAATCGTGTAATACCATTATAACGGTCATGCCAAACTCTTTATTTAGCCTTACAATGAGCTCCATAACTTCAATCTGGTGGCTGATGTCCAGGTAAGTAGTGGGCTCATCTAAAAGCAAAACTTTGGTTTTTTGGGCAAGAGCCATAGCAATCCATGTTCGCTGCTTCTCTCCACCGGATAAACTGTTAATAAGCCTGTCAGCCAGACTTTCTAGTTTCGTCTGTTGAATTGCCCATTTAATAATATCTTCATCCTCTTTGCTCTTTTGCTCATACCACTTACGATGGGGCATTCTTCCGTATCCAACCAGCTCCTCCACGGTAAAATCAGGTGGGCTTACATTATACTGTGAAAGGATAGAGAGTTTTTTGGCTACCTCTTTTGTAGGCAAACTATGAATATCACTGCCATCCAAATGAACAAGCCCCTCCATCTTATTCATTAAACGGGAAATGACCTTTAATACCGTTGACTTGCCAGAACCATTGGGCCCAATTAAGGAAACAATTTCACCCTGGCTTATCTCAAAACCAAATTCATTTACCACTATTTTATCGTCATATCCGATTTTTAGATTGGAAACTAAAATCATACTCTATAAGCCCCTCCTCTTCTTAATAAGTAAAGGAAAAATGGTCCGCCAATGATAGCCATAAGAATGCCTACAGGAAGTTCTATGGAGCTAAAAACTGCCCTGGCTCCGGTATCTGCTAATACCAGCAGGGTTCCTCCGAGAATTGCACTGATAGGCAGCATATAGCGATAATCAGTCCCCACTAATAGCCTGGCAATATGAGGGACCACTAACCCCAAAAAACCAATTAAACCCACAACAGCTACAGAAATACCTGCCAAATAGGCTGCAACCAGGGACAGTATCCCCCGGGCAAAACTCACTCTTATCCCCAGATTTTTGGCTGCGTCATCACCCAACAACAGAACATTGGCAGTATTAATGCACAGTATCGCTGCAATCGAGCCCACAATACTATATGGCACCAAGGTTTCTACATGGTACCAGCTTTTACCAGCTACAGAACCATTTAACCACATTAATACACCTTGTATTCTATCACTGTATAAAATGGATAAAAGAGATATCCCCCCGCCCAATATAGCATTTACAGCAACACCGGCCAGAATAATCCGGATAGGATCGATTCCCTGTTTCCAGGCCAGGGTGTAAACCATAAAAGCCGCCACAATGCCTCCGATAAAAGCTGCAATGGGGACATAACCAGTTAACTCTGGAAAAGCCAGCATAATCATCACTGCAGCTAACCCACCCCCGGCCGATACCCCTGTCAAACCGGGATCCGCCAATGGATTTCGCATAACTGACTGCAGCAAAGCCCCAGACATGGCCAGATTAGAACCCACAAGAAGGGCAATTATGGTTCTGGGTATTCGAATATTCATAATAACCGTACTGACTGATGAGGACTGCTGACTTCTAATGACGGAAAATATTTCAGAAGTAGAATAGTTTACACTTCCGAATCGAACCGATAAAATGCAGGCCAAAACTAAAAGGATTATACTGCTGATAAATATAACCGTCCGCTTAAACAACCGGGGGTTTACCTCTTGTTTATTTAGGTTTATTATAGCTGACAAAGTTCTCATCATAAGTACAATATTTCTACTAAGTATTCCAGCGCGTCAACAACATACAAACCTGCATTGGCAAAAAATAAATTTTGCGGTAGATCATATACCCGGTTGTTTTGATGAGCTGCAACAGAATCCCAGATTGGATTTCTGGAAAACTCATACTCATAAAGTGCCTGTGTATGTTCAGGTGAAGCATGAGCAACTCGTAAAATAATATCCGGATTCAACTCAACCACCTGCTCAATACTTAAGGGGATGTAACCGGACTCCAGAGGGATATTAACCCCCTGGGTAACATTTTGCCCCCCCAGCATTTTAACCAAACCTCCAGGATATGAAGTTTCTGTCCCCATCATAAAGGATTCACCGGTACCAAATAAAATGAGTACCTTAGGCGAAGGTTTACCCTTTACTGAGTTTACAATTTCTTTTTCTCTTTCTTTCATTTCTTTTATCAATTGACCTGCCGTTTCTTCTTTACCAAAAGCTTTCCCCAGCAATTCAATACTGTTGAAAGTATCTTCATAGGATTGATTATCCAGAAAGTATACCGGTAAATTGTTCTGAACCATTTTATCTTTATGAGTGTCCTTAAAATCTGAAGATATAATAACCAGGTCAGGTTCCAGCGCTGTTATCACTTCAATATCGGGCTCCATTGGAAAGCCTACGGTTGGTAAACCGGCCAAATTATCTGGAAGTTCACGGGTTGTTTTAGTTACGCCTACCAGTTCAATCCCCAATCGATCCATAATTTCTGCTGTAGGAAAGGAAATTACAATGATTCGTTCAGGTATAGTATCTCTAACAAATTCAGTTCCGTCTGATTCAACTAACCTGAACATTGTGTTATCTGAGTTAACACCCAACTCAGGCTGCAAAGTAGTTCCCTGGCACCCACCCAATAGAAACATAGCTATAATTATAAAACAGCAGACTAAAACATACTTATTAGCCATTCAGCACCCTCCATTTCAACACTACGTAATTATCAATTGCAGGCTTGGGCTTGCTTCTTTTCATTCACAATTTTTTTAGCAAGTTCTAAATACTTACAGGTCATTTCAGATTCAGGAAATGCTTCCACAACCGTGTATCCGATATTCTCAGCTTTTTGTATTTGCCCGTCTCGAGGTATATATTGAATAACAGTGGAATTCATATCATCTGCGGCCTTTTGTACAATTTCTCTTTCATTTTCAACCCCTTTAGCATTTAAAATAAGGCCTCTTAAGGAAGCATATCCTTTACTTCTAAATTGATTAACTGCCGTGGAAATATTTGCTGCGGCATAAAGTGACATCAATTCCCCCGAAGTTACAATATAAACCTCCTCCGCATAACCGTTTCGAAGAGGCATAGCAAAACCTCCACACACCACGTCACCTAAAACATCATAAATTACCACATCCGGTAAGTATGTTTCAAATGCTTTTAACTCCTCCAGCTTTTCAAAAGCAGTAATAATTCCTCTGCCGGCACAACCGATCCCAGGAGTAGGCCCTCCTGCCTCAACGCATAGAATGTCATTAAAACCCTTAAAAACAATGTCCTCAAGGCAAATATCTTCTTTTTTCAATTTGATGCTATTTAAAACTGTCGGAACCATTTGTCCCCTCATTAAGTTTTTTGTGGAATCAGCTTTTGGGTCACAACCAATTTGCATAACCTGCAGACCTGAAACAGATAAAGCGGCAGACAGGTTTGACGTAGTTGTAGACTTACCTATGCCTCCCTTACCATAAATCGCAATTTTTTTCATCTTATGCCTCCGCAAAGAATGAAATTCATTCTCATATTTATTCTTATTGTTTCTGCTGTTATTAAATTCTTCGGGCATGGACAACAAATCGAGCATCTTCAAAATCATAGCTGCAGGTGGAAAGAGTCAATATTACGTTATCCACTGAGGGATGGATATCTGTTTTGAACAAAGATCTTTCGCTGATACCCTTTAAAAAGAGCAAATAATCATCACCGGAAGCAAACTCCGTCTCAATATAATAAAAATCTGTATCCGTCACATATACAGAAAAAATTTCCCATTCAATCTCTTCATACAGAGTATCAAACCTTATGATTCCGTATTGATTTAGAAAGCTTTCATTTGAATAGTTCAAAAGGTCTTTAAACATAGATCCATCTTTCATGTTGTGTCCATATAAAACGGTATGCAAATCTTCACCCTTGCCCTCATTTCTAAAATCCATAAATATAGCTCCTGCTTTGGCAGGCTTTTTATTGATATTGTGGTCTAAATAAAAATCATTGTTATCTATTTTTACCACCGGATAATTGATTCTGGTTTCAGGTATAGTAATCCAACCGACAATATCCTGATTCTCTTCCATTATAAAAAGATACCTATCCATAATGGCAGAACTATTTTCATCATTAGAAATGACCACTGCACTCTTTTCTACATTATCTTCCTGAGATATCCCCTCATAATATTGCATTTTTACTTCTTCATATAATCTCTTATTGCTAACACTATCAAAGTAATATGTGGACACCCCATAGATTGTGGCAATCAATAAAGAAACCCAAACAACAGCTAACGCTTTCTTCATCTTAACTCTCCCTCAAAGCCAAAAAATATATATAGCGGGAAGAAGAATATGCACTTCCTCTTTCCCGCCTTGCCCCTGTCAACTAAGGCTTTCTAAACAGGCAGTAGTTAGCTATTTAAAGCTTCACTTTTTCGTATTACATATTTTACCATAGTAACCATGGCTAAACCCCATATGATTATGACCATCTTAAAAGAAGCGCTATCCCCTGTTTTGGGGATTTTGACCTGATTATTATTGTTGTTATCACCCTCTGAAGGTGTTCCCTCTACAGGTTTATTTGATGTATCATAGATTGAATCATTTGGTGTTCCCGTTACCGGGGTATTTGCATCTACCGGTATGGCCGGGTTATGTGGTGTTCCCGGCGCCACACTTACCAGTGTATCCAGATCAAATATCATTCTAAACTTGACAGTCATGTCGATAACGGGAATATGTGCTTGTAACGTAACTGGAGTATCAAAATCTACTACTTCCAGCTTATAGGTTTTACTATTGGCTGCGGCATCTTCAGAAATTATCTCCACTGGCACAAAGGAGTTAACTTTAACCTGTAAATCTGTCATGCCATCGGCTCCGGTCATGGTAAAAATAGTGAATATTTTCCCCTCTTTTATTTCCAACGTAACCGGGTTAACTAAATTTCCATTGGCCATTGACGGTTGGTCTAATGTCTCATGCATAAACATTGCCTGAAGGTGATATGTTCCGTCTTCTATCTCTTCCGAAGCTGGATCTTCTGGTTTAGGTGTCAGTTCTAATAAAACTAACGTGTCATTGTCTGTCACCAGTCTAAAATCTACCGTCATAGGGCCCATCACAGGGCCTCTATCAATTTTCACCCGTACAAGGGTTGTGCTGTCAAGATCTGTAAGAGGCAGCTTGTAGGTTCTTGTCTTACTCTCCCCCTCTAAGTTCTCCTCAATAACCTCCGCCAAAATAAAATCTCCGGAACTGTTTTGGTAACTGAAATCAGATATAACATCAGCACGCTGCATTGTGATATACGCATATAATTTACTGTTAATAACCTCCAATTGTGATGGCTTTAATAAATCACTATCCGCACTTGAAACATTTTCATTATCTGCACGCATAGCCCATATATTAATTTCATATTTACCATCTTCAAGGTTTTTAGGATCTACTATTGAGGACGCAGAAATTACCGGGATAAATATAAATAGTATAAGTAAAACAAGAATGATAGAATACGACTTTCTAAATAATCTTTTCATAAATTTCACTCCAATCTTTAATAATAAAGAGTTAATCCTTTTGCCCCCGCATTTTATCTCTTACATATAACCTTTTCCCATTGCTAAAATACAGAGTTAATAACATAGTCACAAATACAAAGGCATGGAGTAATTTAGTCAGTACAGTAAGTTGACTGTCACTTGTTTGTGGTGAGGATACTTTGTTACTGTCACCGTTATTAACGTTATCAGTATTATCACTGCCGGTAATACCGGTGGTAGAATTATCATCGTCAGTATTTTCGTTAGTGCCGGTGGCTGCAACCTTAGATAAAGTAGCTGTATCATAAGAAAGCCTGAATTCAACAGTCATGCCGGCAGCTGTAACATAAGTCTGCATCATAGTTGGTTCTTGGATTGTTGCAACTGGAAACTTATATGTCTTTATATCTCCACTATCACTAATAACTTCCGCTAATACAAAATTACCCGACCCACTATCAAAGCTGAAATCTTTTGTTACCTCCTGTCCACTCATTGTTAGAAATATATTAATTTTTCCGTTTTTTACCTCTATCTTAACCGGGTTTTTAATATTATCCTTAGCCATAGAAGGGGCACCGGTTGCCGCATTTATAGCCGATGCCTGAATTGTATATTCACCATCTTCAAGAGCTGCTGCTGATACAACTCCGATTAAAAATACAAATACCACTAAAAGGGTGCATAAGCTGGCAAAAACCTTCTTAACTGAACACTTCATTCACATTCCTCCAGTCTTGTTATTTGAAAAGCACAAAAAATATATCTCACCTCTTAACCTTGACTATCCCCCTTATCTTTATCTGATTATTTTCAACAAAAAACCCTCCCCAAGAACATTGTTCCTTGGAAGGGTTCACCCACAGAAGCACCTTCGTTAAAATCAAGTTATATAAAAACCTTTTCATGTTTTCTTTGCCTGATCATAATAGTCTAGAATATACCTGTACTGCTTTCCACAGTGTATAATTACTTCTTTCTGCCCCTTTTTTAAAATCCTTATTTCAATTTTCAGCTCCCCATATCCGTCATGCTGAAAAAGAGACTCATAAAGCTCTCTTACTTTCTCTAAAACCATCTGATTCGATGCTTTTATTGTTTCCCCCCTCCCCCCACAAGATAAGAAGATTTTGAAATTCTTCCTTTGCTTCTTTAAATTTATGGTACGTCTCAAGGGAAGGTTCCCTGTTTCCATAAATTCTCCATCCCTTAACCTGGACCATTTCCAGAGAAGAATAACCTAAAAAGCCCTTTACATCCTTTAAAGGATAACCTAAGAAAACACCAATTTCATGGGGAAAAGATTCTCCTCTTAATTTCTCAACAAGACAATCTAAATAACCTTCTAACGTGTAATTCTCAGGGTAACCCAGGCTTTTTAGAAATAATTGAACAGAGTAACTATTAAGGGTTTGGTCAAGGGCTGCACCATGATAAAACAGGACCTGCCTTCTTCCCTTCTTCACCTTGATTACAATATAATCCATGTCATGAAAGTTTTTTATGGCTGCTTTGACATGCTGCCATTGACCAAAAGCATCATCACCGGAAGAAACATTTATCAATTCTGCAGGCTTAACCCCTGCTAAAGTTGCTCCTATCCTTCCCAGCAGACAGGTTAAATAATCGTTAGCACAAGTATCATATGTACTGTTCAACAAAACACCCCCTTGAAAGTAGGCCTCTTCTATAAAAATTTTTAGGCTGTTTTCTCATTATCAGGCTGAATAACCAAAACGGTTAAATTCCCTTTGAATACTAGCCCAGGAGCGCCTGGAAAAAATCACTTTCAATTTGTTTTTTTTAGCCTCGGCTTTAACCACTTTAGCCAGGTCCGTCCCTACATAATCTGTGAGAACCAGAATCAGGTCTGTAGAACAACTTATCTTGTCCTTAAATTTTAAAACCTTGCGACCTTGATAATGCTGAATCTCTGTGAATCCTTTCTGCCGCAGTTTATCAGGTATGCTGCCCAAATGATCTCCTCCTACCACTACAATAGACATATCTTTGGCTCCCCTCTACCTTGATAATGAGTCTCAATATCATAATAATAATCTATAATTTCAACTTTGTCAATGCCTTACTTTCATATATTTAAAAGTTTGGGGGATATTTGACAATATGAAAAAACCCACACAATGCACCTCATCTTACAAAAAAAGGTCCATTGTGTAGGTTTTTTAAACCTTATTTTATATTAACCCCAGGATTAGACAGAACAGGCAGGAAGGGATACTTAATATTGTTTGTTTGCCCTTTGCATGCTTTCTTTTGAGCTCTTTTTAAACCCGGAAAAAATTGAAACAACTAAATAGCTAAATCCCGCCAACAGTATAATAGAAACTCCTGAAGCGATATTTAGTTCATACGAAATCCATAATCCTAATACACAAAATATCATACCTACAAAAATTGAACCTACCATAAGAGTTTTTAAATCATGGGTAAATTTTTTTACAATGGCCGGAGGAGCTGTCAAAAGAGCTATAATCAATATAATTCCGGCAACCCTTATTAAAATCACAATAGTTAGAGCAATAAGAATTAAAAGCAGATAGTCCAATAATCCAGTATTAATACCCATAACATAAGTAAATTCTTCATCAAACATATAAGCTTTCAGAACATTAAATAGAGAAATAATAGTAATAATAATAATTAAATTAAGTGCTGCCATTATAGTAAGGTCCATCCGGGTAACTGTTAAAATATTTCCAAAGAGATAAGAGGTCATATCAGGGGTATATCCAGGAGTAAAGGATATAAAAAGTATACCCAGAGCCATTCCTACTGACCATAACAAACCTATAATAATGTCTGTCCCTGTATCGTTTCTTCGTTTTATAGTGACAGTAATTAAGGCCGCACAAATGGAGAAAAAAAGAGCACCAAAAATGGGCTCAATATTTAAAAAATAACCCATACCAACACCACCGAAAGCTGTATGAGCTATCCCTCCGCTCATCATCACTAATTTCTTTTCAATAATAATAGTACCTATTATACCACAAGCAATACTGGCCATTACTGCACTCCAAATGGCATTTTTCATAAATGTATATTCCATTATAGCCTCAAACATGTTCTCCCTCCCCATGAGGCTTTAAAACGCGGTGTGGAAAACCATGAGCAACCAATTCAACTGGACAGCCATAGATTTGCTCTATTACATCACCACTAAATTCAGCTTCCCCATGATAGTACATATTTACATTTAGGCAGGCTATTGTTTTTACATGGGAAGATATGACCCCTATGTCATGAGTTACTAAAATAATGGTCATGTTGTCATTATTTAAAGACTGTAATATAGAATAAATTTGGCTCTTGGAATTAGCATCTACACTGGCTGTAGGTTCATCCAATAGTAATATATCAGGTTCTGCAACCAGGGCCCGGGCTATCAGTACTCTTTGAAGTTCACCCCCGGACAACTGTCCAATCTGCCGGTTTCTTAAAAAACCAATATCAAGCTTTTGCAGAATTGTGTCAACCAGCGTAAGGTCCGCCCTGGAATACCTGTTAAATATGCTGGAACTTTTATTTATCCTTCCCATAGAAACTACATCCATAACTTTGATGGGAAATCTTTTATCAAAATTTACATGCTGTGGAACATAACCCAACCTCCCCCGAACCTTTTGGGGACTTTCTCCAAATATCTTTACCTTCCCATGGCCCGGGGTTACCAATCCAAGGAGAACTTTAAGCAGGGTGCTTTTCCCTGCACCGTTTGGACCTATAAGCCCAAGAAAATCATTTTGTTTTACCTCTAAGTTTATATCTTCTAAAGCACAATGATTATTGTAATAAACATAAAGGTTTTTAACTTCAATGATATTATCCATTAAGTTACTCCATTACAGCTTTTAAAGTTGCAGCAAATTTTTCTAAATTGCCTATATAATCAGGTGATAGGGGAGCAACCTGTTCTGTCCTACCGCCCAACTCCTCCGCCAAAGCCTCTGACTGTTTACTGTCGATTTCTTTCTGATAAAAAATCACTTTAATATTTTCTTCTTTCGCCATATCTATAACTTCCTGTAATCGCTGAGCCGTTGCCTCTTTACCATCTTCTTCTAAAGCTATCATGGTTAAGCCATAATCATCGGCAAAATATCCAAAAGCCGGATGGTACACAATAAAAGCTTTGCTGGTCAGATTATCAGCCGATTCTTTAAGCTTTTGGTCCAATTCATCCAGCTGAGCTAAATACTCCCGGGCATTTTGTTGATAAATGTCTTGGTTCTCATGGTCTAAAGCCGCTAGTTCATTATAAATAGTCTCAACCATAACCTTAGCTCTTTTTGGCGAAAGCCAGATGTGAGGGTCCCTTTTCCCAGGAGCCAGTTCACGATCAGGGTGTATCTTGGCTGCTTCTTCAGCCAGGCTTACTATCTTTATGTCTTCATTTAAATCTTTTAGGCCGGGCAGTATATTTGCCTGTTCCGTAGGAACACCGATGCTGAAATATATTTGAGATTTGCTGAGCCCTTCCATTTCCTTAGGAGCAGGCTCATAGTTTGCCGGACTGCTGCCAGGGGGGACCATAGTTACCACTTCCACCAGGTCACCGGCTACCGCTTTAACAAAAGCCTCCTGTGGAACGATAGATACAGCCACCGTTAATTTATCTTCAGAAACAGCTTCATCAGCGACTATCTCGTCTGCAAGAATATCTTCATCCCGAACCTGACTGCACCCCCAAAGAGACCCGATAATAAACACCAGCAGTATGAAAGGTAAATATTTATTGATATTTTTTAACAAATTTGTTCATCTCCTTCAAATAATTTTAAAAAAACCTTAATGTTAGTGATTTGCATTCGCATGTTTTAATTATACGCCCTGTTCCTTTTATTGTCAATTATCTCTTGAACAGAATTTGATTACCTTATGATAATTATCTCGAATTGATAAAACGTCACTATAAAAACAAGTACATACGATTTTACGGATACAAAATTATGTAGTTGGAAAAGTTTACTACTACCTAATTATATTTACTTTATTAAATTTTATTATGCATGAATTTGTGAAATAAAATTTTGCACCAATAATACCTTTTAATTTCCGCTTTCATCATAAGAAAATTAACAAAAAAAAAAAGGACCTTCCTGGTCCTGTAATTATCTTTAGCAAATAAGGCTGAAAGAATTATTTGCTAAAGTAAAGAGGTGATAGATGGAACAAACTTTTTATTTAATAATTTTTACTCATGGTAGTGTATCTACGGCTATTTCTCTTGTATAGGTAAAAACTATTGTCTTTGTTGGTAAAAAATAAGGAGGCGGGCAGGCCTGCTAAGCTGCCCGCAAAAAACTTTAATAAGGAGGAATGATCTTATTAAAGAGGTTAGGATTTTGACCTTCCTGGTCAAAATATTTTAAGGTGACGAACTAATTATATTTTTATATTCGTCCTACCTTTTTCAAATGAAATTACAGTTACTTTTATCTTCATACCGGATCCCATGTGTTACCTATTTTAGTTTTGTAGCACTATAAGGTTAAAAAAATATCTCGCTTTCTGTGTTACTATTATAAAATTTGTATTACCTTTATTTATTTATATTCTACACCTAAGTCATAACTCCTTTTTAATTTTAAAAAAATTTTTAAATTTTTTTCATTCCCTAAATACTCAAATTAAATACTCAAATTCTAACCCGGAAAAATCCGCGGCTTAATTGTTCCTGGCGCTTTCCACCAACTGCGCCAACCCTTCTTCATCAAAAAAAGCTCCAATTTTTACTGCTGCAATCACCCCTTCAGCATTCACCACATAAGTAGTTGGAAAAGCCCGAACCAGATAATCCCCAGCAACATTTGCCTTGGTGTCCAGCAGTACCGGGAAAGTAAGTTCTTTCTCTTCAATGAAACTTTTCACTCTGCCTTCTCCCTCCCGGACATTAACTGCCAATACAGCTATTTCTGGATCTGAAAGATGCAGGGCTTCCATCAACGGCATCTCATCTATACAATAAGGGCACGTGGTGGTCCAAAAATTCAATATTATGGTGCGGCCTCTATATTCCTGCAGCATTATCTCCTGCCCCTTCAAATCCTGTAACGAAAAGTCAGGAGCTAGAGCTCCTACGCTGGGTGCTGTTTCCAGGCTTTCCAAAACATCATCTTCCGGAGATTCTCTATCAGCGCTCTCTCCCTCCGGTGCTTCAGATTCGGCCTGCCCAAAGAAATAGTAAACAGAAAAAACCCCTAGGGAAAAAACGATTACAAAAAGAGCTGTTTTAAATAGTGCATTAGAAAAAAAATTCGTCTTTTTCATTTTGGTTGCATCTCCCTAAAGATCTTAATACTCTGCTTACAACAATTTTTATTATAATCCACTGACTAAAAGCCCCCCTATAATAATCAGAAGCAGCCCTGCTGCCCGATTAAAGTAAGGAAGATAACGGTTCAGCCTCATTAACTTTCCTGTAATTCCTTCTAAAAATAAAGCAATAATAATAAAAGGTACCGCAAACCCCATGGAATAAACGAAAAGATACCCCGCGGCAGTAAAAGGGCTGGGTGCTGCCAGAGAAAGAAGTAATATCCCTGCCAGAACAGGTCCAACACAGGGACTCCATCCTATGGAAAAAATAGCCCCCAGGGCAAAAGCACCCATCAATCCAGATGTCCTGCCGACACTTCCGGAAATCTTCCAGCTTCTTTCCAGGAAAGAGACTTTCATCAGACCCAGCTGCTTTAATCCCAGAAAAATTACCAGCAAACCTCCTGTTCTATATAAAATTTGTCGGTATTCCAGGAACACTTTTCCTAGAAAACCAATAGAAGCACCCATAATTACAAAAACCAGAGTAAAACCCAATATAAAAGAAACTGAAACCAGTAAGGCCCGGCCTTGAGAGAAAAATTTTCCAGACGGGTTTTCCGCCTGAAAAGCCCAGGCTCCCATAGAAGTCAAGTAAACGGGAATCAAAGGTAGGATACAGGGTGAAAAAAAGGATAAGATTCCTGCCGTAAAAGCGATTAAAATATTTAAATCCTGCAAAAAGAACGCCTCCTGTTAACAATTATGGAAAAGAGTAATGTAAGATTATTAGTTATTACTGAGGCCAAAAGATTTAATCATAAACATCATCATACTTATTATAACACCTAAATTTTTTGCAGTAATGAATAATTGAAAAAGAGGAAAAAAGGGGAAAAAAGGGGGTCAGGCTAAAAAGGGTAAAAAGGGGGTCAGGCTTGAATAATTCCCTTATTTATTTTATTTGTTCCCACCTTCCCATCTTCGAATCACATCTTCCACATAAGTTGTACGCTTACACACACCCGACTTAATTTTTGATATCATCGATAGTGGTAAATTAAGCTTTTTTGCCAACAGTGTATTTGATATGTTACAGTAACTCTCACTTAATAGTACTATAGCTTTTCGAATATCAGATATCCTTTGAATTCTTGTCTTTCTAATGATTTCGCTAATATTGACATTTTCGTTGATACATACTTTTTCCATTATTTCATCAATGCTTAACTTCTTTTCTCCCTCTTTCTTTCTTATTCTATCGTTAAGCTGTATCTTAGGTTGGAATTCCTCTAAATTTTTCTCTTCTGATTCTTGACCCATAAAGTAAGAATACTGCTTTATAGCTTCTTTTTTGTTCTCTGAAAACATACTTAGCATATTGTACGTATCGACTAAATTACCTTTTTCTTTCCCAATATAATGAATATGACTGCTCCATTTATATTCTATCCCATCATCCAAATTTGCCCTTACGGGATTATAGTGAATATACCTTATCAGCTGCAGCAAATAGCTGTCTTTGTCACAAAGCAATGCTTTATACCTTTGCTCAAATACATGTCCTGTCCTGCTGTATTTACGGTTAAACCACTGGGTATACACCTGCTGAACTCGCTGCATAATCTGAGACAACATAACATCCTTTACTTCTATTAAAAGGTGTGCATGATTGTCCATAATACAGAATGCATACAGCATAAAACCCAGTTTTTCTTTGTACAGGGCCAGCAGAAACAAATACTTACTCTTATGTACATCATCAAGAAATACTTTTTCTTTATTATTACCTCTAACCATTACATGGTATAAGGCTCCCGGATAATGAATACGTGGTTTTCTCGCCATATAATAATCACCTTGGATATTATACCCTTAATTAGGGAATTATTCAAGCCTGACCCCTTCTTTTTCCTTAGGGAATTATTCAAGCCTGACCCCTTCTTTTTCCCTTTTCATGTATTCAGAGGGATTAATCCCATACTTTTTCCTGAATTTCTCTGCAAAATGGCTGGCATCGCTGTAGCCAACCATCAGAGCGGCTTCCGTAACCCTCATTTTTTTATCCTCCAACAAAAGCCGGGCCATTTCCAGCCTTTTATCGATAACATAGGCATGAACCGGCAGGCCAAAAAGCTCTTTAAAACCAGTCTTTAATTTGTATTCATTCAGGCATACCCTTTTTGCCAGCTTCCTGAGGGTAGGGGGGCTTACTACCTCTTTATCAAGGATCTTTTTGGCATTTTGGAGGCTTTTCACATCTTCCCTGGAAAGCTGAACTGAAACATTCTCTGTACCATTTTCCAGCATTATTTCATCCACATAAACGGCAAAAAGCTCCAATACTTTTGCCTCAAGATAAATCCTTTTTACATTTTGGGAGTAACGGCAGTGAAAGATATCATGAAGAATCCGTTTCATGACGCCGGTGGTCTTGCTTTTATAAAAAAGACTGCTGCTGTTTAACCAGGTAACCTGGTTATTCTTTACATTGGCCCGGTTCAAAAGCCCTTCCTGAAACAGTGTGCTGCTTATTTTTATACTCAACCCATTAAAATACTGCCCGGAATCATACCTGCAGGTGCCGTTTACAAGCTTTCCGCTGACCAGGCAGCTTTCCCCGGTATCTATCTCAAATTCCTTTTTTATCCCTCCTGCTGTCCACTGAAGCCCCTCTCCCAGGCAAAAGGCCAGCTCATAAATGGAATCGTTAACCCAACCGGTCATGGTTCTGGTTTCCTTCAGGGTCATATCATGAATGAAAATATCCACTGCAGGCCCCACTACAATTCTCCGAAAGCTGCCTTTTCCAATGTTGGCAGGTATTATCATTTCTCTTTCAAAAGTACTGCTTCTGCTGTAAATGTGGTTAAGCATAACACACAAAGGACAATACTCATTTCTTATATTTCTGATTTCAAAGGCTCCAGCGGGGTAACCAGGCATAATATTTAATCTCCTTTTAGATATTGAGTCTCAATTTAATTATAGTTTGTTTTTTCCATCTGTCAATAGGAAATATTAGTTCATGTGCTAAGTCTTTATATAATCGGAAAGGCGGTAGTGTGTTAGCACACACTACCGCCTTTCCATGGAGAGCAGCAGCCCAGAAAATATTCTGTTTGCCTGAAAAAATTTTTTCATTTCAATATTTTTCTTCCTGAGCTTTTTAAAAATTTAGTCGAAGTAGTGCTAAAAGCCTGACCCCAGTTCCTAAGTATGTTAACGTTTGACATTATAACGTTATAACGTTATAATGTCAAAGAGAGGTGACTTTTCATGAGTAATGAGTTAAAGCGTTCCACAGTCTACTTTAAGCCTGAAATTCATAAAGCTTTACGGTTAAAGGCAGCATCCACAAACCGCTCCATATCTGATCTGGTAAATGAAGCTATGCAGCAAGCTCTTCGGGAAGATCTGGAGGATTTGGCCGCTTATGAAGAGCGTATTGCTGAGCCAACAATAAGCTATGAGGCACTATTGAAGAACTTAAAAACCCATGATAAAATTTGATATTCGTTTTAAAGAATCAGTGGCTAAGGATCTTCGGCAGCTGCCTGTTAAAGACATAAAACGAATTCTTAGACGTATTGACACTTTAATAGATGAACCACGTCCAACTGGTTGTGAAAAACTTTCTGCACAAGAGCGGTACCGTGTGCGTCAAGGAGATTATCGTATTATTTATGAGATTAATGATGAGGAGCATATAATTATTGTTATTAAGGTTGGTCATAGGCGAGAAGTCTATAAACAAACTTGAAGCAGGTTTTCCCTCGGAGGTTTGCTTAGGTATATTTGGGAGGGATAATCCCTTCCAAATATACCTAATAGGTGTCTGGACCCAATGTCCCAAAACATCAGGTTGCGGTAAATGAAATAGCCTGGCATTTTAATAACTATTTCAGAGATAAAACCCATTGTTTAAATACGCTGGGAATAGAGGATATAATTAAATCGACTGTTTTGCAGGGTCTGGATCTAAAAATAACTGATATCATGCCATAGTATACGGGACAGCATCGCGCCTGGCTGCGCATTTATTCCAAAGGGAAGTTACAGGCACCGGTACACTTCAGACAAACAAGAGGGTCTACATTATAAGCAAACAAACTTAAGCGATTTCTATAAAAAACCTGCAAACCAGTTCTTGTCCAGATACCAGAGCACTGCCGTCAAAGTAATAAATAATAAAGCTGCGGTTACATCGACAAACAGGATCCGGACATCTCTCAGGGTGGTCCGTTTATTATCCCCGTCAACCCCCCGGGTCAAGGCCGCCGCCGAGAGCTCGTCCGCCTCCTTAACACTTCTCATCAAGAGCGGCACCAGAATATGCTCCATGGTCTTTAAGGGATGAAAAAGAATCCCTTTCAGGGAAAGCTCAATATTCCGCATTTTCATGGTATCCCTAATATATCCCAGTTCCTCCTTCACCGTAGGTAAAAACCTCAGCATAACCGCCAGGGGAAGGATTACCGGCCGTGGCAGCCTCATCTGCTCCATGGCAGCGATAAATTCGTTTACCTTAACCGTTGAGGCTATCCAGCTTCCCAGCATAATGATGGGTATAAATTTCATGACGCTGTAAATAAAAACACCCAGCAGTACTTTCAGCTGCTCACTCCCTGCCAGGACTATCATGGTGTCTACCAGGAAAAAGCAAGCATAAACCGCCATCAATTTTATGCCGGTCCTGCCCTTTCCCGAAAGCAGCAGAACAAAATAAGCCGCCACAAGCGAAATTAACATAGTCAGTTTCTGCGCAGTTAAAAAAAGCATGGTGCTGAAAACTAAGGACATAAGAATTTTCATCCGGGGGTCCATATCCTGCAGGCCCCTTTGCCTTCCCTCCAGAAAAATCACTGTTCTCCTGCCCTCTATTATTCCTACGGATACGTTTTGATGGATTGATGTTTCTATTTTTTTCAAATTTCAGTACCTCTCCATATTTTTCATAAAACCTGATCCGCCGGGCTGCCGTTAAAAATATCCCACAGCCGCTCCAGGCTTTTTTCATTCAAAGGAAAGTCCTCTATAAATTTCCCCTCCTTTAAATATACAATCCATGTACAGGAATGTAGGATAAACTCATAATCATGACTGATGACAAAAACGGTTTTGCCCTCACCGGCAATTTTCAGCAGCATGGCGGCAACCCGTTTCATGTTTTCCGCATCCAGGCCGCTGGTGGGTTCATCAAATATCACAATTTGCGAATCCCGGACCAGGGCTACTGCAATAGTCACCCGCTGCTTCTGCCCTCCGGACAGGGATGCCGGATGCCGTTCCCTGAACCGGTCAAGTCCCAGAGCCTTTAATGTTTTTTCCACCTTTTCCTCCAGGTCAAAAACAGCCTCATTCCCCAGCTTGAGCTCATCCTCCACGCTCTCGGTAAAAAGCTGGTAATCCGCATCCTGCATGACAAAATAGGAGTTTTTTAAGCGCCGGCCCGCCTTTGCCCGGACGGAATTTAATTCTACCGTCCCCCGTTTCTCCTGAATAAGCCCGGATAGGATACGGGCAAAAGTGCTTTTGCCCACTCCGTTATCCCCTATGATTCCAATCACTTCATTTCTCCCTGCCTTCAGGCACAGCCCTTCCAGAAGGGGCTGATTCCCCTCATAAGCAAAACAGAGATTCTTAATATCAAGAGCCGTCTCTTCTCCCCTGCCCTTTCTATCAACGGCACCGGAGGCCAGTTTTTCTGGAAATAGGCACCTCAGTCCCTTCTGAGCCCGTTCTTCATGGGAAAGAGAAAGAAAAGACCCTCTGTCCAGCTCCGCCTTAATTTTGCCCCCCTCCATGTAAATGACCCGGTCCACTAGATCTTTCAGGTAGTACAGGCGGTGTTCACCGATAATAATGGTATGCCCCTTATTTTTCAGCAGGGTAAGTACTTCCCGCAGCTCCTCCACCGCCCGGGGGTCCAGATTGGCCGAGGGCTCATCCAGGACATAGACGCAGGGGGCGGCGGCGTGAACCGAAGCAACGGCAATTTTCTGCTTTTCTCCGCTGGACAGGTTGAATATACTTCGGTCCATCAGTTTTTCCATCTTTAATAACACCGCCGTGTTCTCCAGCCTTCTCTTTATTTCTTCTCTGGGCATACCCAGATTTTCGCAGGTAAAAGCGATTTCAGAGATGGTATCCACCGTAAAAAACTGGGAACGGGGATCCTGAAATACGGAGCCAACCTGCCTGGCTGTCTGGTGCATTTTCAAATCAGCTACCCTCCGGCCCTCCAGTAAAACCTCACCCTTCAAGGTTCCTTCGTAAAAATGAGGAATCAGTCCGTTCAGCAGCCTGGTCAATGTGGTCTTGCCGCAGCCGCTTCGACCGCAGAGCAAAAGGAATTCACCCTTTTTAACGGTTAAATTAATATTGGATATGCTTTCCTCTTCACAGTCGTTATAATGAAAGCTCACATCATTTATTTCAATCACACTGAATACCTCCTGAAGCCTGCCCGGCAACCCTCCCAGGATTTAAAAAAATCCTTTTACCCAGCAGCTCCGCCCGCTGATACCCCCGTAATAATTGATAGCAGGGGTGCATATAATAAAGAAATAATACCGTCAATGTACACCTCCTCGTAGCCTCTGACCACGGCCATTTCCCTGTACCTTTCCAATTGTGGCTTCCACTACTCTCTTTGTTGACAGAAAAATATTATGCTCTGCCCTGTGGTAAATATATTATTTTTGACAGCTTTTTTCTACGCGAAATGGGATTACTTTGGCGGCAAACAGTATTTCAAAATACTTGAAGGGGAATAGTAGTTCGCAGGATTTCTTGTTTAATTCGGCATTCATCTCCCCCTGTAGAGGATGGAAATCTTCTGCCTAAGAATAGAGAAAAGCAATTCATCCCCTACCTTCGCTTTGATTAGAGGAAGAGGTCTTCTCGCTAAGATGATAAACTTTGAATATATATAGCAGGGCATAAAGCGATAGTATAAATACCACACTAAAAATCATATAATACCCTGCTGAGAAGACGTTAATTGTAGGATAAGTATTTAAAGATCTTAAAAAATCATGATAGCCTGCGTGTATAAAAAGTGGAATCAGTGGAATGAAGACAGCCAAAACTAGTTTCAAATAGGCCTTTGTTCCGATAGAAATAGCTTTCTTGATGCTTTCAATTACTCCAAAGTCGTCCAAAAACATGGCCGGGTACCATAAAATAAAAAAAGGTGATAGCAATAAAATTACGGCTGAATGAAAGTTAAATGTAAACATAGGAAGCATAAAACCCATGATCATGTTTGGTTTCACTATGGCAGAAAAACCGAACAGTGAAAGAACAAAAATTAATAGGTTGATCTTAAGCACCTTGGAAAAATAATTACTAATTCCTTCAATGAAATCACCCGGACCTGCAGTTCCTTTATTAGTAATTTTTTTCAAAAGACTGCCGATACCAGCCATGAACAAGGAAGCAGCAATCAACAGTAATGCCTCCCTTAGAAAGCCATAAATAAATGAGTTATAAATACCCGGTTTAATACCAATATACGATGGAAGATAAGCGATTATAAATCTGTGAGTGATAACAGAGATTAAACTTGCTGTCATATAGAGGGGATTTTGAATTACTTGAATTAAAATATTTTTAAGCATACATAGTTTACCTCTTATTTAATAATAAATTAGTTAATGGACGTTCAACTATAAACTAACATAAATATCAAGTTAGCTCAAGATGAATTACAAGCGCATGATAGGTAGTGGGCTTAAAGAGTTACTTTTTCTCGAAAACAAGGAGGTTTTGCACCTGGAACTTCTTCCTAAGAAAACTGCAGAAGCTATGGTAGCTCACGTTATGTTGACTATGACAACATATGCCCTTACCATGGCATATCAGAATTGGGAGGACAAAGATACCCGCCTTAATTAGTCCCAATACCGTTCTTTTGATAAAGGTATCCGGCGTTGGTGAAGAGAAAAAACCAAAAACGCCGATGAATACGTGATTATTTTTATAAACCATTACTACGGTATTCTTCACTTTACTTAACTAACTTTATTAGTTCTTCCAATTGTTTGAAAACAAAATACTAAACTATATTACCAGTTATACCAGTTAATCCACAAGTTTGCCATCTTTGTTGTCCAACCTAATGATTTCTGCCCATTCCAATATTCAGAGCCAACACAACCAGCACTACCTTCCTGAACAAGACGAATTGCATATGCCCTTCCGGCCTGCAATTCATAATATAGCGAACGACTTGGACTTCCACTATATTGCTGTGGCCACCCTGAATTTTTCGATACATTTAACACATTACTGCTTGCTAATAATGTGACCGGGCTTGATGTTACATCCCATAATTCCACCCTTATTTTTACAGCTGCAGTATCACCTAATGCATTTACTGCGAGTTCTTGCCAATAATCTATTGGGCCAAAATGTATGCCAGCCCATTGACTACCTGACCCTGTAATCCATATCCTTCTTTCTAAAACGCCCCAAGACCAAGAGCCCGCAGTAAACCTTACAGTATTATTGGTTCGTAATGAATGAAGATTGGTATGAGCGTTCCAAGTACTGCTACGCTGAAAGCCCCAACCACCGCTGTTACCATTACTCGTACCAAATGACATGCCCAAGTTTCTATCTGTCCCTCTAGGGATATGATAATAAGATAAAAGGCCCTCCATTGCGGGAATTTCATCTTTAGAAAGCTCGTCATCAGCGACTGGCGTCATGTTTATCATATTGACGATTTCTTGTTCTGCAAAATATAATTCATTGAATTTATTAGCAATTGTCCTTCTATCTTTTTCAGGAATATTATCAAAGTCTGGCACATAATATTGATAAATATTCTCCCCATTTTCACGTGCCTTGATTATTTCATGTTCAGCTATTTTTTCAAAGTCGTACTGTATTATTTCTTGGCTATTATTCACTTCTGCAAAAGCAACAGTTATGAACAGAAAATTTATGACTAGTAATAGTAAAGTTAAAAGGTATATAATTTTGCCTAAAGATCGCATTACATATAACCCCCTTCTATAAATTAATTTTCTTGCACCTACTCACTTAATCTTAGAATTTCAAAACCACCAATTATCCAAGAGCATGGTAGAGTTTGATATAAT
Organism: Candidatus Contubernalis alkalaceticus; assembly: GCF_022558445.1. NCBI lineage: Bacteria > Bacillati > Bacillota > Dethiobacteria > Dethiobacterales > Dethiobacteraceae > Candidatus Contubernalis > Candidatus Contubernalis alkaliaceticus. The sequence goes on from NZ_CP054699.1 coordinate 2,781,088, forward strand.
TTGAAGGCTTACATTTATCTGTAAACATAGGCGTCTTTGCTCAAGTCAAGGGTGAAATGAATTTGTAGCGAAAGTATGAACCTACAGTACGATAGTTTAAATAACAAACAGCTGTAGTATCTTTAAATATTAGTAGAATTAAGTAGACCATGATTATTAAAAAGTTGATATCAAACTCTATAACCGTCAAGAACGTCAACATAACAGCTATTTTAGTTATATCTGTTAATATCACCTCCCATGCATAATTAATTTTTACTGCTCTACAAATAAGAATCCAGTTCAGAAATAATCCTTTAATTGTCATATTGGTTATTATTTTTAAAAAAAGTTAATAATTTCATTATAGCCTACTAAGGGCAAAAATGTCAATACTATTTGGCTGATTAGTAGCTGATTAGCTATTATCCGATTATCTCTGACGATTACGGTTTGCTTTTAAATAATTAACTTTTTAAAAGTATTTACTTCTACAACGATTGAAGATACTACAATTTTTTGGTTCAATTTTTCAAAATTTGTTAACACATCTCAGGAATGATTACAGACCGGGGCAGCCTCAGCTGTTCACTCCCTGCCAGGACTATCATGGTGTCTACCAGGAAAAAACAAGCGTAAACAGCCAGCAATTTTATGCCGGTCCTGCCCTTTCCCGAAAGCAGCAGATCAAAATAAGCCGCCACAAGTGAAATTAACATAGTCATTTTCTGCGCAGTTAAAAAAAGCATGGTGCTGAAAACTAAGGACATAAGAATTTTCATCCGGGGGTCCATATCCTGCAGGCCCCTTTGCCTTCCCTCCAGATAAATCGCTGTTCTCCTGCCATCTATTATAACTCCATATGTTTTGATAGATTAATGTTTCTATTTTTTTCAAATTGCACTTCATTTCTCCCTGCCTTCAAGCACAGCCCTCCAAAAAGGGCTGATTCCCTTCATAAGCAAAACAGAGATTCTTGATATCAAAAGCCGTCTCTTCTCCCCTGCCCTTTCTATCAACGGCACCGGATGCCAGTTTTTCTGGAAATAGGCACCTCAGTCCCTTCTGGCCCGTTCTTCATGGGAAAGCTCACATCATTTATTTCAATCACACTGAATACCTCCTGAAGCCTGCCCCAGGGCTTCTTTCATCCCAAACTTCCAGCCCCCGGCCTTCTGCTGTTCTCTCCACAGGTGGGCATACAATCCACCTGCCTCCAGCAGCTCCTGGTGCTTCCCACTTTCTTCCACCTTCCCCTGGTTAAGGACGATGATATTATCCGCATATTGTATGGTTCTCAGCTTGTGGGCAATGACAATCACCGTTTTATTTTTTAGAAGCTCCTGTATGGCCTGCTGGATAGATATTTCATTACCGGGATCCAGGGAGGCGGTAGCCTCATCCAGCAGGACAACGGGGGCGTCCTTTAAAAGGGCCCGGGCAATGGATATGCGCTGTTTTTCCCCACCGGAAAGAGTGCTGCCCCCCTCTCCCACCATGGCTTCGAAACCTCCCGGCAGTTTTTCGATAAATTCCAGGCATTGGGCTTTTTTAGCTGCCTCCAGGACCTCTTCCCGGGAGGCCTCCTTTTTCCCCACCTTAATATTGTTGTAGATGGTGTCGTTGAACAGGTAGACATCCTGAAAGACGATGCTGATATAAGAGAGAAGGCGCTCCGTTTTCAGCTCTTTGATGTCCCTTCCCCCCATGAGGATACTCCCGGTGTCCGTATCCCAGAACCGGGCGATTAACCGGGTTACCGTGGTCTTCCCTGAGCCCGAAGGCCCCACCAGGGCGGTGAGGGAATTTTCCTCCACCGTAAAACTGACCTTCTTCAATACCTCTGTGTTGTAATAGCGGAAGGTTACATCTTTAAATTCAATATTAAAATGCTCCAGCTCCCGGTCCTCTGCCGGTTCCGGCAGGGGACGGTTGCTCTCTAGTTCTTCAATGCGCTTTACCCCCAGTTTAAAGTAGTTCAGCTCACCCATCAGCATAAAGGAGGAGGTTATAGGCTCATAAATCCGGGTGGCGATAATCAAAAACATTATATACACGGGGATACTCAAGGTGCCCCCCAGCAGCAGGTAGAGGCCCAGAATCATGAGAAGGGAAAGGCCCCCGTTTAAAACAACCCCTGCCAAAATCACCGTGGGCCCTGCTCCTGCCTCCAAATAAATGCTTTCTTTCTTCAACTGGTTGAAGGCATTTTTTAACCTTTCAAACCGTACTCCCCGTAAGTTATAGGCTTTGATAACCCGTATCCCCGCAAGATATTCCAACATGCGAGAGGTAGTAGTTATTTTGGTCTTTTGATGCTTGCCGCCGAAGTAGGTAATAATTTTCCCCGAAAGAAGGGTGATGGGAACCGCCAGGGGAATCACCGCGGCGGCAGCCAGGGCCATACGCCAATCCACCGTGCTGAGAAAAATTAGAATCACGAGAGGCATGGCCATGGCTCCAATGATTTGAGGCACCAGGTGGCTCAGCATAAATTCGATGTTGCTGTAATCGCTCAAAAGATAGGCCGTTACATCCCCGGGGTCCCGGGAGTTAAAAAAACCCATGGGAAGCCTGCGGATATGCTCTGCCATGGCCACCCTCCCTTGGGCCCCTATGTTATAACTGTCTATGTTGGTTGCCAGGTAAGAGGCCCGGGTGACAAAAAACAGGAGTATAGTGACTGCCAGCAGGCCCAGGCAGAGATATATTATTTTGTTTATATCCAGCGGTGTTCCGGGATTCATAAGAGGATTCATGAACTCCCACACTGCCAGGATTAAAATTCCATAGGGCATGCCCCTTACGGCAAATTCCAATATGCTCAACAAGATCATCCTTCTGGTTTTCCCGGGACTCCCCAGGGTTGCAGCCCTGATGATTGAAAAGAAATTCATGAAATCACCCCTTCCTTGGTTTGCATCACCCAGCTTTGTGAACTATGATAATCCTCCCACATCTGCTTATAAAGGCCGTTTTTCTCCAGCAGCTCCCCATGCTTACCTCTCTCCCCGATGCACCCCTGGTCTACCACCAGGATGCTGTCCGCATCAGTAATAGTGGAAAGCCGGTGGGCAATAACAATCACCGTCTTGTTTTCTATCAGCCGGGAAAAGGCGGTGAGCATTTTCCCCTCATTTTCCGGGTCTGTATATGCGGTGGCTTCATCCAGCACCACTACCGGAGAATTTTTTAATATGGCCCGGGCCAGGGCCAGACGCTGCTGTTCCCCTCCGGAGAGATAGGTTCCCCCTTCCCCCACCAGGGTGTCATAACCCATGGGAAGGCTTTGGATAAACTCATGGCACTGCGCCGCCCGGGCAGCTTCCATGACCTCCTGTTTGGATGCACTGCGGTTGCCTACCCGGATATTTTCCTCAATACTATCAAAGAAAAGAAAGCCGTCTTGAAACACAAAGGAAACCTGTTCCATCAATTCCTCCGTGCTTATATCCTTAATGTTGACCCCTCCCAGCAGTATTTCCCCCTGAGTGATATCCCAAAACCGGGGAATTAAATACGCAATGGTGGACTTGCCGGCACCCGAAGGCCCCACCAGTGCCGTTACGGTTCCCGGCTCTGCCCTGAAACTTACCTCCCTGAGCACCTCCGTATCTACATAGGAGAAGTGAACATTTTTAAACTCCACAGAGTTATCCGCCGGTTTTTGGGGATTCCGAGCCTCAGGGATTTCCGGCTTGAAAAGAATATCGTCAATACGGTCCACCCCTAAAGATATCTGGTTCAAAAGCCCCCCCATCCACATCAGCTTGAGCATGGGAAAATACAGCCCGGCCCCCAGAACCAGTAACAGGAATACCACGGAAACGGCAGAAGTATAATCCGGGGAAACCGCCAGGATATACAATGCTGTGGGGAGTATAAACAAAAGGGAAGTGGAAATCAGCACTAAATAACCGGGATAGGGGTAGCTGTACAGCTTTGTGAAATGATTTGTAAAATCCCGGTATGAATAGATATCATTTTTCAGCCGCTGGAAAACATCCACCGACTGATTAAAAACCTTGACCACCTGCATCCCCCGCACGTATTCTACAATGGAGGCGTTCATTTTTTCCAGGGCTGTCTGGTATCCCCTGTTTATTTCCCCGGTTTTTTTAGAAAAAAACATGCTGCTTTGAAGCGCTAAAGCCAAAGGAATGGGGAAGAAAGAAGCCAGGGCCAGCCTCCAATCCATCAAGAAAAGATAAGCCAGGGTCAGCAGGGGAAAAATCACGGCGGCGGTCAGATCCGGTATATGGTGGGCAACAAAAAGCTCCACCCTTTCCACATCCTCCGACATCACTTTCTTAATTTCTCCCGAGGCCCTGCCGGTAAAATACCCCATGGGCAGCTTTGATAATTTTTCCGCTAAGGCCACCCTGATTTCATAAAGAATGTTAAATGCCGCCACGTGGGAAAACATAAACGCGGTATAAAGAATAACACCAAATAAACCTATGGAACCAATACTTATAAGAGCCAGACGCCACACATAAGAAGTGTTTACAGCACTGATGTCCTGCAGGTGGAGCAACAGCTCCTGAATGAGAAGATAAATGGCTATATAAGGCACAAAGTGCGCCATGGTGGCCAGCACAGATAAAAACATAGATATAAGAATCAGTATTTTTTTGGTCCCGGCAATCTGGAGGAGCCTGGACAATCCCTTTTTTTGTTTCTCTCCCTCCCGCTGCTGCATCTTTTACCTCACCTCACTTTTTAATTTGGCTGGACAATCCCCGCTTTGATAAAGTGTTTCGCCAGCAGCTTCCTTCCCAGCAGGGCCCCGAGAACAGCCCCCATGGCACTGATTACCACAATTCCCATAAATACACCGGTATTTAAATACGCCAGGACATTTTGGAACCATTCCAGGTAAACTCCGCCTTCTTTAGCCACCATCACCTGCATATAACGGTCTGTTAAAAATATCATGGGATATTTCCTATTACACAATGCCTGCTTTTAAGAAATGTTTTTTCAAAATCCTTTTCCCCAGAAAAGCCCCCAGGACAGCGCCGACCGCTGATACCCCCATAATAATTAATAACAAGGGTGCATTTAATAAAGAAATAAGGCTGTCAATATACGCCTCCTCATAACCTCTGCCCACGGTCATTTCCCTGTACCTTTCCGCGAAGAACACAACCGGTATAAAAGCCCCAAGAAAATACCCGCAAATTAAAAGCGCATAGGCGGAAGAGATTTTTGCAAAGCTTTTGTATACCCCTGACCCGGCAATAAACTCTCCCATGGCTGCAGCCAACATTATCGCCAGGACCATGGGCCAATAGGAACCTAACAGAAGGAACACTGCCCCCTGCACTATACCACTGATAAGAATTGCCCCTTTTTTAGGAACCTTTGAAACAATAAGCATGAATACCACCCCTAAAGGGACCGCTGCAGCTGCCGGCATAAAAATATAGGTCAGGGGGATCATCCCCAGGGTCATCCCTATGGCGAAAAATATAACAATAAATACCGCATTCAGCACCCCCAGAGAAATTAAATCTCTTACTTGAAGCCTTTCCAGTTTAACGTTTGCTTTGATTTCCATATTATGGCTTCACTCCCTTCTTTGTTGACAGAGAAATATCATGCTCTCCCCTGGGTTAAATATATTATTTTTTACCACCTTATTCTACGCCAAAAGGGATTCCTTTGGCGGCAAACAGTATTTTAAAATACTTCATGAAGTTTTATATTTTTCGCCAACACAACATAACCAATTTTTTTTTCCAATAAAGCTTGCCGGGATTATATTGATCACAGCTCTTGTACTATTGGCCGGGTTTAGCTATCTTGTTGTTTCAATTTTTCTGAGTTTAAAAATATTAAAAAACCCACACAATAGCATTCTGTGGGTTTTTTTAATTCATATTTTATGTAACCATAACCCCTAGGGTTAAAAAAAACTCCCAGAGATATTTTGGATGAAATAATTGATATACTGTTTGGCTTTGTGGAAGTACCCACAGATTAGAACCAACTTTTTTGCATATGTTTAAACTGAAAGCTTAACAACAAGTCTGGTACCGTTAGACTATAATTAGAAATAATTAAAAAGGATACGGTGACATATGAACACATTAGAGCGGTTTCAGTAGCTTTTTATGATAGTTGCAATTTTCATCGGGCTTGGACTGGGACAAGTAAATAGCATTACTGCCCTGGCTTCTTTCTTTATTGTTCCTTTTCTAATGGTAATACTCTTTGGCACTTTTCTTCAGATAACTTTTGCCAGCTTAAAAGAAGGTTTTATGAACATAAAAGCTGCAGGGTTAAGCCTGGCCATTAATTTTTTATGGACGCCTCTACTGGCCTTCGGCCTGGCTTACTTATTTCTGCGGGATGCCCCTGATATCTATACTGCCTTAATTATGGATATGGTCACCCCCTGCACCGACTGGTACCTGGTTTTTACCAGCATTGCCGGCGGCAACCTGGCCCTCTCCACCGCCCTGCTCCCCTGGAACCTGCTTTTACAGCTGGTTCTGCTTCCCGTTTACCTGTTAATCTTTGCAGGAACTGTGGTAGAAATACAGCCATTATTTTTTCTGCAGAGTTTTTTTCGAGTGCTGATCATTCCTTTTATGCTGGCTGTGTTATCAAGAAAAGTAATCCTAAGCCTTAAAGGGGAACAATGGTATCAAGAGAAAGTTCTAAACTACATCGGAACCTTACAGGCAACCTTCCTTATCCTGGCAATTACAGCCATGTTTGCCTCCCAAGGAACTGTTTTAATCGAAAACTCAGATATTTTACTACGTCTCTTAATTCCCGTCACCCTCTTTTTTATAATTAATTTTTTAGTAGGCCAAGCTGTGAGCCGCATTTTCAAATTAACATACCAGGAAGGTGCAAGCTTAATTTTTACTACCCTGGCCCGAAACGCCCCCCTGGCAATTACTATTGCCGCTGCCGTTTTCCCTGAACGCCCTCTTATTTCCCTGGTTTTAGCCGTTGAATCCCTGATTGAACTGCCAATTCTGTTCGTAATATCCCAAATCATGCTTTTCATCCTCCGGAAACAATGGTGGCCGGAACCTGAAATAACAAAAGATAGTTTTTAGCAAAAAATCCCATACATGAACATACCTTTGCATATGAAAAAACTTTCAACACAACCCAACGAATGGTTACCGTTAAAAGTCTCATTTCCCGACTCAGGTTACAAAGACAGGATGATTTCTCTACAATTTTTCTAAAGATATTATACTTATCATACATGTTGGCTTCGTTTAAACATCCACCAGCCTAAAAGCATCAGGGCCGGGGTCATAAGCTGAGTTAATGAGATAAAGCCTGCGCCCCAAGCTTCGTTAACATAACCCCAAAAAGGTAGGGGCATTACCCGAAAGGTTTCTTCAATAAAACCCCGGAAAAAAGAATAAACAAGAAAAAATGCCCAAAAAAAGCCGCCGGGTTTATAACTGCGGTTTCGCACCAGATAGTTATGAAGTAAAAGCATGCTGAGACCGATGAAAAAACCATAAATTTGAGCGGGATGTCTTTCAAAAGGCAGCAGTTCTGCGGTACGCCCCAGCAGTTCCTGGTTGAAAATATTGGCAATACGGATCAGCATATAAGTTATAGATATTCCGGGAACGGTCAAGTCTAAAATATTTCCAAAATCAAAACTGTACCTTTTAGACATCACCCAGGCTGACAAAATACCTCCCAATATTGCCCCATGGAAGGCCAATCCACCATGATCCACCCGAATAATCTCCTGAGGATTGGCAGAGTAAAAACCCCAGTTGGTAAGAACAAAAAGAGCCCGGGCACCAACCAAAGCTCCCAGGATGGTAAGTATAGTTATATTTAATAGATTATCTTCATCCATTCCCATCTTCTTACCATTACTCAAAAAAAGATGGGATCCTATAACAGCAGCAATGGACATCATAAGGCCATACCAGTGCACTGTCAGGGGGCCTATGGTAAATATTACAGGATTGATTCCTTCAATAAACATTTTTTACCCCACCCATAACTCTTTGTATAATTCCTTTAACCATATAATTATACTTTTACTTTCCCCAGACGTCAATGTCTCCCCGGGATTCCCCATATGTCTTTCCCTACTTATGTTCAAATTTTTACACTGCTTCGTTCTCTCCAACTGCACTAAAGAAACACAAGAAAAGACACAAAATGTCCCTCCGTTAATGTTCATGATGATGATGGTTATGGTGATGATGATTCCTGTGGTTATGATCTCCAAAGGCTGCCTCCATCAGTTCTTTGGTATGACAGCAGCAGGGATCGCTAAACATCCGGCGGGAAGAACCAGATTCCACAATTTCCCCATCCTTCATCACCATGACACGGTCCGCCACCTTTCGGGCCAGATCCAAATCATGAGTAATAAACAGCATGGCAAAACCCTGGGAGTTCTGCAGGCCCTTCAAAAGCCTTAGCAGGTTTGCCTGGGTAGAAGGGTCAAGCATAGAGGTAATTTCGTCCGCCAGCAGCAGGGCCGGTTTCATAACCAGGGCCCTGGCGATAGCGACACGCTGCCGCTGCCCCCCACTCAACTCAAAACAATATCTCTTTAAAAAATCTTTCCCTGATGAAAGTTGAACTCTTTCCAGTGCCTCTTTCACCCTTTGAATCCTATCCTGTGAACTGCTGATTTTATTGATGTCCAAGGGTTCCCGCAGGACCTGCTCCACAGTTAAACGATGACTGGTGGAGGAAAAAGGATCCTGCATAACAATCTGAATACCCCCCTCCTGCCGGGTTACACTATCGTTAAACTTTTCACCCTGAAAAGTAATATCTCCCGCAGTAGGTTTCATCAATCTCCCCAGCATTTGAGCTACGGTAGACTTGCCGGACCCCGTCTCCCCAACCAGGGCAGCTACTTCTCCCTCTTTAACGAAAAGGCTCACTCCCTTTACCGCCTGCACCACCCGTTTCTTCAAGCGGTATTCCTTCTTCAAGCCTTCAGCCTCCAGGACGGTTACAATACCTCCCCGGTGGCAGGCCACCCGCCTTTCACAGCAGGCCTGCTGAAGTTCAGGAACTCCCTCCAGGCAGCTCTCCAGACCCTGGGAACATCGCCTTTGGAAAGAGCATCCCCTTTCCTCTCCGGTAGGAGGCTCACCAGGAATCCCCCACAAGTCCTTATAAGCAAAGTAATGGGGCGAAGAATTGATAAGCCCTCGGGTGTATGGATGAAAAGGATCATCTAGAAGCTCTCCCGTGAGACCTTCCTCCACCACACGACCACTGTACAGCACCAAAAGCCGGGAGGTAAGCCGGGAAATACAGGATAAATCATGGGATATAACCACCAGGGTAAACCCATACTCCTTTTGCAGCCTCTCCAATAAGTCAATCATCTCTTTTCGGGACACAGGGTCCAGAGATGTGGTAGGTTCATCCACCAGCAGCAGTTCCGGCCTGCAGGAAAGAGCCATGGCTATCAGCACCCGCTGGCGCATACCTCCGGAAAGTTGATGGGGGAAAGCTTCTTTCCACTGTGGATCCAACCCTACCAACTCTAATAGTTCATCCACCCGGGACTCCAGCTCTTTGCCCTTAAGAAGAAGATGTTTTTTAATAGGTTCTCCCACCTGTTTCCCTATATTTAAGACCGGGTTTAAAACCTCCAGGGAATTTTGAAAAACTAGAGCAATGTGCTTCCACCGCAGCGCCTCTTTTTCCTTATCATTGAAAGAAAGAAATTCAGCGCCTTTAAAATATGCGGTTCCCTCCACCGGGTCTTTCCCGCTGATCAAACCCATCAGGGCCAAAGCCAGTGTAGTTTTACCGCTTCCAGACTCCCCAATAACGCCTAAGGTTTCCCCTTTTTTTAAAGAAAAAGAAACCTGCTGCAGCGCTCTTACAGGAGTCTCCTCTGCCTGGTATGTAACACTTAAATCTCGAACCTCCAGCACACCCATGACTTTACCTCCCTCACGGTTATTTCCCTTATTTATTTCCCTTTGCCACCCTGGGGTCGGCAATTTTCTCCAAATCTCTGCCGAACAGGGCCAAAGAGGTAATTAGTAAGGTTAAAAATGCCCAGGGATACATCAGCCACCACTTCCAGAAGGGAGTAAAATAGATTCCTCGAAAATTAAGGGCATGATTAATAATCAGCCCCCAGCTTTTGGATGTGGGATCCCCCAGCCCCAGAAAGGAAAGGGCTGCTTCCGTTACAATAGCCATTCCCGAAAGGCGAATCATACTGACCGCCAGGATTGGAAAAAGCTCTGGCAGAAAATGTTTAAAAATTATATACAAATCCCCAGCTCCATAACTCTCAGCCATCTTAATATATCCCTGTTCTTTTAACGACAAAACCTGAGCACGGATAATCCTGGCCGGATGAGACCAGGAAAAAAGGGCCAGGACAATAATAATATTTCTTAAACTGGACCCGAAAAAAGCAGCCAGAATAACCATAATGGGAAGATCCGGGAGCACAATCATGATGTCAATCAAGCGCATAATAATCCGCTCTATCCATCCTCCCCGGTAACCGGCCCAAATACCAATAATACCGCCTCCCATTCCCGCCAGAAGAGCAGTTCCTAATCCCACCAAAAGACTAACCCTGGCCCCATAACAAATCTGAGACCAAAGATCTACTCCCAGTTCATCAGTTCCCATAAGATGATCTCCCCCCGGGGGCACCAGCGCAGGCCCCGAGGACACATTATGGGGGAGCCAGGTAAAAACAGGAGCCCCAACAGCCATAATGACCATAGCCACGATAACTGCAAACCCCACCTTTCCAAAAATAGAAAGGCTCTTCCAAAACATTATCCCTTTTTTTAACAATTCCCCGGATGCCTTTAATAGAATCTGAGGAATCATAGTCTGGGCTTGAAACATAATTACGCTCCAGTTAATTTATTTTTCTAACACTAATTAACTTAATCCATTTTAAAAAATACACGCTATTTATGATAATTTATTAAAAACTATTCCTGCCCCCGGGTTCGAGGGTCCAACACCTTGTACAGCAAATCTGCCAGCAGATTGGCCCCTAAAACACCAAAAGCCAAAACCAGAAATATTCCCTGCAGCAGAGGATAATCCCTCACAAATACTGCTTCTCTCATCAGCCTTCCCAGACCCGGATAGGCAAAAACATTCTCCACTAAAACGGCTCCCCCTACCATGGCCCCCATCTGCAGGGCTATCCGGGTGACCAGAGGCAGCAGTGCATTTCTTAAAGCATGGTAATAACGGATTCTTCCTTTAGAGAGGCCTTTGGCCCGGGCAGTACGGATATAGTCTTTCCCCATCACCGTGGTGAAAGTATTCCTTACCAGCAAATAAATTCCTCCTGCCCGGGCCATGGCCAGGGTAACTATGGGCAGTGCGGCATGATGGAGGACATCTTTTATCTGCTCCCATCCAGTATAATTAGCAAAGTGGCTCATAGCTCCAGCCAGGGGAAACAAACCCATCCCTGCCGCAAAAATAATTAACAAGACAATCCCCAGCAGAAAAGCCGGTATTTCGGAAAACACAATCATAGTTAAATAAAGGCTCTTATCTTTCCAAGACTCCCGATTAAAAGCAGAAAAACTCCCCAGTACAATTCCCAAAAACAAACTTAAAAAGGTCGCCCCGCTTACAATCATCAGAGTCCAGGGAAGCCTTCGCATTATGATGGAGGATACATCCTCCTTGTAATAATAACTCATTCCCATATCTCCCTGAACCAGGCCTGTAACATACCTGACATACTGTTCCGGCAGGGGCCTGTCCAACCCGTAATACTCAAGAAAATACTGACGCTGTTCAGCAGTAAAGGCCCACACCTCTTCTCCTCCCTCCGCAGAAAGATGAAGAAAAGGATCTCCTGGCATCATGCGGGGAAGCATAAAATTTAAGGTAATAATAACCATAAAAGTAAGAATATATTCCATTATACGGGAGGTCCACCCTGCGTTTTTCACATCAATACCCCTTAGAAATGCTTTTTTAAAAAAATTGTTATCCTTTAATTAATCAATTTAAAGCCTTTCCTGGCTTATTTTATTAAAGCCAGGAAAGGCAGAATACTAAACCTATAACAGCACTTTTCAGTAGAACAAAATATGGTTAAAACAGAAGGTTATCATTTTTCCAGGAAAGACAACTTGGCATGGGTCATCACTGCATGATCAAACATAAAGGTCCACCCATCGTATTCATCGGGTCTGAAAACATAAATATAGTAGTTATTATATAATGGAATTTCCGGACAATCTTCCGCCAAAACCTCCTGAAGATTGTATATAATCTGCTTCCGTTTTTCACGATCCGTTTCCTTTAGCTGGTCCTCACAAAGCCGGTCTACTTCAGGATTTACATATCCCTGATCAGACCCCAGGATACCTGTGGCTGAACCACCGGCGCCCTCTTCCAGTTCACTGTAATACCGGGTCCTTAAATAGTCAGCATCTAACCCCCAGGCGCCCATGGATAAAATAGCTATTTCGTAATTCCCTTCGTTAGCCCGGGCATCCCGGGACTGATTGTCTACAGCCACCACCGTTAAATCAATATTAACCTTGGCCAGCTGTTCTTTCAGCAGTTCTCCCACACGGACTTCAGCCCCCTCTGATACTAAAAGCTCAAAGGAGAGACTACCCTCTACCCCTGCCTCTTTTAATAATTCTAAAGCTTTCTCAGGGTTATAATCATATTTTTGCAGATTTGAATTATACCATTGATGGTCTATGGGAAGTATTCCAGGGCTGCCGGGCTTTGCTGCCCCCCGCTGTATTTTTTGAATAATATCCTCTTTATCTATTGAATAGGTAAAAGCCTGCCGGAACTCTTTTTTCTTAAACAAATCATTTTTATTCATGTTAAAACTAATCATGGTCCCAGCCAAAGCGGGGCTTTCCAGTATAAAAAACTCTTCATTGTTTTCAAAGCGACCGAGAAGATCTGTAGTAATCCTGGCAATGCTAATATCTCCGCCTTCAAAAGCCAGAATCTCGTCACTCACCGGCACCATTTCTATTACATCAACCCGCTGCTTAGGTCCCCAGTAATCTTCGAAAGCCTCGTAACGGTAAGTGCCATGCTCTTTGCTGTAATCGGTCAATATAAAAGGTCCGCAGCCAATAACTGAACCCTCATCTGTAAAACCATAAGGATCATCAACATCTTTCCATATATGTTCTGGAATGATTCTCAACATTCCTGCTTCACAGTAAAAAGTTGAGTTAGGTTCAGAGGTAACAATCTTTACCTGGTAGTCGTTGACCGCCTCTATTTCTTGAATATAACCGGACTGGGTAATCACCTCTCCGATAAATACCGGAGGATGCTCCAGGTAATATTGGAAGGAAAATACCACGTCATTTGCCGTCATTTTCTCCCCATCGTGCCACTTAACCCCTTCCCTTATGGTAATGTCATGGGTTTTTCCGTCCTCACTAATTTCCCATTTTTCCGCTAACCAGGGGATACACTGATCCTCGTCAGGCTCCAAAAGAGAATCAAAGACATATTTCATAACGGTACCCCTCATTCGGGGAAGATGTCCAAAGGGAGAAGGAAATCCAGCATCTCCCCCTTCAAGTATTACGATTACAGGCTCCTTAGGTGTTTCAACCTCTCCATTTTCCAATGCCGCTTCATTTGAAGTAGCATCCCCTTCAGTATCTCCATTACAACCCACCAACAAAGATAAAATAAGAAAGATAACCATTAACAATACAGCTGCCTTACATGAAAAACTGGACTTCAAAAACAAAACATCCCCTCCTCTTTTTTAAAACTACAAAATAATTTTAGCTATTTAAAACGACTAAATTATGCAAAAAAACACTTAAACAAGTCTATGGTATTACGCAATTTTTGTTTGTAACACTATCATATTTATTTCTACAAAATTTCTAATTATCCTGCCAAATATTTATAAATTTTTTATTTACCTAACAATACAGCGAAAGGTTAATTATTTTGAACTACAGCACTAAGCCGTGGGGACAGTTAGCTGCAAGAGTCGCTGTAGGCAAAACCTTTTTAAAATCATTGAACCACTTTAATATTTTAGTTGACAGCAGAAAACACTTCGGATATTATATTACTTGAATCTCAAACAATATTAATATCTTACTATATTATATTCAAAGGAGATTGCCATGAAAGATTTAGAACAGCTTACCGATGAACTGCTCTGTTTTTTTAACGGTTTCGCTTCCTGGGAAAGCTCTGTAATTCGTTCCAGTGATTTAACAGTTTCCGAAGCCCATGCCATAGAAATACTGGGACAATACGGAAAAATGAACATGAAACAGCTGTCCCAAAAACTAGGCGTCACCACCGGAACCACCACTGTTACCGTAGACCGGTTGGAAACCCGGGGTTATGCCCGCAGGGAATCCATTAAGGAGGACCGGAGGGTAAACCTCATCAGTCTGACCGATAAGGGAACAAAGGCTTTTGAAGAACACCACCGTTATCACCTCAGCTTGACAGAACAGATGATTTCTACACTTTCCGATGAAGAGAGTTCTTTACTGTTGGACATGTTAAAAAAAATAAACCGGGAGGTCTTTTAAGGGTGCCAAAGAGGGGGATTGTCAGAAGAACCGTCCCCTTAGCACATGCTCTTAACACTTGACAGCAATCAGATTTAATCCGTAACTAGATTAGAAAGGAAGTGTTCAGAACTTATGATCGGAAGGTATACTGAGGTAAAAAAATATAAAGAACTGCTGCAAAAAAAAGAGTTTTATACAATTTCATTAGGGCTGTTGTTAATAATACTCTCATTTTTATTGGGGGACATTAAAACAACCTTCCCTTTGGCTAATCTGCTAGCCCTTTCTGCCGTCACCCTCCTGGGCGGCCCCATTATTGTTGAAGCTGTTCGGGGCCTTCTTCGAAAAGAGGTTAATGTGGATGAACTGGTCAGCCTGGCCATCATCGCTTCAGTTTTGGCCGGAGAATACCAGGCAGCTGCCATAGTGGCACTTATCATGGTGCTGGGCTCACTGGTGGAACAGTTTACTTCCCAAAAGGCCCGTTCGGCTATCCTATCCCTGATGGAGCTTAAACCAGAAAAGGCCAGCCTGCTCCGGGGTAAAGAAGAGATTTCCATATCCATAAAAGAGCTTACTCCCGGGGACATTGTGATTGTAAGGGTTGGGGATAAAGTTCCCGTAGACGGCTTAGTGGCACAGGGAAACGCCTTGCTGGACCAAGCCTCCCTTACAGGGGAATCCATGCCTGTAGAAAAAAACCCCGGAGATGAAGTTTTTGCCGGAACGATAGTTCACTCAGGCCTGCTGGAGATTAAAACCCAAACTATAGGAGAAAATACTGCTCTGGGGAATATGGTTCGACTGGTCCAGAAGGCGGAAGAACAGAGGGCTCCTATCGTAAGGACAGCGGACAGGTATGCCCGGTATTTTACTCCGGTAATACTGGCCATTAGCCTGACAGTATATCTTTTTACCGGAGATTTTCACCGTTCAATCACCGTACTGATTGTGGGGTGTCCCTGTGCTTTTATCCTGGCTTCTCCCACTGCTATTGTTTCTGCTTTGGGAAATGCCTCAAAGAAAGGGGTGCTGATTAAGGGAGGGGATATCCTGGAGGAAGTATCTCGGGTAGATACCCTAATATTCGATAAAACCGGGACCCTGACTACCGGCAGGCCTGTTGTAACAGCCATCACACCAGTGCCGGGGATATCAAAGGAGCATCTTCTTTCCCGGGCCGCCGCCGTGGAAAAATGTTCCCTTCATCCCCTGGCCAAAGCTGTGACAGCTTCAGCAAAAAAAAGAAATCTAACACTGCACAAAGCCGAAAACATAATAAACCTTCCAGGAGCAGGGATCGAAGCGCAGGTAGAGAGTCATAAAATTTTTGTTGGTTCCCCCACGCCAGAGGAATTAAACCTGTTAACAGAACAATATTTTGAAATAATGGACTTAGAGAAAATTCTATCCGTGAAAGAAAATGATTCTCTGCTGGGATTTATTCACCTGCGGGAAGAACTGCGTCCAGAGGTTCCTGCAGTAATAAATTCCCTTAAGAAAACAGAAATTAGTCAAATATATATGCTGTCCGGAGACCGGCAGCAGGCTGTCTGTACAACGGCTGAGAAAGCAGGAATTATAAATTTCATGGGGGATATGCTGCCGGAGGATAAATTGGTTTTTCTAAGGAATATTCAAGAAAAAAACGCCCAGGTAGCCATGGTGGGAGATGGAGTAAATGATGCCCCCTCCCTGGTCACCGCCAACGTAGGAATCGCTATGGGAGTAATGGGAACCGATGCTGCCATTGAGTCTGCAGACATCGCTTTAATGGGAGATGATTTGACCAAACTACCCTTTCTGTTTCTTTTGGGAAAACAAACAGTCAAAACCATACATTATAACATCTTCTTTGCCCTGTTCTTTAACCTGTTAGCCCTGATTGCCTCAGGCAGCGGTCTGCTAAACCCCGTAACCGGCGCCATCACCCACAACATCGGGTCAATCCTGGTAGTGGTAAATTCAGCACTGCTTCTCAGGTTCTCAGAAAAAAAACCTGTATTAATCCATAAATACTCCCAAAAACAAGTCTCCAGACAAGTCCCCGTAAAGTAAACTCGTTTCAGCAAGCTAAAAAAATCGGGGAATCAGGTGGAGACTCTACTCCAACTGATTAAAAGCCCCATTTACGCTAACGCTTGGAGGTTGGGGTCTTAAGTTGTCAAGGGGACAGTTCTCCTGACAATCCATAAAATAGCATAACCTTGGTTGTCGGAAGAACCGCCCCCTTGACAATTCACTATTTTTCCTGGAGCCTATTCTCTTGTAAGATATGACAGCTTGCTGTGGCTCAAAGCGTGATGGTCAAACATGAACATCCAACCATCGTAATGGTCCGGAGAAAAGACAGTATATCCGGTGGTGTTGTATAAAGGAATTTCTGGAACATCCTCTGACAAAATTTTCTGCAGCTCAAAAATCATATCTTTCCTTTTCTGTGCATCAGTCTCCTGAATCTGTGCTCTAAGAAGCCTATCCACCTCATCGTTAACATAACCCGGTGTTCCACTGTACCAGTGGCTCAATTCGCTGGAAAAACGAGTTCGGAGATAGTCAGGGTCACCACCCCATCCCCCATGTCCCACCAGGGCTATCTGGTATTGTCCCTCTGCAATACGGGAATCTCTGGACTTCATATCCACTGACTCCACTTTAATCTCAATTCCAGCTTTTGAAAACTGCTCTTTTAATAATTCTCCAATACGTACTTCAGCGTCATCTCCCACCAGCAGTGTAAATGACAGATCGTTATTTAAGTTTTCCTGCTCAATAAGCTCTCTGGCCTTATCAGGGTCAAAATCATATTCAGAAACATTGGGATTATACATTACATGGTGCCGGGAAAGTATACCGGGATTACCAGGTATAGCTGCACCCCTTTCTATTTTGTCTATAAGTTCTTGAGAATCTACAGCGTAAGAAAATGCCTGCCTGACTGCTTTGTTAAGGAATATTTCATTGTTTTCCATGTTAAATATAATTCTATACCCCCAAAATCCTGGGCTTTCTACAACACTGAATTCTGGATCATTCTCAAACCTTGACAATAAATCAGTAGTTACTGAGGTCTGATCTATTTCTCTATTCTCAAAAGCTAAGATGGAGTCACTTACCGGCACAAATTCAATTACATCCACCAAAGGCTCAGGGCCCCAATAATCCTCAAAAGCCTCAAAACGGTACGTTCCATGCTCCTTGTTATAATCAGTCAGGATATAGGGGCCGCATCCCACAACAGCCTCTGGTTCCAGATACTCCTGGGGATTATCTACATTTTCCCAGATATGCTTTGGAATAATCCGTGCTGTACCCGCCTGCTCCAAAAAAGTAGCATCGGCTTCCGCTGTAGTTATTTTAACCTGATAAGGAGATACCGCCTCCATTTCCATCAAAAAACCTTTGTCCGACATAATACTCCCAATAGATACGGGAGGATGTTCCTGGAAATAATTAAAGGAAAAGACCACATCCTCAGCAGTCATCTCAGTACCATCATGCCACTTCACCCCCTGCCGCAGATTAAAAATATAGGTTTTCCCATCATCTTCAATATCCCAGCTCTCGGCCAGCCAGGGGATGAATCCTTCTTCATCTTTTTCCAGCAGGGAATCAAAAACCAGACGCATTTTAAAAATTCCGGGGCCCCTGGAATAATGGGTGTAAGGGGAAGAATAACCCCAGTCCCCGCCTTCTAAACGTATCACCAATGGTTCCTTATTTTCCGGTTCCTCTTGAGAGATATCTTGATCCGAAGTATCTGCCGGCCCTTCGGCACTTTCCTTTTGACATCCTGCAGCGCTGAACATGACAAGTAAAAGGGCTAATAAACAGAACAATACACTTTTTACTATAGGTTTAAACACCTTCCTGGTAAAAAAAATCATAATTGAACCTCCTAATATTTTCTGCCTTACGTTTCTCTTTCCAAACCTCAAATGGTTCTTTTCTAATCTTCTTCCTCCTCTCACGCTATATTGACCTTCATGGCCTGATTATAAAAAATGATAATAAATAAACACAAATAACAGGGTACTACTAATTTTATTTTCGTATTACTTTTCAACATTTATTTTAAAAACCCTTTTTTTTTAATATTATATTTCTAATCCCTCTTTTACCGGTTCTGGTCAAACTTTAATCTGCAAATTCAAATGGCTTTTAAATAGTTGGATGACCTTACCTTTACTTCTTCTAAAAAGAAAAAAATCAGTAAGTGGTAACTTACTGATTTTTTCAACACAAAAAAGGATACTATTTTCATTTAAAAAGAAATGCGCACCTTCAAATTCAAAAAAAATAAATTATTTTGCCGAATAAACTTTTTTACTATTTAAGCTCTCCCCTTTACACTCTAAAATATTACAAGTCCACTAATTAACGGGCACATTTATCACACAGGCCTCTAATAAATATTTCTTGTTCCTCCACAGTGTAACCTGGCCTGAGCTCTGAAAGCTCTGGAATCTTCATTTCTTTTATACATTCCACGATGCCGCAGGACTTACAAACAAAATGTGGATGATGTTCCTCCCCGTTTTTAGTATCCGTCAGGGCAAACCGCCAGATCCGGTCACCGGTTTCCACTCGGTGGACAATGCCTGCCTTCAAAAAAGCATTCAAGGACCGGTAAACACTTACAAAATTAAAATCAATCTCCAATAATTGATTGGAAATTTCCTGCTGTGACAGCGGTTGTTTTGTTTTCAAAAGAAGCTTAATTAGAGCTATTCTTCCAGGGGTACACTTAAACCCATTTTTTTGTAACATAGAACGAGCAGTATCTGAGTTCATCAAATTCACCTTCAGTCAAATTATACAGCACCTAAATTATATCACAAAATAGTCTACGTAAAAGATACTTATTCCTATTCTGTGGGAAAAGGATAAATATACTCCCATTGTGGTTTCTCCACCTCCTCCACACTCACCAGCTCAACTATGGGTAGAGTATCTCCCATAAATTCATCTTTTTTTAAAATCCCTTTTACTTTAACCCAGGTATCTTGTTCCAGGTGTAAATCTTCTTCATCGCGAACCAAAAGGCCAATCACCTGCATATCTGCTGCACAGCATACCATGGCAAGGCGAGCCACCACAAATTCATTTTTTGTATGTGTATCATCTCTATATACAAATCCTACCAATTCTATTTCTTTATCCACATATTTTTCTATTTCATAGTATATTACAAAAAGCCAGCTGTAATAATTTGTATCATCTAAAACAATACTATCCTCTGTCTGGATTTCTTCCCACTCCTTTATATCTAACTCTATATCTTGGACAACATGCTGATCATCTTCGAAATACTCATCATAGTCATCCTCTTGTACCTGCCGATTCTCAGACCTGCCAACATTTATTTCTCTGCCGGGAAGATCAGATGACTGAATGGAAACCGGCGAAAAAGCTGCCAATGTAATTAAGGGAAGAAAAAAAAGTGCAAAGGTGGTAAAGCTTGTTTTCTTCCTGGGTATTCTAAAGATTTCGCCAAAGGTTACCACTGCAACAATAAACATAACCACCATGCCCAGCTTCACATAAATAACCATTTTAGGATTTATATAAAGATAAATCTGGCCTGAATTTATCGATGTAAGTAAAAAAATAAAAAACCCCAGGAGAACAACAATTTTAAGCAGTGCTTCAATATTTATAATACGTTTTTTAAAAAAATTCATTTTTCATTATCCTCCCATAATTAAACTAAAAGTTAAAAGGACACAAAAGGAAATAATTATTATAATCACCACCAAACGTATGACAAAGGCTTTTCTAAAACCGCTTAATAGCATCATAAGGTTTTTAATATCCAGCATAGCTCCAAAAACCATAAAACCTAGAACAGAAGACAGGTTAAATGTATTGGCAAAATTCATGGCAATAAAAGCATCGGAAGTTGAACATATTGAAAGAACAAAGGCAAAAGACATCATAGTCAACAGAGACCCCAAATTAGTCCCGCTGAAGAGTAAAACGGTCTCTCTGGACACATTGGTTTGAAGAAAAGTTGAAAAAGCTGCTCCAATTATTAAATACTTCCCCACATCAAAAAATTCGGTGCCAGCGTGGGAAATGACTCCCTTAATTTTATTCAGCAGGCTGCTTTCTTTATCTCCATATTGACTGCAGTAAGCGCACTGGCAGTACCCCATACCGGGATCTTCCAAGAGCAATTTTTTCCGATATGGAAACAGTAAAAACACACTACCTACAGCTAAAGCGATAGTTATCCCTAAGATTATCCTCCATAGTGCCACCTGCGGCTGCAGTGGAAAGGCATAAAATGTTGACGCAATTACTACGGGATCCACAATGGGAGAAGCCAACAAAAAGGTAACTGCTGCTGCCAGAGGGATCCCTTTCTGGACCAACCTCCGCATTACCGGAATAATAGCACAATCACAAACGGGAAAGAATACTCCAGCAATCACTGCTGCTCCCATGGCCAGATAAATTCTCTGAGAAAAAATTCTGTGAATCAAAGATTCTGGAATAAAAATTTGAATAAGTGCAGAAATTAATACCCCTGCCAACAAAAAAGGAAAAGCTTGCACCAAAATACTGACAAATATAGTATTAAACGCCTGTAACTGTCTCAGCAGCCCTTGGTCCATCCCCGAATTAGCTGCCCAAATAGAAATAAATGATAGAAGAAAGGGAATATAAAGAATGAAAAAAGCAGCCAGATGGTCCACGGTAAAACGAAAACCAAATTCCTCAGACTTAAAATAATCTAATTCAGAAAAATCACCTGTATCTTCCCATGAGGGAACTAAATATAACTCTGCATTACGATTTAATTTTTCTACTTGTTTTTTAATCCGGGAGTACTCTTTTTTGTTTTCTCCTGCCAAATGTGTAAACACAATATAGCCGCTTTTAGCCAGGGGTTCCAAGAAAATATTCCCCAGGTTAAGAGCATAACTTTCAAAGGTAGAGGCATTAACTACATTAACAATCCCATGAATATAAATATTTTTCCGCAGCGGTTTTTTTTCCAGCTGCTGCAGCAAAGGCTCCAGCAGTAACATCCCATTATATTCTATTATTATCCTGGAGGGTTTATTTTTTTCCAGTAATTCATATAAGTCTTTATCATTGGGCCCCTCTTCCCCCACTGCCAAATTTTCAGTTATCAGTCCTGCCTGTTCTTTAGAACTCTCCCATATGGTACCCTCACCCACTTCATATTGGATAAGCAGCACCCGCTCCCCCTGAGAAAGGCAGTGGTGAATCATCCGGTTTATTAAAGTAGTTTTTCCTGAACCTAAAAACCCTGTAATGATATCTACCGGTATAGACATTTTTTTTACCTTTCTACTTGAAATAACTGCTTTAATTTTTCTTTTTGCAGAGACTTTCCAATTACTGCAATACGCCCGGTATAAGTGGAGGAGGTATCCTGCATCCCTTTTTCTCCCGGAACAAAATCAAACAAAACCCAAGAGCCTCCGTTAACAGGAAGGATCCCTTTAGCCCTTAAAATCGTGCCAAACTCCCGGCTGGTATCCAGGGCATCCAATATTTCCATCAATTTTGATTTTTCGAAAATAACCGGGGTCTCCACCCCCCACACATCAAATACCTCATCGGCAGTATGTTTTACCCTGGAGCCCGACGGTTTTTTAAAATCCTCAATAGTTCCCCCCAAAATGCCAAAAACCCTGTCCAGGTCAGCAGCACTTAATATGTTTTCTTCCTGCAGTGGTTCTGCTGCAGCAGTTATGTCTCCTGCAGTAATCTGCTCCCATGGTGTAGTGACGATTCCAGCGCTGTTGTTTATAGTTTTTATGCTGTCTACTACAACTTTCAAATCCTTTGAGTTTACCTGCCCGGTTCTGCTCAAAACCACCATGCGGGCATTGCCAATTTGGTCTCGGTAGAACTCACCAAAATTTTGTAAATACATTTTATACTTCAATACATCTACCACAGCAATGAGCAAATTTACTTCCAATTGGTATTTTAATTCTAACTTTTTTACCGCGCTGATAACTTCCGACAGCTTGGCCACTCCAGAAGGTTCAATAACTATCCGTTGAGGGCTGTAATCCTTTATAATTTTCTCCATAGAATCCACGAAATCTCCCACCAAAGTACAACAAATACAGCCAGACATAATTTCTTTTACATAATAGGAACCCTGTTGAAGAACGGGACCATCGATACTTACTTCCCCATACTCGTTCTCAACTATAGCTAGTTTTTCCTGATAGAACTCCTCTTTTAAAAACTTTTTAATTAATGTAGTTTTTCCAGAACCCAAGAATCCAGAAATAATGTCTACTTTCAATATCTTCCTCCTGTAATCATATAATTCTTATACGAGAATTATACTGTTTGCATGAACTTTTTTCAAACGATAAATTCAAAAAAAGCCAGGGGCTTTTATAGTTCCTCTGGCTCTCTTATTTTAATTATAACTTTATAATTGCTTACGTGCATCCTCTTTCTTTTTTACCCGATTATTGAAAAAAACAGCAACAGCCACAAATCCCAGTAACACTAAAGCTATTGTTACAGCCCTGGGGAGTAACTCACCATGGGAATCACCGGTTTTCCATTCTGCCCTGTGTCCTAAACCGTCATCAGCTACCACCAGGACATCTCCCCGGTCTAAAGGATACTGAAAATGTCCGTTTTCATCCAGGCTTCCCTTAGCAATTTCAATGCCTATGTCATCATACACAACAACTTCGGCTCTTCTGGCGATTCGTCCCCCGTCATATATAACCTTAACTATACCTTCCTCCACCTGCTCCACAATCATTCGATGGGCGTATACCGGCGCAGAGAGAAGAAAAACCATTAATGTAGTTAAAAGAAAGGAAATCAAAAACCTCTTAAAACCTTTGTGCATTAACAAATACCACCCCTTTATCTCCCGGTGCTGTCCCTAGATTGATGAATTGTTTGTAACAGATACTCCAGGGATCTTAAGCATACTAGGCCTGGAATTATATAAAAACTTAACAGCATAACCTGTAATCAAACCCTCTACCAAGATTAAAGGCAGATGACCGGCAATTAAAAGGTTTACCACAGAGAAAAACCCATCGGCAAATCTCTGGTCACTTAACAATAAAAATGAAATCAACAGCACCAGCGTACCTGCAATGGCCACCCCTCCTGACAGGGCTCCCCCCAAAAAAACAGAACGTTTTTGAATACTTTGAAACATTTTATGAACCACCAGTGCCGGCAAAGCCAGCATAAGAGTATTGGCACCCAGAGTAGAAAGGCCCCCGTGCTGGAATAATATAGCTTGGAGCAGCAGGCCCACAAAGAATGCCAGTGGAGCCCGCCTTCCTAAAATTATACCCAAAAGCCCTCCCAGTACAGGATGGATAGTTGAAGGCCCTACAGGAATGCTTATCAAAGAAAGAGCAAAAAAACCTCCGGTCATCAAACTTATCATAGGGATCTCTTCCTCCTGGACCCCTTTAAGAGAATAAGCTACCAGAACTCCTGCGCCCGCAAATGCTGCTGCTGCTACCGGCAAGCTTAAAACACCATCGGCTAAATGCACTTCATTACCTCCTCTTAAAACGTATAGACATCACTGCCACTTATAAAACAGAAGCATTAATGTAATGTGGAAATTGCAAAAGACATTAAAACTGTTACCTTATCTCATCAATTTCTTATCTAACACCTAGTGGTCGTCTTCATACTCAACCGGGTTTTTAGCCGTAAGCTCATTTCCGCTGCTGTCTAACACTTTCAAGTCAAACTCAGAGGGAAAATGCTCAAGAAACACTACATACTCCCCTGCTTCCGTTATCTCAAAGGTAATAGTTGTTTGATCGGGGTTTAAAACCAAGGTATAACCATAGTCCGGCAGAGCTATAAAATCACCTCCGGGCTGAATCTCTGTTATATCCTCTTCTTCCAAAATATGATGAGCATGATGAGCAATATCCTCCATATCTCCTTCATTCAATACAAAAGCTATATCGCAAGAGGGATCACCGCTTTCCATAAATTCCAGGTTATAAACGCCCAATTCAAAAGTAAATTCACCACTCCATTCAAATGGTAAATCCCCATGGTCATGACCATGATCGTCCCCACAGCCGGCAAAAGCCAATAAACTAATTAGGATGACAAACAATATACAGTATTTTTTCATTTTTTAAAAAATCCCCTCTTTCTTTTTTAAATAAATAATAATTATTGCCTATAATACCATCATCATAGTGCTGTAAATTATTAAATAAAGAACCACCTCCTAAAAAATTCCATCTTTCACCATAATAAAAAAACCTTTATACCCGTAATGGGTATAAAGGTCTTAACATCAATAAAAATAAAAACTACCCCCATACACCGTGGGTACTTTAATAAAGAGAAAACAAGCAGGTCTCCTGACTTAGGTTCATCACACTTTTACGCCTTCCCGGCAGAGGTTAAAAGATTACCTCTACTGCCAGTGGCTGTATGTGTAAAAGGCTCACCATCACAGTGACGGGATCGTGCTGGACTCTCACCAGCTTCCCTTTTAATTCCGCAAAAACTCGTTTCCTTATATATTCAATTATTAATTAATATATTAAACTTACACTTACTTCCTTCATAACACTGCTAAAAAATCTTACTTCTATAATACAATAAATTATGTGTAATTGCAAGTGAATTGCATTATTTAAATTTTCTATCTACTCAAAAATTTTAAACATTTTAGTATACATTTTCAAATGTCCCCTGAGATTATAATATAAAATAATCTTTTTTATATTACCTTTTTCATGTTTTACATCAGTATCAATTGAGCTTTAGATTTCCCTTTTAAGATTTTAAAGTTGGACTAAAAATTTTAAACCTTTTGGATATAAAACTTAATTACATCTACCGCTTCTTCTGCATTCCGGGGTTTGAATCCAGTGCCTTTAAAAATCTCCGCCAGCATGGGAACTTCCAAAAATGCCTGAAGCATCAATTCCCGATCTGTTAACAATTCCACTTCTCCCGCAGCCAACACTTTGCCCTCTTTCATAATAATCACCTGATCAGCCCAGGTAAAAGCCAGGTTAACATCATGGGTGCTGAGAATCAAGGTGGCTCCTTTTGAATTTAAATCGTTTAAGATTTCCACCATTTGACCGGTAGAATAAGGATCCAGGCCGGAAAAAGGCTCATCACAAACCATCATTTCCGGTTCCATGGCCAACAGTCCCGCTATGGCCACTTTCTTTTTTTGACCCAGGCTTAAATTATAAGGGGGTTTGTCCTTTAAAACTTCAATGTTTACTCTCTTCATGGCACTTAAGGTTCTAGATAAAACCTCTTCTTCTGAAAGCTTTAAATTCCTTGGCCCGAAAGCAATATCATTAAATACGGTGGTGGAAAAAAGCTGATTATCGGGATTATCAAAAAGAAGTCCCACCATTTGTCTAATCTTAGATATATTCTCCTTTTTTAGGGGATAACCCATTACTGTAATCTGTCCCTGTTGGGGCAAAAATATCCCGTTTAAGTGGTAAATTAAAGTGGTCTTCCCGCTTCCATTAGAACCCAGTATCGCTGTTTTTTTGTTTTTTTCTATTTTCAAATGGATCTCTTTCAAGGCTTCAGTACCATCGTCATAATTATAGGTAAGGCCTGTTATATCCACAGCATTCATTTAATTACACCACCTGTTCTATAACGATTAAAAATACAACTACAAACACTGTAACTATAGTTTTTATCATATCCATGGAGGTAATAGGGGAAGGACTGCTTACGGGCATTTTCCCCTGAAAACAACGGGAGGACATGGCTCTATAAACATGTTCAGAGCGGTCCACAGATTTTATAAAAAGCCCCCCCGAAAGTTCTCCATAAACTTTTAAAGCATTGATATGAATACCACCAGAAAAAAGCCGGGAGGCCAGTGCCCTTTGAATACTCTTAATCTCCTGCATAAATAAAAATGTGTAACGATAAGCCAAAAACAAAACAGTGATGATTATATAAGGCACTTTTAAATGATATAAGCCTTCCAAAAACTCTTCTATGGGCTGGGTCACCAGCATAACAATCATAGCAGTCATGGAGGCTAAGGCTTTCAGAGATAGTAACGCCGCAAAATAGTAACGGTCCATTGCAGGGGGAAGCCCTCCCCCCAAAATAATGGGCACAGACATTAGTGCTAAAAAAGGCACCAATAGTAAGAGTTTTTTCATCAGGAAAGAAAAAGATAATCCCATAAGTAGTGCAGAAATCAATGCAAAAAACAGAGCAGCTAAAACCAGTACTGGAGTATTTAAACTGACCACTCCAAAAACAAAAAGTAACGCAGCAGCAGTTTTAGCCCGAGTATCCCAGGCCCGCCCCCAAGTATTTACCCCAGCAATATGATTTCCTTTAAAATGATATCGGCCCAAGTGAATCAGCTCCTTAAAAAAAATAACCTTTATCGACGTAAGGATAAAGGTTTTTAGTAGTGTAACTCCTTTAACCCATGCACCGTGGGTATTTGGAAACAATTGACTGACAGGTATCCTGGCTTTAGGTTCATCAGCTGCTTACGCCTTCCCGACAACAATAAACAAGTCCTTGTCAGTGGCAAATGTAAAAAGCCTCGCCTTTACAGTGACGGCATCGCGCTGGAATTGCACCAGCTTCCCTTATCTCCCCTCTGGAGAGAAATTCATTCAACATTTATATATGAAATTTAATCAACTTATTAAGTACATGCTATGTTCATTATAATATTATATTTGCACAAAAAAAACAAGCTTATTTATGTCAACCCATGTAAAGGTTGTGAAATAAAAAAAACGATTTCTTTTTAAAAGAAATCGTTAAAAGTAAATCCTGGGAGGTTATTTTATGGTTAGCTTAAAGGAACATTAATAATCTGTCCTACGAATATCAAATTAGGATCCTTGATTTGTGGGTTGGCATCAATAATTGCCTGAACAGAGACACCGGTACGTCTGGCAATGCTGGACAGTGTTTCTCCAACACTAACATAAATTTGTATTGTACCCTTGGGAGGTTTGGGAGGCAGCGGCGGTGTTACCGTCAGATTTATCACCTGTCCGGGGAAAATGAGATTAGGGTCGGCGATTTGAGGATTCTCCTGTATTAACAGATTTACCGTAAGTCCAAACATCTGAGCGATTAGAAATAAAGAATCTCCCGGCCTTACCAGATACTGTGCCCGGGCGAACCCCGGATCCGGACCCACTAAAGGACGAGCCGGAATTCTAACAATCTGTCCGGGAAATATCAAATCAGGATTGGTAATCCCGGGGTTAACAGCTAATATTTCATGTACACTAACCCCAAAGGTCTGAGCAAAGAAAAACAGGGAGTCACCAGGACGGACTACAATGTTTAACAATCTTCTGACCATTTTTTCGCCTTCAATATCATCTAAAACTTTATCTTTTTTTGGCCATTTCTCATCTTCTTCAAAAACATCTTCCACAATTTCTTCCTCCACATACTTTTTGGATACCAAATTAATTACCTCCTTCCTTAAAATACTTTCTTAAGGAATTACAATTTTATTTTACATTGATATATTTTATATATCTTATGTGACAGATACTAAAAGTGTTATATATCTGAAGAAATAAATTCAACTGAGCCGCAGGAAAAAAGAAATGAGTTAAACAGGCATCTATCTTCTTATCAAATTACAACAGGGAAGCGGACAGCCAAAAATATAAAAAAGGAGCTAAACCCAATTAAAATCTTGGGATAGCCCCTTACAACAAACAATTATTTCTTTAAACAAAGTAGTTACGCATCCAATATATCGTCTACTTCTTTTTTATCCAGATCCATCACATAAATGATCCCACTTACTTCCGATGATTCCCGGGTCAACGCACAAATATCGTTTCTATCCAAATGTTCCAGGGCAAATTTACGGCTTCCACACATAAGCTGCTGCAGCCCCTGAGCCAAGCGATGATAATAAGTATATACTCCCAAAGCTGCAGGAGGAATCTTATTGAAGGTATCGGCTCCCAACTCATCCTTTAGTTCTGCGGTGCATACAAACACCCTTTCTAAAGTATCACCGTATTTTGCTACACTAGAGGGTAAGCTCCCCTCTGAGATTTTTTGCCCTAATGTTTTACCTACCATTGCAGCGGTCAGAGGTGACCTGGCCATGCCGATCATCTTAGTAAAGGGAGCACCCAAAGCTAACCCTTTATACATCTGATCTTCCAGTGCAAATCCACCGGCAAAAGCAAGGTCAGGCACATATTTCCCCTTAGACTCCAATCTCTTGCAGTAATCATAGGCCAGAGAATGAAGCTCAACCATGGGTACTCCCCACTCGTTCATCATCCTCCAGGGGCTCATACCAGTACCGCCACCGGCCCCGTCAATAGTCAAAAGGTCTAATTTAGCCTCGGAAGCATACTTAACAGCTCTGGCCAGATCCGCCGGACGATAAGCCCCGGTCTTCAGGAATATATTTTTAGCCCCGGCGGCTCTTAACTGCTCAACTCTCTTCATGAAAGCGTCAAAGCTAACCATTCCAACTCTGGAATGTCTTTCAAACTCATTAAACCCTCCGGTTTTAAAATCTTCTATAACTCTGGGGTTTTCGGGGTCCGGCAGTACGATGTAACCCCGCCGCTTTAACATTTGAGCTTTTTCCAGGCTTCGGATTTTGACCTCTCCGCCAATATCCTTGGCTCCCTGACCCCACTTAAGCTCTACTGTTTCTACTCCCAGTTCATTAATCACATATTCTAAAATACCCAACCGGCTGTCTTCCACATTTTCCTGTACCACTACAGCGCCGTATCCATCCCGCTGCCAGTTTTTAAAACATTCTACCCGATATTTAAGATTAACAGTACTTACTACTCTGTTGTCCTTAAATACAGCTTCTGGATCCATTCCGGCCACGTTCTCACCCACCGTAATGATGGTTCCGGTTAAAGCAGCGCCCACAGCCAGTCCTTCCCAATTATTATGGGCGATATCTGTGGACCCGATTCCCGGAATGACAATGGGAAGTTTTACCTTTACTCCATCTCCCGTTCCTATTTTCGTCTCCAGGTTAACATTTGGAAAAATTGCCTTGTCGCTGTCAGCTTCGATGCCCAGCGCACCAACCGCGGTGCCCATGATATTGAAATGTGAGTAATCAACAGGATAGTCCTTCTCTGAGGCAGACGTCGTCGTCCCAAAAGGTTGGGGGTATAAATTCTCATGCCCCCGAAAAGAAGACATTCCTACTTCACACAATCCCGGGCAGCCCTCAATACAAGTAGTACATAATCCACTAAACGGACTTACTGAATCTTTAGTACGGTTTTTGGTCAGCGTCGCCGCTGAAGCATTAGGTCTTGAATAAGTCATATTCCCTCTCCCTTCCAATATGTAAAACATGTTTTCATATTATAATAATACATGGCGTCGCAGAAATCGTCAATAATTATATCACCATTTAAAATAAATTTTTGCTATATGAAATTATGCTAATAAATTCCCCTCCAATGACTATCATTTAACCCTTTCCATGGTTAATTAGTAATATTTATTCTATGATAGTTATGTTCATTTGGACACAAAAAAGAGACCGCCTTTTTTAGGCAGTCTCCAAACTCAAATCCTGTAACATCATTATTTTCCATCTCTAACCCTTACTTTCGAGAGAGAGAGAGAGAGAGAGAATCTCTTTTTCTTATTCCCTGTTCCATATTACCCTTTCATTATTTTAGCAATTTCTTCTTTGTCCATATCCATCACATAGGTAATACCGCTAATATTTTCCGACTCCCGGGTCAATGAACAGATATCATCCCGGGTAATATACTCCAGAGCAAATTTACGGCTTCCGCACATTAACTGCTGCATGCCCTGTTCTAATCGATGATAGTACGTATATACTCCCAAAGCTGCCGGAGACACCTTCTTAAAGGTTTCAGCTCCCAGCTCTTCTTTAAGATCAGCGGCAGTTACAAAGATCTCCTCCACATCGGCGCCAAACCGCTCCACATAAACGGGAAGCTTATTCTCATTAATCTTTTTACCAATGGTCTTACCTACCATAGCCGCAGCAATAGGGGCCCTGGCCATACCAATCAATTTTACATAGGGAGCCCCCAGGGCAATACCCTTATACATCTGATCTTCAAAAGTGAACCCGCCGGCAAAACAAATGTCGGGCACGAATTTTCCTTCATCCTCCAGCATCTTACAAAGCTGATAGGTAAGAGAATGAAGCTCTACCAAAGGTACCCCCCACTCGTTCATCATCCTCCAGGGGCTCATCCCTGTTCCGCCCCCGGCTCCATCCACAGTAAGATAATCCAATTTTGCTTCTGAGGCAAACTTCACAGCCCTTGCCAGGTCAGCAGGACGGTAAGCTCCAGTTTTTAAGGTGATATGCTTGGCCCCGGCGGCTCTCAATTCTTCCACCCTTTTCATAAAGGCCTCAAATTCAACCATCCCTACCCGGGAATGCCGCTCAAATTCTTTAAAGGCTCCCTTTTGAAAAGCACTAATTACAGCAGGGTTTTCCGGATCCGGAAGGACGATATACCCTCGTCTTTGCAGCATCTGAGCTTTTTTTAGGCTCTTTATTTTAACTTCGCCCCCGATGTCCTTAGCCCCCTGGCCCCATTTCAGCTCTACCACTTCTACTCCCAGATTTTCAATGGCAAACTCCTGTACTCCCAACCGTGTGTCCTCCACATTAGCCTGAAGCACAATAGCACCGTAGCCATCCCTCTGCCAATCCTGAAACATCCTTATTCTCTGCTCCAGGTCAACAGTCTTTACGATTCGTCCATCCTTAAATTCAGATTTTTCGTCCATACCTACAACATTTTCTCCGATAGTCAAAATGGTGCCGGCCAGGGCTGATCCAACCGCCAACCCTTCCCAGTTTTCCTTGGCCACGTTGGTAGAACCTATTCCGGGAATCACTATGGGCAGCTTCAGTTTAATGCCGCCGTTAACTCCTACTTTGGTTTTAAGCGTGGCAGCAGGGAAAATAGCCTTATCACTGTCCGCCTCAATTCCTACAGCCCCCACGGTGGTTCCCATGATGGAAAAATGCGAATAATCTACCGGATAATCTTTCTCCGAAGCAGTAGTTATAATGCCAAAGGGCTGAGGATAAATGGTTTCATGCCCCCGATAAGCCGACTTTCCAATTTCACACATTCCCACACAGCCATCTACACAGGTGGTACACATACCACTGAAGGGACTTACAGAGCCTTCAGTTCTATTTTTGGTCAGAGTTGCTGCCGAAGCATTCAATCTGGATAAACTCATGGTCATTCTCCTCTCATTCAATAGTTTCTACAATATTTTTAAGGCTGAAAGCTTTATTTCTTTGGTTTTCTGTCAATTCCCTGTTCACAGGCCACACAAGGATCCATATAACACATCATGGCATCGAAATTATCCAGACAGGGGGGCGATAAATTCAAACAGGCATTGCACACACCGCTTTCCTCCTGAGGTCCCTGACACCTGGCCTGACAGGCGGGGCAGATATACATACATGCTCCGCAATAACGACAGTCATCAGATTTCTTATTATAGGGAGTACCTACCAGCCGGTTTCCTCCCCGGTGAACAAATCCTATGGCATTGGCCTGCATCTGTTCATCACACATACGGACACAAAGGCCGCAGAGGATACAATCCTCATGCTTCTGATGAAAACGAACCGACGTTACATGATATTTTGAGGCCAAGTCCTGAATTACTTTTGAGGAGGGACAGGTGGCCAGATATAGTTCGATCAAAAGCCTGATGCTTTTTAGCACCCGTTTAGTCCCCGTTCTTACAATTAATCCTTCCCGGGCCCGATACGTACAGGAAGAGACCAACCGGGAACGCTCAGGTGGACCGATTTCAACTAGACATAATCTACAGGCCCCATAGGGACTTAATCCTTCGTTATAACATAGGGTTGGGATCTCTATCCCATAAAACCTGGCTGCCTCCAGCAGAGTTGTTCCTTTTTCTACCGATACATCTATTCCATTCAAACTCATATTAATCATGGTGGACACCTCTTATATTTTAATGACGGCATCAAATTTGCAAACTTCTCTGCAGATGCCGCATTTTGTACATTGGTCTTCCAGGATTACGTGAGGTTCTTTTTTCTCCCCCTGTATTGCTTCCACCGGACAGTTTTTCAAACACCTTCCGCATCCGGTACAAAGTTCTGAATCAATACTGAAACTAATCAGATCCCGGCATACCCCTGCAGGGCATTTCTTCTCCACAATATGTGCCAGATACTCCTCTTCAAAATAGCGAATGGTAGATAAAATGGGGTTACCACAAGTCTGTCCCAACCCACACATGGATGTGTCCTTCACCACCTGAGCCAATTCTTTCAGCAGCTCCAACTGTTCCAAAGAACTCTTCCCCCGGGTAATATCATCAATCATTTCCTGCATTCGGGTAATTCCCTCTCGGCATGAAAAACAGCTGCCACAAGACTCATCCTTGGTAAAACTTAAAAAATACTTCGCCACATCCACCATACAGGTATCTTCATCCATAACAATAAGACCGCCGGAGCCCATCATAGAACCGGCCTCCGACAATTTTTCATAATCCACCGGCAGGTCTAATAGATTCTCAGGTATGCAGCCTCCCGAAGGCCCCCCGGTTTGTACGGCTTTTAGCTTCTTCCCATTGGGGACTCCGCCGCCGATATCAAAAACCAGCTCTCTTAAACTCATCCCCATGGGCACTTCCGCCAGACCGGTATTGTTTACTTTACCCGTCAAAGAAAAAATCATAGTTCCTTTACTTTTTTCCGTGCCAATGGAAGCAAACCACTCCGCACCCTTTTCCATAATAATGGGCACCGTAGCCCAGGTTTTTACGTTATTGAGCACAGTAGGTTTGTCCCATAACCCTTTTTCCGTAGCATGGGTATGCTTATCCCGGGGTTCCCCCACCTTTCCTTCAATAGAAGCAATGGAAGCACTGGATTCACCACAAACAAAAGCGCCTCCCCCCCGGTTTATCTTAACGTTAAAATTGAAATCCATTCCCATAATACCTTCACCTAACAGACCATATTCTTTAGCCTGTTCAATAGCCTGTCCAAAATTTTCTATGGCCAGGGGATATTCCCTGCGGACATAGATATAACCCTGGTTAGCTCCCACGGCATAGGCCCCGATAATCATACCCTCTAGAACAGAATGAGGATTTCCCTCCAGAATACTTCTATCCTGAAAACAACCGGGGTCACCTTCGTCCGCATTGCAGATCAAATATTTGGGATCTCCCGGAGCATTAAAACAGGACTGCCATTTTACCCCCGTGGGAAATCCCCCGCCTCCCCGCCCTCTCAGGTTGGAGGTCTTGATTTCCGAAATAACCTGCTTTGGAGTCATGTTTTCCAGCACTTTTTTCAGAGCGCTGTATCCCCCTAAAGCCATATAGTCTTCAATCTCCGTCGGCACCAGCTTTCCATTGTTAGCCATCAAAAGACGGTATTGTTTTTTATAAAAAGGCACGTCATGTTCTTTAATAATCTGTTTTCCCGAAACAGGCTCCACATATGAAAGACGTTCAATTATTTCATCCTTAATAATAGTCTTTTCAATAATTTCTTCAACATCTTCTTCCTGAACCCTACAGTAAAGAATATCACCCGGTGTTATAACTACCAGGGGACCCTGCTCACAAAAACCATGGCAACCGGTTAATTTTGTATCCAACTGGAAGTCTAATCCCTTTTGTTTCAAAAGAGACTTAAAAGAGGATAACACTTCCAAAGCTCCGGAAGCCATACATCCTGTTCCACAGCAGACAGATACACAGGGCTTTCCTGACACCCTGTTCTCCTTTATGGATTCTCTCAATATTTCTAAATCCCATGGACTAGTTATCTTCTTTTTCATGATATCCCCCCATAAGCTTACCAATCTTATTTAGGGTCAGCTTCCCATGATATTTGCCGTCCATTACTACCAGAGGACCCAAGGCACAGGCACCTACACAGTTCACCGTCTCCAGGGAAAACTCTCCATCCTCAGAAGTCTTTCCTGGGCTTACCTTAAATCCCTGGCATACCTTCTCCAAGATTCGAGGAGCACCTCTCACGTGACAGGCGGTCCCCATACACACCTGAACCTCATGTTTCCCTTTGGGAACTAAACTAAAACATTTGTAGAAGGTAGCGAGACTGTAAAGCTGGCTCATAGATACTGCCAACTTCTTTGAAACCCGGTGCAGAGCTTCTTCCGGCAGATAACGGTATTCATCGTTGATGTCCTGCAAAATAGAAATGTAAGGTACGTCTTCTTCACTACTGTACTTATCAATCATCTGGTCAATCTTTGTTAAGTCTACCTTCATTTAGCTGCGGTAACTTGTTTTAGAGTTTGTCCGAAAACCCAAAACACTTACCTTTCTCCCTCCTTTTCTCCTTTGTAAAAGTTTTGCTGAAAGCCCCATTGCTTGAGCAAAAACCCATTACAAGGCGGAAAAGCCTATAAAAAAACAGAGGATAAAGGCTTTTGCGTCTTTGCAAGAAGCAAGTTATTACTCCGCTCATCTTTTAAAATAATTTTTACATGATGCAAAAAGGTTTCAAGCATACTCCTAAATTATAAACTGCCATAAAACTAACTGTCAAGAAAATTGCTTTCACATTATGAAATGTGTGCATTTTTTCACAATGCAACCGCCTCTTTCATTATACAAAAACGCATGACAGCGGAAGGGACAAGGGGCCCGTCCCCCTTGTCCCTCTTTGTCCCTCCCTTCATTCCTCCTTTTACTCCGTCTTACCTGTTACCCCTGCCTCTGAGAAAGTGGCCATTTCATTTAATATTTTTAAAGAGCCATCAATAATGTTCATAGCCAGAGCTGCCCCTGTTCCTTCACCCAATCGCATATTCATATGAAGCATTGGTTTTAACCCCAGATAGTCCAGCATCGCCTTATGACCCGGTTCTTCTGAAAGGTGGGAGGCAATAAGATAATCTTTAACTTCATTTTTTAACGCCGCAGCAATTACGGCGGCCGCCCCAGAGATAAATCCGTCAATTACCACAGGAATCCGGTTGGCTCCACATGCCAGGATTACCCCCACCAGGCCGGCGATTTCATACCCGCCAACTTTAGATAAAACATCAATAGGGTCATCAATATCAGGCTTGTTTACCTCTACAGCGCGTTTTATGGCATTTATCTTAATCTTCAGCCTTTCATCATCCACTCCAGTCCCCCGACCCACTACATCTTCTACTTCTTTTTTAGAGTACAATGAAATTATGGCTGTGCTGGGGGTGGTATTTCCAATACCCATTTCTCCAATTCCTATCAAAGCGGTCCCTTTTGCAAAACAATCTTCTGTCACTTCAATTCCATTTTCTATGGCTTTCACCGCCTGCTCCCTGCTCATAGCCGGACCTTTGCACATGTTATCCGTTCCATAGGCTACCTTTTTCTTAATTAAAACTTTCATATCCGGCAGGTCACTGGCCACTCCGATATCTACAATAATTAATTCTGCTCCCACGTGACGGGACAACACATTCATGGCCGCACCACCAGAAATAAAATTCATAACCATCTGAGGAGTGACTTCACTGGGATAAGCGCTTACCCCTTCTTCCACAATCCCATGATCCCCAGCCATGATTATGCTGGTTTTTTTTGGCAGCCCCGGTTTTACTACTTTGGTAATCCCGGCAATTTTTTTAGCAATACATTCCATTACCCCCAGGCTTCCCGGGGGTTTGGTCAGGTCATCCAATCTACCTTGAGTTTTCTCCATTACCTCTCCATCAATTGGTGAAATTTTTTTAAGAATTTCCTCAAATCTCTGCATCTTATTTTTCCTCCTTTTTTTAAATAAATAAAAAACCCCAGCCAAATAAAAACTAGGCCGAGGATTTTACCATTATCCTTCAGCAGTCTTCCTCTCCACGGGGAAAACTAACTCTAATACAGGCAGGTCTCCTGGCTCCCTTTCATCATCCTCCATCCCTTCCCATTCTATAATTCCTTGAACAGTGGGTTTATTACAGAGGACTCCCCGGTTACAGTGGCGGGACCGCCCGGGATTTTAACCCGGTTCCCTATTCTCCATAACGGCACCTGTTTTAGTTTTACTATTCTATTATTTATTAAGATTATATAAATCAATTACAGTGTTGTCAATAAGTGAACCAGATATAATTACTGGTTTTTTATGGCTTTTTATGGCTATATAATTTTTTGTTTATTTTTCTAAGTTAAGTCAAAACTATAATTAGAATGAATCTAATGGAGGTGAAAAAGATGCAATTAGTTGCAATTGTTTCCGAAGAAGTACGATTAGCAGCTCTATATGACAGATTAAAAACAGAGGGATTTAATGATTCAGATATTCATATATCTGAGCTGGATGACCGAGATAATTTTCGTGAATTGGATCAAAATATTGATTACCAGCAGTTTGATGACAACAGCTTTATGATGGGTTTTAAAGTTCCGGACAATAAGGTAGACAGAATAAAAGACCTTTTTGAAAAGGAGGGAGTCAGGGAAGTCTATCTTCACTAGACCTCCAACCAGAACTAAAAACAGGAAAGTTACAATAAAAAGCTTCATCTGCAGCAGCGGATGAAGCTTTTGAAGTTAGAAAATTTTGTTATTTTAAACAAAGAATATTTGTGTGTTTAAATATTACTCAACCTTGATTGCTTCCTCAGGGCACTCATCTTCACAGGTGCCACAATCTGTACACTCATCATTATTTACAACCGCGATGTCATCCTCAATAGTAATACATTCTGCCGGACACTCATCAACACAGCTTCCACAACCAGTACACTTTGCCTTATCAACTAACGCTGCCATTATATCCCTCCTTCTATTATTTAATAATTATTTTAGTGCGCAAGCACTATAAAAATCCCTATTCGACAACGAATTAAATAATTCCTTCAAGAATAAAAAAGTAATTTTTGAAATCACTGTTATGTCTTCTCAACTTCTCAAAATACTTCTTCATAGCCGTGCTTTAATCCTTCTTTTCATTAGTTCTTAATGTAAAACTACAGGGGAGAAGCTCAACTATAGATTTAACGGTAAAACCTGATGATCCCCCCATGATTACCTGAATATCTGCCCCAAACTCCGCCAGAACCTGTCGGCACTCCCCACAAGGAGTAGCACTATGCGACCCGGCATGTATAGCTATGGCTATAAATTTCCGGCTTCCCTGAGAAACGGCTTTATATACACAAACCCTCTCCGCGCACATGGTAGAGCCATAAGCAGCATTTTCTACATTACAGCCGGTAAATATTAAATTGTCTTTTGTAAGCAGAGCAGCCCCTACTTTAAATTTTGAGTAGGGAGCATAGGCAAATTCCCTGGCTGCTTCCGCTTTTTTTAATAAATCTTTATAATCCAATATTCTTTTCTCTCCTAATGCTTAATCGGAATATGCGGGTAAAGTAAGGTTATCCACCTTTTCAATATCCATACGGAGTCCATAACGTATCTCTAATTGACTTTTTATTAGAGTCATACCGCCTACCAGGATCTCCGGATTACCCACAGCTTTTATAACCACAGGGTTTACAGGTATACTCTCATCATTCACTCTGATAATTGAGCCAACACACCGAATATGAGAGGTAGCTATAATGCGCTGGTCCCCTACAGCCACACCTTGAGCATCAGAGTTAAATAGTTCATGTACCAAATTCCTAATATCAGTATCGTGGACGATTTCTTCTGAAGTTTGGCCATTTTCTTTATCATATAACCGGATAATAATACCTGCTCCCGTCATCTCCGCAAGCCCTGCCGCCACCCTGGTCTCATAAAGTATATTTCTGAGTGAATTCAATTCATTAGTCAGCACATTAACTTGATCCAGAGGGTTATGGGTAGCCACCGGTTTGCCCTGGCCGTTTTCCACTTCTATTTCAATAATCTGCCGGGGGGAAAAATCACTTTGAAAAGCCGTTTTGTTAATTTCCTCTAAAGTTTTTTCTTCAATTACACCTTCCGGCTCCACAATTATGCCTGTTTCGAAATCATAGGTAATGGTAACATTTAAGTTGGATTTTATCTCCCTGATTTTTGAATCCTTATTTATCAATGACAGGATTAACTCCTGTTGATAACTCTCATACTCTCTAGAAATAGTTTCCTGAACAGTCCGGGCGTTTGATAAGATTATCTTATATAATTCTTCGTTCCCTGTTGCCAACTCTATATCATAATAAAACCGAGATAAAGTTTCCATCACCCTGGGCCGTTGATCAACCTCCAGCTTTTCTGCCTGCCGGCGGTTGTACTGAACAATTTCCTCAGCCAATAATTTCTTGCTGCTTAGATTATCAGAAATTTCCGACTGTACAGGTCGCAAGAAATTTATCCCTATAGTTAGTAGAAATGTGTTTAATATCAAAAGAAAAATAGCAAAAAGTAAGAGCTTATTCTCCTTTACATGAACGGTTAAAGTTTTCATCCAGGCATTGAATCCCCCTAGCAAAATAATCTTAGTAAAACAAAATAGAAAAATTATAAGTTTGAAGACTCATTCTTAAGTTCGACATTTCTGGCAAGAACCCTACTAAAAAAGAATTTTAAATAATAAGGTTTCTTAAAGGTTGTTTTCAGGGCTAAAAACTCCACCGGAAATAATCAGCTTGAGTCCTTCTTCCACAGACATTTTCAAAAGGGTTACCTCCTGGCTGGGAACTAAGACCAGCATCCCTGAGGTAGGGTTAGGAGAAGTGGGGATAAACACATTTAAAGTTTTAGAATGAGTACTATCTTGAACTTCCCCCCGGCTCTCACCGGTCAAAAAACCTAAAACATAAATACCTTTCCGAGGATACTCTATCATAACCACCTCTTTAAAGGCAGTTTTATTCTGCTTCATAAAGGAATCCACAATCTGTTTAAAAGACGAGTATACATTTCTAAGCAGCGGAATCCTAAAAAAAATATGATCCATTAATCCCAGTATTTTTCTTCCCAAATAATTAGAAGTCAAATAGCCCACCAGTAAAATAAATAATATAGTGATAATGAAGCCTAATCCCGGCAGTGGACTTCCATAAATACTGGTTATGAGAGAAGACAACATGCCCTCTAGAAAATTAAAAAGCAGCCAAAAAACATAAAGGGAACCCACCGAAGGAATTAAAACAGCCAGACCAGCAATAAAGTAATTTCTTATCCTTTTAATCATACTACTACCTCCACAACATTACTAATTTAGGAACAAAAATAATTAAAGCTGTTACCACAGAAAAAATTGCGGAAGTTAAAACCGCACCGGCGGCAACATTTTTCGCCACCTGGGCCAGGGAACAAATTTCACTGGTACATAAATCTACAGTTTTTTCCACTGCAGTATTCACAAGCTCCGCCGTAATAACCATAAAAATAGCATTTAAAACAAATAAAAACTCCACCGTAGAAACATTCAAGCAATAGCTCAAAACAAGAGCTAAAAAAGCAGCCATAACATGAAATCTAAAATTTACCTGAGTTTTTATAGAGTAACCAATACCATGAATGGCATAAGGAAAGCTTTTTATAATTTTCTTGAACATTTTCTCACCCTATTTTATATTATACCCTTGATAACCTATTATTTCCATAATTTTCCCCATTTTATTCCACATCTGCTCATATTCTTCTTCACTTGAGTGATGATATGACAGAAGATGAAGAAAGCCATGAATATATAACAGGGCTATTTCCTTATTTATTGAATGTCCTGCTTCATCTGCCTGCGCCTTTGCTTCCTCCAAAGATATTACAATATCCCCCAGAAGCACTTCGGGCTCTTGGAAAAATTCCTCACCTTTATCTTCTTCCAGAGGGAAAGAAAGGACGTCGGTAGCCTGGTCTTTTCCCCGATACTGTTTATTTAACTCTCTTATATAATGATTGTCCACAAAACAAAGACTGACCTCTATATCATGGGAAAGCTTTTCCTCCTTCAGCATCTCTTGGGTAATTAGTTCCAACTGGGACAACAACTTGTCCTCTAATTGTATTTTATCCTGAAGGTCCCTTATTAATAACGGCATTTGTTTTTTGTGCCCCCCTTTCGATTTCCGCTTTCAAATCTTTCTCCGGATATTCTATTCGGGAGTGAAAAATACCCGAAAGAATGCTGGTTAATGCGTCAGCAATTTTATCCAAGTCCTTCAAGGTCAGGTCACTTTCATCCAGCTGACCATCATTTAGCTTTTCCTTAATAATCTTTCTAATCAACCCCTCTACCCTTCCCGAGGTAGGCTTGGACATGGCTCTAACCGCAGCCTCCACGGCATCAGATATCATGATAATAGCCGCCTCTTTGGTCTGGGGTTTAGGGCCTTCATAGCGGAAATTTTCCTCACAAACGTCATCCTTCTTTTCCTTCTCTGTAGCCTGATGGTAAAAATAGGCAATTACGCTGGTCCCATGATGCTGTAAAATAAAATCGGTGATGATTTCCGGCAGCTTCGCCTCCCGGGCCATCTCCACCCCATCCTTAACATGAGCTGTAATAATTAACGTACTCAAACTGGCAGAAATCTTATTGTGAGGATTATCATTGGTCAGTTGGTTTTCTATGAAAAAATAAGGACGTTTCACTTTTCCAATATCATGGTAATAGGCACCTACCCTGGCTAACAGGGGGTCTCCCCCCACCACCTCCGCTGCGGCTTCTGCCAGGTTAGCCACAATAATGCTGTGATGATAAGTTCCCGGCGCCTTAATCAGCAGTTTTTTTAATAAGGGCTGATTAGGATTGGCCAGTTCCAGTAAACTTACAGAGGTAGTCAATCCAAAACCACTTTCCAAAAAGGGAAGCAGCCCTATAGCCATCACAGAAGAAAACAAGCCGCTGCCCACTCCAGATATCATACCTAAAATGAACTCTTTAATAAACTCATACTCCAGTTTAAATCCACTGAAAAATAGGAATGTGGATAAAATCACCAGCACATTCACCAGGGCCACATATAAACCGGCTTTAGTCAAATCAGAACGATGATATAGTTTAGTAACACTGTAGGCCGCAACCAGCCCTCCCAGAAGAGCCATAACCATGAAGCTGAACTCTCCCCCGGTGATAATACCGATAAAGATGGCCAGGATAACATTAAATAAAATAGCCAACCGGGAATTAAAAAGTACCGTAATTAAGATTATTCCCATAGCAGTAGGAATTAAAAATCCGGAAAAAAAGTTGGCAGCTACAATAAATATCAGAGTTATAATAATAATAATGCTCAACAATAAAAGCAGAGACGGGCTGTAAAATACTTCTTTCTCATGGATATAGAGATATATCCCTCCCACCAGAAATATGGCCAGTAAAAGCAGG
Source organism: Candidatus Contubernalis alkalaceticus (assembly GCF_022558445.1). Taxonomy (NCBI): domain Bacteria; kingdom Bacillati; phylum Bacillota; class Dethiobacteria; order Dethiobacterales; family Dethiobacteraceae; genus Candidatus Contubernalis; species Candidatus Contubernalis alkaliaceticus. The sequence continues at coordinate 2,822,893 of NZ_CP054699.1, forward strand.
GCCAAACCAAAAAATATATCATAATCGGCCATTGCCCTCTGCAGCCCCAGGGAATCCATTTGTGCCATATGATTTTCTGTCACCATCTCCCCTTCGCCGATGATTCGAGTGCCTTTCAGAATCTTCACCGGTTCCACGTCATGCCGGGCCTGTTCCCTGGCTTTCACAGTTACCTCTTCATTATAAATCATATTGGCCCGGACCATGGGTTTAACCACTTCCGCTATGTTATCCTTTAATTCCTTCTGATAGGCCAACAGTTCTATTTCTTGAACCGCCTGCCTGCGGGCATTTTCCAGACCCTGCTCCTTGACTCCCTGCTCCATGATGTCATAAATAATACCTTCAATGTCAAACTGAAGCGCCTCCAGTTCACTTCGTTCTGTGGTGATAAATGCTTCCGCCGACTGTGAATCTATTTCGAAAGGGAACAGATTGACCAGCTGCTGAACCTTTTCCTCCTCCGGTACTTCCATCTGTCTAATTTCATATATACTTGAGATAAAAGAATCAAATTCCTTATTTATTTCACTCATGATTGCCGGCTCAAAATCAAAAGCCTCAGGAACTGCCTCCGCTGCTTCTTCCTTGAACAGTTCCGTAGCATGATAATCTACCGCCTCCTTGGGTGCATAAATTGTGGTAGGGCTTGGCCTACCTACGTCTAAAGTAACCCGATCTGGAAGCACAGAAAAATAAAGAATTAAAAAAACCACAATAAATAATGCAGAAGCTAATAAAAGACGCTGCCACAAACAATCCTTTTTTAAAAAACTGACCCCAGGTAACTGATGTAAGCCGGGAAAACCTTTTTTAGGCCCCTTGATGGGGGTTTTAGATATCATATTAGCTTCCTCACTTTTTATACCTTTACTCTTTATTTTCCTCATATTTCTCGTACGCTTTAATAATCTGCTGCACCAATGGATGCCTGACCACATCTTTTTCTGTAAAGTATACTATTTCAATTCCAGTAATGTTCTTGATAATTTTTGGTACCTGGGCCAACCCGGAGAACTTTCCCTTAGGAAGGTCAATTTGGGTAATATCCCCGGTAACCACCGCTTTAGCACCAAACCCTAACCGGGTTAAGAACATCTTCATCTGTTCAGAGGTTGAATTTTGGGCTTCATCCAAAATAATGAAGGAATCATCTAAGGTTCTTCCCCTCATGTATGCCAAAGGGGCCACTTCGATAATACCCTTTTCCATATATTTTTGGAACGTCTCTACCCCTAAAAGGTCATATAAGGCATCATATAATGGCCTCAAGTAGGGATCAATTTTTTCCTGAAAATCCCCGGGCAAAAATCCCAAATGCTCCCCGGCCTCTACTGCCGGACGGGTTAATACCAGCTTCTGCACTTCTTTGTTCTTAAGGCTGGCAATGGCCATAGCCATAGCCAGGTAGGTTTTGCCGGTTCCTGCAGGCCCAATTCCAAATACTATATCGTTATTTTTAATTGAATTTACATACTTTTTCTGTCCCAAGGTTTTAGGCTTAATCTTTTTCCCCCGGGTGGTAACATATACTAATTGGGAAAAAACCTCCTCCAGTTTGTCCCCCTGGTTCTGCTTTACCATATTAATGGCGTAACTAATTTCCGACGGCGTTAGGGTATTACCCTTAGTCAGCAGTTCTTTAAGCCGCTCCATTAAAAATGTAACCATCTTAATCTCCTGGGGTTGTCCCTGAAGAAGAAGATATTCTCCTCTGGGGATTAAGGTAATTCTAAAAGCACTTTCAATAAGGTTCAAATTCTCATCCAACCTGCCCATCAGAGTCAAAGCTTCTTCCTGATTTTTAAATAAAATTTTGTGCTCTTTCTGTGTAATATTGTCCAGGGTCAAAAAGCATTTCCCTCCTCTAGAATCGTTATTATCCCCTTTGTCTTATTATGCGTTATTATTCAGGAAAACCCTCCATAAACACCTCTTTTTCCTGACCAATTTCTTCAATGGTTTCAATAACATACCTGGCCTTTATAACCTGTTCATCTTCGGTATCCAGTACTTCCATATATTCATCAATCACTTCCCCCTGGGAAGGAAGCTGTTTTTTTGCCTCCTGTTCTGCCTGCTGCTTTGCTTTCGCCAAAGCTTCCTCAGGAGTTAATTCTTTTAATATTAAAGCTAATTCTTTATACTCAAGATAGATTACTTCTATAGGAAATTTATAATTCATCCAGTGCATTGTGCGTTTGGATTTACTTAACCTGGCATAATTATAGGGATTTTGGCCATCCCCTTCCATATAAACTTCTCTCTCTCCGATTTTTATATATGAACTTGTATAGTTCTCACCCGTAGGCTCATAGGTCTTCACCTGCAGAGTAGAAACACCCAAACCCTCATACCAGACCCTGGCCTTCACCGTACCTCGAGCTCTTGTATAGCTTTCCTTTGGACTGCTATCCTCAAAGGTATTCTCTTCTTCCTCTGAATCATCCTCTTCAAACTCTTCCGTAATGGGACGAATAATCCCACTGATCAAAACTTGTCCGGCAGTAACTGTATCCCCCACTTTTGCATCTGCCATTCCCGATATCACCATTATTTCTGTGATTAAACCATCTTTTGAAGCAATAATATGAGTAAAAGATTCCTCTCCAGGCTCTACCCCTTTTACTTTTTCAACCACATCTACTTTGGCCCGAACCCCGGTAAGCTCAACTCCTACCCAAGATATATCAGGAATCCCTAGAACAATCTCATTACTAATCTTTTCCACATCCAGTGTATTTTTAAAAACACCGGGTTTCAAACCCAGTTCCTGGGATATCTCAATAACCTCCTGGGGGTCTATTTCTTTTGTACCTACGATTTCCACATACCATACGAAAGAAGATAAAAGGTATAGCAGAACAACAAACAGCACTGCCCCGGCCACAAACCCTTTTCTCACCACCAATCGGTATACAAAAAAGGGAATACCGGCTTTTTTTTCGATTTTTACCTTACACCTTGTCCTGCGGGCTAAGGGCCTTATTTTTTTAAACCCTTCAATACCTATCTTCATATAGGCAGTATCGTCAAAACGGCGAATATCCCGTAAGATAATTCCCCGGTTAATGGCCAGATTGATCAGCCTTTCACTACGATTCCCCCGTATAGAGATTGTAATATATCCATTCATATAATACCATAAATCAATTAACGACACCAGTCATACCCCCTTTTCCGTTTTACCGCACCTTTAGTTATTGTTTTTAAACAGCATAATCCAGATTGTAAATTATACCCTCAACAAAAATCTCCTCTGAATAAATATTTTTTATGGTCATACCTTCCCCTTTTATAATAAGTTCACCCCCACTGACACTGACCCGGATTATCTTGTCAGAGTACTCCACCACACCCCTATGGTTTTGTACATAAATCTGCACATTTCCCACCAGGGTAACCCGGGGTAGATCCAGCAGTATTTCCTTGGGGAGTTCAAAAGCCTCCGCAAGGGAACTTCTAAAGCTTTTTTTAAAATTCAAGCCGACAACCTCCCCTAATCTCTCTTACTAGTTTTATGCGCTTGAATTTAAAAGTATGAAACTTTAATCCCCAGGTCGAAAGGACGAACCTCCTGCAGTAAATCCAATGTCTCGTCCTGTTATCAACTTGAATTTTCTGCAAAAAAAGTAGAGAGTGTATTTCCACACTCTCTACTTGATCTTTGAAAAACGGTCTATTCTATTTAACTGTTTGAATTCTGCACTATATTGGACTGTCTGAGGGAGAAAGGCTTTCTGGACCGGGGTGGACCCAATACTTCAGAAAATACAATCCCTGCAGCCAAGTTGTCTTTAGTAACCCTAAATCCCGAGAGAGAGGATCCCTCCGGTCCTACCTCTAGAGATATGGGATCTGCAGACGCTGCATAAGACACAATTTTTTCCTTTTTATCCAGCACTGCCCGGGCTCTTTCTTCCTTCATTTTTTCTAATTTCAACTGTCTCTGTTCTAAGACAGGTTTTTCCCTTTTTCTGTCCCTGATTACACTCCCGGTGTCTGAAACGGGATAAGATTTCTCCTTTGGCCTTTGACCTGATCCAGATCCTGAAATACTTTCTAAGAGCTCCTCTATTTCATCAAAGAGGCCCCCTGACTTCTTTGGTTCCCTCATCTGGACAGGATAACCCTCTTGTTCCCTGTCAGAAGGTATAGGCCTCCGAACCTTTCCAGGTACCGGAGCTTCATTCTTAGGCTGGAGAAGTCTCTTCACCAGGGAGAAAATAATGAAGAAAATTACAATCCCAAGGTTTTCCATTGAACCTTCACCACCGTTCTTAATAAAAAACTATGTTTTGTTTATTTATTTATCTCCCTTTTCTTTTCCCAAATCGTCTGATTTACCAATGGAATCTCTCATTTTTGTATCTGCTATGATGTTTTGAAGATTTTGATAGTCCAAAACACCTAGGTTTCCTTCCCTCAAAGCCTGGGCCATAGCCTTGGGCACCTCTGCTTCTGCTTCTACCACCTTGGCCCTCATTTCCTGCACCTTGGCTCTCATCTCCTGCTCTTGTGCTACAGCCATAGCCCTTCTTTCTTCTGCCTTGGCCTGAGCGATGCGCTTGTCTGCCTCCGCCTGGTCTGTCTGCAGCATGGCACCAATATTCTTACCCACATCCACATCAGCAATGTCAATGGAAAGTATTTCAAAGGCTGTCCCTGCATCAAGCCCCTTATTTAAAACATTTTTAGAAATAGAATCAGGGTTTTCCAGTACAGCTTTATGGCTTTCAGCAGAACCGATAGAAGTAACCGTTCCTTCCCCTACCCGGGCAATAATGGTTTCCTCTCCGGCGCCCCCTACCAGCCGGTCAATATTTGCCCGAACAGTAACTTTCGCCTTAGCCTTCACTTCAATACCATCCTTAGCTACAGCAGCTACAATAGGCGTTTCAATTACCTTGGGATTTACACTCATCTGCACAGCAGTTAAAACATCTCTACCGGCCAGGTCAATAGCGGCAGCCCTTTCAAAACCCAGGGGGATATTAGCCCTCTGAGCAGCAATCAGGGCATCTACAACCCGGTCCACATTACCTCCGGCCAGATAGTGACCTTCCAGTTTATCCACGCTTAAATCCAGTCCAGCCTTATTGGCCTTAATCAGTGGATTCACAATTTTGGCCGGCGGCACCCGCCGCAGGCGCATTCCTATCAGAGTGATAATACGGACATTAACCCCGGCCGCCAGGGCGGATATCCACAATCCCAGAGGTATAATACTGAGAATGAAGGAAAAAACCACGAACACCAGGGCAATAATGATCAAAAGAAAAACAAAATCAGGCATTTAATATTACCTCCTTAAACTTATTTTTTTAGTTCTCTTACAATAACCCGGGGACCATCCACCTGAACCACTTTAACCGTTAAATTCACGTCAATAAAGCCCCCCTCACTGACCACATCTATTCTACTTCCATCAAATTCAGCTGTACCGGAGGGTCTTAAGGGTGTCAAGGTAATGCCCTCCTTATCCAACAACTGAAATGCCTGCTGAGGGCCCACATAACCCAGATCTTTATCCTCCTTAAAACTGAGAATAATATTACTGAGAAATTTACTTTTTACCAGATAACGCAGTGAAACACCAATAATAATTGATGATAAAATCAATGCTATTACTAAGTTTGTTACCATCTCTCCGGTTTCCGCCGCTGAAAGAAGGATAGAAGCAATCAGGGAGCCAATGCCCGCCAACCCCAGTATGCCAAATCCCGCAATAAAAGCCTCAGTTAAAAGCAGAAGAATGCCCATGAGAAAAAGGATCACCACCTCATATCCGGCCAGGCCGGCAATTATATGACCGCCAAAGAAAAGCGTAAAAGCAAGAATACTAATACTTCCGCCCACTCCAAACCCGGCAGTCAAGATTTCAATAATCAAGGCCGCAAAGGCAATGGTCAAAAGAATAGTAGAGGTAACCGGATGGGTAACAAACCGGGCCAACCTCTCAGCGGAAGACATTTGCTTATTTATTACCTGAGCATCTTCTAAACCCAAATGCTCTAATAATTCAGCCCTGCTGTTAAAAACTCCATCAATAAAGCCCAGGGACTGAGCCTGGCCGGTAGTCAGAGTCAGAAGCTGACCGGAATTCACTACATCGGGAATGCTGATCTCTCTTCTGGCCATGGCAGCAGCAATTTCAGGATCCCTACCCCTAAGTTCGGCCACAGTCCGCATCTCCGCTTCCCAATTAGAGAGAAGCTTTTCATCGGTAACCTCCTCAGAGGTAATACCCTGTCTCAGTTCTGCAGCACCAATGGTGCTGCCCGGGGACATGTAAAGCCTGTCACAGGCCATGGCCAGATAAGCTCCCGCCGACACCGCCTGGGGACGGACATAAGCATATACCGGAACCTCTGTCTGTAAAATAAGGTCTTTGATTTCCTGAGCAGCATCTACTCTGCCTCCAGGAGTATTGAACTCCAGGATCACTGCTGATGCATTATTCTGTTCGGCTTCCTTAAAGGAACGGTCCAAAAATATTTTCAAGCTGTGCTCTACGGCATCCCGCACAGGGACAAAGTAAACCATTTCCTCTGCCGCCATCAACAGGGAAGAAAATGATAATAATAGAAGAAAAACTGCAACAATTAGGCCTTTCCGCCTTACCACAAAAACTCCCCCCTGATTTCAAATAAAGGACTTGGTGTATATTACACACACCAAGTCCATATGTTTATTCCAAAAACGACTGCACTATTTTATTAACCAAGCGGCCATCTGCCTTACCCTTAAGTTTAGGCATTACAACACCCATCACTTTGCCCATATCCCTTTTACTATGGACACCAGTCGTCTCCACAGCTTCTTTTATAATCTCTGTGATTTGTTCCTCAGACATCTGTTCCGGCAGGTAAGAAAGGATAATTTGTGCTTCTTTTTCCAGATCCGAAGCCATATCCTCACGATTATAACTTCTGTATTCCTCTGCAGAATCTTTCCTTTTTTTAAATTCCCGGCTTAAAACCTGTACAACCTGATTATCACTCAATTTCTCTCTTTTTGCTATTTCCTCGTTCTTAATTTCAGAACGCATCATTCGCAAAACGGAAAGTGTGAACTTATCTTTTGCCTTCATGGAAGCTTTCATATTTTCATTGATTAACTCATTTAGGGCCATAAACCTTCCCCCTAGTAGAAACGTTTCTTTTTACGAGCTGCTTCCTGCTTTTTCTTCCGCTTAACGCTGGGTTTTTCATAATGCTCACGCTTCCGCACCTCTGCCAGAACTCCAGCCTTGGCGCATTGTTTCTTAAACCTTCTTAAAGCACTGTCCAGAGTTTCATTTTTACCTACTTTGATCTCCGCCACAATTTCCCTCCCCTCGCCAAAAACCGCATTCACAAAAACCTTGTACAGTAAGATTATCAACCTTTTAAAATCTTACTATATGTAAACAAACAATTCGATATAATAAATTATACACTGTGCAGAAAAGGCTGTCAACTAGCCCGGTGGCCAAGTTAACGGACGTCCTCCCATTAAATGAAAATGTATGTGCTGTACAATCTGGTCTCCATCTTTACCATAATTGCACACCAGCCTGAGCCCACTTTCAGCAACCCCTAAAATTTCGGCAATTTCTTTTACCTTCAGGTGAAGATATCCGATTAAATTAGAGCTTTCCTCAGTTATATTCATAACCGTGGGAATATGTTCCCGGGGCAGCACCAAAACATGAACTGGAGCCTGAGGCTGTATATCCTTGAAAGCGATAATTTTATCATCCTGATAAACAATATCACTGGGAATTTCCCCACTGACAATTTTACAAAAGAGGCAATCACTCACAAATAACACCTCCCTTTTTTTGCCATCTAATTCCAAAACATTTATCTGATTATACCATTTATATATAGGGATATCAAGAAAGGTTAAGCCCCTCTAAAGCCCCACCTCTACCCTAATATTATTTGCTAACCTTTTCATAAAGACAAGCACAAACCACCGTGTAAGCCATAAACTATATAAGATAATGGGCAATTAAGAAAGGAGGGAATATATGTCCGTAACATATAAATTAAAAGAATATTTTCTCGGAAGCAACACCTGTAGGGGATTTTACTCCAGACATCAGCAGTTGTTTAAAAAAGGTTACAACCGTTTCTTCATTATAAAGGGAGGTCCAGGAACCGGAAAATCTACTTTGTTTAGAACCGTATGCCAGGGACTGGTGAAGGAAGGATATTCTGTAGAACTATATTGCTGTGCCTCCGATAATCGTTCCCTGGACGGTTTATGCGTACCTTCCCTGGGGGTGGTGATGGTGGACGGTACATACCCACATGTTATAGATCCGGAGCTGCCTGGGGTGCGGGATGAAATCATAAATCTAGGCAGTTACTGGAATGAAGATATTCTAAAAAACCATTTTGGAGAAATTCAAAACTACCGAAAAGAAATTAGCACTTCTTTTGATATTGCTTACCGTTATCTTAAGGAAGCAAAAATTGCCTATGAACAGTGGCAGTTCTTTTTCAATCACTGCATAAATGTAGAAGAAGCCGTAAAAAGCCAAAATAGCTTTATCACTGAAATATTCGATGAAGTTAGAAGGTTAGAAAAGCTGTCGGAAGAACAAAGACTTTTGGCCAGTGCCATAACTCCCGAGGGACCTGTAAATAAATATGATTTAATTTTACAGGATATTAAGAACTTTCACTTGCTGCTGGGAGAACCGGGAACCGGTAAGTCCACACTTCTTAAGCATATTTACCTGATGGCCCAAAGAAAAGGGCTAAATATTGAAGCATATCACTGTGGCTTTGACCCCCAACGGTTAGATGCCATAGTACTGCCAGAAATAAGTACCGCAGTGATAAAACACTGCTATCCCCATAACTTTTGCCTTTCAGATATTAAAAATGTAAACAAAGTATCCACTTTCGACCTATCCTTATATATAGACCAGGGAAAGATTAGAAAATTTAACATAGAAATTCAGGATACCCGGGAACGATTCTGGAACCTGATAAAATTAGCAGTAAAAAATATTGAACGGGCCAGAATCTGCCACGGTAAGCTTGAAAAATACTATTCCTCTGCACAAAACTTCAATGAACTGGACCGGCTGACAGAACAACTGCTCCAAAAAACATTACAATACAGTGTCCATTAGAAAGCGGCTAAATTATAAAAATTAATCATTGAAACGTAAACCCTGCCTATTATTTAAATATCTTGGTTCATCAATATTAAAAAAAGAAAGCCAGGAATTTTATGGCTTTCTTTCTATTCCAAAACTTACATTTAAGTTACCCTTTACGATTGTTGGCTCTCCTGATCTTCATCTTCCTCATCTTCCTCATCTTTTTCTTCCGTATCTTCAGATTTCTTTTCCTCTAATATAACTTCTTCGATAATTTTACCCTTGTGGTCCGTCAACACCCAAAGATAATCCTTATCCTCCTGCCAAAAGTCCTTTTTCTCAATTGTAGCCAGGTGATAAAAATCATCTTTAACATCAACGGCTATACGAACCTGCACCTGTTTATCCGCCTGGGGCAAAATCTCAATATGCCTGATTTTTCCATTATAAACGAAAAGACCGATTTCACCATGAGGGTTAAAAGGATATTCAGGCAGTTCCAGCTTAAATTCCTTGGCAAAAAGCGCCCACTGTTCCTGTTGGGCCGCCACTCGAAGGGTAGGGCTAACCTTTTTCTGGCCTTTATCCGTAGTGGAGAATTGTATTTCATTTTCCACCTTGACTTCTTCCACTACCCTGGCAGTAGTATCCACCCTAAAATTATCATATATTGAAAGAGTAACCAGCAAAATCAACAAAAATGCCAGAGGAATTAGACGCCTTCCTTCAACTACAAAAAGTTTCCCTTTAATCTTCCCCACCCCTTTAGTTTTTTCTATAATTAATATTCATATAATCGTTAAATATACCTTAGAAAAAAATGTTAAAAAAAATTAAAAATCAACCACATAAAATTGCCGCATCTTAATCTGTTCTCAATGCTTCAACAGGATCTTTCTGTGCAGCTATTCTTGCAGGAACTAATCCACCAAGCATGGTTATCGTCACACTAACAATCACCAGGAGAATTGCATATAACGGGTTAAGCTGCGCCACACCGGAAAGGTTCGTTAGCCTCTGTAGAATTATATTAGTTGGAATGGTCAAAATATATGCAATGAAAACTCCCAGAAGGCCGGCAGAAGTTCCAATAATAAAGGTTTCAGCATTAAATACCCGGGTAATGTCTTTCTTTCTCGCCCCTAAAGCTCTCAAAACACCTATTTCCTTTGTTCTCTCCAGAACCGATATATAAGTAATTATGGCGATCATGATAAAAGAAACCACTAGAGAAATTGCCGCAAATGCAACCAGGACCAGAGTGATTGCATTTAGAATTCCCCCCATCAGTGATGTAAGGGTAGATGCTAAATCTGTATAAACAACCATATCATCTGTAACTTTATCCACGTTCCATGCATCCAAATAATCCAAAGCCCTTTCCTTTGCAGAAAAATCAGTTGGATACAATGTAATCATAGAGGGAGTTCCGTCAGCGCCAAGCATTGACAAAACCTGCTCTTTTGTAGCTGCTTTTCCGCTAATACTCCCAAACATCCCACTCATTGACCTTGTCATCCCTGTGGTTTCAGATACGGCAAAGGTCTCGCCGGTGAGCACATTATAATCCGCCTCTCGCTGTGCTTTAACAATTTCTGAGTTTTGAGCATCTTCAATAAAAAATAAAGACAATGCGTCTGAATAAGCAATCCCTTGAGAGAGGATAGTCAACGTAATATCCTCCCCGGGGCGTACAATGCCCACAATATTTAAAGTTATAGAATTTTCGCTGTTGTATAATTCAATCAAATTGCCGGGCACACCGTTTACCACAAAGTAATCACCTTTTTGTACATAGTAATCGTCATTTAGAATTATTTTGAGCTCATAGCCGATTATATCATCAAAGCTGATTTTATCTGCCCCAACATCTTTACCCAGAGCTTCAACAATGGAATGCTTCAACTTATTGTTGCTGCCAACGATCAAAACCAGGTCAGTTATTTCTGCCGGGAATCTACCGGACAGTAAATCATAATTGTTTTCAAGATATCCTGATTTCTTGGAGTTTAAATTGGTTGGGTACGGCGTAAAGTTTATTAATGCTGTGTTCACCGAAGCTGCTTTCTCACCATGTAATTTCAGCAGATTCTTGTTTACAGAACGGGTATAAGTAATACCCGACAACAAAGAAGAATCAATATCCTGTAAATAAGTAAGGTATTCATCAGTAAATACATTTGTATGGGTAACATTATCTTCATCAGGGTCATAAGGATAGATATACCGGCTGTCGTTACTCTCTACAGTTATTGAATCCCCAAACATGCCATGACGGCCTTCAGACATATTTATTTCCAATGCGCTTTGAGTAATCATGATGGGAAATCCTGCAAGGGTTTCGCTCTCCATGTTTTTAATTTGACTGTCAAATCCATTAGACAGGGAAAGAACCAACGCGATTCCAATAATGCCCATACTGGAGGCAAAGGCGGTCAAAGCTGTCCTCCATTTCTTGGTGGCAATATTTTTACCTGAGGACTTGATGGCTGTTAAAAAGCTCATGCTTGTCTTTTTCAGTTTGTACTGAGAATTCATATCTACCGCCTCCGGCGGATTGCTGTCACCAACCACCTCCCCGTCATGGAAATTTATAATTCTATCAGAATATTGTTGGGCAAGTTCAGTGTCATGGGTAACCATAATTACCAGTTTATCCTTGGCCATCTCGCGAATCAAATCCAAGATCTGTTTACTGGTCTCACTATCTAAAGAACCCGTGGGTTCGTCGGCAAGAATGATGTCAGGGTCATTGGCAAGGGCACGGGCAACAGCCACCCGCTGCATCTGGCCTCCAGATAATTGATTTGGTTTTTTATGCATATGATCTTTCAAACCCACTTTTTCCAATACATCAACAGCTTTTTTAAACTTCTGGGAATTGGGTATGCCGCTTAAGGCCATACCCATTCCCACATTTTCCAGGATACTTAAATGGGCAATTAGATTATAACTTTGAAAAATAAAGCCGATACTATTGTTCCTGTAAGCATCCCATTCGGCATCTTTAAAGCCTCTGGTAGACTTGCCGTTTATAATAAGATCCCCTTTGTCATATCTATCCAGGCCGCCTATTATATTTAAACAGGTAGTCTTGCCCGATCCGCTTGCCCCAAGTATTGCCACAAATTCCTTTTGCCTGAATTTTAAACAAACACCATCTAAAGCTTTTTGAGTAAAAGTGCCTGTGGTATAACTCTTTGATATATCTATTAGTTCTAAAATTTGATTCATCCTTTCAAAATTAATCCTGTTTATTATTCCCGTCAAATTGCAAAATATAATTATACGTTTTTACTTTTGTTTACAGCCACATACCCTCCTTACAGCTAAAATCCTTTCAAGAGTTTAATAATAGCTAACAATTTCATAATTGAAAAACACAACAGGAAATAGTATGATTATATTAGTTGTTACAAAATGAACTATACCGCACAAGAAAGGAACCTACAAATGAAAAAACAAATTAAACTCTATTTACTCACTGGATTTCTCGGAGCAGGGAAAACTACCTTTTTAATGAAGGTACTGGAAGAACTTAAGGACCAAAAAGTTGCAGTTATCATGAATGAGTTTGGGAAAGTCGGTATTGATGGAGAGATCATTAGAAAAGATGATTTGAAATTAGTAGAAATTAATCGAGGGTCAATTTTCTGTTCATGTTTAGAACTTTCTTTTGTATCTGCCTTATTAGAAATGGTGGAACAGGATATGGATTATGTTTTTGTAGAAAGTTCCGGTTTAGCCGACCCTTCTAATATCGGGGAGTTTCTTAGGCTGGTAGAAAAACGAAAAGGACAAGTTTATGATTATAGCGGTGCTATTTGTATTGTAGATGGAGTTCAATTTCCAGAACAACTGATAGAAATTGAGACGGTAGAAAGACAATTAAGGTTTTGTCATTTAGTAATTTTGACTAAAACTGACTTAATTTCAAAACAGCAAAAAGAGGATGTAATCTTAAAAATCAAACAGGTAAATTCCAAAGTTGATATTATAGAATCTGAAAATGGTGTTTACAAAAAGAGTTTTCTTGATGAAAATCTAATGGCCTCTACCTGGGTGGAAACAGAAGATACTACCAATACGCCGGAGAACAAACCAAAAACCTTAACTTTAACCTTTGACAGCCCTGTTTCACAAGATGATTTTACAAAATTCCTTAAGGTCTTTCAAAAAGATATCTATCGTATGAAAGGTTTTATTAATTTTGAAACCGGTTGGAAGCAAGTAGATGTAGTGGGCAGCATAATTGATTTTAAGGATTCCGAAGAAAAAGCTCAAGGCTCTCATTTTGTTATTATTTCTAAAGTTGGCTTTCAAATTGTTAAACCTATTTTTGCCGCTTGGGAAGAAACCTTTAACATTCCTATGAAGCTGCGGTAAAAATATTTACTTCTTCCCGGCAGGGAAGTCCAAATATCTTCTATAAGCCATCCAGTTGACGGAGTTTCCGCCGGGAGATTGATTCGTTTATAGTTTATATTTTATTGCAGGTAAATACTTTTTTTTGTTGAAAATTATCTAAAAAGCAATAATAACAACACGTCTCTGCTCATTTTACAGGCCCCTTAATGGATGAGCATACCTCTGTTGATGAAACCCTTAAGCTGTATAATCATTTTCACCTGTGGAGGTTAGACAATGTCTCACCTAGATACCGTTTTTCGCGAAATACTCTCTGATCTTCGGTCCCCCAAATGTCTGCAGGGAATCAGTATTGGACTGATAGTTGGTTTGATGTTGGTGGTTTATCAGGTTTCCTTTGCTTCAATGATTTTTTCCGGACCGCTGGAAGTGCATATAAGCCGGGGCATAGGTATGGCCCTGGCCGGAACACTGGTTATCACCATGGTCACAGCCCTGTTCAGCAATATACGTTCCTTGGTTGCCATGCCCCAGGATGCGCCGGTGGTATTGCTTGCAGTGGTGGCAGCCGGTATTGCCGCCAGCATTGGTGAAACGGAAGGAACAGCTGTCTTTATAACCATTACTGCCGCTCTCATATGTTCTTGTCTGATTTCGGGAATTTTTTTCTATTTTATAGGACACTTTCAATTGGCTGAGCTTTTTCGCTTCATGCCCTATCCTGTAGTCAGTGGATTCCTGGCCGGCACCGGCTGGCTTCTGACCAAGGGAAGCCTGGAAGTAATGACCGGAACCCCGTTGACGCTTGATTCAATTGTACAGCTAACATCAACTATTTCCATCGCCCTTTGGCTTCCGGGCGCAGCCTACGCGCTCACCTTATTTCTGATTCTACGCCGCTATTCACATTATTTCATACTTCCCGGGTCTCTGATTGCAGCTATATTTTTATACTATACAGCCCTTTGGCTTACAGGAATATCCATTTCTGAAGCCCAGTATCATGGCGCGCTGTTTGATTCTTTTGCTGCCGGCAGTTTGTGGCCGGCTTTCAGCTTACAGGATTTTCAGCAGGTTGAGTGGCCTCTAATTCTGAAACAGCTTCCAGCAATCGCTGTTATCCCTTTTATATCCATGATTGGCCTGCTATTGAATACGGGGAGCTTTGAGCTGGCAAGCAAAAAAGAGATCGATATGAATAGAGAGCTGATGGTCAGTGGAGCAGCCAATACCCTTATGGGAATGACCGGCACCTATCCTGGATTCACTGCCCTGGGTCTCTCCATGCTTGGCTTGAAAATTGGGGCGGACACCAGATTGGTGGGCCTCACTGCAGCGTTAATGCTGGGGGGAACATTGCTTTTAGGAAGCCGGCTGCTGGCGTTTTTTCCCAAAGCCCTTCTGGGTGGGCTTCTGATGCTGATGGGGCTTATTTTTCTCTTCGACTGGTTAGTGGACACCCGCAAAAAAATGCCCTACAGCGATTATCTGATGATATGGGCCATATTTTTAATTATTATTGTGTTTGGTTATCTCTATGGAGTCCTCTTTGGACTGCTCACCACCATGATTCTTTTCGTAATCAGGTTCAGCCGAATCCCTCTGCTGCGCAGCGTTAGTTCCGGGTCACTGGTGCACAGTATGAAAGGCCGGTCCATACCGCACCAGCGCTTACTGGCTATGCATGGAGAGCGAACTACCATCTACGAACTGGAGGGCTATATCTTTTTCGGTTCGGTCACCACATTGATTAACGGCATCTCTTCGACGGTCAAAAACCCTGCACGGGTTCCAGTTGACGTCATCATTTTAAATTTCAAAAAGGTGAGTGGTTTCGATATTTCCTCTGTGAATAATTTTGTAAGGCTGCTTAATCGCTATAGCCAAAGTGATCTTCTCTTTGCTTTTGCAGAAACCCCACATGGATTCAATGAATTGCTGACTAAGAATCTGGACGAACAGGTCTCCCGTTCTCTTAAATTTTTTCCAGATTTGGAAAGTGCCCTGCAGTGGGCTGAAGACCGAATTTTAGAACAGCAGCAGCAGGTTTTGAGTTCTTTTTCAAAAGGATGCAAAACAGCAAGAGATAACCTGTTTGAAAGTATCTCCGATGAACTTCTGCGCAGCCTGGATCTTCAGGCACATGTGGAAGAATTGCTGGAGAGGCTCGGGAAATATCTGACGGATGAAAACTACTCAAAGGAGGAGGTCGTGCTTTCTAAATCCCAAGCAGCTCAAGGTCTCTATCTGGTCAAAGGTGGTGTTGTTGCTGAAGTCAAAGAAGTGGGAAACAACCGAAGCACACACATTAGAGATTTGGGCTCCGGCACGGTGTTCGCCGAAATGGCTCCCTACGGCCAATGGCCATCACCTTTTAGCTACCTGGCCAAAACCGACGTACAGCTCAGCATTCTCACACCAGATGCCCTAAAGCGGTTGGAAACGGATGCCCCTGCCCTGGCTTTGGAGGTACATCGTATAGTAATCCAGAACTTCTGCATCTTAAAAAATTAACAATTAATCAAGAAACTGGTTTGTTTCAGCCCGTTCCCAATTAACAAAACCCCCGCCAAGAGGTGTCATGACAATAAAAACTCATGATTAATTAAATGTTGATGATTTCCTCTCCAACTGATTTAAAAGGATCTTTTCCAGTTCTAAAGCAGACATCGGTTTATAATAGTAAAACCCCTGGATCTCATCACACATTTGTTTGCTAAAAAACTCTACCTGCGGTTCTGTTTCAACTCCTTCAGCTGTGACTTTAAGCTCTAAGCTTTTAGCCAGTTGGATGATAATCTTTGCGATAGCTTCATCTTTATTGCCTTCTGAAATACCGTGAACAAACTGCATATCAATTTTGATCCGGTCCACAGGCAATGTCTTTAACCGGCTCAAAGACGAATACTCTGTTCCAAAGTCATCAATAGCAATGGTCACACCCAATTCCTTCAATTCTTGGAGCACTCCAATAATATAACCCGCTTCCTTAACTGCGGTACTTTCAGTGATTTCCAGTTCAAGATATTTAGAATCCAAACCAGTTTTACTTAAAGTGTTGGCAACCAGATTAGCTAAATTCACATTTCGGAACTGTTCAACGGACAGGTTCACCGACATACGAAGGGGAGGCAGGTTCATGTCCTGCCACAGCTTATTTTGATGGCAGGCCTTAAACAATACCCACTGGCCAATTGAGTTGATCAAGCCCGTTTGCTCCGCCAATGGAATAAAAATACCCGGTGAAATCATCCCTAATTCCGGATGATTCCAGCGGACCAAAGCCTCCAGACCGATAATCTCTTTAGTTACAACATTAACCTGCGGCTGATAATACAGCATCAATTCATTTCTTTCCAATGCCCTGTACAGACTGTTTGTCAGCTGCATTTTTTTCATTATATCTTCTCTCATGACTGGAGAACATAAGGTAAACTGGTTTTTACCCTTATTTTTTGAGGCATTCATCGCCAGATCGGCATTCTTAATCAGAGTTTCCCCTTCCTCCCCATCTACCGGATAAACGGCGATACCTGCACTGGCGGTGATGAACAGTTCCCGGTCGTTAACTTTAAACGGCATTTCAAAAGCTACCATAATGTTTTCACAAACCCTGCTAATATCTTCTGCCCTGGCAAAATTGGTAAGCAATAATAATAATTCATCGCCTCCAAAACGGCAAACAGTATCATGCTTGCGCACACATCCAGATATCCTGGAGGCCACCTGTTTTAAAAGCTCATCGCCACCCTCATGGCCCATAGTATCATTGACATTTTTAAAAGAATCCAAATCCATAAACATCACGCTTATAAATTTTTCGGTCCGCCGGGTTAAGTGGATCGCTTGTTCTAAACGATTTTTAAACAATGTGTGGTTAGGTAATCCTGTCAATAGGTCATAATACGCCATGTAGTTAATCTCTTTTTCCGCTCTAACTTTTACCAGTGCGTCCGCCAATAGATTTGCCAGGATTCTCAGAAACTCCTGGTGATCCTCCCGCCAGGTCTTTGTCTCCTTCACTGAGTCAAAACACAGTAACCCCAGAATTTTGCCTTTGTTGGTAACAGGAATAGAGAGCAGCGACTGAATCTGCTGCTTTTTAAACAGCCTTTTTTCTTGAGCAGCTTCAGGGGGGAGACTTTCCAAATCAGGGATATGCACCACCCCATTATGCAAAATCTGATCCATCCACCAGGATATATATTCTATGGAAATATCTTTAACAGAATTAATAGATGGTTCAATACCTTCATTACACCATTGATGAGTGTATGTCACCATTTTCTGATCCTTTGAAAAGAGAAAAAGATAAGTGCGGTCTACCTGGTAATGCCTGCCAATCAACTGCAGCATCCCATTGATTTTTTCATCCAGATTGGATTCAGTGACGGTGACAAAGTCAGCCGAAATATGTGAGACCATCTTCTGAAACTTAATTTGGTCTTCATTTTCCCCCAACCGCTGCACATACACTCGATTAACATAATATGCCAACCAGAGGGTGATACTAAGAATTCCAATTCTTGCAATATGATCTGATGCGCCAATCTGCACTGCAGCTGTTGGCACTTTAACCCACACCCATATTTGTGTGAGTAAAATAAAAGCACCTAACAAAAAAATCATTCGCTGTTTATTATAAACAACGGAAATAATCACAAAAACAATAGGTACCGCCCATACGGTAATACCTGCATATTCAATAAACCTAAGTGTAATCAGCGGAACAGATGCTGACACAAGAAAAACAAAAACACCATCTTGATGATCCGCCTTAATCGGTAATCGTTGAATGTTCTGCAGGAACAATCCAATGATAAAAAGAGCAGTACTAAATAACAGCACAGAATTCAAAGGTGCCTTATAGAAAAAATATTGAGATACAATATTTATCATGCTTCCAAGAATAAAGGAC
This sequence comes from Candidatus Contubernalis alkalaceticus, assembly GCF_022558445.1. Taxonomy (NCBI): domain Bacteria; kingdom Bacillati; phylum Bacillota; class Dethiobacteria; order Dethiobacterales; family Dethiobacteraceae; genus Candidatus Contubernalis; species Candidatus Contubernalis alkaliaceticus. The sequence continues at coordinate 2,841,282 of NZ_CP054699.1, forward strand.
AGCGAAATAACCTGATAGAACTTGGCACGGTTGTCATCGCTCAAAATCTGTCCTGGTTCAGCCCTTTGACTTTTTATGGATGGGTTCATCAGGCCGTACTGTTTTATAGCGTAAAAAATTGCCATGATGGGAAATATGATAATTATAGGTGCCATCTGAGGGATAGTGAATGACATGTATGTATTCACCACAAGGTCTGTCATCGTTCCCAATAATAAGGCCATAGTAAAGGATGCGATCAAAAGATATGCCTGCTTTTTCTTTTCAGCCTCTTTTGACCTTCTTCCCCATAACCAGAGTAAGCACAATCCAGCAAGAGCATAACCGGCATAATAAACATTGAAATACCAGTCCCACCAATTATTTGCAGACACATTAGTCCAACCGGCAGCAGTGTTGACCAAATTATACTGTGCTCTGGCTGATTCACTGTAAAAACCAAAAACAAAAATTGTCACCGCCGCAGGCAGATACAGCAGCATGTAATGCCATCTGCTGTTGAGAATTGTGCTTCTCTCTGTCAGGATGAGGAAAAAATGCAGCAGAAGACTATATAAAACTCCCCAACCAAAAGAAGACACCCGGCGCCAGAACAAAGCCACCTCATAATCTGGTGCACTGTTGGCAATGGAAAAAGAGAATGTCCAAAGGGCCAGTGAAAGGCAGACGGCAAAGAAAACACGGTTCAGCTTGTTTTCAGCATTAAGAGATAATATATATTGCCCGGAAAAAAAATAGAAAGCAAAAGTGATGAAAAATACTAATGAAAAAATATATGACAAAGGCATTTCTATTTTGACTCCTTTTTGACTAATCTTTGAGAATATTATCAGAAAAAAGCAGTGTTTTATCATAACTAAAATTATTTTTTATGGAAGAGTAAAATAATCCCCACCTTAACGAAGGCAGGGGAATTTAATTAGCATATTCTTTTAATGGGCTCTTGCTCTGCTCCATAAAAAAGCCGCATTTGAACACAAACTTTTCCTTTCAAGCTCTTCAAGGCTCTTTTGAGGAAGGCAAACTATTAAACTGGCGTTTTTTACAACATTTCTTTTCATATATTATTTAATTCCACTTATTTTAGACATATTCCTTCTAAAACCCAGAATTTTCTTAAAAATAGTAAGGTTTATGTTAACTGCTAAACCCCCTCTCAATTGATGAAATAAAATCAGCTTATAAGGGGGTTTTTTCATAATTGGTTATGATATAATGTAATTATAGGGAAATATAGGCAAAATTACACATTAGTAACTGTTTAATTAAAAAAGCGATAGAGTTGTGGAAAGCTCCAAATATTTAAAAACCAATATGTTTATAAGTGAACAGGAGTTTATATGATTTATTTACCAGAAATTTGGATATTTATTATATCAGCAGGTATCCTTTTAGCATTAATTTCTGTAATCTGGAAGAAAAGATACCTTTACAGCGGACATGCCTTTCTTATTCTGCTCTGCCTGGCATTATTATGGACGGTAAGCTTTACCCTTGAAATAACGGCACAAACTCTGCCGCTAAAAGTACTTATGGTTAAGTTCCAATTTATTGCCATAGCCTTCTTACCACTGGCATGGCTTAATATTGTCCTGGATTATTTGGGATACATCAGGTCAAAAACTCAATGGCTTACATTAATGATTATTCCTATAATCACTAACACTATTTTATGGTTTTTCCCCAGGCCTAACTGGTTCTGGGGCGAGGTTATATTCACCGGTGATTCTATCCCCTTCGCAACAATAGATTACCATTACGGGTTTTGGTTTTATTTTGTGCATGCACCTTATAGTTACATCATTATGCTTGTTTCTATCTCTTTACTTATTAGAAGATTTTTTAGGATTCATGCTGTGTACCGGCCCCAGGTGGCCATGATGATTGCTGCCATAACAATTCCTTCCATGACTGATCTGTTCTATGTCTTGGGTTATTCACCCATACCTTATATTAACTTTACTACGGCGGTATTTAGCCTTTCATGCCTGATAATTGTCTGGGCACTTTATCGACATAATTTTCTTGATTTGCTACCCATGGCCCGTGATGCTGTTATCGAAAACATGGATGACGGTGTAATTGTTTTAGATTTAAAGAAAAGAATTTTGGATATAAACCCGGCTGGAACGAAAATCACCGGAATAACATGCCAATGTGTAGGCAGGCTGCTCTCAGAAGTTTGTCCCGGGGTAATCAATCATACAATTGAAGAAATTTCTTCCGGAAAAAACAAAAAAAATAAAGTTGACATTACCATGAAAGATACAAACGAGGTTTGTGTTTTCGAATTTCGTTTTTCCTATATTAAAAACCAGCTGGGGCAGGTAAAGGGCAGTATCGTAACGCTTCGTGACTGCACAGAGGAGTTTAACTTGTTTAAGAGAATTCAAAAACAAGCAATCATAGACAGCTTAACTGAAACATTTAACAGAAAACATATTCTTGAGTTGGGCCAAAAAGAACTAAACAGAATCAAGCGGAATCCGGAAACTCAAATATCAATCATCATGATAGATTTAGACAAATTTAAAAATATTAACGACATGTATGGTCATGCCGTGGGAGACCAGGTACTGAAAGACTTTGCAGAAACATGCAAAAAAAGTATTCGCCCATACGATATCTTTGGACGATTGGGTGGGGATGAGTTTGCCATTATATTGCCCAACACCTCCTCAAAAGACGCAGTAGCTGCAGCTAAACGAATTATAAAAAACATCGATCAAATGAGAATACCCACCCTAAATGAAGAAAACATTGCTATTACAATAAGTTTGGGAGTTGTATCTTCGCAGGAAGTACCAATCATCAACCTTGATTTCGATGAATTTTTAAATATAGCAGATCAACTGATGTACAAAGCGAAAAAACGAGAAGCGCACCAGGGTTCATCCTTTTCATCGGGGTAATTGATAATATCACTTTCTGCCAGGTCATCCTCTGCTAAAATATAAATTCCTGCCCTTAACAGTAGGATAATTCAAGATTTAAAAAAATAAAACAGCCTGAACGGCTGATAAAATGTTTAAGTTTCTTCTCCTTTTTTTCTAACCTATTCTTTATCCTTCTTTCCGTGAAGAATTATACTTTTCTTATATTGAGAAAAACAATCTCGCTTCTTTGATGAACTTGAGATAGGATGTATACCAGAACTAATTTTGTTATATTTCGCATCTCCAATTTCAGCTAAGAAGTCTTTTTTATTAGGATGATTACTTGGAGTTAATGTCTTTGCCACAATCCGCACCTCCCTATTTAGTTAATACGGGAAAATGACTGCACAAATCTTGGGAAAAAATCATAATTTTATCTGCAATTGACTGTTCTTTTTCTTGTGGTATCAAAATACCATATACACTGTCTAAAGATACAATCGATACAATCTCACTCTTCGAATTATATATCGGAAAACACAAACAAAACTTTGTATCTCGTGTCTTACTTATTTGAAAATCATAATATTCTTAACAAGAATCGTCTCATGTTTATACTCCTCTGGTGCTAATGACGAAAGGCCTTCTGCTAACTCATAAGACAATATTCTACATATTATTGGTTACTCCTTCCTTTTCCTTATATAAAATACTAATTAATCTAAAGTGACATAGCACATCGTTTTTGGCCACCTTCCCCCTTAAACCGTATCGTGACCGGCCGGATAAAGTAGACAATTAAAGATGTATATCATTTGAAGAGAGCAAAAAACCTTTTAAAGATGCATGGGGAATTATGGAAGGATTGCTCCTTCTATAATTCCCCACGCATTTTTCCTAACGGAATAGAACAGGAGAACTTGCTTATTTATAACCTGTAAACCTCTGTGAGATTTAAAGAGGATTTTTTTAGTTATTAAATACACCTCCCACAAATAATCATATAATTAGATTAACCTGTGGGAGGAATATGATGTACAAAAAAAAGCTGATACAGGGTACCATTATTCTTACCGGAGCATCACTTATAACAAGAATATTGGGATTAGCCAACCGCATGGTCCTCTCAAGGCTCATTGGCGCCGAAGGTTTAGGGCTGTTTCAAATGGCTTTACCATACTACATGCTGATGACTGTAGTGGCTAACTTAAGCATGCCAGGAGCCATGTCCAGAATTATTTCCAACCGAATGGCCCAAGGGGATAAGGCCGGTGTGGAACAGGTAAGAAGGATATCCCTCTATTTAGTGATTGTAACATCAGTATTGAGTGCTGCAGCACTTTGGTTGGGGGCACCACTGCTGGCCTGTTATTTTCTACCTGATCCCAGAGTAGAATTAATGTTCAAAGCAATGTCCCCGGCTCTATTGTTTATCGGCCCGTCTTCGGCCATAAAGGGATATTTCCAGGGCTTAAACAACATGACGCCGTCAGCGGTATCACTGATTGTTGAACAATTTTTCCGGGTAGGCGCCAGTATCTCAGGAGCTTATATGCTGCTGCCCCGGGGGCTGGAGGCTGCCGTTTTAGGCTCTGTTACCGGATATGCCTTAGGGGAGGCCTGCTGTTTTGCAGTTATGCGCTGGTATGATAAAAGCCGTTATATTCCCTTTATATACCGCCCCAGGGCAACCAATTCTGCTACATTACGTGAATTGTTCTACTTTGCCCTCCCTTTAGTTATGATCCGTTTCAGCGGTAGTATAAGCAGCAGTATTGCAGCTTTTTTAATTCCAGCACGATTAATTCAAGCCGGCTTTACCACTGCCCAGGCTACTTCACTATTCGGTAAGTTGATGGGAATGGCACTTCCTCTGCTGTTTCTTCCTACGGTAGCAATTATGCCCCTGTCCACAACACTGGTTCCTACCATAACGTCTGCCGTATCCCTTCACAACCGTCAACTCACTAAAAGACTGATAAACTTTGCTTTTTCACTCACCTTTTTACTGGGAGGCATAACGTCAGTAATTTTTTTCTTATTTCCGGAACAACTGGTTAATTTGTTCTATAATACTCCTGCCGTTGCTCCCCTGGTCGTGGGGATGGCCCCTGCTGTTCCCTTCGCCTATACTCAGTTTACCGGGTTAGCAATCCTAAACGCAATAGGTTTGCCCAGGCAGGCCTTCTTCACCGATATAATTTCAAATATCGCCTTTTTGACACTTGTTTTTTTTCTTGTGGGAAATCCACAGTTGGGAATTCAGGGAGCCGTTTGGGCATTGAACATTTCCTTTTTCTTTGGTGCCATAGTTGTCCTGGTGTTGATATATTATGGTATTAAAAAATTATAATTCTTCTGTTTTTTTTAAACTCAAGTATTAAGAGTGGCCTGGAAATCCTTCTAGACATAGCTTTACAAAATCCCCGAGCAGTTGCATTAGATGTTTTGATAAATCAAACAATTCGAAGCTTTTCAACCCTGTTAATCATTTTTTTTAACTTCATACGTAACTCATCCATAAAATTAGTATATTCATTTTCTAAGACCATCCTTTGTATAATTGTTTTTCAAATTGACTTGAACAAATATTATTGTTATCAGTAATGATAGTACTGTTCCATGTGCAGCAAAACTAATTAGTCGCTCAATATCAGTCAAGTAGAGAAAATAGCTTATTGACATGATGACAATCAACCCACCGCCTAATACTAGCATGAATTTTCCAGCAAGATCGTTTGCGAATTTCCATGTATCGTCTGTTCGAGAAGACAGCTTCGTTCGGAATCCGATAATATTATTCTGCTTCATCGGTGGACGGAAAGTAAAGTGAATCCCCGCAATGAACAATACTAAGGGAGAAACTACTACCTTTAAAAAGTCATACATTACATACGCCTCCTATCTCTGTTTATTTTCTTATCTCACAAGTGTATAAGTGTACATACTCAGACTTTTGCCTTGAATTTCATTTTTAAGCGTACATTCCAACTCAAACCCCAGTATTTTGAACAGTTCTATTGCATTATGCTCATGCCCTGATATTTGATTAATCCTTATCTTATATATGTCTGTCACTGCAGGCTTAACCAATCTCTTAATCATTTTGTTAATGAGATTTGGCAGTTCGCCTTCCCCAATTAATTCATCACAAAAAAATGAGGTGATTAGCGCAACCAAAGATTTGTTGATAACACCTCTGAACTTTATTGTACTAACGTAAGTCTATTAAAACAAACCCATTAAATGTTTTGTATTACCAGCAAAAGCACAACCTTGAGAGATATATAGACTACAATAAATTACCAATAAATGCTTATTCACAAGGGTTTAGCACCCACTTATTTCCCATGATTTTACAACCGTATCCTGCAATTTACTTCCTCCTTTATATAATAATACCAAATTGTTTTATAATTACAATACCTTGGCCGCAACAGGTACAAAATATGGCGCAACATGCTCATTTTTATGCCTGAAAATGCATATTTAAGTATTCAAAACTAAAAAAGCCCTTCCATATCGGCAGGGCCACAAGAGACAATTGGTTAACCGGGAATAAAAGTGGCTATCTGAAGGCTGGAATTATCGGGGATCATCTGCATATCAATATCTCCCCCATATTTTTCAACGATTTCTTTTATAATATACAAACCCAAGCCGCTGTTAGTGCTTTTATCCTTTGTGGTATAGCCTGCATTAAATAAATTCTTTAAGGTACTGTCCGGTATCGGGCTGCATGTGTTGACCGTAACGATTCTGACTCCTAAATTGTTGCTCGTTACTGTTAAATTAATTTTTTTCTCCGCAGCTTGTTCCGCAGCATCTATTGCATTGTCAAGCAGGTTTCCGATCACCTGGACAAGTTCGTCCGCTGAGAGGACGAATCGGTCATTATCCCATCGAATTTTCCACTGAAAATCAATATTCTTTTTTTCCGCTTTCCGCTTCTTTATACTCAATAATGCTCCCAGCTCAGGGGGCCTTATCTTTAACATTCCCCTTAGATGAGTAACATTGGAATACAGAGACTCCATATATTTTTGTGCCTTAGTATATTCCTTCACGTAAATAAATCCATATAAGGCGGTTAAATGGTTCAGAAAGTCATGCTGCTGAGATTGGATTTTTGTGTTTAAAGTATGTAACTCTTTAGTGAATGACAGCTGGCTTTCCAGTTGTACCTGTTTTTTTGTCACTTTTAACAGGTTCTGGACCATAAGAATGCTGGTTGCTATACTGGTAAAAATAGTTATATTAATTACAATTAGCAGGGTGCTTAAAGTAAAGCTCCGGTAAATTCCAGCATTATAGATGTATAAGTTAATATTAAGAAAAGCCAGGACAAATATTTGAATCAGACAAAACATTAACAGGTAAAGCTGGTATGAAGCCCTTTGCTTAAAGGCTTTGTCATTTAAAAAACCCTCAAAACATATTGGAAACCATTCCCTTTTTAACGCCAGGTATCTAAATCCGATTAATATAAACAGGTGAGGGGTAAACAATAATAATCTTAAAATTGGATTATTTAGTACCTCTTTAATGTCGTAGCTAAATAAATTTGCCAGAAAGGGAATACTTATACTTTCTACCATTGCTAATAAAAAGCCTGAAAATAAAGTTCCAAAAGTAGACCTGCTCCAGGGAACTTGTAACAATACCCTCTGTATGATAATCATGAATATTAGTTGGGTAATTGTGTGCAGCCCAAATACTGCCGGTAACAACCTGATAAAATAAGAAACAATTGTAGTCAAAAAAGATATGTTGACCAGAGTAAGAAAACCAGGTTTTTTCCCAATTATGGCAGTACTCAAATAATATAATACAAAACTTTCGGGCAATGACCCGGATATAAATATAAAAAAGGGCAAGAAATACATTTATTTGCCTTTCTCATCATTTTATTATCTGCATCTTGTCATATAGAATATGAACCACATTCCGGCTCAATAACGCAGAATAATCATAATCAAAAAAGCTGACTAGATATGATGTCCTGTTATTTGTTTCGATTTTTTCGATCTTTCTTATATTAATGATAAAGGACTTGTGACTCCGGAAAAAGGAAACTCCAAGCTTTTGTTCCCACTCCTTAAGGGTTTTATTTAATTCAAACTTTCCCCTGGTGGAGTGGATAGTGATTTTCTTGCCTGCCTTTTCAAGATAATAGATATCATTAATATTGATAAAAACAGTTGAGTCTTTATCTTTTATAGGAATTTTTACTTCATGAATGGACTTATTATGCTCATTTTCAATCATTAACTGCTTTTGTATCCTTTCAATCGTTTCCTTTACCCGTTCCCGATTAATAGGTTTTACTATGTAATCGTAAGAATAAATTTTTATCGCGTCCCACATGTAGTTGATATGAGCAGTCACAAACACAATATATAATTCCGGTTTAATCTGTAACAGTTTTTTGGCTAACTGGATACCATGAATATCAGGAAGGTCTATGTCCAAAAAAACGACATCAGGATTTAATCTTTTTACCAGTTCTATAGTATCTTTCCCTGTGCCGGCTTCTCCAAAAATTTCTGCTCCCTTGAGTGTAGATATTATATTATTTAAGACCATCAAAATACCTGCTTCATCATCTGTTATGACTATTTTGAGGGTCACTCCCATCCATCCTTTCTGTTTCAAAGCTTTTACCATAACATATTTTTATTTCTACAAAATATGGCAAATACCTCTTTAAAAGGAAAATGAGACAATAAATTTTAGAAGAAAGCTGTCTAATATCAAAACAAAACCGGCAGGCGGACGCCTGCCGGTAATAATTACATGATGCCTCCGGTAAACATGTTATTAAAGGAAGAGAGCCCCAGATTCAGTACAATATTTAAAGCCTGGTACCCCAATACAGCCGCTGCAGTTTTCTTTTTAGAAAGGCCACAAACAGCTGAAAAGGCGAAAATTAACAGGAGCACATTCCACAGGACAAAAATATCTGCATGATTATGCAGCAGAGACGCTGTGGCTGCCATTTCGCCGGTGGATATATACCATGCACTTCGGACAATTTCCCGTAAAAAGAAAGGTATCCAGGCCAAACCCAGTACTCCCAGGGTCTTAGAGTATTTAGCCTCTCCCCCCATAAGGTTAAATGCCAGGGTGAGTATTCCTCCCTTAATCAACCATCCCACATATATGCCCAGTACACTTCCCACAGCAATAGATATTGAAATGACCATTGACATTGTTTCGCTGGTCATCAGTTCTTCAACGTCTGCCAGACTTTCCTCTGTCATGCCTTCCATTTCCCTCACTTCATCTAATGGTACCTCGGGATTTTGCGTAATAAAAGATACCCCGGTCCAACCGGCTAGCAGCCCCCCCACCAGCATCATTATGATGGTAAAAATAATAATTCCTTTGAAGTTTGCCCCTTTGAAGGCTGCAGATGGTTTAAATAATATGTTTTTTAAACTGCTGCCCAAACCCTGATGCTCAATTTTTTCTTCCGTGATAATTTCTTCTTTCATATTAATCATCCTTTCTCATTTTTTAATCATGCCGGATTGCCTCCAGGGGGCTCAATTTCATGGCCTTGATTGCCGTATAAAGACCAGAAACCATACCCACTACCACAGCAAAAATGATGATAAAGACCACCAGGGCAATGGCTCGTTAAGTACCTCCTCTGCCTTTTTTCGTCTTTCCCTTTTGGGTATCCGGGCAAAAAAAAGAGGTATATCCACATCTTCCAAAGCATTGTACTGGGGGAGAAGGTTGAACGATTGGAAGATAAAGCCGATATGATTTCTTCGAAACAGGCTCAGCTGATTCTGGTCCATCTGGGTAATATCCGTTTTCCCAATGGTAATCTGTCCTCCAGATAAAGATTCCAATCCCCCCAGCAGGTAAAGGAGGGTGGACTTTCCAGAACCTGACGGCCCCAACAGGCAGGTAAGGTCATTTCACCCCAAAAAGCCGCTCTCGTCTTTAAAAAAGCGGCTTATATGATATCTTAAATGTCAGAGATTCGATGAATTTATCCGCTATTACAATGATAAACGGGGCATCAATCTCTGAATTAGTGCAAGCCTGCCGATATATATGATGCCCATTCTTACTGACAGCAGAAACAGACTGTTTAACCCGAGTCATGGATATGCCGCAGGTGTGGATTTATTTGGTTACCATATATCCACACCTGCCTGGACATTACTGCTTGGTGCCAACATATCCCACAGCTTGTGCTGTTAATAAAAATCTCTCGTATCGCTTAAAACGAAAATTTGGTCTTAGACATTGGGGTCCATCAAAAGATGCTTGTTCTTTAGATAAGCCGGACTAATTAAGAATAGAAATAATTTTGAAGCTAATCCTTGTCAATGCCAGACGGGGGCGTTGGTTGATGTAACATAAATAAACTGTTAGTGCTAATGTTAGTTGCTGCAGCGGCAAATAATAAGAAACTGAGGAGCATAAGGAACTTATGACTTGTTTTGTCTATCAAAGATATATCCTTAAACATTATCCACACCTCCTTCCTGTTTGAATAAGTTAAATAACTCAATAAAATGAAAACCTGCCGGGGTTAACGTAAAAGCCTGCCATAGTAAACCCGCTGCGATTAACCAGCTTCCAATATTTTTTGACCCTGTTTTGAGAACGAAGAAAGAAAACAGGGCAGCGGACAGAATAGATAACAACCAAAATTTCTTTTTTTCTGCTTCATTTTTCAGGGGCTTATTTAAGGGAGCTTTAGGGGAATAAATTAGAAAAAGAATCAGTGATAAAAGTAAGACCAGGAGAATTATATATTGCGGTAGATGGATTAAATAACTTTCTAGCCTGCTGACGGTTATACTCAAACCCAGAATGACGAAAGAACTTACCATTAAACACTTGTAGTATGAGTTACAATGAGCTCCTCCAGAAAAAGTTCTAAGAAAACCTGTGACAAAAAGAATCAAAAAAGTTTCCCGCACTACTCCAAACACAGACGACAGGAGAAACAAAAAGACCAGTTTTATGGAACAGCCAATTATAATTTCTGCTCCGAAGCTCAACAATTCTCCCTGGTGAGGTTGTCCTGTTCTGTGGGCAACCATAGTACCCAACTTATTCCCCATGGTTTTCACAACTATATCCTTCAAGTTACTTCCTCCTTTATATAATAATACCAAATTATCATATAATTACAATACCTTGGGCGCAACAGGTACAAAATATGGCGCAACATGCTCATTTTTATGCCTGAAAATGTATATTTAAGTATTCAAAACTAAAAAAGCCCTTCCATATCGGCAGGGCCATAACATAACCCCAATTGGTTCTTCCCAAAGGGGTTGAGAGGGAGATTTAAAAAATTGCCGGGGTAAGGGCCAAAATCTCCCGGGCAGCCAATTACAAAGCTGTTAATTCCAACATGAATCCTAAAGGGGAGTAATATTTACCCCCCCCCCTTATAAGTTAAATCCATATATTACCATAACCAATTTATTCTAGTATATTCGGCGGTATTTCCAGAATTACTGTGCCGATATCATCATAAGCCCAGTATCCCATATTAATTAAGGCTGCAGCTGTACGGCCCTCAGGAAGTTCCCAATGGATTTCCCAGCTTCTTTCCTGTATTTCCTCTGGTTCTTCTCCGGGTAACACGAACCTGGCTGTGGTTTCTGATTGGCCGGTAATCCTTGGGAATTCCGTCAAATGTATACTACCTTTATCATCTATGACCTGCCAGTAACTCATTAAAAATGGGTCCGGGTTTTTTTCATCTACCTCAACGCTGATGACCGCCTTTCCTTTTTCATTATTTGTATCGAACTCTATTATTTCCACCCTGCGCCCATCTGGAGATTGTGAAAACCTGTCACCTTTGAAAGGTACAAATGTCTTCCCTTCATAATATAATAAACCCGAAAGCCCGATGGTCACTACAGAGTCATGAGACAGCCCTTCCAGGGGTTGAAAGTGCACCTGATACTGTTCTTTCCAGGTTCCATCCTCCTGCAGTGCTCCCTGTCCCCCACCTCCTCTAGACTCTACCTCCTTTCCGTCCAGTGAAAGGGTTACAAACCTTGATGACAGGTCAGGTCCATGAAATTCTCCATGAAATGTTATTATTAGCTCTGTTTGGGTAGGAGCCAGCCGTAATTCTTCCACAGTAATCAAACCTGTGGGAACTTCGAACTTTTTATCGATTAAAACGCTCCTGGTAAGCTGGCTTAATGGTTCCCTGGTAACGGAAAACGATACCTGCCAGTTTCCCTTTATATCTTTGACACTGTCTAATATTAATGTCAGCATACCACTATTTTCCGGCAGAGGGTCAAATTCCATGCTGCCTACATAAACACCGTCCATTATATCTCCCCGGGCCCCCATGCCCGTATTAAACTTGCTTCCATTGAACAATATCTCGTTAAAGTAAACAGCCTTTGGGGAGCTGCCCTCCAGTGAATAAAAAACAGTAGTTTTAATAGGGTCCGCCAGCACCTTATGTATATTTAAAGTATAACCCTTATCCGTTGTGCTCACCAGGACTTCCTGGAACATATCGTGTTCCTCAGCCCATTGCCAACCCTTTTCTATTTCAGTCCATTCCGAAATATATCTGTTAATTATGGGTATGTTTTCAGCAGCCCAGATCCGCACTTCGGGAACATTCATAACCAGAACGGCGAACAACAATACAGCGGCTGCAGCAGTGCTGCTTATCCAAATCAGCAGAGGTTTCTTTTTCTTTTCCTCCATACGAGACATCTTTTTTACATTTTTTTTGAGCTTGTTTGAATACTCCTGGGATAAACTGCCCCCGGCAGCCCAGTTATTTAAAACTTCTTTGAACCTTATATCCATGTCTGTATCAAACTCTTTGTTTCTCATAACGCAGCCCCACTCCTTTCCCAATTTTCTCGCAGCCGGGTCAGGGCCCGGTATAATCGGGATTTTACAGTACTTAAAGGGACTTCCAGTTCCTCTGAAATCTCACACAAAGACAGATCACCCAAATAACGCAGAATGACTACCTGCCTCTGGCTTTCACTTAATGATGCCAAAGTCAGCCAAACATCCCGGTCTTCAAGCACTTTTTCCGGTGAAGGAAAAGGCCCGAAATCTTCATGTGAAATATTCTCAGTTTCCATAGGCACTATACGTTTTTTAAAATTCAGCTGATTTAGGGCACTGTTCACAACAATTTTACGTATCCAGCCGGGAAAGGCTCTGGCCCCGCCTCTTAAATCCTGCCTATGGCTCCAGGCTTTTTCCACCGACTCCTGCAGGACATCCCAGGCATCACTCTCCTGGCCTAGAATTGACCAGGCAATCCGTAAAAGCTTACCTTCTTCCTTATGTAAAAGTTCCAAGAACTCTTTTTCCTGCAATTAACCACTCCTCTCACAACACCTTTCTACCCAACTGACAAAGTAATACAGTAAAAAGTTTCAATGATATTGAAAAAACATTGCAAAAATCTGCCTATACCCGATTTGTCGGACACACATGAGTCTGTTCTCTGAAGGTGAACTATTATAGGTCTTAGATATAGTAGCCAGTAATAGTATAACAGCATAAATCCCCAATACATAGCGGTAACCATCAGACTGTTATTTAAAATAATTGAGTTGGAAATCTTCATTTCAACAATATTGCGAAGATTTAAGGCAATGCTATGGCTATCAGGCTTCCTACGACTATGGGCGCAGCCATAATCATTCTTAGCTTGCCGTAAAGATAGCTCCTTATTTGTCTAGAGGTTATTAAAAAAGCTATTTTACGCAGCCCTTCTATTATCAAGACACCGGCAGCTGCACTTAAGAACAAGGAAACAAACCCACACTGTTGAAGGTGAGCAATCAATATACTGATTTTTTTATATTTTGTAACTTTTTTATGTTATCTTAGTCTATATAATATAATTTAATACTTTGCTGCAGGTAAACCCAAAAGTAATTGCCGGCAATGCAGGAAAGGAAAAAGTATGTTGGATGAAGATTTCATAGTTCTATACCAAAAATATAAGGAACCGATTTTTTCCTATGTCTACTATCTCTCAGGCAAACGTACCGCTGCTGAAGAGATCTCGCAGGATGTATTTTTAAAAGTGTACTTAGCAATTGACAAATTCCAGGGCAGGTCAAGTTTTAAAACCTGGCTTTACCGGATTTTAATATTCCCTCTGTTGATAATTGGCTCTTTTAAAGTCCATGCAGTAAGCTATGTCAACAAAGCTGAAAGCACAATACCCACTAATTTTAGCATAGGCTTAAATGAACCAGAAATCATGTTTGAGATAAGCACTAACTCTGCCACCGGATTTAGCAAGCATATTTTTGAGGTTAGAAGTGAGGAACATCGGGAGTCTATGGGTAATTCAGTCAGGGAAATGAAACTAAAAGAGGTGGGTCCCGGAAATAAGGGAATCCAAGGGGCTGAAGCAACCCTCTGGTTAACTTATGAGGTTAGGGGAAAACGATATTCCAAAATACTGGCTTACAAAAAAGGAGAATTTATAGAAAATGTAACTTCACAAAAGCTGGCCTATTACGAATCTCCAGAGCTTGAGCAGCTAATAAAAGATATAACTGCCGAAGCAGGCAAACTGGAAAATTACAGCCATGCGTTAGTTGAGAACTCCCGGTCAATCACCTCAGGAGAAAACCATAAGTCGCTGGCACATATTGAACCTGAAGAATTTCATCTTTTTAAAGAATTCGTCAGCCCGGAAATTGAACTACTCCCACACCGAGAATGTCGGAAATTGTAGAAATCCGGCTATTTCCACCTTAGTTCAATGCCTTCCTCTGTAATTTCAATTGCACCTTCTTTTAAAAGTCTTCCCACAGCCCTTTTAAAGGCACCTTTACTTATGTTCAACTCTGCCTTTATTTGATCAGGAGAGCTATTATCGTTGAGCAGTAAATTGCCACCACCTAACTTCAAACGCTCTATAATCATTTGCGCATCACTCTCTATTTCATTTTGAACCTGTTTTCTCAAACTTAATTCCAACTTACCATCATCTCTTACATTTTTTATTCTTACTTCTAAATTGTCACCTATTTGATAACTGCCGTACAATTCTTTATTAAGAATTAACCCATGATACTTATTATCTACCGCTACAAAAACTCCCATTTCTTTATTGATACTGTAAACGGTTCCGTAGGCTCTATCATTCTTTTTATATGGTGATTCGGTGCCCAGCATATCATATATATACATAGTCGCACATATTTTATCACCATTATTAATATACAAACCCACCAAACATAAATCTCCTTTTATAACCTGACCCACTTGTTCCCTTAAAGGTAATAACAAGTCTTTTTCTAGACCCCAGTCTAAAAAAGCACCAAACTTTGTGGTTTCTACTACCCTTATAAGACCCACTTCTCCAATTGTAAGATTTGGTTTTCTAACCGTAGCTATGATTTTGTCCTCAGAATCTTTATAAACAAATACTTCTATTTCATTACCTATCTCACATTCCTGTGGAATCTGATTTTTAAGCAGTAAAATATCATCGGTACCTTCCGCATCTTCAAAATTGAGATACGCCCCCATCTCAGTCATTTTAATTACTTTTAATTTTTGCATTTTACCTAATTCTATCATCTTATACCTCCCTCTTTTATTAATTTATAGTTTCAATTCCTCTGCCATAAATACTCGAACTTCTGTTAAAAGAGGTAGAAACTATTTTTGCTCCGTCTTCTTCATTGATTCCAAGTGAATTTGGGGATATTTAATGGATAATGATTCTAATTGCATCTAATTTCTGCAAACTTGTCGAATTCCCTTTGTAGTAAATTATCTAGTTTTGTCATTTAATTAATAATCTGAGCATTTTGAGCCATGGTAACGGCCGGCATTTGTTAAGCAAGTATATATAATTAAGACATTTATACCGTGAAAAAAAATAGTATACAGGGAATGTCAAATAGCAGCCGTAAAAAACCATAAAAAAACAGCACAAGAAAAAATCATGCTACTGGTAATGATTACCATGAGAAATTCCAAGGAATTTGCTTTTGTTTCAAGAACTCCTAATAAGGGAAGTAGAAAAATATTTTTCTACTCCTTTTCTTTTATGTTAAAATAGATGTGAATCTGACCGATACTCCAGGAGAAGGATTTCATGAGAAAAACATATCATATAATCACTATTTTTCTTTTAATAACATCAATTGTTTTTATTTTAACAAATCCAGATACTACGGCAGCAGAATCAAACATATACCCGGAATTAAGTTCTGAAGCTGCTGTTTTAATGGATGCTAAAACAGGACAAATCCTTTTTGATAAAAATATGAATAAGAAGCTGTACCCTGCTTCCATAACAAAGATAATGACAGGTATAATCGCACTGGAAAAAGGAAATTTAGCCGATACCATTACAATGAGTAATGAAGCAGTTTTTTCCATAGGAAGAAATACATCTCATATAGCTCTTGATGTGGGAGAAGAGTTAACTTTGGAGCAAGCATTATATGCACTTTCTATTGAATCAGGAAATGATGCTGCAAATGGCATTGCTGAGTATATTTCCGGAGACATTGAAGCTTTTGCCCGGCTTATGAATAAGAAGGCATTAGATTTTGGCGCTAACAATACTAATTTTGTCAATCCACACGGATTACCGGACCCTGATCATTATACCACTGCATATGATATGGCTTTAATAATGATGAAGGCCATAAAGGAACCTGTATTCACTGAAATATTTAGTAAACAACGATATGAAATGCCGCCTACAAACTTACAGCCGGAAACAAGATATTTTCACAGCAGTAACTCTTTGCTGAATGGAAAATATAAATACGATGAAATCATAGCCAGTAAAACAGGTTGGACCAGTCTGGCCAATCATACCATGGTAACTGCAGCCAGACAGGGAAATAGAGAACTTATTGTAGTAGTATTAAATAACGAAGTATCAATTGGGAAGTATGAAGATACAATGAAACTATTGGACTACGGATTCGAAGAATTCTTTGATGTAACCTTTGATGTGCAGGACTTAAAAACACTGATACCCACCCTGCATTTTGATAATGCAAAAAGTGTAAATATCAAACCTGATGATGTTATAGTAAGACTTTTACATAATAGCTTAACTATTGATGATTTAGAGACAAGTTATAAAATTATTGACAATACTGACTGCGAAATTACAGTAAATTATTTTCTAAACTTACAACAACCCAGTAATTTCATGTACGAAAGCTTAGGTGAGATACTTCTAACATTTGAGATAGAAACAATTAAAGAAAATATAGAAAATCCTCCCCAAGATAACCCAAACTATTTTTTAACAGGATTAATTTTGGTTTTTGTGCTCTTAATCTTAATTTTTCTTATAAGAAGGAGAAAAAGACCTGAACATTTTTTTACAAGCAGGTTCTAATACTTTACTCATAAACATGGGAAAGACGGTAATTGATAAAGAACCCAATACCGTCTTTAATTTTTCATTGGTCCCTCCAAAGCCATGCCCAGTTGTGTATACCTTTTAGCTGAATATAAAGTAAAGCTTTATTTACTTTTTGTCTAGTATGCTTTACAATATTTTGACACTAAATTATAATAAAGAAAAACAATGAAAGGAAGAATTCTCATTGAAAAGATTCATTTGGTTTTTTTTATTTTTTGTTGGCACTGTCATTGGAAGCCTTCTTGCACAGTATTTTTTGGCAGCAGTATTAGTCCTTTTTTCTTATTAGGTTCATTTATAGGAGTATTAATTGTATACTTTATGATTTATAAACACCTTTACTTCTTCTGGAGTTTACTTTTCATAGCGATTTTGTCAATACCCATAATCTTTGTTGGTCTGCTCTCTGAGTTGTTATCCTTATTTTCTATACATCTAACAGGATGGGCGCTTATAATACTTTATGTTACAGGTCTTCTAATTATATCTACCCTTTTATTTCTACACGGCCATAAATATTTTTTTAGAAATAATGCTGAAGGGAAAAAAGATTCCAGTAACATCTGGCCTTTTATTGGTAAAGTTAAAGAGCCTCCTATAGATGAAAGAAGCTTAAACCATATCGCCTGGTCTGCTGCCTGGTCATTTCTTATATTAAACTGCTTAATTGTTGGAGCCTTATCACAACCCTGGGTACCTTTAGATAATTTTAGGCTTTGGATAGGTGCTTTAATTGCAGGAATAGTCTTTTGGATTACTACCATGATTGTTCTGGAGCTTAAAAAATAATGAAAAATAAACTGAAGGTTTATCGAGCAATTCATGATCTGACTCAGGAGAATTTAGCTTTCAAGTTAGGAGTCACCCGGGCTACCATCAACGCCATCGAAAAAGAGCGCTATGATCCCTCCTTAAAATTAGCTTTTAAGATGGCCCGGTTTTTCGATGTTAAAATTGAAGAGTTGTTTTTTGATAATTAGGTGTAATTATTGGTGTCAAGGAGGGCAATACCAGCACCCACTGCTTGACTTCACCCATACCTCAACCTTCATAGAAATACATATGATTTTTTTGAAAATACAGCATAAAACCCCTATTTTAGGGTTTTTTTGCTTTCCAGTAGGACATTTAATCTCTATTCATTTGATTCTTTTTTTGAGTTTTCAGTATGACGATAGTATTCAAGGATATAATTATCCATTTTTTCACTTATCTTTAAAAGAATTTCTTTTTTCACATTCATGTTCGCTGCACCAATAAGAATACACCTTGCTGTTTCAATTTTATCTTCTATTTTCAAATTAGGTTCACTCCCTGCAAAACAAAACTATAATAACATGATTTTACATTATACCTTGCCTTATTGCAAATATTATTATTAAGCTTATTGCCAATTCTGCAGATGGTTAAATTTAGATAAAGTGAACATGTGGGAGTGAGTTAAAAATGAGAAAAAAAGTGGAAATAGACCAGGAAGCTGTTGGTCAAAGGATGCGTGAAGAAAGAGAAAAGCTTGGAATTTCTCGAGGAGAACTTGCAGAGCTCGTTGGCCTTTCAGATTACTATATCGGTCAGCTTGAACGGGGGGAGCGGCAGATGAGCCTTCCGGTTCTAGTAAATATTTCTAATTGCCTGCATGTATCTTTAGATTACTTAATTTTTGGTAAGTCCTATAACGAAGCAGGCTTTATTAATGATTCTGGTAAAATTTATGAAACAAACAACAAAGATAACGAACTAAATGATTTGCTCAACAAATGTTCCTTTAACGAACTGCATTTATTTAAGAAATTGATTAAAACTATCCTTCCTTATATAAACTAAGTTGTAATGCTAAAATCTCAGATTTTTCAGCTTAATTGTAATTAAAAAGCCCATACGTTTTAAGACAATATAAATATTTCCGTCTTCATGAGGACTTCCATTAATTTCTATTATCTTCATAATCTCAACCCACTTCCCCTTAGAAATTACCAGGGTTTGGGATTTAAGATTTAGAGCAGAGGACAGAGAAGAGATCTGTCCCCCTGTCCATCCTCTGTCCCGCGTCCCTAACCAAACTGTGAATGACCGGGAGGGTATCTTAGTTCAGTACAACCATTCACAGGATTGTAAATATATATCTTGCAGGCGGTGTCTTCACCGCCAACAATCCTACTCAAATCTTCATCCGATAGCACAGAATCTTTGAATTCACTAAGCTCCTCAGAGGAAAAATCAAAACCCTCTGCCTTTACCATGGCCATCCGTTCTTCCTTATCCTTACAGGCAATTACCTTTCTGGCGAATTCTTGGTCCGTCTTCATTCTTTCGGGGAAAGCCATTGCTGATTACTTACTCATTTTTTTTTCACCTCCTAACCTTTATTATTTCTACTCATTAAGTTTTGACGGTACAAAGGAGCTGCAGGACGTACAGCGGTCTTACGCAAACTGAGAAGGGTCATATAATAATACAGTCCCCAAGATTAAAAAACTGCTAACAGCAGTACCCAATACCCCTGGTCATGCTGTGTTGGTGGGCGATACTGCTTCCCAAGTCGTCAAGGAGGTCCTTCAAAAAATCGGATTTACCCAAGTATCCGTTGTTTCAGCATCTCGGTCCTTGTTTAATGAGGATACGGATAAAATTAGAAAAGCCCGAGGCATCCCTGGCCTTCTTAAGGAACTGGAACAAGAAGCGGAAACATGGATACGCCTTACCCAAAAAAGAGAACACAAGACCTTAAAGAGCCTCATGACTAAAAGTGGTTTATATTATCCTATTATTTCATTGATGCATAACAGCAAAAAATACTACAGCTGTGGAGCCGGATTAGGATTAGTTGGCATATCCGCCTCAGGGGATGTATATTTATGTCATCGTTTTGTAGGTAGAGAAGAATATAAATTAGGAAGCATCTTCACCAAAGGCCTGAACCGGGAAGAATACCAAAAAAGTCCGACCTCAGGCAGCACGGCATGCTCCACCTGTTTTGCCAAGTATTACTTTGCCGGTGGATGCAAACATGACAATGCCGGTTCCTGCGGTTCCATTACAGCCCGTCTGAGGATCTCCGCAGGCTAAAATGTCGTGAACTGGAACTGGCCGCATACAACATCTGCAGTCTAAAGCCTGAGGACAATCTTTCCTAGAGGAGGGAAAATTTTTTCATCCAAAACCATGCCCATTTGATTTTTAGTAGAAAAAAATCAGACAGGTTTTAACAATTCCTCTAAAACTGGCATATAATCAGTGCCATGGGGACTATTGTTCCAGCGTCACCGGAGCTTACGGTGAATCCGCTACAATTCAAGGGGACCAAAAAGGACACCAATGATATCGGAAAAGTATACCAAAAAAGTGGTATACTTTTTTTAGCGTGCTTCGAAAATTGGGAGGCAACATGGGTGCCATTCTAAAGAAAGCGTAGAACTGTATCTTTTTGCCTTAAAAAATTTAAATATCTGCATCTTGATGCTTTAAAAAAAGAGCAAGCTTTTAACTGACCACAGATTGCCCATCCCTAGCGTCAATTACAAGCTCACAGTTCTAAATGAAAATCCCACCGGAACCGGACGGTAATAAGCTCTAGATGTCGTTTCAATTCCTTTTAGGTAGGCTGCCCGGTATATTCAGGCCATTGCCTAAGGAAATATCCATAATATACCATTAGGGTCACCTATTACGATATAAATTGAATCCCCATACTGGTCCAAGCTTTTCAGCAGCTACTGTCGGATCTACTTCACCGGACAGCTTAATGGCCTCTTCTTTTAATTCTTTATCATTACTCGCATATCTAGAAAGTAAGTTTAAACCCTATTGTGGAAGTTTCAATTCCTCATAGGAAGTCTGGAAATGAAAGAGGGTCTGGCACGCAGGCTTTCTGTTCAGACGATGTTTCAATTCCTCATAGGAAGTCTGGAAATGAAAGAGGGTCTGGCACGCAGGCTTTCTGTTCAGACGATGTTTCAATTCCTCATAGGAAGTCTGGAAATTGTATTTAAGCCTAACGATTGCACCTGTGGCATCGGTAAGTTTCAATTCCTCATAGGAAGTCTGGAAATGAAAGAGGGTCTGGCACGCAGGCTTTCTGTTCAGACGATGTTTCAATTCCTCATAGGAAGTCTGGAAATTGTATTTAAGCCTAACGATTGCACCTGTGGCATCGGTAAGTTTCAATTCCTCATAGGAAGTCTGGAAATAGGTCAAAGGCTTCTCAAATAAGGCCTGCATTGTGCTGTTTCAATTCCTCATAGGAAGTCTGGAAATCTTCAAATATGGATGTGAATATCTTTTCGCTGTCCAGTTTCAATTCCTCATAGGAAGTCTGGAAATCTTCAAATATGGATGTGAATATCTTTTCGCTGTCCAGTTTCAATTCCTCATAGGAAGTCTGGAAATTTTTACGTAAGCTTTATGATTTGACGGTGAAGGACATGTTTCAATTCCTCATAGGAAGTCTGGAAATCTTAGGGTGGATATTATTTTAAAATGAAAGGGTTGAGTTTCAATTCCTCATAGGAAGTCTGGAAATCGGACACTTGCCCCCGCCCCCTGACTTACCTGTTTTCGTTTCAATTCCTCATAGGAAGTCTGGAAATTTTGGCCTCTATGGACCTTCCGCAGATCGCGACCTAGTTTCAATTCCTCATAGGAAGTCTGGAAATATTACCTGGTGAAGGGGCTGAGCTGGGCAGGTACTGGTTTCAATTCCTCATAGGAAGTCTGGAAATATTACCTGGTGAAGGGGCTGAGCTGGGCAGGTACTGGTTTCAATTCCTCATAGGAAGTCTGGAAATGAACTTTCGCCCCAAAGGTTCCGGCACTCTGGCGGATATGTTTCAATTCCTCATAGGAAGTCTGGAAATAGGGCAAATTAATACATCACTAGTAAAGATTTTTGGGTTTCAATTCCTCATAGGAAGTCTGGAAATAAAAAAGAATATGCGACTTGGACTGGAAGCTGGTCATGTTTCAATTCCTCATAGGAAGTCTGGAAATTTTAACATACTAGAAGAAATTCCTTGTCCAGTATGCGGGTTTCAATTCCTCATAGGAAGTCTGGAAATTCATTTTTTGCACTCCTTTTTATTTTTAATTTTATATGTTTCAATTCCTCATAGGAAGTCTGGAAATATTCCGAGTGCAGTTTGATACAGTAGTAACCAACTTGTTTCAATTCCTCATAGGAAGTCTGGAAATCTTCTACCAGATGCTCCGCCCCGTCACGGTCAGCGGGGGTTTCAATTCCTCATAGGAAGTCTGGAAATGGGGCAGCCATGAAACATATAGTCAGCTTTTCAGGTGGGTTTCAATTCCTCATAGGAAGTCTGGAAATGAGGTATACCGATGAAAAAAGGCGATAAATATGGACGATGTTTCAATTCCTCATAGGAAGTCTGGAAATGCGTGAGGTCCCGCAGCAGTATCAGCCCATCTGATACCGTTTCAATTCCTCATAGGAAGTCTGGAAATTCTTATATACATAGCAGACCAAGAAAGGCAATATGGGTTTCAATTCCTCATAGGAAGTCTGGAAATCTGCCTTGGGGAAAGACATATTTTTACGCCACCTCTCTGTTTCAATTCCTCATAGGAAGTCTGGAAATCTAAAACTTACTTGGACATGCCTATCACTTACCGGCAGTTTCAATTCCTCATAGGAAGTCTGGAAATGGTGAAGGCGTTTGATTACCTGCCGGCCATGGAGCGGTTTCAATTCCTCATAGGAAGTCTGGAAATCGGGTTCGATATGAGGCACACTCTGATTGATGATGTGGGTTTCAATTCCTCATAGGAAGTCTGGAAATGGTGAAGGCGTTTGATTACCTGCCGGCCATGGAGCGGTTTCAATTCCTCATAGGAAGTCTGGAAATCGGGTTCGATATGAGGCACACTCTGATTGATGATGTGGGTTTCAATTCCTCATAGGAAGTCTGGAAATGCGCCAGTGGCACAGGAAGTCACGGTAACAAGGTAAAGTTTCAATTCCTCATAGGAAGTCTGGAAATAAAGGTAGACCAACAGAAAGTTGCAGGAATTACTGATGGTTTCAATTCCTCATAGGAAGTCTGGAAATATTTCTATAGGTAACTTCCAGTCTTTTATCGTTCAAGTTTCAATTCCTCATAGGAAGTCTGGAAATAATTTACATTTGTTGGGATATTGGTTAGTTGGTGAGGTTTCAATTCCTCATAGGAAGTCTGGAAATAATTTACATTTGTTGGGATATTGGTTAGTTGGTGAGGTTTCAATTCCTCATAGGAAGTCTGGAAATAATTTACATTTGTTGGGATATTGGTTAGTTGGTGAGGTTTCAATTCCTCATAGGAAGTCTGGAAATGGGTTTACACATTGACCCTATAAAGTATATAAGATAAGTTTCAATTCCTCATAGGAAGTCTGGAAATCAGAGATGATTGGGACGACACCAGAGAGAAGATTTTCAGTTTCAATTCCTCATAGGAAGTCTGGAAATCAGAGATGATTGGGACGACACCAGAGAGAAGATTTTCAGTTTCAATTCCTCATAGGAAGTCTGGAAATATGAACAGTTGTCTTTTACTGTACATACTGTACATTAATGTTTCAATTCCTCATAGGAAGTCTGGAAATGATTCGCCTGCAGCCGCACCTTTAGTGCCTTGGTCCGGTTTCAATTCCTCATAGGAAGTCTGGAAATCCATTTTTTTACCGAAATATCTATATTTTTAATCATATAGTAACATAGTTTACATGTCCATATAAATATCACGAAAATTAGGTAACGTAAACAAATAAAGGTTTTTTTAATTTTTATTCGCATAAATATCTGTCGTCTATCCCCAGAGTTTTTTGCTTTACTGATAATCGACGACAAAGTAGTGAACCTCCCACCAGCTTCGCTTTCAGTTTAAAAGGAGGGTCTTCAAAGAAAATAACGATGGTATTTCCGATCAGTGACTCATTAAAAAACCAAAAAATGCAGGAACTTTATTGTTTCTGCTAAGCTAAAAACCCGAAAGCTGACGGTATTGCCTGTCCAAGAATTGATGTATTGACCATAAGAATATAGAAAGGAAAGACGCCCCTGTTAAATGTGTAGCTCTCTACAACAACACCAAAACGGTGGTTTTCCGGTTTATTAAATCATTTTACAAGCTGTTTAGTCTCTATTGCTATCTGTTATGGAGATAGTTCTGTAGAAGGTGTATCCTATCTTCCCCTATCTCCGCTCCAAAATATTTGATGGCATGTGGGTAACACACCCGTTGGCTAGCCAGAGTTGTCCGACCCATTGTAAAATTAACTTCTGAGATACATAACCGTTCTGCATTCCTGTCCGGGTAGACAGGCTATAGAATCATGTTAAGGCCTTACAAGGAGGAATTAACAGAAGAACCAAAAGAAAGCCGAAGAGATTGCTGCAGAACGAATGAAACTTATATCGCCATTGTTGACAGAAGATTTAGCCCCTGCTAAAAAAACAATTATCTCTGTCCCTTTGTTTTCCTTATCTCCAACACCTTAATTACTTGTCCAAACCGTGTCATTAGTTACTCTACGCATAAAATCTACTCTGTTTCCTGTGTAATTTGCTCTATACTCAAAGGAAACTGGAATACTGTATAAAAACCTTTTTTTATGCCTAATAATTTTTCAGTTTCTAAAACAAGACTAACTACAAATTTATAAAATTCCTGGGCCTTCTCGGAATTAATTGGAGAAAAGCCATGTGCCAGAATAGATTCATTCCTGATTTTTAACAAATCTAACATTCTTGACTGCTTACTCATTACTAAAATACCTGTAGGATGATTTAATTCACTTAATAGTTCGTAGGACCTGACAAGACCTAACTGTAATGAAACAGCACCACTTTCTTTTTTATTCTTAACCATATTCATTTGATTAAAGCCATATTTTTCACGCAATTTTTCCGGTAAATCATTTGGATCAACAATCCCAGTATAAATAGGTGGCTTACAAAATGCCAGACAGATTTGTGCTAAAAGCTCTAACGCCCGGTAAGTTCTTGCAACTGCGTCATCAAAATTTTCTTGCGATAACCGACGCTGCGCATTTAATAGGACATCATAAACTGGAGAAAAACTTAAATTAGTTTCACAACTATCTGTAAGGGCCGGTTTAGTTCGAATGATGTCCTCCAAGAATATCTTATGTTGAACAAAATATTTAGTATAAGGTAAGATATCTTCTAAAGCCCCTTCATGGTTAAAGTTGTCCCAAGCAGAAAAAGCATGAGCTACGGTAAGATAAACCTGGATAACTCGATCCTCTTCTGATCCTACTAATACTTCAGAACTGACTTGGCGAATAAATTCTATACAACCATTGTAATCATACTTTGAAAAAAGTGCTTTTAATGTAATAATGCGCCTTCGCCATAGGAGGGGCATCCAACTGCACTTCATGATACGCTGACTTCCAGAACGAACTTTAACCAAATCCAGGCGTTCTCCTCCTACTATATATAAAGAAATTTCACCATCATCTAAAGCTGCTGCAACTAATCCTGACGACATAGATTTCGTTCCCCCGGTGTAATCAGCTAAAATTTCTGCATAAGGAATATTATCTCTGGCTTTTTTAAAAGCCTCAATACTAGCATAATAACAATCCGATAGGTTATCTTTATTTTGAATAAGCACTATTTCATACTGGTTATCTTGTAATTTCGTCTGATTAACAATAGAAGGTTTATTCTTACCACTCCACTCTTTACAAGGAAATCCCTCTCCATCTACCGTAGTATAACTTCCCGCCGTTTTTTTATGAGGCAGGTTTGAATCATCTGAACAGAGAAAATACACATATTCGGGCTTATGCATGTTAATTGCTGTGACCAAGGGTTCACAGGAACTCCCCACAGTCAGAATAAGAATCTTATTCATTTTCTCCTTCATATATTAATCCTCTCCATTTAAAATACTTTCAATTTTACTTACTTTAATTTGCTGTTTTTTCTTTGTTTTTTTAACTTCCCAACTGCCAACCCTTTGCCAGTATTCTTTTAAAGCTTTTGCCGGAGTTACCTCACAATTTTCAACAAATGAAAGAACGTTTTTATATATCTCATCTTTACTTAGTGCCTGACTTTCATTGTCATCCCCTAAGTTTTTTATTTTAAAAGCTAAGTAATCAGAAGAAGACATTTCTGCTTTTTTAGCTTTAAGTTGTTCTTCTTGTGCTTTTTTTTGAGCTTCCCTTTCATTCTTTTCTTTATTATGGTTTATTTTATTTGCTTGTTGTTGATATTCTTCCAACCTCTGTGAAGTGATGTCTTCAAAGCTACTAAATAATCCGTAACCAGATGAAGTTTTTGAGCCAACTCCTTGCTCAGTCAAGGCTTTCTCTAACCATACACCTGCTACCTCTGCCAACTGTGATGGTAACAGGCCTGAGTGTTTTGTTTTAAGACATCCTTTTGTTACAGATAACACAAACTCAAAAGAATTATTTTCAATTACATAAAAACTCAATGGCAATGTTGATTGATCGTCCCCAGGCGGTGCTTCTCCTTTGTAATAATCCTTGAAGTGAACGGTCAATACATCTGGAACCAGTTGAACATTTTGTTCTACAAATGCATCGTAAAAACAAATTGCCCCCCTACTTTCTTCCGTTCCAAATAAGTCAATAAATAGAATTTTTACTTGTTTTTGATCTTCTGATAGGTGGTCTTCTTCTATTATTAAAAAATCCTCTTTCCCATTAAAGTATGCCTGAATAACCCAGTTTCTAACAATTCCTTTAATGCTGGACGCTGGTATATATGGTATACCATACAGAGGATGAAGGGTTATGGATGTTTCTCTAACATGGGCAGAACCCATGCCGTGCACCATTTTATTTTGCAGCCTTCCTTCATAAATCTTGAATTCATGACAACTGGAATATTTGCTAGCAATAAATTGCTTCACACTAAGTATTTCCTCTAATATTAACTTTGCTCTGGAAGAAAGGCTTATTTTTTTATTAAGCTTAACCAACCGTTTATCGCTATCCTTTTGTAAGCTGTTTTGTTGAAAATAATGGACTCTATACCAAAGCTGATCTATTTTATTATGATTATTCTCGTAAATATCCCTCGTATCTTTTGGATGGTAGAACAACTCTGTCACCCCCTTTAGTCTTCCTTCACAATCCCATCAGCAAATCTGCTCATCCATAAAAGCAAGGCAATCGTTTCTGCCATTATTATTCTATAATCTCTACTTTCCATATTTACCATAATACTCATAAAATCTTTATGCCCCTGGTTCGTATACTTGTTCATGATTGAGTGGTGATGTTCTCTGATCCAACCTTCAATTTGTTCAAATATATGGCCATATACTCCCTTTTTAGCAAAACAAAAAGCAAAAACCTGTCCCAATCCATTTACTTGAATCATAGCTGGCATTTTCTTAATATAGGAACGATATTCCTTTCCCTGTTCTCTGTTATTATCTAAATAATATCTGGAGTGGTATCATTTTAGTTAAGTAACAAAACTCGTAATTCTGGAAATAATAACCCAAAAAGAAAGAGGTGTCCAGATGCGAGTATATGATAAAGAATTTAAAGAAGAAGCCATTAAGCTGTCCGGTGAAGTAGGTCCGACAGTAGCTGCTGAAAAGCTGGGAATTCCAGTCACTACTCTTTACACATGGCGAAGCAATGCAAATCGTTATGGAAATATGGCTATTGTCGGCAGTGGTCATAAGCGTGTAGATCCAAAAACCGCTGAAATCAGAGCATTAGAAAAACAACTCAAGGAACTTGAAGCAACCAATGATATTTTGAAAAGAGCCCTGGCTTTTTTCGCAATGAGCCAAAAGAAGTAGCTGCACGAGAACTGTTTAAGTGGATATGCCTGGAAAAAACCCAAGGAAAATCTAAGCACAGCATAAAGACCATGTGCGAGGTATTAGGGGTTAGTGAAAACGGATTTTATAAGTGGTTAAAAAGACAGTCCAGGCCCTACAAATATGATGCTCTTTTGGCAAAGATTCTTCAAATTCGTGCAGACAACCCGGACTATGGAGCGTATAGGATATATCTGCATTTACAACTTTTTCAGGACTATAAGGGCAGTTATTATCTAATCCTCGCGCTCTGTAAAAAACACCATCTAATGCTGAAGAAAAAACGTCACAGCAAGGGGATAACCAAGGCTGATCTTGCTGCACAAGCTAGTGAAAACCTGATCCAGCAAGACTTTACAGCTGAATCACCTAATGAAAAATGGCTGAGTGACATTACAGAAATTCCAACGGCTGACGGTAAGCTTTATGTAGCCGCCGTAATGGACTGTTTTGATGGAAGCATTGTCGGACTAAAAATGGCTAATCACATGCGCGCTGAGCTTTGCGTCGAAGCTTTTACAGCCGGTGTCAAAAAACATCAGGCATATGGTATGATTTTCCATTCAGACAGGGGGAGTCAATACACTAGCACACTTTTCCGTCAAACCCTTGCCCGATATGGAGCAATACAAAGCATGAGCAACACAGGTAAATGCTTTGACAACGCACGGATGGAGTCTTTTTTTGCCACACTGAAAAAAGAAAGCATCTACAAATTTAAAACTGAAACCATGAAAATGGAAACCGTCAAAAGCATCATATTTAGATTTATTGAAATCTACTACAACCGAAAAAGAATTTACACTACAAATGGAGGCTACCCACCCTTGGTCAAGCGTTCGCTCTATTATCAGGAAAACTTATCCCAGGCAGGGTAAACAGTATTCAGGGGCTCTGCCCCCGAACCCCCGGAGTTTTTTCGCTTTGGTTCTCCCAGGGATAGAAAAGAAGACAACCAGGGTTTATTAAACGATTCCCCTGGCTATCCCTGGCAGAACTCTACAGGCCGCTCGTGTTGCTCTCCAGCAGAGCACTATTCTGCCTGTAGATAAGAGCCGTAAATAGTATTTCCAAAAGGAATCCATTTATTAACGAATCCAAAAATTACGAGTTTTGGGGCTAACCCAAATTTGACAACTCCAATCTTACTTTTGTATAAGCATAAGCAGCTCGGCCGTTTTCTATCTTTTCTATCCGTGTACTTTGCATTTTTTCATCCTCCCTATATCCAAATATGACGTAATAACCCTTTGCCCAGAGTACTGTTGCCCCCCAATTGAAAGACTCCAGGAAAAAGTTCACTATTCTTCATAAAGGCCAGAACATCGTCTTCAGAATTCAATAGAATATTATTATCTTTATTTTTCCTGACTTTGCCTGTGAAAAGAAAACTGTAAAAAACAGTTTCAGGGGGCACATTTTCTTCATACCAAAGCGCACCTTTTTCTTTATCTACGGTCCCCGTTTCAGGATTTATTTTTATACGGGCATTAATTTCTGTAGAGAGCTTAACAAAATCTGAAAAGTCATCGTTGCTTAATACTACTAAACGATCTTTTAAGTTCACTTTAAAACCATCAAAAATCCAGGCTTGTAGACGCTCTGCAAGTTCATTAGCTTCTTTGTCTATCTTCACCGGAAAAGTATATTCTTCTAAAACGATTTTTCCTTCACCCACAATCAAAACATTAGAAGAAACTACATTCTCTTCAGGAACAGGTAAAGTAGTTGGATTATCTGAATACATAAACAATTCCTGATTAAACCGTTCCAAAACTAAAGGACAAGTTACCCAGGCAAATACTCCTGAAATAGACTTTACCGGAAACAATATTATTCTGGCATCAGCCAAGGCTATAGCACCTGCCTGGGTATCGCTATTATCTGGATCGCTGCCAAATACATTTTCAAGCTTCTTCTTATTATCCGGATCTCCACTTGCTTCCACTGCTTCAGCAAAAGCT
Organism: Candidatus Contubernalis alkalaceticus; assembly: GCF_022558445.1. Taxonomy (NCBI): domain Bacteria; kingdom Bacillati; phylum Bacillota; class Dethiobacteria; order Dethiobacterales; family Dethiobacteraceae; genus Candidatus Contubernalis; species Candidatus Contubernalis alkaliaceticus. The sequence goes on from NZ_CP054699.1 coordinate 2,871,364, forward strand.
GATCGAATTGAACCCTTTAGAGAAGAGCTTTCTATCTTAGGAAATCCAGTGTGCTTTTCCCTTTGGACAGGCAGGTCAACTATTCCTATTTCACTGCCACTCCCTGCATGAATCGATGATAAAGCGTACAAAAGAAACGGCTTTGCATTGGTAAACATTTTATATTACAACTCCTTTCACTTGGTTACTACTGGATAACTTCCACAAACAGTTAAGCCATACCCCTCATGTGCTAACTCATCAGTTAATATTCCATTTATTGTTTTTTCTACAAACATCTCAACCTGTTCCCTCTGGACTTTTACATACAAAACAGAACCTTCAGGCACGGCATTTACTCGTTCCTTAGGTCGAACTCTCGCAATATCCCATCCACCTATAGTAACAGGCCTTTTAATTGAAGCAGTTAAAACCTCAACATTTATTCCATCACCTAAGTCAAGCATATTATCATTTTTATTCCATGAGCCAGGTCTAAATCCATGCTTCCATATTGCCTGAGTTAGCAATATAATCCTAGCAATTCCCGTTTCTTTAAGCTGTTGAATAATTTGAGCTTTTTCTTCCTGAGTAATAATTTCTGTTTTTTCTTCAACGACACTTATTCTCCAAGGTCGATTACGTCCACCTAGTCTTGCATACTTTACTTCCGAAAAATCTGGGCTGTTCTCACAGTGTACTATTATACCAGGGCTTTTCGTTGGTTCTACTCCCTGAAAACGGTTCATTTCTATTTGATAAAGCATCCCTTCCTGGTTACGACGGGTTTGCCAATCTCTTTTAATTCCTATCTTGGGCTCCGAAGTTAAAAAATTTTCACTTCTTATAACTTCAACTCCATTGGGATTTAGCATCTCCTTTTTCCAGCTGTTTATCTTACAATAAAAATCACCTTTCTGGGAGGATTTATCTTCGCTAAAACTCAATAGTTTCCAACCTGCATCGTCTGAGGAAAAAAAATTATTTTGTTGGAGATTGTGAATATGTCCCCGTTCAACCTTCTTTTCACCATATTTTGCTTCTAGAACCTGATAGTCAAATGGAAGTGGTAGTAGTGTATCAGTCCCGTCATGAAGAAATACTGCTTTTATTTTAAATTCTCCCAGGGTGTCCGTTGTACCCATCCATTTTTTTAAATCTCGGTCAGATCCTTTTTGAAAGGATATAAAATCTCCTTCATTATGAATATACGCACTTCTCAGAGCGCCATAAATTGTGCCGGGCCTTGGTGGAAAAATACTTGTTGCTGCACTGTCTTCCCCTGCAGCCATCGGTAAATGATCGCGAAAAAAGAAGGTGTCAACTGGATTTAAAAGCAATTTCAAGTTTATCCCCTCCTTCTTGTCTTACAAAAAATTTTGCAATTTGTAGCAGGTGTATAAACTGTAAGGTAGATGGCATATTTTCGTAAAGCATAACCAACTTGCTGGCTAAATCATTAATATCAAATTGTTTTGAGTTTTCTTTAAGAGAACGCTTTAATAGCCTTGCTATTTCTATCGTTATTAGTTCCCTGTTATTCTTTTCGTCTGAAAAAACGGCAATTTTTTTCTTCATTACATTAGATCCTAATAGAGGCAAAAAGGCTGATGCAAATCTATAGTGAAAAGTAGACGACAAGTCTTCTTGCATCGCTTTTATAATAGTATTAAATAATGTAACTGTGCAGTCTTCAAGTTTACCTGAAAAAGAGTTGCCATTTATAACCCAAGGAATGGTAGATGTTCGCATTTCTCCACTTCTGCTTAGAATTGCTAAGGATAGTGCATCCTTCCCCTGGCCAGTAAGGGGATTAATATATTTTTTTGAAGTTTGTTCCAAATCTCTCAAAAAGTTTAAAGTTCGTTTTAAGGGAGCTTCTACGTGAGCAATAACAATACCAGCTGACATAGTGGCTTCCGGAGCTAAGCCTTTTTCTTTACTCCCAAAGGCGTTTCTTAGCTCTAAGGCCAGGGATAAAATGTTTGACATTGGCACAAATGCCAACAGATCGTCTCCTCCAGCATAAATCAGTCTTCCTCCAAACTTTTTTACCAATTTAGGAACAGTGTTCTGTGAAAAGTCTGTCAATCGTTTACTAATTTTTTGTTGTAATTCTATGCCTGGACTGCCGGTATTTAAAAGTGAAATATCTCCTTTAAACCATTTGCCCATATTGTCGCCGTCAGCCAGTAGTATACCGTAATAATTATTACCTTCTGCAAATGTTATTGTGGAAGGAAAATAATTAAAATATTTATCAGAAACCTTTCTTTTCTTTCTAAAAAATTCTCTTGAAGTTCTCTTCCCCAGACAAACACCACACAAGAATTCATTATTTTTTATTCTACCATTATCTTCCGGTTCTGTTGACTTATATGTTTCATTCCGTTTATTCCATGTTTTTTTTAGTTCCTTTTTAATCAAATAAATTGTGTCATCTTTTTGTGGTATATTTTCCCGTAATGCTTCATGGCTTCCGCAAACGGAACAAATTATACCTTCTTGACGCACTTGTGGATATTTAAGATTATTTTTAATGGCTGCCAGGTGCCTTTCTAAGTTATGTCGAGTTTCATTGTAATCATGTCCTAACTCTTCTACAACCCAGAAAACTTCTAGGGTAGCCTCAACCTGTTTTTGAACCATTTCCTTTAGCACATTAATATTTACATTGCTTTTTTTGAAAACTTCATCTACACCCGACTTACATAAATTTAAGAATTCCTCATACACCCTTTCTTTGGCTACAATACAAAACTGTGCCGATTCTTCCTGACCCTGTTCAATTAAGCAAACAAAGCGATTGGGAAGAGAAGCCACTTCCACTTCATCTCCCCACTGGTTTGAATCAAGCATATCTAAGGTTCGGTCGGGAAAGACCATCTTGGCCTCTACTCCTTTAGTTTTAGCTTGTTTCAAAACTGATTTCATTGCTGTTTCAGTTAGATAGGAAAGTAAGTAGCTTCCACTCCATAGATCCTCGACTTTTCTTGCTGCTGCTATAAAAGACTGAACCGGACCTACATTAAAACCAATTAAACTGTTTTTTTTCATACAATAACCCCCAAGTGCTCTAAAAACTTATTTCTTGCAATAATATAAGACTCGTTTTCTCGCTCCTTATCTGAAATTACTTCAGAAATTACAGGAACATAATTTTCCCCAAACTTTCTTATGCTACCGTGTAATGGTGAAGCCTTTCTGGGATTTGACATCCCTAATAATTGTTTTTTATCATTAGAATTTGCAACATGTCCAGCTTCACTAATCTTCTTGCGAGCATCTTCCTGAGTACCAAAACACTGCCCGAGCCAAATTCCGGCAAGAACGGGGTGATTGCCTTTACCTTTGACACGATCCAATATAAGCCCATTTGATCTACTATAGAATTTGAAATACATCTCCTTTCTTAATTCCTCTATTATTGTTTTCAAGGAATAAACAAATTCGACTCCATTTTGCCATTGGTGGTGATGCCACTGCAGTGATCCCGCTCCTCTTCGTGATCGTTGTCCAAAACCTGCCAGGTGCAAGGTGAAAATTATCAAATTATTGTAAAAATCATACTTTTCGTTATCCTTGATTTGCACACTCAAAACAAGATTGAAATTACTTTGTGGATTAATCCCTTTAGTTGGGAAGCGCTGACCTTTATGAGGACAAATGGAAAAATCACTTAAACCCCTGTCAGAATTTTCAATAGATAATGCAGCTGGTGAACGATTGCCTTCTTCGCTGCCACTACTACCACCAAAAAAAATTTGTTCCTCTTTTAGAAGTTCTTGCCATGAACAGTCATAACAAAGAGACCGCCACCAGTACCTTAAAACACCTTTTATTGAGGTCGTTCGTATTTCCGATTTCAATGGCCTTGTCTTATTATTTCCATAACTTTCTAGCCATCCATGCATTAAAAGTGGTGTTAATACATTCACTCTAAATATTTTCTTTCTTATAGAAGATACCGTCCTCAACATTTCAATATCAATATCAATCAAATAAACAACTCCTCTATTAAACTAATAACTTTTGTCGTCTATAAACATATATAACAACAAAGTTTTCATTAATTGTAACTATATTCTTAATCTAACAGGTTATTCCCTTCAGACATTTTGTTGTAATTTGTCGTTAATCTGATTATTTTATATTGCTTTTATTTGCTAACATGTCTCTGTGTAAACTTTTTCCTGAAAACTTTTCTCTCCCTCAACCCTTCTAAATTGTTCTTAAAACTTAAAATGTTAATCGCTGGCTTCGAATTAACATGAATACTCCTTAATGCTGAGAATGTTTCAATTCCTCATAGGAAGTCTGGAAATACATTTTTACAAACTTTTATTCTAGGGTATCAGAATCGTTTCAATTCCTCATAGGAAGTCTGGAAATGAAGCGGAAAGTTTTATGCAAATAATGAAAAAGAGGGTTTCAATTCCTCATAGGAAGTCTGGAAATGAAATAAGTATCTCCACAAAGTCCCCCGGCAGCTGCTGTTTCAATTCCTCATAGGAAGTCTGGAAATGTCTGCATCGTTCCAAAATGGGGAAGATACATACATGGTTTCAATTCCTCATAGGAAGTCTGGAAATGCTCCAGAAACTGCTGAAAATATTCCTATCAAGAAAGCGTTTCAATTCCTCATAGGAAGTCTGGAAATAAACGTGCCCATATCTACCAAAACCATCAATGCACCTGGGTTTCAATTCCTCATAGGAAGTCTGGAAATGAGACCGAGAACGAAACAGAAACCGTATGGGTAGCATAGTTTCAATTCCTCATAGGAAGTCTGGAAATCCGCCGCTGGAAACCTTGTTGAAGCTGATTGACATTTGGGTTTCAATTCCTCATAGGAAGTCTGGAAATGACAAACCCAGGGGGCCAGCAAAGGCCCCCTTAAAAATGTTTCAATTCCTCATAGGAAGTCTGGAAATTGTATAAATCAGATGGAAAAAGGGCTAGGATATTCAAGTTTCAATTCCTCATAGGAAGTCTGGAAATAAGTTGCAAGAACCGGGGTGCACGGCGTTGGAAAAACGTTTCAATTCCTCATAGGAAGTCTGGAAATAAGCTAATAGTGCTAAATTAGTGCAGGCAGAGAAGAGTTTCAATTCCTCATAGGAAGTCTGGAAATGGTAATAGTTTTTGCGAGTCGGTCGTGCATAGAATAGTTTCAATTCCTCATAGGAAGTCTGGAAATAGTACGCCGCCGGGGCCAGCAAAGGCCCCCTTAAAAATGTTTCAATTCCTCATAGGAAGTCTGGAAATCCAGATTAAAGACACGGACAGTGCTAGCCCCACATAGTTTCAATTCCTCATAGGAAGTCTGGAAATAAATAAAACCTTCCGAAAAGCCGGAAGGCAGCACAACCCGTTTCAATTCCTCATAGGAAGTCTGGAAATCATACTAATAGGCAGGGGTGGCTTAACAAATCCAAGTTTCAATTCCTCATAGGAAGTCTGGAAATTAATATTTATTCCCTTTTACCTTCCTTGAATATTTGTTTCAATTCCTCATAGGAAGTCTGGAAATAGAATTTTCCCCTAACAATAAAAAAGTACAGCGAATGTTTCAATTCCTCATAGGAAGTCTGGAAATCCAAAAAATACGGACGTCTGATGCGTTCGCAAGAATGTTTCAATTCCTCATAGGAAGTCTGGAAATGCGGAAACTATAGAGGAAACCCCGCCGGGGGCCGGGGTTTCAATTCCTCATAGGAAGTCTGGAAATGCTTCAACAGCAGTATCAAGGCCTGGTAGAGCAGTTGGGTTTCAATTCCTCATAGGAAGTCTGGAAATAGAAAAAGACACTATTTATTCCTTGTATCAAGAATGTTTCAATTCCTCATAGGAAGTCTGGAAATAGAAAAAGACACTATTTATTCCTTGTATCAAGAATGTTTCAATTCCTCATAGGAAGTCTGGAAATCCCGGGCAAAGTTACCAAGTCCCTGGCGCAAAGAACCCAGTTTCAATTCCTCATAGGAAGTCTGGAAATTGGTATGCAAAGCTGTGACCAGTATCCTTAAAACCAGTGTTTCAATTCCTCATAGGAAGTCTGGAAATGGTAGGGGCATATCTCCCCCTACCCCTTGCTGATTATTGTTTCAATTCCTCATAGGAAGTCTGGAAATTTAAACTCAGCGAAGTATTTTCTGCGTTCAAATGAATGTTTCAATTCCTCATAGGAAGTCTGGAAATCCATCTTTGACATTTTTTTTTTGTTTTGCAGTTAGGGTTTCAATTCCTCATAGGAAGTCTGGAAATAAAAGTGTGAATCAGCTAACGAACCAATTTTAAGACGTTTCAATTCCTCATAGGAAGTCTGGAAATGAGGTTATGACATGGAAAAAATATGTAATTGGTGTGAGTTTCAATTCCTCATAGGAAGTCTGGAAATTATCCTTGGGAAGATCAGGAGGACTTCATAGACGCAAGTTTCAATTCCTCATAGGAAGTCTGGAAATGAAGAATTAATTATTGTAGAATCTGACAGGTATAGGTTTCAATTCCTCATAGGAAGTCTGGAAATAACAATATAGAAGGTTTTGTATATGAAGAAATATGGTTTCAATTCCTCATAGGAAGTCTGGAAATGACAAATAACCTTATGTAGAATAGTGTTATTTTTGACAGTTTCAATTCCTCATAGGAAGTCTGGAAATTTTCTCATCCCATAGCCGGTGGCCCCGTGGAGGTGAAAGTTTCAATTCCTCATAGGAAGTCTGGAAATCTGGCGTGCGCTAAAATATCATCCCCATCGCCAGCAAGTTTCAATTCCTCATAGGAAGTCTGGAAATGAATAATTCTAAAAGAAGTTATCAAAGTAAAGTAAAAAGTTTCAATTCCTCATAGGAAGTCTGGAAATCCGGAATCTGTGTACGTAGATGCAGGAGCACAGATTTGTTTCAATTCCTCATAGGAAGTCTGGAAATATCCAAGAATCTGCAAACAGTCAACAAAGATTATGGTTTCAATTCCTCATAGGAAGTCTGGAAATATACCATATACCCTACAATATACCCTTACAACCTCTGTTTCAATTCCTCATAGGAAGTCTGGAAATGAAGGTAAATTCTCAAAGGAATTCATAAATGGACAGTTTCAATTCCTCATAGGAAGTCTGGAAATAATACAAGAATACCTAAAATAAAACACTAATATAAAAGTTTCAATTCCTCATAGGAAGTCTGGAAATGACAAATAACACACTTGAAGTCAAACTCACAAAACACGGTTTCAATTCCTCATAGGAAGTCTGGAAATTTTGTCCGCTCTTTCTAGTGCCCATTCGGTATGTTTGTGTTTCAATTCCTCATAGGAAGTCTGGAAATTCAAAAAGTTTGAACGTGAAGTATAAAAGGAGGTTAGTTTCAATTCCTCATAGGAAGTCTGGAAATGCAGGCATCCCATCCTACTCCATTTGCTGTGGGCCTGTGTTTCAATTCCTCATAGGAAGTCTGGAAATTCGCCTTGGCCGGATACAGTTACATTATCCCTATCCGTGTTTCAATTCCTCATAGGAAGTCTGGAAATCTGAGCTTTGGCAGGCGTATCAGCAGGACCCCAACCGTTTCAATTCCTCATAGGAAGTCTGGAAATAGAGCTATAGGAGCTAATAATGCTAACTTAGCTATAGTGTTTCAATTCCTCATAGGAAGTCTGGAAATCTCCTGAGGCATACTTCATAGCCTCCCCGAGTTGCAGTTTCAATTCCTCATAGGAAGTCTGGAAATTCTCCTATAGCTAGTTGTCCATCTTTTGCTGAACCTCTGTTTCAATTCCTCATAGGAAGTCTGGAAATTAATATAGTTTTTAGAACGCTTTCATCTAGCCCGTGTTTCAATTCCTCATAGGAAGTCTGGAAATTTATCAACAGTATGCGAATTCCTGTCAGGTCAATTGTTTCAATTCCTCATAGGAAGTCTGGAAATGGAAATACCGGGGGTTGAACTGACCCAAGGAACTTCATGTTTCAATTCCTCATAGGAAGTCTGGAAATGGATGGGAAGGAGAAATGTTAGATTATGATTTAACAAGTTTCAATTCCTCATAGGAAGTCTGGAAATTTTTAAAAATTGCAGATGGTAGACCCGTTATTTCTGGTTTCAATTCCTCATAGGAAGTCTGGAAATCTATTGCCCATACTGTGATGATTACGTAAGAACTGTAGTTTCAATTCCTCATAGGAAGTCTGGAAATACATACCACAAATTCCATAGCAACAAACTTTACATTCGTTTCAATTCCTCATAGGAAGTCTGGAAATCCTCAATGTAGCCAGGCTGACGTATGCGCACTTGAATAGTTTCAATTCCTCATAGGAAGTCTGGAAATGGAAATACCGGGGGTTGAGCTGACCCAAGGAATGTCGCGTTTCAATTCCTCATAGGAAGTCTGGAAATTAAAGATTTGACGGGCAGAACGTTTGGTTATTTAACGGGTTTCAATTCCTCATAGGAAGTCTGGAAATCTGCCATCCAGCGCCCCCCTGACCTTTACGAAATCGTTTCAATTCCTCATAGGAAGTCTGGAAATGATAGGAGAATTTAAGGTTTTTAATAGTGGTGAAATTGGTTTCAATTCCTCATAGGAAGTCTGGAAATTATTCAGTATATACCATGTATTACCATATTTTACAGGTTTCAATTCCTCATAGGAAGTCTGGAAATAATTTTAAAGAAGTTGAACCCACTCTTTCCGAACTTGTTTCAATTCCTCATAGGAAGTCTGGAAATGGAAAATACAAACTGCGAACCATGGGACTGGAAAGAGAAGTTTCAATTCCTCATAGGAAGTCTGGAAATGACTGAAATGAGCCATGAGGACAAAGCCTATATTGGGAGTTTCAATTCCTCATAGGAAGTCTGGAAATAGTGTCATGGAGAAATGCGTTTGCTTACAAGAGGACAGTTTCAATTCCTCATAGGAAGTCTGGAAATAATGCATTTATTTTCTGGTTCATTAGACGAAACCGGTTTCAATTCCTCATAGGAAGTCTGGAAATTTAACCGGGGATATTATCATAATCAACTATGATAGTTTCAATTCCTCATAGGAAGTCTGGAAATGTTAATAAGGGCACGGGCCAGTTCCAGCCGCTGACGTTTCAATTCCTCATAGGAAGTCTGGAAATCCATTTTTTTACCGAAATATCTATATTTTTAATCTTATAGCAATATAGTTAACATGTCCATATAAATATCAAAAAAGGTAGGTAACATAAACAAATAAAGGTTTTTTTAATTATTATTAGCAAAAATATTTGTCGTCTATGCCCAGGGTTTTTTGCTTTACTGATAATCGACGACAAAATAGTGGACATCCCACTACTTTAGTTTTCAGTTTAATAATAGGGGCTTCAAAGATGATGGCGATGAAACTTCCGATACAATGACTTATTAAAGAACTAAAAAATACAGAAACTTTGTACTGAAACCAATCAGGTATATAGTTAAGGTGACACAACCGGAATGATTTTTCTTCCAATTACAGACAATGCCTGAAAAAAATTATATTATTTTCTCCATTCCTCCTTTTTCCACACCCATGATTTCCCTGCTGTAATATTTTTTAGTTCTTAAATTATAAATAATCACTGAATCTTCCTTATTATTTATAATTGTTGACAATTCAAGTTTCATTTTTTTAAGATTTGCAGCTGAAATTTCTCCTTCCAACACAGAATTCTGTACCCAGTAAAGGTATTCCCTACATTTTTTTAATACTTTATTTACCCTTTTCTGGTTAACATCATACACAATAATAATATACATTTTTTTACCTCCTGCATCAGCTTTAAACGATTGCACATGACAAAAATAACAATTTCATTAAATAAGTATAACCCATAAAAACTTTAAAACTTTTACAATAATTTGTAATAAACTGACATTTTACCACCTGCTTACATACGGCTGATATTCTTTTTCCCCCATTAAGTGTTTTTCTAACTTATATAACTCCAGCCGAATAAGGTAACGGTAGGAAACCTTTTTATTTAGTTCCCTAACCTTAATAGTAGTTTCCAGTCTCTGATCAAATTCCTCAACAAAGATTTTTTTACCTTTATCCTTTATTACAATGGCTTCTAATTTTTTGTCAAAGTCTTTTTTAGTTATCATCTTTTTTGCCAGCAGCTTAAATATTATACGGTCAATTATAATAGGCTTAAATATTTCTGCAATATCAAGGTTTAAAGAAAACCTTCTAAAGTTTGTAGCATGCAAAAAACCAATTCGGGGATCCAGGTGGGTCTTATATATTTCAGAAAGAACGACAGTATAAAGCATGGTATTTCCAAAACTAATAAGGCTATTTAATTCATTATGGGGAGGTCTTTTTGATCGTGCTCCAAAAGTAAAACTAGAATTCTCTAGTATAGAATCAAAACAGCCATAATACTGCTCCCGGGCATTGCCCTCCAATGCCATTAGCTGTGATATTTCCTGGTAACTATCGGTATTTTCAAGCAGTTTCCTCACTTTTTCCTGTTTTTCTTTTACATCTTTGCCTCTATTGTTATAATAGTTTAGAACCTGAAGTATATTTTGTAGTGCACCCTGTACAAACTTTCGGGCAATTACAATTCTTTTATCATGGTCAATATAATTACTGGCCTGTTGTAAAATAATATGACCTGAATTTAAATGCTCTCTCGGATAAAAAGTGCCCATATAATAGCCATGATAATTAAAATAATGCATGAGTATTTCCTTCTGGGATAAAAACTCCAATAGTTTTTTATTGATATCAGCTTCTCCAAAAACGAATATGTCACTGGTATCTTCCACCGGTATATGTTTTTTGCCCTGTTCTGTTTCAAAACACAGGGTATTATCCTTTCTGGCCAACTTTCCCTGGGAAAAAATATATAAACTTTTTTTCATTTTTACACCTTCTCTCTATATCCAGCAAAAATCTCCGTAAGCACATTTTCTGCAGAAAGAATTTTTGACAGGTAAAGGGGGTTTTCCACTGTTAATTATGTCTTTAATCTCCTGCTCTACCGCTATCAGTTCATTTTCCAAAGCTTCGACCAGCACAACATGCTCTTTTTTTCTTTCCTCTGGGATCAACAATTCACCCTCCGCCTCCACTCCCCTCTGCTTTAACTACAAAAGGTAATAAGCCAGCTGCATTTTAGCACTTTTTAAATATCTTGAGCTTTTTTTTATTTCACCTACCACTACCTTACCGTGCTTTTTCCTAACGATATCAAATTTCACGTTTTCTAGAGCTATTTCCTTTTTTTCCCGTTTATAGCTGAATTCTTGTAAGAACCTTCCTATTAACAAATTCTCATCATCTTGATTGGGTACAATCTGCCGAGCCATCAGCCAAACCTCTCTGGGACAAATATAATAGTACCATACTAAGGTCCCTGTTATTTTAACTTCATTATTATTAATATTAGCCCCTCCTTTGAATCAATCTTGGGCAAGTAACGGTATTTAACGTCTCTTTTTTTTAATGCATTCTGGCAGATATATCTCTGCCACCCCGTAAATATGACAGGCCGCTATCCTCATGATAAAGTGAGATATCTTTCAACTTGGTAATCTGCTTGCCCGCAGTAACATCTACAATTATGTAAGCATCTTCTTTGTATAAAGAAAGAGTAAATGCATTGAGCAGAGACATAAATTTTTTCCGTTCCAAGAAATCCAGGGTATGTATAAACCCCTTGTCCAGGTATTTATCATAAAGTTCCTCTGCTCCATTTGGAGCAAACTTTTGCAGTAATTGTTCCTTGGTACCGGTCAGGTATTCCTCTCCCCAAGGAACAAACACTTCTATATTATTGTTTTGCTCTTCAAAGGGAGGTGTTCTGGCTATATGGGACCAGTTTCCTAAAGCCGCCTGCTCTAATTTAATATACGATGAGGTATAAGGATTGCGGCTAAAAACCCGTTTGTAATAATCTTCTACCAAAGGAGACGTTCTGACTTCACTAAAGCTTCCAGTTTCTTTTAATATTGATAATGTTTCCTCTCTGGAATAAGTGCATTTGTAAATATAAGGACTGCTGTCATGCTCCCCATCTCTTAGAAAAATAAAAACTTCTACTTCAGAAAGGGGGCCTTCCCCATGCCGGTTAGCTCTCCCCGCCGTCTGAGCGACAGATGGTATTATTGGCACAGCCCTAAAGATTTTCCTAAAACTTAAATCTACCCCTGCCTCAAGGATTTGAGTGCATACTACAATAGTAGGCTTACCCTCTTTCAGGGATAATCTTATTTCTTCTATGCGCCTGGCTTTATGGAGAGGAGTCATCTGTCCGGAAAGAAAAAACAAGTTTAAATTGCTTTTAACTGGAAAATTATTTTCTATTCGTTTACTAATTTCCCTAAAAACCAGATACGCATCTTTTACGGTATTTAAAATAGCAGCCGTGCTGGATAACTGTTCTGAAGTTTTTATAATTCTTTCCGCTAATAATTCCTGGTCTAGCTTTTCCTCAACAAATACACACCGGTATCTGTCGGGAAGTTCTAATTCCGGTGAAAACCTTACCAGGTCCTCTCCCAACCCCTCTATCACTGGAGGTATAGTTGCCGAAGTAAACAGTATCTTGAAATCATATCGCTCAGCTGAAACTTTTAACTGTTTTAAAAACATGTTCCATATATCGCTGTTTATTATCTGAGGTTCGTCAATTATTACAAAAGACTTTTCCAAACCCTTTATTCTCATGGCCTGCTGGGCGGTTGCCGGAAAAAGTGCCAGAAATAGCTGGTTAAAAGTAGCGGCCACCACCGGCGACTGCCAGGATTCCAGGGCTAAAAAACCGGCATCATCAAGTTCTTCGTGTTCTAAAAGAGAAAGATGGTGATGCTGAAGAACCTCTAAACCGGTAATTTTTGCTATTTCATCGGCAGCCTGAGATAAAATTGACAGATAAGGAGCAACATAAATGATACGAGAAACCCCTTGATTTTTTGCAGCTTCCAGGGCTAAGCGAAGGGCTGTTATAGTTTTACCCAGGCCTGTAGGTAAAGCCAGTCCAAAAAATCTTCTGTCAATTTTACTCTTAAATTCTATTGTTACTTCTTCCTGGGCTTCCTGGCGCATTTTCAGCATCTGTTTTGAAACTAATTTTTTGTCCTGTGCTTCCCGGGCTTTATCCTGGCAGCCCCTTAATAGTTCTGCCAAAGCTTTATCTGCCTCATCATGTTGAAGCCGTTTTTCTTTTAAATTTGCAGCATGATAACGATCCGCGGCAATTAATCCTGCCGTAACATCTCTCAAACAAAAAAAAGCTGCTTCCTCGCTTTTATTAATACTGCGATTCATCCTGCCGTTAACATAAGATACTGCCCGGTTCACCTGATTCTGCCAATGATTCCGACTTTTTTTTAACCAGACATAAAAGTCTTCTTCATCAACCACCAGGTTTAGTTTTTTTTCTACAAAAGATAGTAACCCTAAAAAATCACACTCTTGAATATGTTTATCCACAGGATGGCTGCTCCAGGGGGGATAATCGGCTTCCAGATCTGCCAAACGACCATGGTGATTTGCTATATCTAACGCTAATCTAACAGTCATTAAATAGGCTTTATACCGGCTCTCCCCTTTTAGATCAGCCTGGTCAACAATTCTTCCTGCAAGAAAAAGAAACAGGGCAGAACCCAGGGGAGAATGAACTATTTCTCCCCTGGTCCCTCCCTTGGTGATATACTTTTGCCAGGTGGATCGAGCTTTTCCGGCATCGTGAACCAGCCCCGCCAGGTACTTCAGTTTTTCCTGCCAGCTGCCTTCCCTGTTACCCATTTTTTTAGCGGTTTCTTCCAGGTGTTCGGTCAATAGATAATTTCCTTCAAAAGCCGGCCTTGCCAGGCATTTTTCCAGTTTTACCACAGACATATAACTTCTCCCTCCGCCGTTTTAAAAAACCTAAAGGGATTAAGATTTGATTCCCCTTCTCTGATAGGTTTAGGTTCAAATACTATTATTTTGCCTTCATAGTCGTAAACGATATTAATTGTCCCATTAAACTTTCTGTCCCCCAGATAGTCATAATGCATGCCTCCAACTCTACCATATTTCGCTCCTTCTAATATGGAAAGAGTTTCGATGGCATGAACCGGCACTACGGTATAAGAAGAAAGTTTTTCGGGAAAGGGAGGATACAGCTCCTCCAGATAAAAGGAATCAATGTATTCAGGAAATGTTAAGCAGTAAGCAGAGCCCAGGTAAGTGTGATAATGGCTCTTTTTTTCCTTTAACATTTCCTCCAGCTTTTCTCCGAAGTCCCCAGCATAATATATACGGTAATGGGGCTTCACTACCAGTTCTACTGACGTAGGACGGTTAAAAGTGTCTCCTCCACCTAACCAGCCTTTCCCCAGCATGGACAGCTCCTGGGACCTGGATTTTACAGGGGAGCATAATTGTATGCCAATCCAGGCTTCCCCTTCCAGCTTTTCCATTCCCAATACAGAAGCAATAAGGCCGTGGGTTACTGTTCGGGTTATAAAAGGGTAAGTCAAATGGGCTCCGGTAGTATCGGGACGTCGAAAATGACCTGTTTTCCCTCTGATATCAAAAGCAATAATTTTCATGAGAAAGCACCTCCATTAAACGGAGCTTTAAAAGGGTTCGTCCGCTTCAACCGGTAATACCCCTTTAACCTGCAGGCCATCCTGCACTTTCAACTTAAGGCTTGCAATCTTGTCCGAGTATTTTGATAAAATTTCTGCCAGTTTGGTTACGTCAAGAGTGATGCCTTCCACCGAGGTAGGTATCCTGCCTGACTGCCACTGTTCCCTTTCCGGCAGCAGGGAGATATATTCCTCCAGGTATCCAATTCTGAAAAACGGGTCATTATATTCAACCTGCAGGAGATAAAGAGGCTTCTGCATACCCCGGCCCCTGGCCTGCCGGTTTAAAGTGCCAAACCATAAACCCTCCAACAGCATATTAACATCCTCCTGGTTCATACCCGTGTCTTTGGCAATATTCCCATTTATGACCGCCGGCATAGAAAAAACTGCAAAAGGCAGTGTAAAGATTGTCCAGATGGTCCCCTGTCCTGCTCCTTCTTCTTTACCTTCCGAAGTTATTTTTACATCCCTGCTGGGCATAACTACCGTCCCCTGTACATATTTTGTTTCTACCGGATGCATAGAATGGGCCCAGCCGAACTGCACCGGTCCAGTTTGGCTAAAATTTTCTTTTTCCACACTGTAAACAGCACCAAAAATTCTCATATCAAAAGAGGCTTTGAGTAATTCCTCCTGTTTATTCTTAGCATCCTTTGATGCAACTTTTTCTAAAATTTTTTCTGCGAGACTCTTCCTCCCCAGCAGCTTGCCTTCCTGCGTTCTTTCCTGGCGCACAAAAACATGGAAGCGGTTTTCTTTCCCACCGTCGGGATATTTGGCCAGGACATAGTCCCTTACGTCTCTTTTAATACTGACATCAGAAAGGGATATCCTGCCATCTTCCTCACCAAAAAGCCTCCGGGCATCGCTCTCCGCCAAAGGATCCCTGTTGGGTATTCCATCTTTAACACTCTTCACAAAAATGATTTCGCTGGTATTAATTGAACTCATTATTTAAGAAACCTCCTCACTGGTATTGTTCCCTTCTTTCTTCTTGTCCCATGAATACAAAGCGTACCCGGACCAAAAGGCTGCCATAAACTCATCCTTCTTTTTAGCAATGTCTTCCCTGTTCTTCATGTAAAGCATACTCATTACTCCGACTTTCTGTAGTAAATCCTTTGAAATTTTCATATCAAGAAGCCTGGCATATTCTTCAATTCTTGATAATGCTCTTTTCCATATAACTTCGGGTGTTAAGCTGCTGCCAAAAGTCATCAGACGATGCTTAATAAAATCTTTTCCTCTTTCTCCGGTTTTGGTTTCCTGGTAGTATTGGTTTGAAAATCTTCTAATAAGGCATCCGGTAACAAAACCGATTTCCTCTACATCCTGAAATTCCATCCCTTCCAGAGAATTTTCATCTATTATCCCAAGCAGTTCTTTCCAATCCCTCATACCTTCACCTCCTGAGTATTTATTTAAGTTTTTACTGTAGATTTTAATAAAATATTTAAACGAAAGATAAAAAATAGACTCCTCTTGAATTTGGTAAATGTTCTGATCTACATTCTTGGACAGCTCATTAAACCGGCTGGCGGCATTGATAAGAAATCTTTTTTCGCTCAAACTGTTTCTATGAAAAGCTTTCTCTAAGCTGCTCCAAAGATAAGGATAACCATAGGCCATAGATAAAAGAAACAGAAGCGAACTATACTTTTTATTAACATACGCCAGCTTCTTTTCCGACACCTGGTAAGGCAGGCTGCTGTATATTTCTGACGCATAACCGGCCACTTCAAATGAAATGTCCCTCAAAGCTTTTACGGTGGAAGGGAGCACATCTTCAATACATGCTAAAAGATGAGGATCCCCCCGGCTGAGGTCTCCGGTATGGTAAAGAAGCAGCAGACGATAGTTATCATTTTCAAAACCCTCGGGCAAATAAGATTCTATGCCGGTTACAGCACCCAGATACCTTTTCACCTTGTCCTTATCAGAATCATCAACAGCCATCATAGTACTGATGCCCCGTACAAATTCTTCCCGGTCAAATTCCTCTTCCAAAAAACCATCTAAAACCGGTAATGCTAACATACTGCCATAAATTTTATCAGATTTACGGAAGTACTCTCTACCTTTGGGGCTGGTTCCGGGAGCAAACAATTC
The DNA here is from genome assembly GCF_022558445.1 of Candidatus Contubernalis alkalaceticus. Lineage (NCBI taxonomy): Bacteria > Bacillati > Bacillota > Dethiobacteria > Dethiobacterales > Dethiobacteraceae > Candidatus Contubernalis > Candidatus Contubernalis alkaliaceticus. The sequence continues at coordinate 2,888,061 of NZ_CP054699.1, forward strand.
TTTCGTAAGCCAGTTGTCCAAAGTTTTTGTCAGCTTGTCAAATATGTTTGCACCATAAGTTAAGGCACCATAACACTCCGGGCACAGGGCTATTCCTTCTACCAGCTGATCATCACTTTTGCCATGGGGCAGCGGAGCCTTCCAGGTAGTAGTCAGCCAGGGATAAGCCTTATTATAGGCGGATATAACCATTCCCCCATATGGGCAGAAGAAACATATTCCACCTGCTTCCTTTTTTCCTTTCCCTGAACCTTCCTCTGCCTTGGCCAGCCATAATAAGTCTTTTAACTTGTTCAAATTAACATAAATGTTTTTTTCCTCTTCCAATAGACTGGAGGCTAAAAGAGAATAATTAAGATCCTTCAGAATTTCTCCTTTTTTTTCTAATCTGTATAGACTCTCTTTTTCCAGGTCTACCAGTATAAGCAGCCCCATATGTTTTCTTTTATCATTCAGGTTAAGCTTTGAAGCCTCATGATGTACCCCGGCAGCAATTTTTTCAACTATTTCCGGTCCAAAATCAGCTTCTAAAGTTTTTGCCAGCCTTCCTGTTAAAAAACTATAAATGTTTTCCTGTGACTCAAAAAACTCTTTTATCTGCCTGTCATAGATAATGTAAACAGGAAAACCATATACCCCTTGAGGTTTAGTAGGATTTCCCCCCGAAGGCATGACAAAAGGAGCCGCTATCGCCTTATCAACATCCGGAATAAATTTCTGTTTGCTGGACCTCTTACCCTTAATTTCCTCAAAATTTCTCCAGGTTGCAGTGGGATGAACTGCAATCTCATCCTTTAACTTTTCTACGATAAAAATATGCTCAAAAAAACCCTTGGCTTTGTCACTGTGGATATCAGAAACCTGCAAAATTATTTCTCCTGGGGTTAAGCCTCCCAAAATCATAGGTCGTCCCAGCCTGATCAGGCTTTCTATCAGCATTTTCTCACCTCCTTGTACTGCTTTCTTGATATACTTTTTTGGCATTTGCTTCTTTTAACTTCTTAAACTTACACATCCAAAACCCTGGCAGTTTTTTGAACCCAGCCCTGTATCCAGAGCCATCTGCAGCAGCTCTCTTGGGCCCGACATGCTGAGGTAGCAGGTATATCCTTTTACCGTAAAATCCTTGTATTTAACAATATTTTGCCGGGGTTTCCCATGTTTTAAAACTTTAACTTCACCGGCCGGCGGTTCTTTTTGATACAGCGAAACATATTTTTTCCGAAGATTTGCTCCAATTTGCTGCTCAAATTCCTTTTCCCCGGGTTGGTAATAACAGGTATACTTCCCCCCTTCCGGTTTTATAAATGTGCTATAGGTTACTACAGGGGACATGACTTTAAACTCTACGCTACCCTCTGTTACTTCCGGCTTTAACACTTCTACCTTTTCAACCTGCATGGAATTATGGCTAAAATCTACTTTGTCGGAAAACATAAGTATATTTCCTATCTCCACACAGAAAGGTTCCAGCGGCGAAGCTATAGTTAGATTAAACCCTTCCGGGAAGACGAATTGATTATTTTTCCTGTCCAAATAGGACCTGCCCATAATCCTTGAAAAAGTAAACATTTTGAAAGACCTTTTTTCATAGGGAAACCCTTTATCATGTAGAAAATCTGCCAGTTCTTTAGAAATGTTATTGTATATCATCCCCTGTACTATTCTGTTGTAGTGAACGGGCATTCTTACTTCGGTGTTACTTTTGAAAAAAATTTTTAAGTGCATAACCAACCCCCTTTAAAACGGTTATTTAATTCTAGACAACATCCAGATAATACAAAAAAAATAAATAATCTGCTAACATAAACAAATTAGGTATGCTTTTAATCAAGTAAATCATAATTTGTAACAGATATATTATACATTTTTGCTTATTTGTTAATTTTTCTCCCTTCAGTTTCTTTTCCTGTCTTATCATCAACAACTAATGTTATCTCAAGATTCCTAGTCAGCCCTCCAAAAACAGACGGGTTTGGCAGCACAGGGCGACTCCTAAATTCTTCAATGCTCATATAACGGGTGTTAGCCGGTTCTCACCCTTTAGAAAGCTTTTTCAGGAGCAAGCGGAACATTTAACACCATTACAGCTGAAAAAAAATTTCTACTTAACACATGCTTTACTTCTAACGGGTTTCCATGTTGTTAACATAATCGTGATTGCCCACATGACGTAGCCTCAAAATATCCCCATCAGGCAAGCAGGATATCCTCCAGTCTTGGTCCAAGCGAAAGTGACCAACATTTCCCTTGACATTTTTGTAAGTTTCGTATAGAAATCCACCGTCAGATCTCAGTCCCGCAAGTCCTTTCTCTTTAAATAATAAAGAAGCTTTAGCCAAGTCATTTTGGATCACGGCTTTCTTTTTATTTTCTTTAACACTGTTAAAGTCTTTAGAAAAGCTGTCCTGCATGAGCAAGCCTGGGAATGATAATAACTCAGAACTCCCAAGTATTTCAACTTTGTTTCGTTCCCACAGCAGCAATCCAACTGGATCCAGAGTATAACAATCTCCATCATCCTCCAGCATCAATTCCGGAATCCCCTGCACTTCATTTTTACAAGCAAAATATCCGTGCTCCATTAATGCAAAAAGAACAGCTTGTTCCCGAAGCACTGGAAATTCGTCCATTTTTACAGGTAACCTTGGAATACGAATAAGATCTGACCCAACGCCGTCAAAAATATAGATAATCTCATCTGCATAAAACATTCCCAAAGTGTTTAAGTAACCCTGTAGGCTTTTAAATCCACCCACCAGGTTAAAAACAATATGATACCTGCTTTCCCTATAAGGAGAAACAGTACTTTCGCACCACTTTACAATTTTGCTTACCCCATTTTTAAAGTTCTTTGTATTCTTAGTATTAAAACCTTCTGGCGTAATTATTTCTACATGTTTGAATCCTGTGCATTTTAAATGATTCATTATTAATTTCCCAGTTAACTGACCCTGGTAGGTATCTGAAGCTATTAGAAAATGTACATCCCTCTCCAGGCTTTCATCTTTTAAGCCGGATACTTCATAGTACCCGTATATACCATTCAGTTCAGCGCTATATTTCCGAAATACTTGTGGTTTACTTTCTTTTAATCTAGATTCAACCTTAATTCTAAGTTCTTCAATAATTCTTATTTGCTCCTTTTGTATTTCCCCTGATTTACTGTTGGCAGTTAAATGAACAATCTTTTTTACTCCATTGGTTGCAAAATTTGTTAATAGGCTTGTCCCCAAAGAAGAAATTATAGCACAAGGCATATTGCCCCTCCTTTCAAAATACTGATTACCAACCTTAGCGCGTCTCCCTTGCTGATTCCCGTATTTTCTGCAGACTTATTATTTCTACAACCTCTCAAACCCCGGCACTATAGAACCTTTCTCCGGCCATAACCTTGAAACTGGTGAGGAAAATGGTCGTGCTTCCATGAAGTTTAGCCAGCAACACGGCTGCACTGTGGTTAAAGAAATGATGTTTATAATAAAGGCCATAGTCTGTCAATCCCTGGCACTTAATTCGATGCTCTTATTATTTTTAATTGATATGGTAGAGTTCAAATTAATTATAGCAACACCTGCTATATTTTGTCAACTATCTTTTAAATATTTTCTTTTATTATCCAACAGTTTAGGCTATAATACAATTTATGAGATAAATACCTAAGAGGAATTGAAATATTGAGATGGTAGAGTTTGCATGCTGCCTTATTTTAGCTTACCTATAAGGAATTATTTTGCATTCTAGTTGTTTCATAGGAAGTCAGCAAATTCAATTTTAAGAGAAATATCTTCTTTTTTATCTATGACATACCTTATTAACTATTTACTTCCTTAACCTTCATGAATTGATTTTCTAAGACGTCTTTTACCACAGCATACCACACCACCCCCGACCCACCGTGTCGGGAGCAGGTGTTTGGTTTACTTTTTATAATTTAAATTCATCTTTTCTATCTCTAACTGTACTTCTTTCCTCAGGTCCACCGGCATAATCACCTCTGCGTGATGGCCAAAACCTAACACCCACCGCTTGACTTCTCCCATGCCGCAGACTTTCAAAGACAAAATAAGAGAACCGTCTGGTTCGTAATTGATTTCTTGTGTGCTGTGCCATTTTCGTTCCCGAATCCAGCGGGCTTGATGGCTGTCAAATTTAATTACAACTTCCTGGGGTTCAGAATCAAATTGTATACCTAATGTACTGCAGAGAAATTCTTGAACATTAAAACCGGGGGCCATTTCAAAGGAAAGCGAAGTTCGTTGTAATTCCTGAATTCGGTCTAATGCAAATATTCGTATGTTCTCCCTTAGGTGACAATACCCTATTAAGTACCATGCCCCCTGAAAATAGCGCAGGTGATACGGATCCACATTTCGCTCATTCACTTCATCACGGCTGATTCCATAATATTTCATCCATACCGTTTTACTATTTTCCAGTGCACCGGCTATTTGATTATATATTTCTGCCAGTCTTTGTTCATTGCCCCGAAGGGTTTTGACATCAAATGAAATTAAATGATCCAGCGAGTTTGTATCAACAGATATTCCATCGGGCATTAGCAAAGCAATTTTCTCAACAGCACTGCGTATAACTCCCTCCAGAGGAGTGCCGGCACATTGGGCTAGGAGTTTTTGTCCAAGAAAAATAGCGACCAATTCCCCTTCTGTTAAACAAATGGGTGGTAATTGAAAGCTATTATCTTTATAGTGATAACCCCTTCTGCTGCGAATATATTGAATAGGTGCTCCCAACCGGTCTCTCATGTATTCAATGTCCCGCTCTACGGTACGTTGGGTAACTTCAAGCTTGCTCGCTAACTTTGGTACATTTGGATAACACTTTGTAATAAGCTGTTGATGAATATAATAGATTCGGGCAAAGCGTGCCCGATCTACCGCTGAAGCTTTGTAATTTGAGACATCTATCATTTACCCACCCCATTAAATCATTTAACTCAGGAGTTAAAGTTCACTTATTAATGAGTTTACTACATTTAACATAATAAAACACTTTATAGCTTATTTGGTTATTTTTCTACAAATTACATATTATTTCCTGCAAAATACATCAAAAAAACCCTATTCTAGGGTTTTTTGTTTTTCAGTAAAGCACTAACACAGGGCATTAAGAATGCGTTTCTCAACGGCAAGGTATTGAAAGCCCAGGTCGTCTCCCAGGTGGTTCAGGAGGTTATAGTCCTTGTTAAATATTAACAAGTTTTTATCGTTTAGTATAATCATTTCATGTTTTATAATTGAGTCCATAAAAAACGCTCTCAGATTAGCTCTGAGAACGGTTTTTTTATGGATTTATATAGTTGTGTTAATCATCAAATATTGAAAGCTGGCAGTTAAAACTATTGTGTTTCTAATATTTAGTTTTAAAGACTCATATCTCAATTATTTTACTCTCCCTTATAACTGCTTAAAGCAAAAAAATTTCATTAAAGGGATCCTCAATAAATTGGTACTGCCGGGCACATTCTTTTATATCCATTTCTTCAACCTGGCAGAAAAGGTCAAAAATGCTTTCTACCATTGCCTTAAACTTTTTATACTGCTCCTTCGACACAAACACAAATCCATGGGCCAGAATGCTGTGATTTCTTTTTTGGGTTTCGTTTACAAACCAGCCCCAGTGAACCGGTTTAGGAGATACTTTTTTTAACTGGAATGAATCATTTATGGATTCCAAAAGCATGTAACCTTCCACCAGGGCTATTTGCCCGGGCAGTTGCTTTGCTGCTGGTTGTTTTAGTTCTTTTTTAATCTGATTTATTTTTTCCAGTAGGGATCCTTCAGATTCCCCATGCATGGATTGTAAAAGAAGAGTATAAACGGGGTTAGATGTATCTATGCCGTACATTGCAAACCTTCTCTGTTCAAATATTTCCAGGAGCCTGTAAAGATAGAGGGAGGCATTATCATATTTACCCGCTCCTCCATACGTATGGCATTCTGGTAAACGGTAAATACAAGGGTTTCCACTGCATTCCCATCCTGCAATAGAGGAAGAGTTGAATTCCCCGGTTTTAAGGGCATCAGTCCGGCAAGATGTTTTAGCTTTTCTACCTGTGCCTCCAAAAGTTCCGTTTCTTCGCTGGATAAACATGCCCTTGCCAGCAGCTGATACGCTGTTTCCAGGTTTTTTGCAGCATCCACCAGGTTCAGGCCGTCCCATTCTTCGTAAGCCCGGGACAAATACAGCGTTACTTCAAATTTCCGTGGGTCCGGTACTTTTTCCACAAGTTGGGCCAGTGACCTGCCGGCACCATGGTAATCCTTTCGCCGGAATAGTTCTTCTATCTCCCTTTCCTGCAGCACACCAAAAACTGTATAGGGATTATGAATTTTTTCCAGGCACTCTGTCCCCGGCTTGGGTCTTCGAAGCTCTTTATCATATTCTTTATTATGAACATACAAAAGTTTTATTCCCAGCAGCGCTCCAGCCATGGACAGGGCACCCGTCATTGCCTTGGTTCCACCGGTAATATCTGCTGCTAAATCCTTGCGACGCCCCCACTTATCCCAAACTTTCAGCACCTGCTGATAGATAGGCAGAGAATCAATACCCCGGACAGTTTCTTTATCTATTTGGGAGAACTTCAACCTGGTAATATCAATAATTTCATCCAGCAAATGTTCTGTTTCTGGAGTGCATAAGAAAAATACCCTTTCCGGTTGACAGACTGAGATTGTCAGCACAAGGGGTTCCCAGGAAAAACCTAAAGTAAGAATTAAACCATAAACTTCATAATTATATATCTTATGGGTTTCCCTTGTCTTAAACAATTCCCGGGAGGGTAAAAACACCTTTTCTTTGTAAAAATATTTTGCCTGGGCTATTTCTTCAGAGGTGATTTTTGGCAGAGCTTCCCATTCACGGGCATTAACGGCAATTTGCCTTTCTAAATCTTTTAAATAGTCATCCAAGATGAGCATCTCCTTTCCAGATAGAAGATATATTTATTATAACACCATTACGCTAAGCGTTTCCTCTACTACTCTATTTTGAGTATTCACCACCCTCATAATAACTTAAGTGCCTGTTACTATCCGCTCCACATCCGCTCTCTAATTCTTGAAACGTTCAGCGGCTATCAACAATATTTTTAGATCAGTACAGGGACGCCCTCAGCTGCGCTAAACCAGAGTTTAACACTGTTACGTCATACCTCCCCTTTACCGCAACTTGTCCACAGCCGAGGATCTTTGACATTAGCTCTTTAAAACAAATACCGGAAAACAATTGTTTGTGCGTATTGAAAACACGTGTTAGCATTGCTATAATTATTATTGGAAAGGTTTGTGTAAGTTAATTATGCGGAACGAGGACTCAAAGGATATCATCGAAAGACTGGTAAGGGAAGGATGATATCTTGTCCGCATAAAAGGCTCACATCATCAATACAAACACAATGAAAAACCAGGAACTGTAACAGTTCAACATCCAAAAAAGTCAATATACGGTCATACTCTCAGAAGCATATACCGACAAGCAGGCTGGGAATGGTGAAAAAGCAAGCTTATTATAATAAAGGAGTGCAAAAAATGATAGATCGTTATCTTTTTCCAGCAATATTTTATCCGCCTGAACAAGACGGACTTGATTACTGCGTTGTTTTTCCCGACCTCGATGTGGCCACACAAGGCGAAAACATCCAGCAGGCATTTGATATGGCTAAAGAACTTTTAGAATTGACACTTTACGGCCTGGAAGAGGACGAAGAAAAAATTCCAGCAGCCTCTAATCCGTCAGACATCCTCTTGGATTACCAGAATGCTTTCATTTCTCTAATTTCAGTTTATATGCCTATCATTCGTGATGAAATGGCACAACAATACGTCAGAAAGACTGTTACACTACCGAAATGGCTAAACGACGCAGCTGAGAGCGCCAACGTTAATTTTTCACGGTCACTTCAGACAGCACTACGGCTCAAGCTCAACATCTCGAACCCACCCGGTCACTACAAAGCAAAAAAGAAAACTTAAAAAATTTTACCCGGACATCGGTTCCGGGCTTTTCTTGAAATATTGTTTTAGCCGTTTCAATCCATTCTAACGGGTCTAGCACGTTTTTTATCCGCCTTAACAGAGACTTGATTATTGACTATTTTCCATTTGTGACAATATCCATTTTGAAATACACATAAGGACCATCAACAGCACCCGTAACAGTTCCCGTAGCTTTAGTTATACCAAAAGTCAAAACATTCTTATCTGTGCATATTGTAACATTACCCTCATTTGAAGGGCTTCCCTTTTAGTTTAGCGACCTGCCCTCGCTATAGTTCTCATACATTACTGTGTGTTCTCAAGCGGTTTTCTCTCGGTTTTATGGCGGCCAGGACACAAAAAACCCTTGGCAGGATAACCTAAGAAAATTAATGCAGTTGGCTCAATAAAGTTGTGGGGGACTGGCCCTGAGAGGGAGATTCTGGAAATTGCCGAAGGCAAGGGCCGAAATCTTCCGGGCATCTTTCTAAGTTGGTGAAGCATGTTGTTGGCGTTACTTTCGGCATTTTTTAAAGATGTAAGCAGATGATCGCATGCGGAAATAATGTCGTCATTTTCTTTTGGTGTATCAATAACTTCACGAATATTTATTCTGGGATTGTTGGACAGAGCATTTAACATTCGCAAAATTGCCGCAAGAGAATAATTTGCACAGCGCAGGGATCGAATGATTTTGATCAGCCTGATATCTTCATCTGAATATGTTCGATAGCCGTTTTGTTTTCGCTTAATTGTGAGCAAACCATTCATTTCCCAATTTCTTAAAGCATCCATTGAAATTTGCAGCTGGTCAGCAGCTTCTTTTCTTGTGAAAAAGGCGCTGTTATTAATTTGTTTACTACCTCTTATTAGTTGCTCCACAATCGTTATAGCTTCTTCGGCGTTTTTTTGTTCTTTTTTAATTTGCTGTAAATAACATTCTGTAAGATATAATGCTTTGTCAAAATCTACACTAGCGGAGGTCCAGAGGTGAAGGGAATAGAAAAAATAAAAGGCTTTAAATTGCTGTAATACCGCACATTATCCTAGCCAAAATAATCATTTTAGCTTTTCCTTCATTGGCTTAGAATAACTACTTGAAAGAGAATACTTATCTCTAACCTCATTTACAGTTTTATACAAGATATTTTTATACTCCTTGTTTGCTCCACCTGTCTTATAAAGTGCAACTAAGTCATAATAAAAGTTTGGAAATTCCTTTCTAATAAAATCAAAAAATACAGTCCTTGTTTTTCCTCTCAGATATAGAGTCCCCGGCAAAACATAGTCAACATCACTGTCTTTTGCTATATGAAAAAGTGAATCAATGTTCTCATAGCTATCTGTCAGATATGGAATAATTGGCATTACATGCAATCCAATAGAAGCATTTGTTTTCTTAAAGGTTTTAAGCATTTTAAAACGCCTAGTTGATTCAACTCCTCCCGGCTCAATTAGCTTTCTCAATTCTTCATCAACTGTTGTAATTGTAGCTGCTACATTAATATATGTTAACTTAGACAATTCATCAATTAAATCAAAGTCTCTTAGAATTAAATCCGATTTTGTTGAAATAATTGCTGGGGTTTTAAACTTGATTAGAAGCTTTAAAATTTCTGGCATTAATTTGTAATGCTTTTCAGCTGGCTGATAGCTGTCAGTTACACCACCAATATTAACTATTTCTCTTTTCCAATTAGGATTACGCAGTTGCTTTTCAAGCTGCTCTATAATATTTATTTTTACATATATATCTCCAAAATAGTTTTCAGAGTCAAGATAATCATGGGAATAGATTGCGTAACAATATTTGCAACCATGTTCACAACCACGATAAATATTCAAATCCCAGCAATATGGCATCTGCCTTTTGAGCCTGTTTAAAGCAACTTCACAACTAATATCTTTATAAATTTTATCTCTCATCATGAATCCTCGTTTTGTATACTATTAAGAGTAAACTTGATTATTCTAGATGCCATTATGCAGCCAAATAACCAAGCTTACTCTGCAAATAGCATTTATTTATTTTTTGTAATCGGCAACCAAACTTCACATTTATAATTTAATGAAGATGTATCACCCGATGGATACACTTCTATATCCGGGGCATCTGCATATTCATATCCTGATGTCGGTAACCATTCTGTGATAATCCGTTTCTGAAGGTCTTGTATAGCATTTGGCATAGGTCCAACACATTCGAATATTGCCCAAGTAGTTTCTGGCACTTGATATTCATACATATTTTCTGGAATTGGTTTGTTTGTTGCAGCAGCAATATAATAATCGAAATCTTTTCCGTTCATACATGTACTTACACCCAAAACACCCAATGGTTCCTGGTTGGATAATTTGCTAATTTCGCCAAACATACCGTTTTGAAATACCTCACCCCAAAATTGCGGTACTTCTTTAAAGTTTTCTTCGGTGTTCAAATCAAAATGCTTTTTAGCCCCCACAATCCGAAAGGCTTCTTTTTTCTCAATTCTGTAATTCATCTCCACATCTCCTTGTATACTATGAGCAGCAGACGATTTGGACGTAAATTTCCAGTTCGGATGGTGCTCATTTGTTCTTTGAAAACTTTATACAGAATCAAATCTTGTTATCTAACTTACTTATGATCTTTTTAAAAAAAGATTAAAAAAATTAGCAGCAGGGGTTGTGAATATGTGGTCAACGCGAAGCGTTGTCCAAGCAGTTCGTGGGGTCTGTGGGTAACTCGAAGAGTTATCCATCAGAATCCACAACTGCGGCATATTCACAAGCCTATCAAACAATACGTTTCCGCGTATCATGTCAAATTAATTGAAAAAAGGGTTTACAGTTCTGGGATGTCTTTGGGAAAATATAGCCATAGGTGTCTACCAAGGGAATGTTCAATTTTCTCCCGTTGCCCCGTTATCGGGTGTCTTCCTTTTTAAGAGTGTTCCCCTGGCCCCATGTTATAGACCAACACGCTGACTGTTTCCCGGTTGCCCCTCTCTCCTGCCAGCAGAGGGAGACCAGTGCACCGAGGGGAACCGGTGTATTCCAATAGCTCGCAAGGCTGTCGTTCATGGGTTTCCCAGGGACATCCCAGGACTGTAGACATCACATCCTTTTTCTAAGGAGGTGAAAACGACGATGACTATCCCTTTGTTTGTCGGTATTGATGTAAGCAGCAAGGAAAATGTAGTATGCTGTTTAACCGATGAAGAAGAGAAACGAGCTTTATGCCGCTTTACTGTTCTAAATAACCGACCCGGTATCATGGAGCTGCAGAAACGGATTAATCAGCTGGTAGATAAGCATAGTTTTGATGAAATTCGTTTTGGACTGGAACATACCGGCTGCTACTCGACTCACGCCGCCATATACTTACATCGGCATTTAGATTTTGGGTGCTCTAATGTTAAAGTCTATATGTTTAACCCGAGCCTAATTAAGGAGTATAAAAAGTCTCATTTCCTTTCCCCCCCTAAAAATGACCGGGTGGATGCCTGGTATATTGCCGCCAAGGTTCGGTCCGGCCACTTACCTCATCCCTTCACCTGGAGTGAACCGATGATGGCACTGCAGCGGCTGACCCGGACCAGGTACCATCTCATGAAGGCACTGGTAAGAGAAAGTAATTTCCTTATGACCAACCTGTATTTAAAATGCAGCGATTACACGCTTGTTTTTGAAAACAAGCTGTCGGCAACTTCTTTGGCCGTCATGGAGGAGTTTGAATCCACAGAAGCTTTAGCAGAAATCTCTGTGGACCAGCTGGTGGAATTTTTAATCCAGCATGGTAAAAATCGATTTGATGATCCTCAATCTGTGGCTAAGGAGTTACAGAAAGCAGCTCGTTCTTCTTACCGATTATCTAAGGCTATGGCTGATTCTGTTAACCTAGCTATGGCCTCCAGTATTCGGGTCATTCGGACAATTCAGGAACAGATTAAGTCTATAAAAAAGGCTATTGAAGACCATTTAAAAACGATTCCTCAAACTCTAGATTCTGTCCCGGGTATCGGTCCTATCTTTTCTTCTGGTATCTTGGCTGAAATTGGTGACATCCACCAGTTTGCCAGCCATAAGCAGTTGGCTAAGCATGCGGGCATTGCCTGGACTGAGAATCAATCGGGAAACTTTACGGCCAGCCAAACACGGCTAATTCACTCTGGGAACCGCTATTTACGATATTACTTAATGGAGGCGGCTAACAGTGTTCGGGTGCACGACCCTGTTTTTGCAGAGTATTATGCCAAGAAAAAGGCAGAGCCGAAACAGTTCGCCCATAAACGGGCCCTTGCTCTTACAGCACGTAAACTGGTACGGTTGGTCTTTCATCTGCTAAAGACGAACCAACTCTACCAACAGAGAGGAGGAAACCAACAAGAAATATTATAAAGATTAGCTGCGATTCCATCCACCCATAATTTACCGTTAATGTAATTTTAGTACTGTTAATTTGGGTGGCTTAGTTAAGTGATGCCTTTTTTGGGCAAGCACCCCCTTAACAGCAGCGAATTTCTTAAATAATTTCCAGTTAACTACTTGACATCACACCGCTGCTCTTTAATTGAAATGAAGAAGGTCATACCGGGATGGGCTCTAAGATTAACGCCCTCATTTTTTGCACCAGAAGGCGATACACCATGTATGTTCTGAAAGGCACGGGAAAATGAGGTTGGGGAATCATATCCGTATTTCAAAGCCAAATCAATAACCTTTATGTCACTGTTTTGAAGTTCAAATGCTGCTAATGTCATCCGCCTCCGCCTGATATACTCAGCTAATGAAACACCTGCTATGTATGAAAACATTCTCTGAAAATGAAATGATGAACAACAGGCAATTTTTGCCGCCTGCTCATAGTCTATTTTCCCTTCAAGGTTATTCTCAATATAGCTTATTGATTGATTCAACCTGTCCAGCCACTCCATTGTATCAACTCCTTGTATACTATGAGCAGCAGACGATTTGGACGTAAATTTCCAGTTCGGATGGTGCTCATTTGTTCTTTGAAAACTTTATACAGAATCAAATCTTGTTATCTAACTTACTTATGATCTTTTTAAAAAAAGATTAAAAAAATTAGCAGCAGGGGTTGTGAATATGTGGTCAACGCGAAGCGTTGTCCAAGCAGTTCGTGGGGTCTGTGGGTAACTCGAAGAGTTATCCATCAGAATCCACAACTGCGGCATATTCACAAGCCTATCAAACAATACGTTTCCGCGTATCATGTCAAATTAATTGAAAAAAGGGTTTACAGTTCTGGGATGTCTTTGGGAAAATATAGCCATAGGTGTCTACCAAGGGAATGTTCAATTTTCTCCCGTTGCCCCGTTATCGGGTGTCTTCCTTTTTAAGAGTGTTCCCCTGGCCCCATGTTATAGACCAACACGCTGACTGTTTCCCGGTTGCCCCTCTCTCCTGCCAGCAGAGGGAGACCAGTGCACCGAGGGGAACCGGTGTATTCCAATAGCTCGCAAGGCTGTCGTTCATGGGTTTCCCAGGGACATCCCAGGACTGTAGACATCACATCCTTTTTCTAAGGAGGTGAAAACGACGATGACTATCCCTTTGTTTGTCGGTATTGATGTAAGCAGCAAGGAAAATGTAGTATGCTGTTTAACCGATGAAGAAGAGAAACGAGCTTTATGCCGCTTTACTGTTCTAAATAACCGACCCGGTATCATGGAGCTGCAGAAACGGATTAATCAGCTGGTAGATAAGCATAGTTTTGATGAAATTCGTTTTGGACTGGAACATACCGGCTGCTACTCGACTCACGCCGCCATATACTTACATCGGCATTTAGATTTTGGGTGCTCTAATGTTAAAGTCTATATGTTTAACCCGAGCCTAATTAAGGAGTATAAAAAGTCTCATTTCCTTTCCCCCCCTAAAAATGACCGGGTGGATGCCTGGTATATTGCCGC